>CAXUDL010000003.1:155715-165456 GCA_964249855.1 uncultured Rhizobacter sp. | reverse complement strand
CATCGTCTCGCCCCAGACAGTCGGGGCCGGACCTGTCGTCGGTGCGGTACGTGCCGAACGCATGGTCGAACGGCGCGCGAACTCGAATGCCTTGCGTTCTGGCCTGGAGAGTGGGCCGGATCGGGCCGGTGGTGAACGGCGGATTTGCAGGCACGCATCGCCCGCTCAGTGCGTCGACCGGCCCGGATCGTCGATCAGGATCGCCCGGAAGTCGTTGACGTTGGTCAGCGTCGGCCCGGTGACGACCGAGTCGCCGAGCGCCTGGAAAAACCCGTGGCCGTCGTTGGCGTCGAGGCTCGCACGCGGATCGATGCCCCTCGCCCAGGCGCGGGCAAGCGTGTCCGGCGCGAGCACGGCGCCGGCGATCTCCTCGATGCCGTCGACGCCGTCGGTGTCGCCGGCGAGTGCATGGACGCCGGGCAGGCCGTCGAGCGCGAGGCCGAGCGCGAGCAGGAACTCGACGTTGCGGCCGCCGCGGCCGGCGCCCCTCAACGTCACCGTGGTTTCGCCGCCCGACAGCAGGACGCACGGTCGCCCGAACGGCTGGCCGCGGGTGGCGACCTGCCGCGCAATGCCGCCGAGCACCTTGCCGACGTCGCGGGCCTCGCCCTCCAGGCTGTCGCCGAGGACGTGGGCGCGGTAGCCGGCGTCCCGCGCGACGCGCGCGGCGGCTTCGAGCGCGGTCTGCGGGGCGGTGATCATCCTGACCTCGTTCCCGGCGATCCTCGGATCGTTCGGCTTGACGCTCTCGGCCGCGCCGCTCGTCAGCGCTTGGCGTCCCGCCGGCGGAAGTGCGATCCGGTAGCGGTCGACGATCGCGAGCGCGTCGGCGCAGGTGCTCGGGTCGGCGACGGTCGGGCCGGAAGCGATGTCGACCGGCGCGTCGCCCGGCACGTCGGAGACCAGCAGCGTCAGCACCCGCGCCGGGTGGCAGGCGGCGGCGAGCCTGCCGCCCTTGACCGCCGACAGGTGCCGACGCACGCAGTTCATCTCGGTGATCGTCGCACCGCTCGCGAGCAAGGCGCGGTTGACCGCCTGCTTGTCGGCCAGTGACAGCCCGGCAACCGGTTCGACGAGCAGCGAGGAGCCGCCGCCGGAGATCAGCGCGATGACGAGGTCGTCGTCCGTCAGGCCTTCGACCGCCTGCCGGATCCGGCGCGTCGCCTCGATGCCCGCGGCATCGGGCACCGGATGCGCGGCCTGGACGATCTCGATGCGCCGGCACGGCACTTCGTGGCCGTAGCGCGTGACGACGAGGCCTTCGAGCGGCGCGTCCCAATGCTCCTCGAGCGCCCGCGCCATGGCGGCCGACGCCTTGCCGGCGCCGATCACGACGGTTCGCCCCGTCGGCGGCGGCGGCAGATGCGGCGGCAGGCAGAGCGCCGGCTGCGCCGCGGCGATCGCGGCGTCGAACATGCGGCGCAGCAAGGCGCGAGGATCGGCGTTCAAGCTCGCGCTCCCGGCACCGCCGGGCGACGGCACGACGTCATGCCGACGCGACCTCGTGCCCGGCCATCGGCTCGAGCGCCCGCGCGGGCACCGACTGATCGTGGTCGCCGACGGCGTGCGCCGCGCAGACCTGCTTCCGCAGCGTCGCTCCTGCCGTCTGCGGCAGCGCGACGCCGAGCTCGCGCGCGGTGCTGAAGCGCGAGACCGAGGACGACCGTCGCCTTGCCGCCGCACAAAATCGTCGGCGACCCGGCCTCGGCAAGGGCCCCGCCGCCAGAGAACCGCGCGTCCAGATCCTCGGCTCAGTGCGTCGTCAGCGCCTCCGCACCGGTGGGCGGCGCCACCTTGGCCTCCTCGACCGGCTTGACCGGCTCGTCGTCCGGCAACGGCTGCGGCACGGCTTCAAGCGCCACCTCGAGCACCCGGTCGATCCACTTGACCGGGACGATCTCGAGCTTGTTCTTGACGTTCTCGGGGATGTCCTGCAGGTCCTTGACGTTCTCTTCCGGAATGATGACGGTCGTGATGCCGCCGCGATGCGCCGCGAGCAGCTTCTCTTTCAGGCCGCCGATCGCCGTCACCTCGCCGCGCAGCGTGATCTCGCCGGTCATCGCGACGTTCGCACGCACCGGGATGCCGGTGAGCGCCGACACGAAGGCGGTGGTCATCGCCGCGCCGGCGCTCGGACCGTCCTTCGGCGTCGCGCCGTCGGGCACGTGGATGTGCACGTCGCGCTTCTCGAACATCTCGTCCTTGATGCCGAGCCGCCGCGCGCGGCTGCGCACGACCGAGCGCGCCGCCTCGACCGACTCCTTCATCACGTCGCCCAGCTGGCCAGTGCGGATGATGTTGCCCTTGCCGGGCATCACCGCCGCCTCGATCGTCAGCAGATCGCCGCCGACCTCGGTCCAAGCGAGACCGACGACCTGGCCGATCTGGTTCGACTTCTCGGCTTGGCCGTAGCTGTACTTGCGCACGCCCAGATAGTCGTTGAGGTTGTCCTCGGTGACGACGACCTTGTCGGTGACCTGCTTCAGCTGGATCGCCTTGACCACCTTGCGGCAGATCTTGCTGATCTCGCGCTCGAGCGACCGCACGCCGGCTTCCCGGGTGTAGTAACGGATGATCCCGCGCACCGCCGACTCGGTGACGTCCATCTCCTCGGGCTTCACGCCGTTGTTCTTCGCCTGCTTCGGCATCAGGTACTTCAGCGCGATGTTGAGCTTCTCGTCCTCGGTGTAACCCGACAGGCGAATCACTTCCATCCGGTCGAGCAGCGCCGGCGGGATGTTCATCGAGTTCGACGTCGCGATGAACATCGTGTCCGACAGGTCGAAGTCGACCTCGACATAGTGGTCGCTGAACGTGTGGTTCTGCTCGGGATCGAGCACCTCGAGCAGCGCCGACGACGGGTCGCCACGGAAGTCCATGCCGAGCTTGTCGATCTCGTCCAGCAGGAAGAGCGGGTTCTTGGTACCGACCTTGGTCAGCGACTGCAGCACCTTGCCCGGCATCGAGCCGATGTAGGTGCGGCGGTGGCCGCGAATCTCGGCCTCGTCGCGCACGCCGCCGAGCGCCATGCGCACGAATTTTCGGCCCGTCGCCCGTGCGACCGACTGCCCGAGCGAAGTCTTGCCGACGCCGGGAGGCCCGACGAGGCAGAGGATCGGCGACTTCACCTTCTCGACGCGCTGCTGCACCGCGAGGTACTCGAGGATGCGGTCCTTGACCTTGTCGAGGCCGTAGTGGTCTTCATTGAGCACGTTCTCGGCGAAGGCGAGGTCCTGCCTGATCTTGGTCTTCTTCGCCCACGGCAGGTTGACGAGCGTGTCGATGTAGTTGCGCACGACCGTCGCCTCGGCCGACATCGGCGACATGAGCTTCAGCTTCTTGAACTCGGCGTCGACCTTCTTGCGCGCGTCCTTGGGCATCTTCGCGCCGATGATCTTCTTCTCGAGCTCTTCCATGTCGGCGCCTTCTTCGCCGTCGCCCAGCTCCTTCTGGATCGCCTTGACCTGCTCGTTGAGGTAGTACTCGCGCTGGCTCTTTTCCATCTGGCGCTTGACGCGACCGCGGATGCGCTTCTCGACCTGGAGGATGTCGACCTCGTGCTCGAGCTGCTCGAGCAGCTTCTCGAGCCGCTTGTCGACGGCGTAGAGGTCGAGCACCGACTGCTTGTTCTCGAGCTTCAACGGCAGGTGCGCGGCGATGGTGTCGGCCAGGCGCCCGGCGTCGTCGATGCCCGCGATCGAGGTCAGGATCTCCGGCGGGATCTTCTTGTTGAGCTTGACGTACTGGTCGAACTGCTGCGTGACCGCGCGGCGCAGCGCCTCGATCTCGGGCTTGGTGTCGGCCGACGGGGGTACCGGCGTCACGTCGGCGACGAAGTACTCGCCGTTGTCGCTGATCGTGTGGGTGTCGGCACGCTGGATACCCTCGACGAGCACCTTCACCGTGCCGTCGGGAAGCTTCAGCATCTGCAGGATCGACGAGACGCAGCCGACCTCGAACATGTCGTCGGGCTTGGGCTCGTCCTTGCCGGCCGCCTTTTGCGCGACCAGCATGATTTGCCGGCCGGCTTCCATCGCAACTTCGAGCGCCTTGATCGACTTCGGGCGACCCACGAACAGCGGAATCACCATGTGGGGAAAGACCACCACGTCGCGCAAGGGCAGCAGCGGCAGGGTGATTCTTTCGGCGGGAAGAACGGGATGTCCGGACATTGAGGATCCTTTCTCTCTCGGACCGATATCAGGTCCGAGCGAACGATTGCAAGAACGCCGGGCGGCTGGGCAGCCGCCGGCGCCGGACGGGCGAAGCGAACGCCGTGGCGGCGCTCAGGCGCTCGCCTTCTGCTCTCTGTAGACGAGCAGCGGCTTGGCCTCGTCCTCGATCGTGTGCTCGTCGAGCACGACCTTGGCGACGCCGTCGAGCGTCGGCAGATCGAACATCGTGTCGATCAGCGACTGCTCCATGATCGAGCGCAGGCCGCGTGCGCCGATCTTGCGGGCCAGCGCCTTGCGCGCAATCGCCTGCAGCGCCGACGGCCGGATCTCGAGCTCCACGCCGTCCATCGCGAACAGCTTCTGGTACTGCTTGACCAGTGCGTTCTTCGGCTCGGTGAGGATGCGGACAAGCGCGTCGTCGGTCAGCTCGCCGAGCGTCGCGACGACCGGCAGCCGACCGACGAGCTCGGGGATGAGGCCGAACTTGATCAGGTCCTCCGGCTCGACATCACGGAAGATCTCCGACACGCGCTTCTCGCTCTTGGCGTGCACCGTCGCGCCGAAGCCGATGCCCGACTTCTCCGAGCGGTTCTGGATCACCTTCTCGAGGCCGTCGAACGCGCCACCGCAGATGAACAGGATGTTGGTCGTGTCGATCTGCAGGAAGTCCTGGTTCGGGTGCTTGCGGCCACCCTGAGGCGGCACGCTCGCCATCGTGCCTTCGACGAGTTTGAGGAGCGCCTGCTGCACGCCCTCGCCCGACACGTCGCGCGTGATCGAGGGGTTGTCGGCCTTGCGGCTGATCTTGTCGATCTCGTCGATGTAGACGATGCCGCGCTGCGCCTTCTCGACGTCGTAGCCACAGTTCTGCAGCAGCTTCTGGATGATGTTCTCGACGTCCTCGCCGACGTAGCCGGCCTCGGTCAGCGTCGTCGCGTCGGCAATGACGAAGGGCACGTTCAGCAGCCGCGCCAGTGTCTGCGCGAGCAGCGTCTTGCCCGAGCCGGTCGGCCCGATCAAGAGGATGTTGCTCTTCGCGAGCTCGATCTCGTCCTTGGTGCGGCTCATGTGCTTGAGCCGCTTGTAATGGTTGTAGACCGCGACCGAGAGCGTGCGCTTGGCAACCTCCTGGCCGATCACGTACTGGTCGAGGCTCGCCTTGATGTCGCCGGGCACCGGCAGGTCCGACTTGGCCGCCTTCGCATCGGCGCCCTCCGCGGGCACCTCGTCACGGATGATGTCGTTGCAGAGCTCGATGCACTCGTCGCAGATGAACACGCTCGGGCCGGCGATCAGCTTCTTCACCTCGTGCTGGCTCTTGCCGCAGAACGAGCAGTACAAGACCTTCTCGCTGGAAGAACCTTTTTTGTCGGCCATGAGGGAAGTGGTTTCGGCGAGGAACGGACCCCGCGATGCGAGATCGCCGGTTCCGGACGATCATAAATCAAATGAAAACGGGGCCTCCGCAGGGAAAAAGGCCCCGTTTGACGTGTTGTTGCTGCCCTCTTCGCGCCCGGCATGCGGGCGCCGGCGCTCAAGCCGTCAGCGCAGAGGTTCGATGATTCAGCACCTGGTCGATCAGCCCGTACGCCTTCGACTCTTCAGGATCCATGAAGAAGTCACGCTCCATGTCGGCACGGATCTTCTCGATCGACTGCCCCGTGCGTTCGGCGTAGATCCGATTCAGCTGCTCGCGCGTCTTCAGGATCTCACGGGCGTGGATCTCGATGTCGGTCGCCTGGCCCTGCGCACCGCCCGACGGCTGGTGGATCATCACCCGCGAGTTCGGCAGCGCGAAGCGCTTGCCCTTCGCGCCGGCCATGAGCAGGAACGAACCCATGCTCGCCGCGATGCCCATGCAGAGCGTCGACACGTCGGGCTTGATGAATTGCATCGTGTCGAAGACCGACAGGCCGGCGCTCACCGAGCCGCCCGGCGAATTGATGTAGAGGTGGATGTCCTTGTCGGGGTTCTCGCTCTCGAGGAACAGCATCTGGGCGACGACGAGGTTCGCCGTCTGGTCGGTGACCGGGCCGACCAGGAAGATCACCCGCTCGCGCAGCATCCGGCTGTAGATGTCGTACGCCCGCTCGCCGCGGCCCGAGGTCTCGATGACGATCGGCACCATGCCGAGATCGTTGGTGTCTAGCGCGCTCATGGCGTTCCTTCGCGAAGTGGAATGGCGCAGATGTGGGGACGCTTCGCGGGCCGACAAGGTCCGGCCCGTGCCGGTCAGCCGGTCATCAGCTCGTCGAACGGCACGACACGGTCGCTGACCTGCGCCTTGCCGAGCACGAAATCCGCCACGTTGTTCTCGACCACCACCGCTTCGACCTCGCTCAGCCGCTGGCGGTCGCCGAGGTACCAGCGCACGACTTCGGCCGGCTTCTCGTAGCTCTGCGCCATCTCCTCGATGTGCGCCTGCAACTGGTCGGGCCGTGCCTGCAGGTTGTTGCTGCGCACGAGCTCGCCGACGACGAGGCCGAGCCGCACGCGCTTCTCGGCCTGCGGCTCGAAGAGGCCGGCAGGAATCGGCGCCGTCTCGGCGTCCTTCACGCCGCGCTTTTTCAGGTCGGCGCGCGCCGCCTCGGTCATCCGCTCGACCTCGCCGGCGACGAGCGCCTTCGGCACCTCGAGCTCGGCGACGGCGAGCAGCGCGTCCATGACATTGCTCTTGTTGCGGGCCTGGACGCGGAACTTGACCTCGCGCTCGAGGTTCTTTTTGACGTCGGCGCGCAGCGCCTCGACCGTGCCATCGGGGATCGCCAGCGCCTTCGCGAACGCCTCGTCCACCACCGGCAACTGCTGCACCTCGATCTTCTTCATCGTGACGATGAAGTCGGCTTCCTTGCCGGCGACGTCCTTGCCCTGGTAGTCGTCCGGGAACTGCAGCGGGAAGGTCTTCGATTCGCCGACCTTCATGCCGCGAACCGCCAAGTCGAACTGCTCGAGCATCTGGCCCTCGCCGATCAGGAACTGATAGCCGTCGGCCTTGCCGCCGTCGAACGGCACGCCGTCGATCTTGCCCTCGAAGTCGATCGTCACCCGGTCGCCCTCGGCCGCGCCCTCGGACGCAGGACGCTGCGCGAAGGTGCGGCGCTGCTTGCGCAAAATCTCGATTGTCTTGTCGATCGCCGCGTCGCCGACCTCGGACGCGATGCGCTCGAGCTGCGCGGTCGACAAATCGCCGATCTTCACTTCGGGATAGATCTCGAACGTGGCGTCGAACGCGACCTGGCCTTCGTCGGCGCCGTCCTTCTCGGTGATCTTCGGCGGCCCGGCAACGCGCAATTTCGCCTCGTTGACCGCCTCGGAAAAGACCTGGCCGACCTTGTCGTTCATCACCTCGTAGTGCACCGAGTAGCCGTAGCGCTGGGCGACGACGCTCATCGGAACCTTGCCGGGACGAAAGCCGTCGGCCTTGACCGTGCGCGAGAGCTTGCGCAACCGGGACTGGACTTCGCTCTGGATCGTCTCGGTGGGAAGCGTCAGCGTGATGCGGCGCTCGAGCTTCTCGAGGGTTTCGACTTGAACGGGCATGGTTCTCTCGACTCTCTGGATGTCAATCGCTGCTGGCGAGTGCGCGGGGCGGGACTCGAACCCGCACACCATCGCTGGCGTCAGGACCTAAACCTGGTGCGTCTACCAATTTCGCCACCCGCGCGGATGCGGTCGGAAAGCGGGATTCCGCTTTCGGGGAACCCGAGAGTTTAGCCGCTCGCCGGACGTCGCCCGGCAGCCGGCACCGCCCCGGCGCGACGCGCTGCGCGGTCCGCATGGACAATCGGCGCGTGAGCATCGACCACTACGAGAACTTCCCGGTCGCGACGTTGCTGTGTCCGCCGTCCCTGCGCCCTGCCGTGACCGCGCTGTACCACTTCGCGCGCACCGCGGACGACCTTGCCGACGAGGGCGACGCCGCGCCGTCCGACCGACTCGCCGACCTCGCCGCGTACCGTTCCATGCTCGTCGCCACCGCCGCCGGCGAGCCGCCGTCCGGCCGCTGGGCCGGCGTCTTCCGGCCGCTCGCCGCCGCAATCCGGGCGCATGGGTTGCCGCTCGCGCCGATGACCGATCTGTTGAGCGCCTTCGAGCAGGACGTCGTCAAGCATCGCTACGTCGACCGGGCCGAACTGCTCGACTATTGCCGCCGCTCGGCCGAGCCGGTGGGCCGGCTGGTGCTGCATCTCCACGGGGTCGCCGACGCGCTCTCGCTGCGGCGGTCCGACGCGATCTGCACCGGCCTGCAGCTCGCGAACTTCTGGCAGGACCTGAGCGTCGACACTGCCCGCGGCAGGCTCTACGTGCCGTTCGCCGACTGCCGTGCCGCGGGCGTCGACGAGGCGGCGTTGCTGCGCCGCGCCGATTCGCCCGCCGTGCGCGCGCTGGTCGCCGAGCTGGTCGGCTGGGCGCGCGCGCAGTTGCGCTTCGGCGCGCCGCTGGTCCACGCGCTGCCCGGCCGGGCGGGCTGGGAGCTGCGCCTCGTCGTCCAGGGGGGGCTCGCCATCCTCGACAAGATCGAGGCGACCGGTCACGACAGTCTGCAGCGACGGCCCGTCCTTCGCGCCTGGGACGCACCGGCGATCGTCGGCCGCGCCCTGCGCATGCGACCCGCGGCGGCTCGTGCCGGGGCGCGTCCCGCATGACGCCCGAGCAGTACGTCCAGGACAAGGCGGCGAGAAGCGGTTCG
Organism: uncultured Rhizobacter sp.; assembly: GCA_964249855.1. Taxonomy (GTDB): domain Bacteria; phylum Pseudomonadota; class Gammaproteobacteria; order Burkholderiales; family Burkholderiaceae_C; genus LMDS01. The sequence goes on along the minus strand of CAXUDL010000003.1, from coordinate 156,591 downwards.
AGCTTCTACTACGCGTTCCTGTTCCTGCCGCCGCCGCGCCGCGCCGCGATCACGGCGTTCTACGCCTTCTGCCGCGAGGTCGACGACGTGGTCGACGAGGTGAACGACCCCGGCATCGCCGCCACCAAGCTCGCATGGTGGCGCGGCGAGGCCGCCGCCGCGTTCGACGGCCGACCGTCGCATCCGGTCATGAAAGCGCTGATGCCGCACGCCGCGCCCTTCGACATCCGGCTCGCGCATCTCGTCGACGTCGTCGACGGCTGCCAGATGGACCTCGACCAGTCGCGCTACCTCGACTTCGCCAACCTCGCGCTCTACTGCCACCGCGTCGCGGGCGTCGTCGGCGAGGTCGCCTCGGGCATCTTCGGCCGGACCGAGGCCGCGACCGTCGGCTACGCCCACCGGCTCGGCCTCGCGATGCAGCTCACCAACATCATCCGCGACGTCGGCGACGACGCCCGCCGCGGCCGCATCTACCTGCCGATGGCCGAGATGAAGCAGTTCGACGTCAAGGCGCGCGAGATCCTCGACCGCGAGTACAGCGACCGCTTCACCGCGCTGATGGCGTTCCAGGCCGATCGCGCCCGGCGCACCTACGCCGAGGCGTTCGCACTGCTGCCCGAGCCCGACCGGGCGGCGCAGAAGCCCGGGCTGATGATGGCCAACATCTACCGCACGCTGCTCGACGAGATCGCGGCGGACGGCTTCCAGGTCCTCCACCAGCGCACCTCGTTGACGCCGCTGCGCAAGCTCTGGATCGCGATGCGGACGAACTGGCGCGGCCGGTGAGCGCGACGGTCGCGGTCGTCGGCGGCGGCTGGGCGGGCCTCGCAGCCGCCGTCGAGGCGACACGGCGCGGCCACCGGGTGACGCTGT
>CAXUDL010000003.1:0-155705 GCA_964249855.1 uncultured Rhizobacter sp. | reverse complement strand
GGCAGAGGTGCGGCCGAAGCGGCCCTCGCCCGTGGCCACCGGGTGACGCTGTTCGAGATGGCGCCGCAGCTCGGCGGCCGCGCGCGCGGCGTCACGGTCGGCGGCCTGCGGGTCGACAACGGCCAGCACATCCTGATCGGCGCCTATGTCGAGACGCTGCGGCTGCTCGCGCTGATCGGCGTCGACGTCGGCGCGGCGTTCCTGCGCATGCCGCTGCAGCTCGCGACGCCCGACGGCGGCGGCCTTCGGCTTCCGCCCGGACCGGCGGCACCGGCGTTCGTTCGCGGCGTGCTCGGCCAGCGCGGCTGGACATGGGCCGAGCGCGTCGCGCTGCTCGGCACGGCGGCCGGCTGGGCGCTGCGCGGCTTCCGCTGCGATCCGTCGACGACCGTCGCGGCGCTGACCCGGACGCTGCCGGCGCGGGTCCGCCGCGAGCTGATCGAGCCGCTGTGCGTGGCGGCGCTCAACACGCCGGCCGGCGAGGCGAGCGCGCGCGTCTTCCTGCGCGTGCTCAAGGATGCCCTCTTCTCGGGACCCGGCTCGGCCGACCTGTTGCTGCCGCGCGTCGATCTGGGCGCGCTGCTGCCCGGGCCGGCGGCGCACTGGCTCGCGCGAGCCGGCGCCGAGATCCGCGTCAACCACCGCGTCGCCCGGCTCGCGGCCGACGGCGGCGGCTGGCGGGTCGACGGCCTGCGCTTCGACCGCGTCGTGCTGGCCGCCCCGCCGCGGGAAAGCGCCCGGCTGGCGCGCGAGACGTCGCCGACGTGGGCCGACACGGCCGCGGCGCTGCACTACGAGCCGATCGTCACCGTCTACCTGCGCCGCCAGGGCGCGCGCCTCGCGCTGCCCATGCTCGCGCTGCGCGACGACGCCGAGTCGCCGGCGCAGTACGTCTTCGACCGCGGCCAGCTGGGTGGCGCCGACGGCCTGCTCGCGTTCGTCATCAGCGGCGCCGCGCCCTGGGTCGCGCGCGGCACCGCGGCGACGGAGGCCGCGGTGCGACGGCAGGCCGAGCGCGCGCTAGGCCTGCACTTCGACGAGCCGCCCGCCACGTTGACCGAGAAGCGCGCGACGTTCCGCTGCACGCCGGGGCTAACGCGACCGTCTGGGTCGATCGCACCGGGCCTTGCCGCCGCGGGCGACCACGTCGACGGACCGTATCCGGCGACGCTCGAAGGCGCCGTGCGCAGCGGCCTCGCGGCGGCCGCACGCTGACGCGTCCGTTCGACGCCGCTAGGCCGACGGCGGGCGATCGCCGCGCGAACAGGTGTCCGAGGGCCGCTGCGCGCAAACGCCGCGCGAACCAGGTCCCGAGGTCCGCAGCGATCGATCGCCGCGCGAGCAAGGACGCGGTCCGCGGCGAGCGCTATCGCCGCGCGAACGGGGCCGCGAGCGGCTCGCCGACGAACACGCCCTGCTGCGGCCAGGCGACGCTTTTCCAGTAGGCCTCGAGCAGACTCGATCCCTGCAGGTAGTTGAGCAGCATGACCTGCGGATGCGGGAACTTCTGCGGGTGCGCGCACGGCTCGGACACGGTGCCGTAGCTCGCGGTCGCGCCGGAGGCGATCCAGTCGAGGATCGACATCTGGCCGCCGCCGTCGAGCAGCCGGCCGCCGGTTGACGTGAGGTGGTCGCCGACGCCGCCGGGCAGCCAGCGCAGCGTCTCGAGCTTGTCGACGCGTGTCAGGCCGGTCATGTAGAGCAGCACCCGGTCGGCGTTCTCGACCGCGTCGGTCGCCTCGACGTGCACCTGCACGCCTGCTGCCTGGAGCAGCCCCGGCGGCGGGAAGAGCGGTGCGCGCACGCTCCGGACCGCGTCCTGCGTCTTGACGAAGAACACGTTCGCCGGCACGCCGCCGCGCAATCCGAGGCTGTAGTCGGCGGCGACGCCGCGCTCGATCATGGCCTTCGCGGACGCCACGTCGCGCGCCGCGAGCAGCATCGCCGGGCGCAGCTTCAGGTCGGTGAACGGGCGGCTGGTCGCCTTGTCGAACCACGGCGACGCCCGCGAGACGGCGCACGGCCGGGAGCACAGCGCGCCGTCGTAGCCGAGCGCCAGCGCGCCGGTGATGGAATTGCAGTCGACGGCGAACGGCTGGGTCCAGGCGAGCGCGAGCGCCTGTGTTTCGGCGCCGAAGCGGGCCGCGATCGCCGAAGCGAGCGCGTCGAACTCGCCGGGCGTGAGTGCAGGCCGCACCGGAAGTGCGACACGCAGCACCTGCTCCGGAGCTAGCTTGCGGGCCTGCGCGTAGAACGCGCCGACCGCGACCGAATACGGATCGGCCGTGTTGATCACGAGGCCGAGTTCGGCACGGGTCAGACGGCCGGTGCTGCGCGGCACCGCGATCCACGCTGGCCCGGCCGGGACCAATGGCCGGGTGAAGTCGAAACTGCGGATCGGATATGCCGGCGGCCCGAAGGCGGCCGGCGGTTGTGGGGGCTCGACGCCGGTCGCCGCACCCGCCGAGCATGCAGTGGCGACGACAGCGAGCATGGCAGCGCACCGGGCCCACCGCCGCGTCGCCGAATTGCAAGCGCGCGTTTCGCCATCCAGAACGCAAAGCGCTTGCGTCACAATTTAAGGCATGCAGAACGACGAACCGAAGACGCCGACGGTCCAGGTGCTCGAACGCGCGTTCGGGCTGCTCGATGTCCTCGCCTCATACCGCGAGCCGGTGTCGCTGAAGTTGATCAGCCAGCAGACCGGCCTGCATCCGTCGACGGCGCACCGGATTCTCAACGACCTCACCATCGGTCGTTTCGTCGACCGGCCCGAGGCGGGCACCTACCGGCTCGGCATGCGGCTGCTCGAGCTCGGCAACCTCGTCAAGGCACGGCTCGACGTGCGCGAGGCCGCACTCGGCCCGATGCGCGAGCTGCACCGCCTGACGCACCAGCCGGTCAACCTGTCGATGCGCCAGGGCGACGAGATCGTCTACATCGAGCGAACCTACAGCGAGCGCTCGGGCATGCAGGTCGTCCGTGCGATCGGCGGCCGCGCGCCGCTGCATCTCACGTCCGTCGGCAAGCTGTTCTTGGCGCACGACGACGCGCAGCGCGTGCGGGCCTACGCCACGCGGACGGGCCTGGCTGGTCATACGCGCAACAGCATCACCGAGCTGCCGCTGCTCGAACGCGAGCTGATGCGCGTTAACCAGAGCGGCACGGCACGCGACGACGAGGAGCTCGAGCTCGGCGTGCGCTGCATGGCGGCCGGCATTCTCGACGACCAGGGCAAGCTGATCGCGGGACTGTCGATCTCGGCGCCCGCCGATCGGCTCGAAGAGGCCTGGCTCGACCGTCTCAAGGCGACGGCGGCACAGATCTCGGCAGAGCTCGGCCACCGCACGGTCTGACGATGCGCCGCCGGGCGCGGCGCTTCAGGACGCGACCTTGGGCACCAGCACCGCGGTGTTCGCGGGGAGGGTCGTCGCCGGAAGCGAATGGACGGGCAGCGACGGCAGCGACGGCAGCGCCGACACCCAGCGCCGGACACGCTCGGCATCGCCGAGCCGGGAGCGGCTGCCCGCCGAGTCGAGAAACACCATGATGAGCTGGCGGCCCGCGAGCTTGGCCTGCATGACGAGGCAGCGGCCGGCCTCGGTGATGTAGCCGGTCTTCTGCAGGCCGATGTCCCACGACGGGCTGCGGACCAGCGCATTGGTGGTGTGGAACTGCGCCAGACGGTTGCCGAGTTCGACCTCGTACTGCGGCGACGTCGAAAATTCGCGGATCAGCGGCACGTCGTGCGCTGCCTTGACGAGGATCGCAAGGTCGTGCGCGCTCGACTGGTTGCTGCTCGAGAGCCCGGTCGGCTCGATGTAGTGCGTGTCCATCATCCCGAGCTGGCGCGCCTTGCGGTTCATCGCGGCGACGAACACGTCGAGGCCGCCCGGGTAGTAGCGGCCGAGCGAATGCGCGGCGCGGTTCTCGGACGACATCAGCGCGAGGTGCAGCATCTCCTCGCGGGTCAGCTGCGTGCCGACGCGCAGGCGCGAGCGGCTGAATTTCTCGGTGTCGACGTCGTCCTGCGTGACGGTCAGGACCTCACCGAGCGGTTGACTGGCCTCGGTGACGACGAGCGCGGTCATCAGCTTGGTCAGCGACGCGATGGGCAGGACGGCCTGAGGGTTCTTGCTGAACAGGACTTCGTTGGTGTCCTGGTCGAGCACGAGCGCGACGCTCGACTTGAGATCGAGACTGTCGGCGGTGGCGTGCAGGCCGGCGAGTTCGCCGAACGACGGCCGCGCCGGCTCGACGCGCACGAGCGTCGCGACCCGGCGCGACGGAACGATCGCCGTGGCACGAACGATGGGCACCCGGCGCAGATGGCCGGCCGACAGCGTCTTGACGGCGCCGACATGCTTCTTGGCGACGGCCGCGGCGGCCGCGGCGGCCGGTGCGGGCAGACCCATCGTCAGCGCGGCAACCACGGCAAGAAGGCCGGAGGCCAAAGACCTGGCGCGGAACGTCGCGGTATCGAATGTCACGGCTGGCCTTTGCACTGAGTGGCACGGAGTGTAGGTGACGCGAATTTCGCGCGCAAGATCAGAAACTTACGCGGCCTTTCTCAAGTGCGGCACCGGGGCGTTCGCGTCATCACGCCGTCGCGGTCAGCCTTGCGCCGGGACGCGCTCGACCCGGCTGTGGAGCTTGTTCAACGCCGCGAGGTAGGCTTGCGCCGACGCCACGACGATGTCCGGATCGGCACCGACACCGTTGACCACCCGACCTCCGAGCTGCAGTCGCACCGTCACCTCGCCTTGTGATTCTGTGCTGCCCGAGGTGATCGCATTGACCGAATAGAGCAGCAGTTCGGCGCCAGTCCCGAGCTTCGACTCGATCGCCTTCAGGCTCGCGTCGACCGGACCGTTGCCATGGGCCTCGGCGTGGTGCTCGGTGTCGCCGGCCAGGAATGCGACGGACGCGAACGGTCGTTCGCCCATTGCCGAACGCTGCGCGAGTGCCACGAGCCGGTAGTGCTCGCGCGCACCGCCCGCAGACTCGTTCATCACGAGCGCGACGATGTCCTCGTCGAAGATGTCGCTCTTGCGGTCGGCGAGCTCCTTGAACCGCGCGAAGCCGGCATTGATCTCGGCCTCCGACTCCATCTCGATGCCGAGCTCCTGCAAGCGCTGCTTGAACGCGTTGCGGCCCGAAAGCTTGCCGAGCACGATCTTGTTCGCCGCCCAGCCGACGTCCTCGGCGCGCATGATCTCGTAGGTGTCGCGCGCCTTGAGCACGCCGTCCTGGTGGATGCCGGAGGCATGCGCGAACGCGTTCGCGCCGACGACCGCCTTGTTCGGCTGGACGACGAAGCCGGTCGTCTGCGCGACGAGCCTCGACGCGGCGACGATCTGCGTCGCGTCGATGCCCACCTCGAGCCCGAAGTGGTCGCGCCGCGTCTTCACCGCCATCACGACCTCCTCGAGCGAGCAGTTGCCCGCGCGCTCGCCGAGGCCGTTGATCGTGCACTCGACCTGCCGCGCGCCGCCGATCATCACGCCGGCGAGCGAATTGGCGACGGCCATGCCGAGATCGTTGTGGCAGTGCACCGACCAGACCGCCTTGTCGGCGTTCGGAATGCGGTTGCGCAGGTCGAGGATGAAGCGGCCGTAGAGCTCGGGCACCGCGTAGCCGACGGTGTCGGGAATGTTGATCGTCGTCGCGCCGGCGTCGATCACCGCCTCGAGCACGCGGCAGAGGAAATCCGGGTCGGAGCGGTAACCGTCTTCAGGCGAAAACTCGACGTCGGCAGCGAGGTTGCGCGCGAAGCGGGTCGACAGCCGCGCCTGCTCGAAGACCTGGTCGGGCGTCATCCGCAGCTTCTTCTCCATGTGCAGCGCGCTCGTCGCGAGGAAGAGGTGGATGCGCGTGCGCGCACCGCCCTGCAGTGCCTCGGCGGCGCGCGAGATGTCGCGGTCGTTGGCGCGAGCGAGCGAGCAGACGGTGCTGTCGCGGATCGCCTGGGCGATCGCGCGCACGGCCTCGAAGTCGCCGTTCGACGATGCGGCGAAGCCGGCCTCGATCACGTCGACACGCAGCCGCTCGAGCTGCCGGGCGATGCGCAGCTTCTCGTCGCGCGTCATTGAAGCGCCGGGCGATTGCTCGCCATCGCGCAAGGTCGTGTCGAAGATGATCAGTTTGTCGGTCATGGCGAATCCTTTCGAGGGCCAGCGCTGAAGGGATCGATCAGCGCGAGCCGGCTGAGCCGCCTGCAGGCTCCAAAACGCGAACGGCCCGCTGCAGGTTGCAAACGGGCCGTTGGATCGAACTTGAATGGTCTAGACGTGCGCGATCAGCGAACCCGAGGTTCTCCAAGAATTCGTAGAAGCGCAGCGGTCAGGTGCATCACTCGTGGAATGTATCACGCTGCACCTGCATCGACTCATCGGTGCAGACCCTGTTCGTCCGGCTCGTCGGTCGAGGTCGAGATGACGCTCACCGGCCGACCCTTCAGCTTGCGCCAGCCGTAGACCGCGTAGCCCGAAAGCCCGTAGGCGCAGAAGACCGCGAACAGCATCTTGGGCGGATCGAGCGCGACGACCGCGATGGCGATCGCGATCGCCACGATCACGATGAACGGCACGGTGCGACGCGCGCCGACGACCTTGAAGCTGTAGAACGGCGCGTTCGTGACCATCGAGAGGCCGGCGAAGAGCGTCACCGCGAACGCGGTCCAGGCGAACAGCGGCATTGCGGACACCGCCCGGAAGCCGGCGTCGTCGACCACCCACACGAGCCCGATCACGATCGCCGCGGCCGCTGGACTCGGCAACCCCTGGAAGAAGCGCTTGTCGACGACGCCGATGTTGACGTTGAAGCGCGCAAGCCGCAGCGCCGCACCGGCGATGTAGACGAATGCCGGAATCCAGCCGAGCTTGCCGAGGTCCTTCAGGCCCCAGATGTAGACGATCAGCGCCGGTGCCGCGCCGAAGCTCACCATGTCGGAGAGGCTGTCCATCTGCTCGCCGAACGCGCTCTGCGAGTTCGTCATGCGCGCGATCCGGCCGTCGAGGCTGTCGAGCACCGCGGCGCAGAACACCGCGATGCAGGACGACTCGAAGCGGCCGTTGATGGCCATCACGATCGCGTAGAAGCCCGAGAACAGCGCCGCCAGCGTGACCATGTTGGGCAGCACGTAGAGGCCCTTGCGCCGGCGCGGAGCCTCGGGAGCCAGCTCGTCGGGCGCGGTCGTCACGTCGTTCATGCCGCCTCCACCGCGCTCGGGCCGCGCATCAGTTCTTCGACTGGTCGACCAGCCGGTTCTTCTTGATCCACGGCATCATGGCCCGAAGCTGTTCGCCGACGACCTCGATCGGGTGCTCGGCCGTGATGCGCCGCCGCGACATCAGCGTCGGCGCGCCGGCGCGGTTCTCGACGATGAAGCTCTTCGCGTACTCGCCGGTCTGGATGTCGCGCAGGACCTGCTTCATGGCCTTCTTGGTCTCGTCGGTCACGATCTTCGGGCCGGTCACGTACTCGCCGTATTCGGCATTGTTCGAGATCGAGTAGTTCATGTTCGCGATGCCGCCTTCGTAGATCAGGTCGACGATCAGCTTCAATTCGTGCAGGCACTCGAAGTACGCCATCTCGGGCGCATAGCCGGCCTCGGTCAGCGTCTCGAAGCCCGCCTTGATCAGTTCGACCGCGCCGCCGCAGAGCACGGCCTGCTCGCCGAACAGGTCGGTCTCGGTCTCCTCGCGGAAATTGGTCTCGATCACGCCGGCCTTGCCGCCGCCGTTGGCCGCTGCATAGCTGAGCGCCAGGTCGCGCGCCTTGCCGGTCCTGTCGGCGTGGACGGCGATCAGGTGCGGCACGCCGCCGCCTTGCGTGTAGGTCGATCGCACGGTGTGGCCGGGCGCCTTCGGCGCGACCATCCAGACGTCGAGGTCGGCACGCGGCACGACCTGGCCGTAGTGGACGTTGAAGCCGTGCGCGAACGCGAGCGACGCACCCTGCTTGATGTTCGGCGCGACGTCGTTCTGGTACACGGTCGCGATCTGCTCGTCGGGCAGCAGCATCATCACGATGTCGGCCTGGCGCACCGCCTCCGCGACCTCGGCGACCTTCAGCCCGGCACCCTCGGCCTTGCCCCAGGACGGCCCGCCACGTCGCACACCGACCGTCACCTTGACGCCGCTGTCGTTCAGGTTCTGCGCATGCGCATGACCTTGCGAGCCATAACCGACGATCGTGACGTTCTTGCCCTTCACGAGGCTGAGGTCGGCGTCCTTGTCGTAATAGACCTTCATTCGTTTCTCCTGGTTGTCTGCTGTCGGGCGGTCGATGAAAACTTTATACGCGGAGGATGCGCTCTCCGCGCCCGATTCCGCTCGTGCCGGTGCGCACCGTCTCGAGGATCGCGGCGCGGTCGATCGCCTCGAGGAAGGCGTCGAGCTTCGGCGAGTCGCCCGTCAGCTCGATGGTGTAGCTCTTCTCGGTGACGTCGATGATGCGGCCACGGAAGATGTCCGCCATGCGCTTCATCTCGTCGCGTTCCTTGCCGACGGCGCGGACCTTGATCAGCATCAGCTCGCGCTCGGTGAACGCGGCCTCGGTCAGGTCGACGACCTTCACGACCTCGATCAGCCGGTTCAGGTGCTTGGTGATCTGCTCGATGACCTCGTCGGAGCCGGTGGTGACGACGGTCATGCGCGAGAGCGACGCGTCCTCGGTCGGCGCGACGGTCAGGCTCTCGATGTTGTAGCCGCGGGCCGAGAACAGCGCGACGACGCGCGAGAGGGCTCCGGGCTCGTTTTCCAGCAACAAGGCGATGACGTGTTTCATGGTGTCGTCCGGGACGCGCTCTTCGGGACGACGACGGTGATCGCCGGCCCTTGGCCACGCCCGCTTTCGATGAAAAAGGGTTGAATCGGCCGAAGCCGTGGCGTGCGTTCCGCCGACGACGGGCCGGGCGCTCGTGATGCACGGCCCCGCGTCGGCGTTCAGCGCGTCACAGGTCCTCGGACCCCAGCAGCATCTCCGAAATGCCCTTGCCCGCCTGCACCATCGGCCAGACGTTCTCGGTCGGGTCGGTGCGTACGTCGAGGAAGACGGTGCGGTTCTTGAGGCGCATCGCCTCGCGCAGCGCCGGCTCGACGTCGCTCGGCCGCTCGATCTTCATGCCGACGTGGCCGTAGGCCTCGGCGAGCTTCACGAAGTCGGGCAGCGCTTCCATGTAGCTGTGCGAGTAGCGGCCGCCGTAGTCGATCTGCTGCCACTGCCGGACCATGCCGAGATAGCGGTTGTTGAGCGAGACGATCTTGACCGGCGTGGCGTATTGCAGGCAGGTCGACAGCTCCTGGATGCACATCTGGATCGAGCCTTCGCCGGTGATGCAGAAGACGTCGCTCTCGGGCTTCGCGAGCTTGATGCCCATCGCGTACGGCAGGCCGACGCCCATCGTGCCGAGGCCGCCGGAATTGATCCAGCGCCGCGGCTCCTCGAAGCCGTAGTACTGCGCGGCCCACATCTGGTGCTGGCCGACGTCGGAGGTGATGTAGGTGTCGCGGCCTCGGGTCAGCTCGCAGAGCGTCCGGACCACGGACTGCGGCTTGATCACGTCGTCGCTGTCTTGGAACTTCAGACAGTCCTTCTTGCGCCATTCGCCGATCTGCTGCCACCAGACGGCGAGCGCGGTGGCGTCGGGCCGCGCCTGCGCATCGCGGATCTGCGCGATCAGCTCCTGCAGCACGTCCTTCACGTCGCCGACGATCGGGATGTCGACGCGCACGCGCTTGGAGATCGAGGACGGGTCGATGTCGACGTGGATGATCTTGCGCTCGACCGACGCGAAGTGCGCCGGGTTGCCGATCACGCGGTCGTCGAAGCGTGCGCCGACGGCGAGCAGCACGTCGCAGTGCTGCATCGTCATGTTGGCTTCGTAGGTGCCGTGCATGCCGAGCATGCCGAGGAACTTTCGATCGGACGCCGGCATCGCGCCCAGGCCCATCAGCGTGTTCGTGATCGGCACGCCGAGCAGTTCGACCAGCTCGCGCAGCTCGGCCGAGGCATTCCCGAGAATGACGCCGCCGCCCGTGTAGAGATACGGGCGCTTCGCCGACAGCAGCAGCTGCACGGCCTTGCGGATCTGCCCGCCGTGGCCCTTCTTCACCGGGTTGTACGAACGCAACTCGACGCGATCCGGGTAGAAGAACGGCGCCGTCTTGAGCGAGACGTCCTTCGGAACGTCGACGACGACCGGCCCGGGCCGGCCGGTGCGGGCGATGTGGAACGCCTTCTTCAGCGTGACCGCGAGGTCGCGCACGTCCTTCACCAGAAAGTTGTGCTTGACGATCGGCCGGGTGATGCCGACGGTGTCGCACTCCTGGAAGGCATCGAGGCCGATCGCGGCCGTCGGCACCTGCCCGGTGATGATCACCATCGGGATCGAGTCCATGTAGGCCGTCGCGATGCCGGTGATCGCGTTGGTCACGCCCGGACCCGACGTGACGAGCGCGACGCCGACCTCGCCGGTGGCGCGCGCGTAGCCGTCGGCCGCATGGACGGCCGCCTGCTCGTGGCGGACGAGCACGTGCTGGATGGTCTCCTGCTTGTAGAGCGCGTCGTAGATGTAGAGGACGGCGCCGCCGGGGTAGCCCCAGAGAAATTTGACGCCCTCGGTCTGCAGGCACTTGACGAGAATCTCGGAGCCGTTCGGATCGGTGCGAAGCGTCTCGGGGTGGGAGGCGGCAGTGCGCCGGGTCTCGGACGCGGGAAGAGCGGTCGTTGAAATGTCCATCGAGAACCTCTGTGATTTTCTCTGACGAAAAACCATCGGTGCACCTCTCCGCGTCCTCGTGAGACGGGTGTGGTGCCGTGGGGCCCGTCACACCGTCGCCCGGATGGGGCGACGCGTCGGGGCCGACTGTCGTGCAACCGGTGAGTATCGCATCCGTCGCCCGGTACGCGACGCGAAGCCACGCGGCGGCATAATGCTGCCCGACCGTAGCGGCGTCGTTCCGCGACGCTCGAGCACTCCGGAGGCCGGTCGGTCTCTTCCGCATCCTCCTTGGCTTCCGACAAAGAACTTTCCGACTTCCTCAAGAGCGTCGAGAAGCGCGCCTTCAAGCGCGCGCAGTTCGCGGTCCGCGACGTGGACGCAGCGCTCGACATCGTGCAGGACGCGATGATCCGCCTCGCGGACAAGTACGCCGACCGGCCGGCCGCGGAACTGCCGCTGTTGTTCCAGCGCATCGTGTCGAACGCGACGATGGATTGGTTCCGACGTCAGAAGGTGCGCAACGCGTTGGTCCGCAACTTCTCCGACTTCGAGGCACCGGGCGGCGACGGCGACTTCGACATCCTCGAGACGCTCGAGGCGCTCGGCGGCTCGCTGGCGTCGGAGAGCGCGTCCGACTCGGTCTCTCGGGCGCAGATCCTGCATGTCATCGAGTCGGAGATCGGCCGGTTGCCCGGCCGTCAACGCGAAGCCTTCCTCCTGCGTTACTGGGAGGAACTCGATGTCACCGAGACGGCCGCGGTCATGGGCTGCTCGGAAGGCAGCGTCAAGACCCATTGCTCTCGCGCCGTGCATGCCTTGGCCAAGGCCCTGCAGACAAAGGGAATCGGACCATGAACAGCACCCACTTCCTCGCCCCTTCCGCTCCCCTGTCATCGACGCCCGGTCGCACCCGCGCGTCGACGCCTGCCGGCGCGTTGTCGACGCTCGAGTCGCGCGTGGCGTTGCGGCTCGCTTCGCGCCTGACCGAGGGTGCCGAGGCGCTGCCGGCGGACATCACCGAACGCCTTCGCTTCGCCCGCGAGCGAGCGCTGCTGCGGGCGCGCACCGGCCCGGCGGCTGCCGCGCGGGCAGCGGCAGCCGGCGGTGCGAGCCGGTCTCGCGGGGCTTGGGCGGCCGGCTGGCGACTCCGGTTCGCCGGCTTGTTGCCGCTCGTGATCCTCGCCGGCGGCCTGCTGCTGATCCAGCTGTGGCAGGACAGCAGCCAGATCTCGGCCGCCGCGGAGATCGACGCCGCGCTTCTGTCCGACGACCTGCCGCCCACCGCCTACAGCGACGCCGGCTTCGTCGAGTACCTGAAGACGCCGAACGAGTGACCCGCCCGGCGATGGCGCTCACCGGTCGCAGCGGCATCGAACGGGGATGGCGTCGGCTCCGCGGTGTGCTGGTGTGCGTGCTCTGTGCAGGGTCCGCTGCCATCGGCGCGCAGCAACCGGCCGCCGCCACGCTGCCCGCACGTGCGGCGGTGCCGGCCGAGGCCGGTCCGGCGTGGCGCGAGCTGAGCGCCTCGCAGAAGGATTTCCTGCGGCCGCTGGAACGCGATTGGGGCACGATCGCCGCCCAGCACAAGCGCAAGTGGCTCGAGCTGACCGCCCGTGTTCCGAAGATGTCGCCGGACGAGCGCGAGCGCATCCAGACCCGCATGACCGACTGGGCGAAGCTCACGCCCGAGCAGCGCGGCCAGGCGAGGCTTCGCTATCAGGAAGCGCGGCAGGTGCCGCTGCGCGACCGCCAGGCGCGTTGGGATGCTTACCAGTCGCTGCCGGACGAACGGAAGCGGCTGCTCGCCGAGCGGGCGTCGGAGGCGGCGCGCCGGCCGCCGCCGGCACGCGAACCGGTCGCACCCGGCGCGATCCAATCGATGGCAGGTGCCGGGGCGCCGCCGCAACTTGCCGCGCGGCCGCACCCTGTCGCTCCGACGCTCGTGCAGGCGCGGCCCGGTGCCACGACGACGTCGATCATCCGCCCGCCGGAGCCGCCGGCGCATCAGCAGGCCGGCATGCCGAAGATCGCGGCGACGCCCGACTTCGTCAACAAGTCGACGCTGCTGCCGCGGCACGGTCCGCAGGCAGCGTCGCCACGGCCGGCGTCGCCCGCGTCGGCGCCGCTCGCGTCACCGGCGAGGCCGTGACCGAGCCGCCACGCATGGAAGACCCGTCGCCGGCGCAAGAGACGGCGCAGCCGTCCGCGCACCGCGCCGCCGCGCCGCCGCATCGCATCGTCACCCCCGGACTCGGTCGCCGCATGGCCTCGTTCGTCTACGAAGGCCTCCTGCTCTTCGGCATCGGGCTCGTCCCCGGCGCGCTCGGCGCGCTCTTCGTCGCACTGACCGGCCACCAGCATCCGCTGCAGAGCGACGCCGCCCTGCGCGTGATCACGCTGCTGATCTATGCGACGTACTTCGGCTGGTTCTGGTCGGTCCGCGGTCAGACCTTGCCGATGCAGACCTGGCACATCCGCGTCGTCACCACCGACGGCGGTCCGTTGAGCCAGCCTCGCGCGCTGTGCCGGTTCGTCGCCGCGTGTGCCTGGTTCGCGCCGGCGGCGCTGATCGCGTCGCTCAACGGCTGGACGCGCTGGCAAGGCCTGCTCGCCGTCGGCGTCGGTGTCGTCGCCTATGCGCTGCTCGCGCTGCTGCATCCGCAGCGGCAGTTCTGGCACGACGCGCTGTGCGGCACCCGGCTCGTCGACGTGCCGAAGGCCGAGAGATCGCGCCGCCGGCCGGTGCGCGCGGGCGCCGCCCGATGACGCCGTCGCGGGACACGGCCGTCGGCTTCGCCCGGGTCGTGCGCGCGACGCGGCATTCAGTCCATGGCCTGCAGGCGGCGTTCCATGGCGAACGGGCGTTCCGCCAGGAACTGTGCCTCGCCGTCGTGATGCTGCCGGCCGCCTTCTGGCTCGGCCGCAATTGGCTCGAGATGGCGCTGCTGATCGGCTCGGTGCTGCTCGTGCTGATCGTGGAACTGCTCAATTCGAGCGTCGAAGCCGCGGTCGATCGCATCTCGCTCGACCTGCACGAGCTCTCGAAGCGCGCCAAGGATCTGGCGAGCGCCGCGGTGTTCCTCTCGGTGCTGCTTTGCGGCGGTCTCTGGATGACCGCGCTCTGGCTGCGCTTCGCGCCTTGAGCTCGGCCGAGGCCGGGAGCGTGGGCCGGCCACGCTCCCTGCCGCCCGCGTCACGCGCTCAGATCGCGTCGTCGTTCATCTCGCCGGTGCGGATGCGCACGACCTGCTCCATCGAGGTGACGAAGATCTTGCCGTCGCCGATCTTGCCCGTCTTGGCGGCGCGGACGATGGCGTCGATGCAGCGGTCGACGTCGGCGTCCTTGACCGCGACCTCGAGCTTGACCTTCGGCAGGAAGTCGACGACGTACTCGGCGCCGCGGTAGAGCTCGGTGTGGCCCTTCTGGCGGCCGAAGCCCTTGACCTCCGTGACGGTGAGCCCGGTGACGCCCACGGCGCCCAGCGCCTCGCGCACTTCTTCGAGCTTGAACGGCTTGACGATGGCGGTGATCTGCTTCACGGGCGACTCCACTTGTTGCAACTGCACACGTCGAGTTTACGTCGACGCCCCCGAGCGCGGGCGGTGCCCCCGGCCGAGCGGTCGACGGCAGTGCCGCAGCGGTTGACTTAGCATGCGCGACGCGGCCCTCGGCGTCGCCTGAGAATTTTCGCGAGGGATGCCGCCCATGAAACCACGAGAGACGCCCCGGACCGGTGACGAGGTCGTCCGCGTCTTCGACGACCCTGCGGCGATCTCGGCAGCCGACTGGAATGCACTGGTCGACGCGCAGCCGAGCGCGACGCCCTTCGTCCGCCACGAATACCTGGTCGCGCTGCACCGGTCGAACAGCGCCGTGGCCGAGACCGGCTGGGCGCCGCAGTTCATCGCCGTGCAGCGGGGCGCCGAGCTTGTCGCTGCCTGCCCGCTCTACCTGAAGGACCATTCGTACGGCGAGTACGTCTTCGACTGGGCCTGGGCCGACGCCTACCAGCGCCACGGCCTCGCCTACTACCCGAAGCTGCTCGATGCCGTGCCGTTCACGCCGGTGCCCGGGCCGCGCCTGCTCGCGAGCGACGCCGCCGGCCGCCGGCTGCTTCTGCTGGCGATGCGACAGCTGGCGATCGACGCCGACCTGTCGTCCGCGCACCTCCTCTTCCTCGACGACGCCGACGCCGAGGTGGCGCGTGCCGAGGGCTGGCTGATGCGCAGCACCGTGCAGTTCCACTGGAGCAACGCCGAGCCCGAGCCGTACGGCGACTTCGCCACCTTCCTCGCCAGCCTGCAGCGCGAGAAGCGCAAGAAGATCCAGCAGGAGCGCCGCAAGGTCGCCGACGCCGGCGTCACGTTCACCGCGCTCGTCGGCAACCAGATCCGCCCGGACGACTGGGACTACTTCTACCGCTGCTACCGCCAGACCTACCGCGAGCACCATTCGACGCCCTACCTCACGCGCGACTTCTTCGCCCGCATGGCGGCGACGATGCCCGAGCACTGGCTGCTCTTCGTCGCCCGCGACGGCGCCGGCGAGCGCATCGCGGTGTCGCTCGTCTGCATCGACCCCGGCCGCCGCGTCGCCTTCGGCCGCTATTGGGGCGCGACCGAACACGTCTCGTGCCTGCACTTCGAGGCCTGCTACTACCAGCCGCTCGCCTGGTGCATCGACAACGGCTACAAGCGCTTCGAGGGCGGCGCGCAGGGCGAGCACAAGATGGCGCGCGGCCTGCTGCCGGTGCAGACTTGGTCGGCGCACTGGCTGTCGCACCCGCAGTTCTCGCGCGCGATCGCGGACTTCCTCGAACGCGAGGGCTCGGGTGTCGCGGCCTATCTCGACGAGCTCAACGAAAGGCGGCCGTTCAAGGCGACGACCTGAACGGCCGCCCACGCTCCTAGACGAGGCGAGGACGCCCTACGACGCTTCCGCTGCCGCCCGGTTCCGGTACGTCTCGATGCCGAGGCTCACCTCTCTCTTCGCTTCCTCCGGGCCTTCCCAGCCCTGGACCTTGACCCATTTGCCGGCCTCGAGATCCTTGTAGTGCTCGAAAAAGTGCTGGATCGCCTTCAGCCGCATCTGGTTGATGTCCTCGGGCTTCTGCCAGTGGGTGTAGATCGGCAGCACCTTGTCGATCGGCACGGCGAGCAGCTTCGCGTCGATGCCGGCCTCGTCCTCCATCTTCAGCACGCCGATCGGACGGCAGGTGACGACGACGCCGGGCGACAGTGCGAACGGCGTGATGACCAGCACGTCGACCGGGTCGCCGTCGTCCGACAGCGTCTGCGGCACGTAGCCGTAGTTGCACGGGTAGTGCATCGCCGTCGTCATGAAACGGTCGACGAAGAGCACGCCGCTGTCCTTGTCGACCTCGTACTTGATCGGGTCGGCGTTCATCGGAATCTCGATGACGACGTTGAACTGGTCTGGCGCTTTCGGGCCGGGGGTGACGCGGTGCAGGCTCATGGTGTCGTGCGGGGCAACGAAGAGCCCCGCATTCTAGTCAGCGAGCATTCGGCGGGCCCGCGCCGACGGCAGCGCATCCGCTGGAAAACACCATGACAGCCGTCGTTGCCTCGCCACAATGCTTCCCATAGCATGAACCGGCCCCGCGGTCGGGAACAACGAGGAGAGCACTGTGACCACGATCTCGATGGCCGTGTACTTCGCGCTCGTGTGCGGACTCGTCGCGGTGGTCTACGGCTTCGTGCAGCGCAGCTGGATCCTGGCGCAGGACGCCGGCAACCCGCGCATGCAGGAGATCGCGTCGGCGATCCAGCAGGGCGCCGCGGCGTATCTCGCGCGCCAGTACAAGACGATCGGCATCGTCGGCGTCGTCCTCGCGGTCCTGATCGGCATCTTCATCGACCCGGTCAGCGCGGTCGGCTTCGTGCTCGGCGCGGTGCTGTCGGGCGCGTGCGGCTTCATCGGCATGAACGTGTCGGTGAAGGCCAACGTGCGGACCGCGCAGGCAGCGACCAGGGGCATTGGCCCGGCGCTCGACGTCGCGTTCAAGGGCGGCGCGATCACCGGCATGCTCGTCGTCGGGCTCGGCCTGCTCGGCGTCGCGCTCTTCTTTCTCTTCCTGACCCAGGGCGCGCCGCAAGCCGCGACGCTCGCGACCGTGCTCAAGCCGATGCTCGGCTTCGCCTTCGGCGCGTCGCTGATCTCGATCTTCGCGCGGCTCGGCGGCGGCATCTTCACGAAGGGCGCCGACGTCGGCGCGGACCTCGTCGGCAAGGTCGAGGCCGGCATCCCGGAAGACGACCCGCGCAACCCGGCGGTCATCGCCGACAACGTGGGCGACAACGTCGGCGACTGCGCCGGCATGGCCGCCGACCTGTTCGAGACCTATGCCGTGACCTTGATCGCGACGATGTCGCTCGGCGCGCTCGTCGTCGCGAACGCACCGTTCGCTGCCGTCGTCTATCCACTGCTGCTCGGCGGCGTCTCGATCGTCGCGTCGATCGTCGGCTGCTTCTTCGTCAAGGCGAGTCCGGGCATGAAGAACGTGATGCCGGCGCTCTACAAGGGCCTGGCGGTCGCGGGCGTGCTGTCGCTGATCGCGTTCTACGTCGTCACCGTCCTCTTCATGCCCGACGACGCCGTCGGCCCGGGCACGCGGCTCCGCCTCTTCGGCGCCTGCGCGGTCGGCCTGGTGCTCACCGCGGCGCTCGTCTGGATCACCGAGTACTACACCGGCACGCAATACAAGCCGGTGCGCCACATCGCGCAGGCCTCGACCACCGGCCACGGCACCAACATCATCGCGGGCCTCGGCGTTTCGATGCGCTCGACGGCCTGGCCGGTACTCTTCGTCTGCATCGCCATCCTCGCGGCCTACGGCCTCGCGGGGCTCTACGGCATCGCGGTCGCGGCGACCTCGATGCTGAGCATGGCCGGCATCGTCGTGGCGCTCGACGCCTATGGACCGATCACCGACAACGCCGGCGGCATTGCCGAGATGGCCGAGCTGCCGGCCGCGGTGCGCGACGTGACCGACCCGCTCGACGCCGTCGGCAACACGACCAAGGCGGTCACCAAGGGCTACGCGATCGGCTCGGCGGGCCTGGCGGCGCTCGTCCTCTTCGCCGACTACACCCATTCGCTCGAGGGCCGCGGCGTGCACGTGAGCTTCGATCTGAGCGATCCGCGCGTCATCGTCGGGCTCTTCATCGGCGGCCTGATCCCGTACCTCTTCGGCGCGATGGCGATGGAGGCGGTCGGCCGGGCCGCCGGCGCAGTCGTGGTCGAGGTGCGGCGCCAGTTCCGCGACATCCAGGGCATCATGGAAGGCACGGCCAAGCCCGAGTACGGCCGCGCGGTCGACATGCTGACCACGGCGGCGATCAAGGAGATGATCGTGCCGAGCCTGCTGCCGGTCGTGGTGCCGGTCGTCGTTGGCCTGCTGCTCGGGCCGGCGGCGCTCGGCGGCCTGCTGATGGGCACGATCGTCACCGGGCTGTTCGTCGCGATCTCGATGTGCACCGGCGGCGGCGCGTGGGACAACGCGAAGAAGTACATCGAGGACGGCCACCACGGCGGCAAGGGCAGCGAGGCGCACAAGGCGGCTGTCACCGGCGACACGGTCGGCGATCCGTACAAGGACACTGCCGGGCCGGCGGTCAACCCGCTGATCAAGATCATCAACATCGTCGCGCTGCTGATCGTGCCGCTGCTGCCCGTCGGCACCCCGGCGGTCCATGCGAGAGCCGAGCCGGCGAAGCCGGCGCTGGTCGCCGAGGCGTGGAACGCGACGACCGACCGCGCGCCGCTGCCGACGTCGCCGCGCTGACCTTTCGCGGCACGGGGCGTCCCTCGTCGAGCGCCTCTCCCGTCGTTTCGCGACCGCTGCCCACGCTTCGTCGCACGACCGCCGGCGCCGGCCCCTGCGCACCCTAGAGTCGGATCCATCGTCACTCACGAAGGCCTCCGACATGAAGACCGCTCTCACGCTCGCCACCGCCGCGCTCGCGCTGCTCTCGTTCGCGACCGAGGTCGCCCACGCCGAAGACTGCACCCGCGTCGAAGTGCAGAACCTGCGCACCGGCCAGGGCCCGCTGATGCTCGCCGCGTACGCCGACGAAGCGACTTTCAACAAGGTCGCGGCGAGCAAGCTGCAGCTCGCGGTGACGGCCGAGACGATGCAGGTCTCCGTCTGCAACCTCGGCAGCGCGGCGGCCGTGGCCTTCACGCTCTTCCAGGACTTGAACGCCAACGGCAAGCTCGACACCAACGCGTTCGGCTTTCCCACCGAGCCGTGGGGCGCCTCGGGCAAGCCGCGGCCGATGGCCGCGCCGAGCTGGGAGTCCGCGCACGTCGCGCTCGACGGCACACCCGTCGTCGTCAAGATGTCGAAGTGAGGCGGCAGCCATGCACCGCCGCGATGTTCTCCGCCGAGGCTTCGCGCTCGGCGCCGCCGCGAGCCTGCCCGCCTTCGGCCGCGGCGTCGAGGGCGATGCCTTCGACCGCGCCGTCGCCGGCGTCCCCTGGCTGAAACCGTTCAAGGGCGTCCCCGAAACCGCTCAGGACCGCCGCTGCGACGCGCTCGCGCTCGCCGGCCGCTGGCCCGCCGGCCTGCGCGGTCGCTTCTACCGCAACGGCCCAGCGCAGATGGAGCGCGACGGCCAGCGCTACCACCACTGGTTCGCTGGTGACGGCATGGTCCAGCAGTTCACCTTCGGCGGCGGCGCGAGGCCGGTCGTCCGCCACATCGGCCGGATGGTGCGCACGCCGAAGTTCGTCGCCGAGCAGGCGTCGGGCAGGTTCCTCGTCGCCGCCTACGGCACGAAGATCGACAGCGACGTGCCGGCGCAGGGCCCCGACACCTTCAACGTCGCCAACACCAACGCGCTCGAGCATGCCGGCCGGGTGCTGGCGATGTGGGAGGGCGGCTCGGCCTTCGCGCTCGACCCCGGCGACCTGTCGACGCAGGGCCCTGTCACCTGGCAGGACGACCTCGCCGGCCTGCCGTTCTCGGCGCATCCGAAGCTCGACGCCGACGGCCACCTCTGGAACATCGGCGCGTCCGGCCATCGCCTTGTCGTCTGGCACGTCGATCCGCGCGGACGCCTCGTCAAGGCGCAGTTCGGCGAATCGCCCTACCCCGGCGGCATGGCGCACGACATGGCGATCACCGCGCGGCACATCGTCGTGCCGCTGCCGCCGATCCGGCTCGACTTCGGCGAGGACATGGCTTCGGGCCACGCGCTCGTCCACGATGTCGGCGAGCCGCTCAGGATCCTCGTGATGCGCAAGGACGACATCGCGCAGCGCCGGGTCTTCGAGCTGCCGTCGGCGATGGTGTTCCACGTCGGCAACGCCCACGAGCGCGCCGACGGCTCCATCGTCCTCGACTTCGTCGCGTCGCCGAGCGCCGACTTCGTTCTGTCGGGCGCGTCGCGCCTGCTCGCCGGCCGGCCGGCGAACTTCGGGACGTCGAGCACGCAGCGCGCCGTCCTCGATCTGCGCACCGGCAAGGCGCGCGTCGATGCGGCCGACGACTTCGTCGAGTTTCCACGCGTGCACCCGCTGCGCAACGGCCGGGCGACGCGCTATCTCGTCAGCGCCGCGACCTGGCGCGACGACGTGCCCTGGTTCCACGGCATCCAGCTGCGCGACCTCGAGACCGGTCGCCTCGCCCGCTTCGACCATGGCGCCGGCATCTTCGTCGAGGAGCACATCGTCGTGCCGAAGCCGGGCGGCCGGCACGAGCTCGACGCCTGGCTGCTCGGGACGAGCTACGACACGGTGCGCGACCGCACCCGCGTCCAGCTTTTCGACGCCCGCGTCGTGGCCGACGGGCCCATCGCCGAGGCGACGCTGCCGTACGGCCTGCCCTACGGCTTCCACGGCAACTTCACTGCCGCATGACCGAGGCTCCCGTGCGACGCGGGTGCAGCGCAGCCGGGCCGTGAGCGCGGCACGCCGTCGTCGGGCCGACGACCGAAGAAATTTATCGATGCACCGTCGAGCGGATCAGGTCGACGGCTGAAGGAGCTTCTCCATGCGCCGCCGGGCGAGCCGCTTGACGACCGCCTGCTGCAGCGGATTGCCGGCGTCGAGCAGCTTGCGGCCCTCGGTCGCGCAGGCTTCCTGGCGCGCGGCGAGCTGCGCGTCGGTGAGGCGCTTCTGCGCTTCGAGCGCGTCGCTGGCGAGCGCACGCGCCCGGTGCTCGTCGGTGAGGCCGTTGAGGTAGGAGTCGCCGACGAACGCGGTGCCCGACTCGATGCGGCTCTGCAGGCGCGGCCGCGCCGCCTCGTCGCCGGACTTGACGTCGCGGGCCAGCGCCTCGGCCTCGACCTCGAGCGCGGCGACGCATTGCGCGGCATGCAACTCGCGCGGCGTCGGCCCGTCGGGCGTTTGCGCCGAGGCGGTCGTCGATGCGACGGCGAGCAGGGCGGCGAGAAGATTCGGTCTCATGCAGGTCGGAATGCGGCGCAGGCAGGCGGCCCGGCACGATAGCAAGTCAACCGACGGCGCGTGCTCGCGTGGACGTTGCGGCACGCCGAGGGCAGATCGGCGCCGCCCTGGCCGAGGCGACGCGGCGGCTTGCCGAACGTGCAGCCGGCGACGGCGACCACGCGGCCGGCAGACCGGCCGGTCGCCGGCCTCAGCCCGCGCCGGTCGCTTCGGCGCCGGCGTCGCGCGGCAGGCGGGTCAGCCCGAGGGCGGACAGCGCCAGCAGCACGCCGCAGGCGATGAACGCGAAGCGGAAGTCGCCGAGGGCCAGCGGCCGGTGGCCGCCGACGGCCTGCGAGCCCGCCAGCGCCAGCGTCGCGAACGCCACGCCGAGCGCCGACGCGAGCTGCTGCGCCATCGCGGTCATCGTCGTCGCGCCGCTGCGCGCCGCCGGCGGGATGTCGGCGAAGGCGAGCGTGTTGAACGCGGTGAACTGCATCGACCGCGTCATGCCGCCGACGATCAGCACCGCGGCGATCGCGGCGAGCGGCCAGCTGGGCGCGACGAGCCCGCACGCGGAAATGGCGACCGCGCCGATCAGGCCGTTGCCGACGAGCACGCTGCGAAAGCCGAAGCGGCGCAGCAGCCACGTCGTCGCCACCTTCATCGCGAGGTTGCCGCCCATGAAGATCAGGAGCATCAGCCCGGAACGGAACGCGCTGTCCTGGAAGCCGATCTGGAACATCAAGGGCAGCAGGAAGGGCGGCGCGTTGATCGCGATGCGACCGAGGAAGCCGGCGGTCAGCTGGCTCAGCACGAACGTCGGCTCGCGCGCCGCCTGCAGGTCGACGAGCGGCCGTTCGGCCCGGCGCGCATGGCGGAGCGCGAGCGCGCCGAGCGAGATCCCGGCGAGCGTCAGCAGCACGCCGAGCGCCCGCTGGTCCGGCGTCTCGGCGAGGCACTGCAGCCCCTGGATCAGCGAGACGAGCGCGAGCGCGGTGAGGGCGAAGCCGCGAGCGTCGAACGGCGTCCGCGGCCCCGCCGGCGTCGACGGAACGAAGCGCAGCACCAGCCACAGGCCGACGATGCCGACGGGCAGGTTGAGGAAGAAGATCCAGCGCCACGACGCGTAGGTCGCGATCAGCCCGCCCAGCGGCGGTCCGACGACCGGCCCGATCAGCGCCGGCCAGACGATCAGGCCCATCGCCTCGATCAGCCGGTGCTTCGGCGTCTCGCGCAGCACGACGAGCCGACCGACCGGCGACATGAACGCCGCCGCCAGGCCTTGCAGCACCCGCGCGGCGACGAACGTCCAGAAGCTCGGGCTCAGGCCGCAGAGCAGCGAGGCGACCGTGAACAGCGCGACCGCCGCCGCGAAGACGTTGCGCGCGCCGAGCCGGTCGCTGACCCAGCCGGCCGCGGGAACGAAGACCGCCACCGCGACGAGGTACGCCGAGACGCCGGCGCTGAGCGCGAGCGTCGATTCTCCGAAGCTTTTGGCGATGCTCGGCAACGCCGTCACGATGATGCTCGCGTCGAGCGTCTCCATGAAGAACGCGGCCGCGACGATCAGCGGGACACGGCGCGAGGCGGTCCCGTCGACGGGCGGGGCCGTAGCGGTCGTCGTCATCCGGGGGATTGTGCCCGGCGGTGCGCGATGCGCCGGACGCCCGTTCCGCCGCGCGGGCGGGTGGTCTGCCCGACGCGGCAGGCGGAGCAGGCCTCAGGCAGCGACGGCGTGGAGCGGCATCGGTTCTCCGAGCAGCTCCTTCAGCTCGCTTCCGGAGAGCACGTCGACCTGCAGCAGCCGCTGGGCGAGGCGGTCGAGGCGGTCGCGGTTCGACCGCAGCACGCGCTGGCAGGTCGCCTGGCTGGTCTCGAGCAGCGCCCGCGCCTCGGCGAGCAGCGCGGCCTGGATGTCGGGCCCGAGCAGGGCCGGAGGCACACCGGCGACGCTCAGCAGGCCGAAGGCTTCCGAGAAGCCGAGCGAGCCGACCATGTCGATCGCGAGCTGCGAGGCGCGTTTGAGGTCGTCCGACGCACCCGTCGACACGCTGTCGAAGACGAGCAGCTCGGTCTCGCGGCCGGCGAGGATCATCGCGAGCCGGCTGGTCAGTTCGGCCTGGTTGTAGAGCGGATCCTCGGTCTCGCGGGTCATGTAGGTGACGCCTAGCGCCTGGCCGCGCGGCTCGATCGTCACGCGCTCGACGAGGCCGGCCTTGAGCCAGTGGCCGACGAGCGCATGGCCCGACTCGTGGTACGCGAGCCGGGTGCGCAACGCCTCGGTGAACAGGTCCTTGACCGGCGAGACCTCGCCGCCGAGCTGGTGCGTCTCGATCGCGCGCAGCACGTGCTCCTCGCCGACGACGTCCGCACCGGCCTCGGCGGCGGTCGACGCCGCCTTGTTGACGATGTTGGCGATCTCGGCCGGCGAAGCGCCCGCGGTCATGCGCGCGAGCGCCTGCGCGTCGGCCGCGCCATCGCTCCGCACCCTGCCGAGGTAGAGCTCGAACAGGCGCCGCCGCTCGGGCAGCGTCGGCAGCGCGAGGCGCACGAGCATGTCGAAGCGGCCGGGGCGCCGCATCGCTTCGTCGATGTTGTTCTCGTGGTTGGTCGCTGCGACGACGACGACGTTGTCGAGCGCCTCGAAGCCGTCCATCTCGACCAGCACGCGGTTGATGATGCGGTTCAGCTCGGACTCGGCGCCGCCGCCGTCGCCGCTCCGCGTGCGCCGGCCGATGCCGTCGACCTCGTCGATGAAGAGCACGCAGGGCGCGTGGCGTCGCGCCAGCTTGAAGAGCGCCTTGACCTTGGCGACGCCGGCGCCGTAGAAGCTCGCGGTGAAGTAGGAGCCGTCGACGGCGATGAAATTGGCTTTGCTCTCGCCCGCGAGCGCCTTCGCGAGCAGCGTCTTGCCGACGCCCGGCGGGCCGACGAGCAGCACGCCGCGCGGCGCGGCGGCGCCGAGCGCGGCATAGCGCGCCGGATCGTGCATGAACGCCTTGACCCGGTTGAGCGCCGCCTTCGCCTCGTCGTTGCCGATGGCGTCGTCGAAGCGCAGCGACGGCCGTTCCGAGAGCTTCGACGCCGCGCCGCCCGCGCGGGTCTGCAGCCGCGTCGCGACGACGAGCGCACCGGCCATCGCGGCCACTGCGAGCAACGGCGACAGCGCGTCCTCGATCAGGTCGAGCGTGCGACGACTCGCCGGGCGCGGATCGACGTCGATGTGGACCAGCGCGAAGCGCGCCGCGGCACGGCCGTCGCCGAGGCGTTCGAGCACGGTGCCGGAGCAGCCGCTCGCCGAGCAGCCGGGCACCGAGAGGCTCGCCTTCTCGCCGTTGCGCAAGGTGTAGAGCACGAGTCCCGGATGGGCATTGGCGATGCCGACGGCCGAGAGCCTGTCGTCGTCGAGCGCGCTGCGGAAGTCGGCGACGTTGCGCTGGCGATCGAGCCAGGCATCGGGCGCCTTCTCGAACGCGAGTTGCTCGGGGCTCTTGCGCGCGTCGCTTTCACGCTCGGCTGCGCGCTGCAGGGCGACGAGCGCTGCCAGGACGCCGCAGGCGATGAGCGCGGCCAGCAGGGCGCGCCGATTGGTGCGGACGCGCCGCATCGTCTTCTCGAAAAAGCGCATGGGATGCCGGGGAGCGGGCGAGCGTCGATCCGCTCGGCCTCCACGGTAGCGATGCGACGCGCGGCCGGTGTCCCGAGCAGCCGGTCGAAGACGTGGCTGTTTCGCCGCACCGGGCACCGCCCGGCAGCGTCGAATTCAGAAGAAGCTGCGACCGACCGCGTAGACCGCGAGCCAGAACGCCACCGTCGCGGCGAACACCCAGCGCACGGCGCTGCTGTCGACGGGGCGGTGCACCGGTTGCGCGGCGGGCTCGTCGGCGACGATGACGACGCCGTGCACATCGTTCGCGATGTCGTCGGCGTGGACCCTCGTGGTCGAACGGCTCATAGATCTCCCGAGCGCCTGTCCATGCGCGCACTGTCGCGGACACCCGTTCCGCGCGGTGTAGGACACGTGCGGAACCGTCTGTGGGGAAGTCCTCGGACCAGGCCGGGCCGGCGACCGCGTCGACCCGTGCACCGAAGGCCCTGCAGGTCGCGAAGTCGCGCGTCGCGATAGGCTTCGGCATCAGGAGCTACTCATGAACCATTCCACCCACCGACCGCCGCATTCCCGCCCGGACGAGGACGACGGGCTCGACCCGAGCCATCTGCCGGTCGAGCCCGACGACGGCACCGCGCCGGGCGGCGTCACCGGCGAGCCGGACCAGGACGGCACGGTCGACCCGGTGGCCTGAGCGGCGCGCGCCGGCCCGGAACCCCTGAATCGGTTCGGCGCGCTCGAGCGGCGGGCCGGAAACGGCGCCGATCGAGGCGCAAAGCGCAGGGACGGATTCTTCAGCCCGGCGCGATCGACTCGTACAGCGCGACGTAGCGCCGCGCCGCGCCCTGCCAGGAGTTGTCCTGCAGCATCCCGGTCAGCATGACCTGCTGCCAGCGGCCGGCGTCGGCGTGGAGTTCGACCGCACGGCCGATCGCAGCGTCGAGCGCGATCGGCGTCGCCGCATCGAAGACGAAGCCGGTGGCCCGCGCGGCGCCGAGCGTCTCCTCGTTCGCGTCGATCACGGTATCGGCGAGCCCGCCGACGCGGCGCACGACGGGCACGGTCCCGTAGCGCAGGCCATAGAGCTGCGTCAGGCCGCAGGGCTCGAAGCGCGACGGCACGAGGATGGCGTCGCAGCCGGCGATGATCCGGTGCGCGAGTGCCTCGTCGTAGCCGATCCGGACCGCGACGTGGCCGGGGTGCGCTTGCGCCGCGGCCAGGAACGCCGCCTCGAGCATCGGATCGCCCGAGCCCTGCAGTGCGAGCTGGCCGCCGCGGCGCAGCAGGCCGGGCAGTGCGCCGATGACGAGGTCGAGCCCCTTTTGCGACGTCAGCCGGCTCACGACGCCGAAGAGCGGCGCGCCCGGCCGCAGAGCGAGTCCGAGTTCGGCCTGCAGCGCCTCCTTGCAGCGCGCCTTGCCGGCGAGCCGCGACGGCGCGTAGGCGACGGCGAGCTGCGGGTCGCGTGCCGGGTCCCAGACGCCGGTGTCGACACCGTTCAGGATGCCGCTCACCGCCGCGCCGCGGCCACGGATCACGCCGTCGAGACCGAAGCCGAACTCGGCGGTGGCGATCTCGGCGGCGTAGGTCGGGCTGACGGTCGTGACGCGCAGGGCGAACTTCAGCCCGGCCTTCATGAACGACAGCTGGCTGTGGTACTCGAGGCCGGTCGACGCCATGAAGCGCGCCGGCAGGCCGAGCGTCGGGAATTCGACGCTCTGAAACAAGCCTTGATAGGCGAGGTTGTGGACGGTGAAGACCGTCGCGGCGCGCGTCGCCGGATGCGCGTCGACGTACGCGCACGCCATCGCCGCATGCCAGTCGTGCGCATGGAGGACCTGCGGCGTCCAGTCGGTATCGAGCTCGCCGGCGGCGATGTGCGCGCCGATCCAGCCGAGCAGCGCGAAGCGCTGGGCGTTGTCGGTCCACTCGACGCCCGCCTGCGTCTGGTAGGGCCCGCCGTCGCGCCGGTAGAGATAGGGCGCGTCGATCACGTAGACCGGCACGCGGCTGCCCGGCATGCGGCCGAGGCGGAGCGCGACACGCGCGGCACCGAACACCGGCCCGACCTTGCAGACGGTCTCGAGCTCCTCGACCGCGTCGATGATCGCCGGGAAGCCCGGCAGCAGCAGCCGTACATCGATCCCCTGCCCGATCAGCGCCTGCGGCAGCGCGCCGACGACGTCCGCGAGGCCGCCGGTCTTGACCAGCGGGAAAATTTCCGCGGCGACGTGCAGCACCCTCATGCGTGCAGCGCGGTCAGCATTTCCTGCGTGACGAGCGTGATGCCGTTCTCCGAGCGATAGAAGCGCTCCGCGTCGGCCTTGACGTCCTCGCCAATCACCATGCCGTCGGGGATGACGCAGCCGCGATCGACGACGGTGCGCGTCAGCCGCGCGCCGCGGCCGACCTGCACGAGCGGCAGGAGCACCGACCAGCTGACGTTCGAGTAGGAATGCACCCGCACGCTCGAGAACAGCACCGAGTGGTGGACGGCGCCGGAGACGATGCAGCCGCCCGAGACGACCGACTCGATCGCCATGCCGCGCCGGTCGGGCTCGTTGTGGACGAACTTCGCGGGCGGGAGCTGCGCCTGGTAGGTCCAGACCGGCCAACGGCGGTCGTAGAGGTTCAGTTTCGGATCGGTGGCAGTCAGGTCGATGTTCGCGTCCCAGTACGCGTCGACGGTGCCGACGTCGCGCCAGTACGGCTCCTCGTTGACCCGCGTGCCGACCGCGCTCAGGTGGAACGGGTGCGCGGCGGCGTTGCCGTTGCGGACGGCGCGGGGGATGATGTCCTTGCCGAAGTCGTGGCTCGAGTCGGGGTCGTTGATGTCGCGCTCGAGCTCCTTGTAGAGGAAGCGGGCGTTGAAGATGTAGATGCCCATGCTCGCGAGCGAGCGGGTGTCGTCGCCGGGCAGCGTCGGCGGCTCGGCGGGCTTCTCGACGAAGTCGGTGATCAGGTAGTCGTTGTCGATCGCCATCACGCCGAACGCCGTCGCCTCGTGACGCGGCACGGCGATGCAGCCGACGGTGCAGTCGCGGCCCTTGGCGACATGGTCGGCGAGCATCAGCGCGTAGTTCATCTTGTAGATGTGGTCGCCGGCCAGCACGACGATGTAGTCGGCGCCATAGCTCGCGAGGATGTCCTGGTTCTGGTAGACCGCGTCGGCGGTGCCGCGGTACCAGCTCTCGTCGTCGGTGCGCTGCTGCGCCGGCAGCAGGTCGACGAACTCGTTCATCTCGCTCTTCAGGAAGCCCCAGCCGCGCTGCACGTGGCGCAGCAGGCTGTGCGACTTGTACTGCGTGATGACGCCGATGCGCCGGATTCCGGAATTCAGGCAGTTGGAGAGCGCGAAGTCGACGATCCGGAACTTGCCGCCGAAGTAGACCGCCGGCTTGGCGCGGCGGTCGGTCAGGCTTTTCAGACGACTGCCCCGACCGCCCGCCAGCACGAGCGCGACGGCGCGTTTGGGCAGGTCGAGGCTGAGAGCGAGTTCGTCGGGTGTCATCGGAGGAATCCTTGTTTCGCGGCCTGCGCGAGCCCGTGGCGGGGCGACGGAGTGTGCCGGGTTTTGCGGCCCGACGGCACCGTCGGCAACCCGTGACCGGCGACGGTGCACTGTCGGCGCTCGTCCAATTGGCCGCGGAAGCGGCTGTTTCGCCTTCGATCGGCACCCGTCGACAGTGCGACACTTCGCCGGCGCGAGCGTCCCCGACCCAAGCCGCGCTCCCGATCGAAAGGACCCGCACGTGACCTCCGACACCGAAAGCTTCTCCGTGGGCGCCGCGGCCTGCCGTCCGGACGTTCCCGCTGCGGCCGTCGGCGCCGACGTCGACGACCAACTGCTGCTGAACGTCGGCGTGGCGCCGGGCGAAGCCAGCCGGACCGAGGTGATGCAGGCGGTCTCGCGGATGGCGCGCCAGCGGCTTTCCAGGCGCTGGGTCGACACCCAGGCCGCGCAACGGGCGCAGAAGGCCCGCCGCGTCTACTACCTGTCGATGGAATTCCTGATGGGCCGGACGCTCTCGAACGCGCTCGCCGCGCTCGAGCTCCGTGGTCCGGCGGCCGACGCGATGACGCAGCGCGCCGAGCGCCTGGAGGACATCGCCGACCAGGAACCCGACGCCGCGCTCGGCAACGGCGGCCTCGGCCGGCTCGCCGCCTGCTTCCTCGACTCCATGGCGACGCTCGGCCTGCCGTCGTTCGGCTACGGCATCCGCTATGAATACGGCATGTTCGCGCAGGAAATCAAGGCGGGCCAGCAGGTCGAGCACCCCGATCCCTGGCTCGAGGACGGCACGGCCTGGGAATTCCCGCGCGCCGGCATCACCTACCCGGTGCGCTTCGGCGGCTGGGTCGAACACCACGGCGCGCCGGGCGAATCGCACTCGGTGTGGCGGGCGAGCGGCGAGGTCGTGGCCAAGGCCTACGACATGGTCATCCCCGGCCACGGCACCGACAAGGTCAGCACGCTGCGGCTCTGGAAGGCCGCGGCGCCCTCGCACATCGACTTGAACGCCTTCAACACCGGCGACTACGCTCGGGCGGCGAGCGCGAAGAACGAATACGAGAACATCTCTTGGGTGCTCTATCCGAACGACAGCACACCTGCCGGCCGTGAGCTGCGCCTGCGGCAGGAATACTTCTTCGTCGCCGCGTCGATGCAGGACCTGATCGTCCGGCACCTCGAGGAACACGGCAGCCTCGCCAACCTCGCCGAAAAGGTCGCGATCCACCTCAACGACACGCACCCCGCGATCGGCGTCGCCGAGCTGATGCGCCTGCTCTGCGACGAGCACGGCATGCACTGGGCGCAGGCCTGGGCGATGGCGACGAAGATCTTCTCCTACACCAACCACACGCTGATGCCCGAAGCGCTCGAGACCTGGCCGGTCGCGCTGATGCAGCACGTGCTGCCGCGGCACCTCGAGATCATCTTCCGCATCAACCAGGAGCTGCTCGACCACGCCGCCCGCGTGCGGCCGGGCGACACCGACTTCCTGTCGCGCCTGTCGCTGATCGACGAGCGCGGCGAGCGGCGCGTGCGCATGGCCAACCTGTCGATCGTCGGCAGCCACAAGGTCAACGGCGTGTCGGCGCTGCACTCGGACCTGCTTGTGAAGACGATCTTCTCCGACTTCGCCGCGCTCTGGCCCGACCGCTTCACCAACATGACGAACGGCGTGACGCCGCGCCGCTGGCTCGCGCAGGCGAACCCGGAGCTCTCGGCGCTGCTCGACCGCACGATCGGCACCGCCTGGCGGCTCAACCTCGGCCAGCTCGAGGCGCTCGGCGCGAAGCGGCACGACGCCGGCTTCCGCAACGAGTTCATGGCGGTGAAGCGGGCGAACAAGGTCCGGCTCGCGCGCACGATCGAGCGGCTGACCGGCGTCGTCGTCGACCCGGCGAGCCTCTTCGACGTGCAGGTCAAGCGCATCCACGAATACAAGCGGCAGCTGCTCAACGTGCTGCACGCGGTGACGCGCTATCAGGCGATCCTCGCCGACCCGACTGCCGACTGGGTGCCGCGCACCATTCTCTTCGCCGGCAAGGCGGCGTCGAGCTACGTGATGGCGAAGACGATCATCCGGCTGATCCACGACGTCGGCGCCGTCATCAACAACGACCCGCGCATCGGCGACAAGCTGAAGGTCGTGTTCCTGCCCAACTACGGCGTCTCGCTCGCCGAGACGATCATGCCCGGCGCCGACCTGTCGGAGCAGATCTCGACCGCCGGCACCGAGGCGTCGGGCACCGGCAACATGAAGCTCGCGCTCAACGGCGCGCTGACGATCGGTACCGACGACGGCGCGAACATTGAGATCCGCGAAGCCGTCGGCGACGACAACATCTTCATCTTCGGCCTGAAGACGCCCGAGGTGCAGGCGACCAAGCTCGCCGGCTACCAGCCGATGCGCTTCTACGAGACGGTGCCGGGCTTGAAGCCGGTGCTCGACATGATCGCCGGCGGCGGCTTCTCGACCGACGAACCGGCGCGCTACCGCGGCCTGATCGACTCGCTGCTCTGGGGCGGCGACCACTATCTGTTGCTCGCCGACTACGAGGCCTATGTGGCGGCGCAGCGCCAGGTCGACGCGCTTTTCCGGGAACCGGAACAATGGGCGGAACGGGCGATCGCCAACGTCGCCGGAATGGGCGTGTTTTCGTCCGATCGCACGATCGGCGAGTACGCGCGCCAGATCTGGCGGATCGAGCCCCACGGACCGACCCAACCTGCCGCCCTGCCGCTCCATGACCCCCTTCTCGCCGATCCCCATCGCTCCGCCATGCCCGCCTGACCTCGCTCGGGCGCCCGCCGACGGAGCGACACGATGACCGACGACGACGTCGATCGCATCGTCCGCGCCCGCCACGGCGATCCGTTCTCGGTGCTCGGCGTCCACGCCCAGGCCGACGGCTCGCTGCAATGCCGGGTCATGCTGCCGGGCGCCGAGACGGTCGAGGTGCTCGAGGCCGCGAGCGGCGCGCTGCTCGGCACGCTCGCCCTGCTGCATCCGGACGGCTTCTTCGCCGGCCCGATCGCAGGCCGCGAGCGCCCCGACTACCGGCTGCGCGTGCAGTGGCAGGACGGGTCGAGCGCCACGCTCGACGACGCCTTCCGCTTTCCGCCGGTGCTCGGCGACATCGACGTCTGGCTGCTCGGCGAGGGCTCGCACCTGCGACCGTACGAGGTGCTCGGCGCGACGCAGCGGACGATGCTCGGTGTTGCCGGCACGAGCTTCGCGGTCTGGGCACCGAACGCGTCGCAGGTGAGCGTCGTCGGCGACTTCAACGCCTGGGACGGCCGGCGCCTGCCGCTGCGGGCGCGGCGCGAATGCGGCGTCTGGGAGATCTTCGTCCCCGATGTCGCGCTCGGCGCGCGCTACAAGTTCCAGATCCACGCGCGCGACGGCGCATTGCTGCCGCTGAAGGCCGACCCGTACGCGCTGCAGTCCGAATATCGCCCGGCGACCGCGAGCGTCGTCGCGTCGATGCCGCCGGTCGGCGCCCGGTCGCCCGACCGCCAGGCCGCGAACGCGCTCGACGCGCCGGTCAGCATCTACGAGGTCCACCTCGGCTCTTGGCGCCGCAAGCCCGAGGACGGCAACCGCTTCCTGAGCTGGGACGAGCTCGCCGCCACGCTCGTCCCGTACGCGGCCGACATGGGCTTCACCCACCTCGAGCTGATGCCGGTCAGCGAGTACCCGTTCGACGGCTCGTGGGGCTACCAGCCGGTCGGCCTCTATTCGCCGACTTCGCGCTTCGGCGACGCCGCGGGCTTCCGTCGCTTCGTCGACCGCTGCCATGCGGCAGGCCTCGGCGTGCTGCTCGACTGGGTGCCGGCGCACTTCCCGTCCGACGCGCACGGCCTCGCCGAGTTCGACGGCACCCATCTCTACGAATACGCCGATCCGCGCGAAGGCTTCCACCAGGACTGGAACACGCTGATCTACAACTTCGCCCGCACCGAAGTCAGCAATTTCCTCGTCGGCAACGCGCTGTTCTGGCTCGAGCGCTACGGCGTCGACGGACTGCGCGTCGACGCGGTCGCGTCGATGCTCTACCGCGACTACAGCCGCAAGCACGGTGAATGGGTGCCGAACAAGCACGGCGGCCGCGAGAACTTCGAGGCGATCGCGTTCCTGCGGAAGATGAACGAGACCGTCGGCGTCGAGCGGCCGCAGGCGATCACGCTCGCCGAGGAGTCGACCGCGTTCCCGAGCGTCTCGCGCCCGGTCTACTCAGGCGGCCTCGGCTTCCACTACAAATGGAACATGGGCTGGATGCACGACACGCTCGCCTACATGCAGCGCGACCCGATCCACCGCCGGCATCACCACGGCGAGATGACCTTCGGCCTCGTCTACGCCTTCAACGAGAACTTCGTGCTGCCGCTCTCGCACGACGAGGTCGTCCACGGCAAGGGCTCGCTGATCACGAAGATGCCGGGCGACCGCTGGCAGAAGTTCGCCAACCTGCGTGCCTACTACGGCTTCATGTTCGGCCATCCGGGCAAGAAGCTGCTCTTCATGGGCGCCGAGTTCGCCCAGGAGCGCGAGTGGAACTTCGACGGCAGCCTCGACTGGCACCTGCTCGACGACGCCTCACCCGCGAACTTCCACGCCGGCATGCGCAACCTGGTGCGCGACCTGAATGCGCTCTACCGCAGCGCACCGGCGCTCCACCAGCGCGACTTCGACGGCTCGGGCTTCGAGTGGATCAGCCATGACGACGCCGAGCGCTCGCTGCTCGCCTTCGTGCGTCGCGGCGCGGACGGCGAAGGTCCGATCCTCGTCGTCTGCAACTTCACGCCGACCCCGCAGCACGGCCTGCGCCTCGGTGTGCCCAAGCCGGGCAGCTACCGCGAGTGCCTCAACACCGATTCGGCACACTACGGCGGCAGCAACGTCGGCACGCCGCTCGGCGCGGCGCAGAGCGAGCCGACGGGCAGTCATGGACGTGCGCACTCGATCGTGATCGACCTGCCGCCGCTCGCGACGGTGATGTTCGAATGGAAGCCCTGAGCTTCGAGAAGAGTCGCGTTCTCGGCGCTCGGCCGCTGGTTCTCGGCGCCGGGCGACCCTGGCCGATGGGCGCGCATTTCGACGGCGCCGGCGTCAATTTCGCCGTGTTCTCGGCGAACGCGCAGGCGATCGATCTCTGCCTCTTCGATGCCGCGGGCTTAGCGGAGATCGCCAGGCTCCGGCTGCCAAGCCACACCGACGACGTCTGGCACGGCTACTTGCCCGGCGCGCTGCCCGGCCTCGTCTACGGCCTGCGTGCGCACGGGCCCTGGCGACCGGACAAGGGCCACCGCTTCAACCCGACGAAGCTGCTGCTCGACCCGAACGCGCGCGAGATCGTCGGCCGCTTCGCCTGGTCCGATGCTCAATTCGCCGCCGACCGCGTCCACCCGCGCCAGATGGACACGCGCGACAACGCCGCGACGGCGCTGAAGGCGCGCGTCGTGCACGACGACGTCGACTGGGGCGACGACGCGCCGCCCGCGACGCTGCTCGCCGACACCGTCGTCTACGAGGTCCACGTCAAGGGCTTCTCGCAGCGCAACCCCGACGTGCCCGAGGGTCTGCGCGGCACGTACGCCGGTCTGGGGCATCCGGCGTCGGTCGGCCACCTGCGGCGGCTGGGCGTCACCGCGCTGAGCGTGCTGCCGGTGCACCATCGTCTCGACGAGGAACGCCTCTCGACGCTCGGCCTCGTGAACTACTGGGGCTACAACACGATCGGCTTCTTCTGCCCCGACCCGCGCCTCGCGACGGCGGCCGGCCAGGCATCGGGCACGGCCCTGCGCGACGAGTTCCGCGCGATGGTGAAGTCGCTGCACGCTGCCGGGATCGAGGTGCTGCTCGACGTCGTCTACAACCACAGCGCCGAGAGCGACAGCACCGGCCCGAGCGTCAGCTTCCAGGGTCTCGACAACGCGAGCTACTATCGGCTCGACCCGGCGCAGAGGCTCGTCCACGAAAACCACACCGGCTGCGGCAACACGCTCGACATCCGCCAGCCGCGCGTGCTGCAACTGGTGATGGACAGCCTGCGCTACTGGGTCGCCGAGATGCACGTCGACGGCTTCCGCTTCGACCTCGCGACGGTGCTCGGCCGCGGCGACCACGGCTTCGACCGCGCCAGCGCCTTCTTCACCGCCGTGGCACAGGACCCGGTGCTCGCGCGCGTCAAGCTGATCGCCGAGCCGTGGGACCTCGGCCCCGGCGGCTACCAGGTGGGCGGCTTTCCGCGCGGCTGGCTCGAGTGGAACGACCGCTTCCGCGACGAGATGCGCGCGTTCTGGCTCAGCCACCCGAGCAGCCGCGGCGCGTTCGCGCAGCGGCTTTGCGGCTCG
The DNA here is from genome assembly GCA_964249855.1 of uncultured Rhizobacter sp. Lineage (GTDB taxonomy): Bacteria > Pseudomonadota > Gammaproteobacteria > Burkholderiales > Burkholderiaceae_C > LMDS01. Next base: position 121,090 of record CAXUDL010000003.1, on the reverse strand, counting down.
AGCGACATCTACCAGCCTCGGGCGCGCGCACCGGCCGAATCGGTCAACTACGTCGTCTCGCACGATGGCTTCACATTGCGCGACCTCGTCTGCTACGAGCAGAAGCACAACGACGCCAACGGCGAGGACAACCGCGACGGCACCGGCAACAACCTGTCGTGGAACTGCGGCGTCGAGGGCCCGACTGCCGATCCGCGCGTCAACGCCTTGCGCGCCCGTCTGCAACGGGCGCTGCTCGCGACGACGCTGCTGTCGCAAGGCACGCCGATGTTCGCGGCGGGCGACGAGCTCGGCCACAGCCAGGGCGGCAACAACAATCCGTACTGCATCGACGGCCCGACGACATGGATCGACTGGTCCGACGCCGATCAGGACCTGATCGAGTTCACGGCCCGCGTGATCCGCCTGCGGCATGTCGCCCAGCCGTTCCGCAACCGCTGGTACAGCGGCCTGACCGATCCGCTCGGCCTGCACGACCTGTCTTGGGTCGGCCCGGACGGCCACGCGCTGCAGGGCGCGGCGGCCTGGGGCGATCCGGACACGCGGGTGCTCGGCTGCCTGATCGGCGCGCCCGGGCGCGCCACCGCGCCGCTCCTGCTGGTGGTCAATGCAGGCGGGCGGGACGAGCCGTTCATGTTGCCGGCGGGTGCATGGAACGTGCTGCTCGACACCACGCACCCGCGCGGTCTCGGCGACGGGCAGAGCGAGGGCGGCGGCGAGTTCCTGCTGCCGGCGAAGAGCCTGTTCGTGCTGGCGGCGGCCGGTGCGGGCGTCGCGATCGACGAGCCGAGCGCGTCGGCCGTCGGCTGACCTTCGGCGCGCTGCCGGGCACGACGACCGTCGGCCGGTTCTCGGCAGGCCCCCGCCGGGCGCGTGGTCGACGGCGCGGGCGTCGGCAGTGCGTTCGGGCGTCGGCGCAGTGCACGAGCGGCCGACGCCGGTGCCTGCAGGGGTGCGCGGCGGCACTCGAGCACCGCACGGCCGACTTCCGGTTCGGCAATGCGAAGGGGCGCCGAAGCGCCCCTTTTTTCAATCAACCACGGAGCCGAGGCCCCGAGCGTCACACTGTCAACGAATGACCGCGATCGAGTCGCGCTTGTCGCCCTTGTACGTGTAGAGCGTCAACGCTCCGTTCTTCACGTCGCCCTTCGCGTCGAACGAGATCGCACCGGTCACGCCGGGGTAGTTGGTCGTCTTGGCGAGCACCGGCAGGTAGGTCTTCGGATCGGAGGAGCCGGCCTTGACCATCGCAGCGACCATCAGGTTGACCGCGTCGTACACGTACGGCGCATAGACCTGCACGTCGAGGCCGAACTTTTTCTTGTAGTCGTCGCGGAACTTGTCCATGCCGACCTTCTGGCTGCCCTCGACACCACCGGCCTCGGCGCAGACGACCTGGCCGTCGGCCATCGCGCCGCCCGCGAGCTTCGGCAACTCGGACGAGCAGATGCCGTCGCCGCCCATGAACTTGGCGTCGATGCCGAGCTGCTTCATCTGCCGGATCATCGGGCCGGCGACGGCGTCCATGCCGCCGAAGAACACCACGTCGGGCTTCTTCGACTTGATCTGCGTCAGGATGGCCGTGAAGTCGGTCGCCTTGTCGGTCGTGAACTGCGTGGCGGCGATCTTGCCGCCGCTCGCCTTCGCGGCCTTGGTGAATTCCTCAGCGACGCCCTGGCCGTAGGCCGTGCGGTCGTCGATCACGGCGATCGACTTGCCCTTCAGTTCCTTGACCGCGTACTTGCCGAGCGTGCTGCCAAGATGAACGTCGTCGGCGCAGACGCGGAATGCGGTCTTGAAGCCCTGCCGGGTGTATTTCGGGTTGGTGGCCGACGGCGAGATCTGGGGAATGCCGGCGTCGCTGTAGATCTTCGATGCCGGGATCGTCGTGCCGGAATTGAGATGGCCGACGACGCCGTTGACCTTGCTGTCGACGAGCTTCTGCGCGACGGCCGTGCCCTGCTTCGGATCGCCGGCGTCATCCTCGGCTTCGAGTTCGAGCTTGACCTTCTTGCCGCCGATCGTCACGCCCTTGGCGTTGAGTTCCTCGATGGCCATGCGCGCGCCGTTCTCGTTGTCCTTGCCGAGGTGGGCGATGCCGCCGCTGGTCGGGCCGACGTGACCGATCTTCACGACCGTGTCCTGGGCGTAGGCCGTTCCTCCGAGCGCCAACGCCACTGCGGCAACGATCGTCTTCAGTCTGACTTGCATGCATAACCTCCGGATTGGGAGCGAGTGTGAAAAGGGGAACACAGCGAAAGGAAGAAAGACCCGAGGGAACGCGCTTCACGGAGGGACCGGGTCTCGAAGCGCGCAAAACAATAACCGAAATCGAATGGCCGATCCAGAGAGGAAGCGCGCGGACGACGGAGCCGTTCGCACGGCGCGCGACCGCCTTCGCGCTCGGCGCTCAGCGACTCCGCAGCCGGGCCAGCTCCTGCGTCACCGCGCGCGCCACCACGTCACGCAAGGTCGATGCCAGCTCGGAGCGGGCATCACGGACGACGCTGTCCGCGGCACGCGCGAGCAACGGTGCGATGACCTCTCGCAGGCGGTACTCGAGCATCACGTCGATCTGGTCCTGCAGATCTGCGAGGACGCGTTCGACGAGCTGCGACTCGGTCGGCAGCGCATCGGCGGGCACGGCGTGCCGCGAGATCCCGTCGGCGAGTGCGTCGGTCGTGGTCGGTACATCGATCACCTCGGTCAACGTCGGCACGTGGCTCGGCGGCGGCGCGGGTTCGGCACCGGTCGGCGGACGGCCTTCGTGCTGCGCACTCCGGTGTTCGTTCCACGGGCGGCCGGGCGGGCTCACGCGGCGACCTCGTGGCGCTCGATCGCATAGCCGCGGTTCGCATAGTGCTTCCAGCGTGCGCGCGCAGCGGCGCGGTCGTCGTCGTCGGTCGAGACGATCTCGATCACCCGGGCGAAGCTCTCGAAGCCCGCAGCGGTCTCGCGGCCGAGGTTGACGAGCACCGGATGGTCCGGCGCCGCGACGTCGGCGCGGTCGGCGAGCCAGATCGGCGTCGACGCGAGCCGCGGCGCGACGTCGGTCCCCGGCTGCACGCGCAGATGCGGAACGAAATCGGTCGGGTCGAACTGCCAGAGCGCCCGGTCGAGCTCGGCGAGCGAGGCGGCGGGCCCCGTCACGACCAGCCGCGCGCCCTGCCGCGTCGCCTTGCGCAGCAAGCGGCAGACATAGGCGATGCGGTCGGCGACGTTGAAGTGGAAGCTGACCTCGGTCAAGCGAGCCTCGTCAGGCGGCGCGGGCGAGCACGAAGTGGGTCAGCAGCGGCACCGGCCGGCCGGTCGAGCCCTTGGCCGCGCCCGAGCGCCAGGCGGTTCCCGCGATGTCGAGATGCGCCCACGGATAGGCGCCGGTGAACTTCTGCAGGAACGCCGCCGCCGTGATCGCGCCGCCCGGGCGGCCGCCGAGGTTGGCCATGTCGGCGAAGTTGCTCTTCAGGCCGTCGGCGTACTCCTCGTCGAGCGGCATGCGCCAGCAGGGGTCGAGCCCCGCGCGGCTCGCCGCGAGCAGCTGCTCGGCGACTGCATCGTCGGTCGTGAACAGGCCCGAGTGATGGTGGCCGAGCGCGACGACGCAGGCGCCGGTGAGCGTCGCGACGTCGACCACCACGGCCGGCTTGAAGCGCTCGGCATAGGTCAGCGCGTCGCAGAGGATCAGCCGGCCTTCGGCGTCGGTGTTGAGGATCTCGATCGTCTGGCCCGACATGCTCGTCACCACGTCGCCGGGCTTGACGGCATTGCCCGCGGGCATGTTCTCGCACGACGGGATGATGCAGACGAGGTTCAGCTTCGGCTTGAGCTCGGCGACGGCGCGCAGCGTGCCGAGCACGCTCGCCGCACCGCCCATGTCGTACTTCATCTCGTCCATCTCGGCGCCCGGCTTGAGCGAGATGCCGCCGGTGTCGAAGGTGATGCCCTTGCCGACGAGGACGACCGGCGGCTTCGACTTCGACGCGCCGTCGTAGCGCGCGACGATGAAGCGCAGCGGCTCGGCCGACGCCTGCGCGACCGAGAGGAACGAGCCCATGCCGAGCTTCTCGCAGTCCTTGCGGTCGAGGATCTCGACCTTCAGGTCATGGTCCTTGCCGAGCTGGCGCGCGGCGTCGGCCAGGTGCGTCGGCGTGCAGTGGTTGCCCGGCCGGTTCGCCCATTCGCGGGCGAGCGCGACGCCCGCCGCGATGGCCTGGCCGCGCTGCAGCCCGGCTTGCGCCGCCTTGGCCTCGGGCCGGCTGCAGACGACGCCGACGCTCGCGAAGCCCGGCGCGGGCGGCGCGCTCGGCTTGGTGTGGCGGTAGAGATAGGCCGCATCGGCCGCCGCGGCGACGACGGCCTCGGCCTGCGCGTCGCTGACCGGCTCGGCGCCGGCGAGCGCGACCAGCACGGTCTTCGCGCCGCTGCCCTTGACGAGGCCGAAAGCATTCGCGACCGCCGACTTGAACGCCTTTGCGGTGCGCGCACCGGCGACCGCGAGCACCACGCGCGCCGCCTTGAAGCCGGCGGGTCGATGCAGGTAGAGCGATTTGCCGGCCTTGAGCGTCAGGTCACCCTGCTCGACGGCGTCGGCGAGCACGGCGGCGACGGTGGCGTCCGGCGGCGGCTCGGCGGCGTCGGCGAAGACGATCAGCAACAGCGCGTCGGCGGCAAGTGTCGAGAGCGCTTCGGGCGAAGCGATCTGGTGGCGGAAGTCCATAATCGGCGGTCCTGGGGAAGGGCCGGCGCCGGCCTGGGCGAGGCGGTCCGGATGAAGTGCCGTCGCGAGCCCTGCGTTTCGGTCCGTCGCAGCGCGAGCCGTCATCGGGCCTCGCGGGATGGCACTGGCGGCTGTCAACTAACCATGTTATTCGATTCCACTTTGCGCCGAGACCTGGCGCGCAACTTCGGTGCGACGCTGATCGTGATCCTCACGATCGTCATCACGATGATGCTGATCCGCACGCTCGGCCAGGCGGCGGTCGGCGCCGTCGCGCCGCAGGACGTCGTGCTGCTGCTCGGCTACATCACGCTCGGCCATCTCCCGACGATGATGACGCTCTCGCTCTTCGTCGCCATCGTCTCGACGCTCTCGCGCATGTACCGCGACAGCGAGATGACGATCTGGTTCTCGAGCGGCGTCGGCCTCGCGCGCTTCGTGTCGCCGGTGCTGCGCGTGGCCTGGCCGGTGGTGCTCGTCATCGGCGTGATGGCGCTGTTCGTCTGGCCGTGGCAGAACCAGCGCAGCGTCGAGCTGAAGGAGCGGTTCGAGCGGCGGTCGGACCTGTCGCGCGTCGCGCCGGGCCAGTTCCAGACCTCGAACGACGGCACCCGCACCTTCTTCATCGACCGCGACGCCGGCGACCTGCGCAACGGCCGCAACGTCTTCATCCTGCAGGACCTGCGCGACAGCGAATCGGTGACGACGGCCGCCAGCGGCCGCATCGAGCTCGAAGGCGACGAGCGCTTCCTGCTGCTCGACCGCGGCCAGCGCAACGAGACCGACCGCAAGACCTCGGAGAAGACGCTCGCGCGGTTCGGCAGCTATCGCGTCGAGGTCGGCGAGCGCATGCTGTCGCGCATGAACGACCTGCCGCCGAAGGCTCGTGCGAGCCTCGACCTGCTGCGCCTGCCGACGCCGCGCAACCAGGGCCAGCTCGCCTGGCGGCTCGGTCTGCTGTTCGGCGCGCTCAACCTGATCGTGCTCGGCATCGGCCTGTCGACGACGAACCCGCGCCGCGCGACGAACTGGAACCTGCTGCTGGCGCTGTTGACTTTCGCGCTCTACTACAACGTCATCAACCTGACCGAAGCCTGGATCGCGAGCGGCAAGGCCGGCGCGGCGACCGTGCTCTTGCTCGCGCACGGCGGCGCGTTCCTCGCCGGCGTGGCGCTGCTCTGGTGGCGCGAGAACGCCAACTGCGGCGCCGGCCGCTGGCGGCCGTTCGGTCCGCGTCGCGCATGAGGACGGTCCGCCGGCTCTTCTATGCCGACATCGCCGGCGCCGTCGGCTTCGTCGCGGTGGCGTTCCTGTCGCTGTCGTTCTTCATCGACTTCGTCGACGAGCTGGGCGACGTCGGCAGCCGCGGCTACACGACGTGGAACGCCGCGGCCTACTCGCTGCTGCTGCTGCCGGGCCACTTCTACGAGGTCGCGCCGATCGCGGTGCTGATCGGCACGATCTACACGCTGTCGCGGATGGCGCAGTCGTCCGAATTCACCATCCTGCGCACCGGCGGGCTCGGGCCGGCGCGCGCGCTCTCGCTGCTCGCCGGGCTCGGATTGCTGTTCGGCGTGCTGACCTATCTCGTCGGCGACTACGCCGCGCCGCTCGCCGAGCGCGAGGCGACGCTCGTTCATGCGCAGACCCGCGGCAACGTCAAGCTCGACGGCTCGGGCGCGTGGCTGAAGGACCGCCTCTCGACGCCCGAGGGCGAGCGCAATTACAAGATCAACGTCGGCACCGCCGGCCCCGGCGGCCGCCTGCGCGACGTGCGCATCTTCGAGTTCGACGCCGACAACCGGCTGCTGCGCCGGATCAGCGCGGCCGAGGCGCAGGTCGAGCCCGACGCGACCTGGGCGCTGAAGGACGTCGTCGTCACGCGCTGGATCGCCGGCGACGGCGGCGCGAAGGCGCCCGAAGACCACGTCCCGGCGCTCGACTGGAGGGGCCGGCTGTCGGCGTCGGTCGTCGCGGCCGAAGTGCTTCCGGTCAAGACGATGTCGACCGTCGACCTCTACCGCTACATCGGCCACCTCGCCGAGAACGAACAGGCGGCGCAGCGCCAGCAGATCACTTTCTGGAAGCGCGCGCTCTACCCGTTCGCCTGCATCGTGATGGTCGCGCTCGCCCTGCCCTTCGCCTACCTGCACGCGCGCTCCGGCGGCATCAGTTTCAAGGTCTTCGGCGGCATCATGCTCGGCATCAGCTTCGTGCTGCTCAACAACGTCGCCGGCCACCTCGGCCTGCTCCGCGACTGGACGCCGTGGATCGCCGCCGCCGCGCCGAGCGCGATCTATCTGCTGCTGTCGATGGCGGCGTTCAGCTGGCTGGTGCGCTACCGATGACTTCCGACGCGCGGCCGCACGGCCTGCTCCTCTTCGCCCACGGCGCCCGCGATCCGCGCTGGGCGCAGCCGTTCGAGGCGGTGGCGCGCCGCGCCGCCGCCGCGCGGCCCGACTGGCACATCGCGCTCGCCTTCCTCGAATTCATGGCGCCCGACCTCGCCGCGGCCGGCCGGACGCTCGCCGACGCCGGCTGCGGAGAGGTCGACGTCGTGCCGCTGTTCCTCGGCGCCGGCGGGCACGTCCGCAAGGACCTGCCGGTGCTGATGGCGGCGCTCGCCGAAGCCCGTCCCGCGGTCCGCTGGCGGCTGCTGCCGGCGATCGGCGAGGCCGAGTCGGTGATCGACGCGATGGCCGCGGCCGCGGTGGCCGGCAGCGCCGCACCGGACGCGACCGCATGAACCTGCACCAGTTTCGCTTCGTCCAGGAGGCGGTTCGCCGCGACCTCAACCTCACCGAAACCGCGAAGGCGCTCTTCACCTCGCAGCCGGGCATCTCCAAGGCGATCCTCGAGCTCGAGGCCGAGCTCGGCGTCGACATCTTCGCGCGCCACGGCAAGCGCCTGCGCCGCGTCACCGAGCCGGGCCGCGAGGTGCTCAAGGCGATCGAGACCATCATGCGCGAGGTCGGCAACCTGAAGCGCATCGGCGAGGAGTTCTCGATGCAGGACGCCGGCACGCTGTCGATCGCGACGACGCACAGCCAGGCGCGCTACTTCCTGCCCGAGCCGATCGCCTTGCTGCGCCGGCGCTTCCCCAAGGTCAACATCCGGCTGCACCAGGGCTCGCCGATCCAGGTGGCGCGGATGGTGATCGAGGAGGTCGCCGACATCGGCCTCGCGACCGAGGCGCTCGCTGGCGTCGACGGGCTCGTCACGCTGCCCTGCTACGAATGGCAGCACGCGGTCGTGATGCCGAGCAGCCATGCGCTGACGCAGCTCGAGCGCATCGCGATCGACGACCTGGCGCACCTGCCGCTCGTCACCTACCACCCGTCGCTCAGCGGCCGCACGCGTGTCGACCAGGCGTTCGCGCAGCGGCAGCTGCAGCCGAACATCGTGCTCGAGGCGATCGACGCGGACGTGATCAAGACCTATGTGCGCATCGGCCTCGGCGTCGGCATCGTCTCCGAGCTCGCCGTCCGCGACGATCCGCCGGGCGGCGACCTCGCCTGGCGGCCGGTCGGCCACCTGTTCGGCCCCAACGTCACGCGCATCGCCTTCAAGCGCGGCGCGTATCTCCGCAACTTCGTCTACGCGTTCGCCGAGATGATGTCCGACCGGCTCGGCCGTGGCCTGATCGACCGTGCGATGGCGGGCACCGCGGTCGACGACGACTTCCAGCTCTGACGCGCCGTCCGCGGTCCCGCCCTGTCTGCCTCCACCGCACCATCGCGCCGACACCCTCCACCGCCCTCGAGCCCGGCCCTGCCATGACCGAATTCGCCCTTCCCGCCGTCGACAGCCGCCTGCCGCGGGTCGGCACGACGATCTTCACCGTGATGTCGGCGCTCGCGCAGCAGCACGGCGCCGTCAACCTCGGTCAGGGCTTCCCCGACTTCGACTGCGATCCGGCACTCGTCGACGCGGTCGACGCGGCGATGCGCGGCGGCCTGAACCAGTACCCGCCGATGGCCGGCGTGCCGGTGCTGCGCGAGGCGATCGCTGCCAAGATCGAATCGCTCTACGGCCACCGCTACGACCCGGGCAGCGAGATCACCGTCACCGCCGGTGCGACGCAGGCGATCTTCACGGCGCTGCTCGCGGTCGTCCACCCGGGCGACGAGGTCATCCTGCTCGACCCGTGCTACGACAGCTACGAGCCGAACGTCGTGCTCGCCGGCGGCACTGCGGTGCACGTGCCGCTCGTGCCCGGCAGCTTCGAGCCCGACTTCGACCGCATCCGTGCCGCGCTGACGCCGCGCACGCGCGCCATCGTCGTCAACACGCCGCACAACCCGACCGCGACCGTCTGGTCGGCGGCGCAGATGCGGCAGCTCGCCGAACTGCTGCGGCCGACCGGCGTCGTCGTCGTCGCCGACGAGGTCTACGAGCACATGGTGTTCGACGGCGAGGTGCACCAGAGCGTCGCGCGCATCCCGGAACTCGCTGCCCGCAGCGTGCTCGTCTCGAGCTTCGGCAAGACCTACCACGTGACCGGCTGGAAGGTCGGCTACGTCGCCGCGCCGGCGGCGCTGATGGCCGAGTTCCGCAAGGTCCACCAGTTCAACGTCTTCACCGTCAACACGCCGATGCAGCACGGCCTCGCGGCGTTCATGGCCGACGCGTCGCACCATCTCGGCCTGCCGGCGTTCTACCAGCGCAAGCGCGACCTCTTCCGGGCCGGTCTCGCGGCGACGCGGCTGCGGCCGCTCGAGACGCGCGGTTCCTACTTCCAGTGCGTCGACTACTCGGCGGTGAGCGACGAGACCGAGGACGCGTTCTGCCGCCGCCTCGTCGCCGACATCGGCGTCGCCGCGATCCCGCTCGCCGCGTTCTACGCCGCCGGCCTCGAGCAGCGCATCGTGCGTTTCTGCTTCGCGAAGAAGGACGCGACGCTCGAACGGGCGCTCGAGCGGCTCGCCGCCCTCTAGTCCGAGGCCGTGTCGCTCAGCGCGGCTCGGGGTCGGGCACGACCGCCTCTGGGAACTCGAGTTCGAGGTCGACGAAGGTCGATGTGCCGGCGTCCTGCGCCGTGCGGCGCTGCGCGGACGGCGTGGTCTCGAACACGTCGAATTGCGACGCGGCGGCGGTCAGCACCGGCAGTCGCCGAGCAGGCGTGGTCGTGCCAGGCGCGAAGGGTGGGGCCGGTGCGGCACCGAGGTCGACGTCGACGTCGACCACCGAAACCGGCGCGGCGAGCGGCAGCGCGGCCTCGGCGGCCGGAGAGACCGGCGGCAGCAGGCCGACATCGACGCCGGCGCGTGCGACATGGTCGGCCGCGACCGCTTGCAGGAACAGCAGCTCGCCGAACGCGGGCAGCTCGAAGCGCTCGTCGGTCAGCGATCGGCGCAGCACCAGCGCGTCGACGGCGGCGAGCGCCGCTGCCGGCGTCGGCCAGACCGCCTGCAGCCGGGCGACGACAGCCGGATGGTCGGCGAGCGTGCGGCCGCGCGACGGGTCGGCGTCGATGTCGGGCGGGCGGGCGTTGAAGCGCCGGTCGAGCCGCGCCCGCACCCGGGTGTACTCGGTGCGATCGCCGACACGGCGGTGCAGGTCGAGCAAGCGGAGCAGCGGCATCGCGCTCGCGCCGGCATCGCGGTCGACGGCACCGCTGAGCAGCTCGATCGCGGCGTCCTCCTGGCCGAGCGCGATGAAGAAGTCGGCCTGCTGCTCGAGGTCGGCGAGCTCCTCGACCGTCAGGGCGCGGACCGGCGCGGTCGGCGGCGCGCTCCACGCCGCGTCCGCGGCCGGCGGTGGCGGCGCCGCGGCTGCGCTCGGTAGCGCGGTCGCGGTCGGGGCGGACGATGGGGTCGCGCGCGCGGCCGGCTGCGCGGCCGGGCTCGCAGGCTCCGGCGAGCGGGCGAGGAATTCGCTCGTCAGCCACCGGACTGCCGCTCGGTCGCGCGAGCGGCGTCCGAGCAAGGCGCACACGACCGTCGTCGACAGCAGGCACAGCGCCGCGAGCGTGTACACGAGCGGATTGGCGTAGCGCTGCGAGCGCGTCAACCCGGTCTGGATCTGCAGCGCGGCGAGCTCGCGGCGCTGCGCCACCGACTCGGCGCGCATCCGCGCCACCTCGTCCTCGAGCGACTGGATGCGCTGGCGCTCGCGGGCGAGCGCCGTGGTGGCGGCCTCCGCAGCGGCGGCGGCCGATGCTGCCGCGGCCAGGGCTGCACTCTCGGTCGGCGGCGGCGCCGATGCGGCGGTCGAGGCGGCCGCGGCGACGGCGGGCGCCTGCGTCGCCGCGGGTGCGTCGAGCTGCAGGCGCGGCCCTGCCGCGCCGGACGGGCGCAGCGGCGCGGGGGCGCGCCGGCGCTCCAGGTCCGGCGGCGGCGCGACGCGGCCTGTCGCGACGCGTGCGTCCGCCTCGCGGCGCACGGGCGCTGCCGCGGTGGCGGCCACCGGCCGCTCGGGCAACGATGCCGCGCCGTCGCCCGCCGGCGCCACGGCTGCGGCGGTCGGCGCCAGCGGTGCGAGCGCCATGCCGGGCGGGTCGACGAAGGCGACGAACTGCCGCGTTACCCGCGACGTGCAGCCGAGCGTCAGGTTCACGGTGACGACGGGCTCGTCGATCGGTGTCGTCGTCGCGACGCGGACCAGCCGCTCGGCGTCGCCGGGCACGCCCGACACGGTCACACGGACGAGCGCGGCGGCGAGCCGTGTGTCGCCTGCGAGCACGTCCGCGAACACGCACTCGCGCGCCAGCGTGTCGTCGCCCTCGAGCTGGACCGTGGCCTGGAAGTCGAGCGGCTGGCCGAGCTGCGTGGCGTTGGCGACGCGACCGAACCCGATTCCGTGGGCGGGTGCCGACGCCAGCAGGCAGCCCGCGAAGCTCAAGGAAAGGACGGGCGAGGCGGCGCGCATGCGGTCCGTGGATAGGTCGTCGGACACTCTAGCACGCGCTGTGCTGCCGAACCGCTTGGCAATCCCCCGAGCGCGTGGGCTGGCGTGACGCATTCACGGCGGCGTCCGGCCGGCGGCTGCATGGCCCAGCGCCGGCCGCGCGCCCACGGTCAGTCGCGGAAGCTCGGGTCCTGCTTGTCGAGCCGCCGCAGCAGGCCGGGCCAGCTGAGCGCGCCGCCGCCCGCGCCGCGCGTGCCCTGCCGCGCCTGCTGCTCGGCGCCGGCGATGATGCGCGGGTCGATCCGGACGAGCTCGGTGCCGCCCGCCATCGCGCGGACCTGGATCGCGCAGGCCGCTTCGAACAGGTACATCGCGAGGAACGCGTCGGCAACCGTCGCGCCGACGGTCAGCAGGCCGTGGTTGCGCAGCAGCAGGAAGTTGTGCGTCGGCCCGAGGTCGGCGACGAGGCGCGGCTTCTCGTCCTCGTTGAGCGCGACGCCCTCGTAGTCGTGCATGCCGAGCGACGACAGCACGAAGATCGACTGCTGCGAGATCGGCAGCACGCCGGCTTTCTGCGCCGAGACCGCGACGCCGTTGAGCGTGTGGGTGTGCATGACGCAGAGCGCGTCGTGGCGGCCCGAATGAATGGCGCTGTGGATGGTGAAACCGGCCGGGTTGACGTCGTATTCCGATTCGTCGAGCTTTCTGCCCTGCGCGTCGACCTTGATCAGGCTCGACGCGGTGATCTCCTCGAACATCAGCCCGTACGGATTGATCAGGAACGCGTCGTGGCTGCCCGGCACGCGGGCGCTGATGTGGGTGAAGACGAGGTCGTCCCAGTGGAAGGCCGCGACCAGGCGGTAGGCGGCGGCAAGGTCGACCCGCACCCGCCACTCGTCCGGACTGATCTCGCTCTTGCGGCTCGGAATGCGAAGTGGCGTCGACGTCATGGAAGCTCCTTGCGGTGAGGGCGGTGGCCGGGCCGTACGAGCACCGATGATGGCGCCCGACCCGCTCCGCCACAATAGCTTCGCGCCCGATGGATGGCGGCCGGACGACGGCCGCCGCTCGGCACTGTCACGTCAGCGACTCGTCCATGGACTCCCCGGTTCTTACAATCCACGAACGCTCCCACATCGACGCCGGCACTTGGTTCTCGCGACTTTCCTCCGACCTGCGCAGCGACATCCTGTCGCGCTCGTCGGTGCGGCGTCTGACGGACGGCGCGTTGCTGGCGGCACGCGGTGCGCCGGCCGACGAATGGTGCGGCGTTGCCCGCGGCGCGGTGCGGGTGAGTTCGGTGTCGCTGTCGGGCAAGCAGGTCACGCTGACGTACGTCGAGCCCGGCACCTGGTTCGGCGACATCTCGCTCTTCGACGGCATGCCGCGCACCCACGATTCGAACGCGCACGGCGAGACCACGCTGCTCGTCGTGCGCAAGCCCGACTTCAAGGAACTGCTCGCCCGGCACGTCGAGCTCTACGACGCACTGCTGCGCCTCAACTGCCGGCGCCTGCGGCTGCTGTTCGACGTCGTCGAGGATCTCAACACGCTGCCGCTCGCGGCCCGGCTGGCCAAGCAGATCCTGCTGCTGGCGCGCAGCTACGGCGTGCAGCAGGGCGAGGAAGTGCGAATCGGCCTGCAGCTCGCGCAGGAAGACCTGGCGCAGCTGCTCGGCGCGTCGCGGCAGCGCGTCAACCAGGAGTTGAAGGCCCTCGAGCGCGAGGGCGCCGTGCGGATCGAGCCGACGCGGCTCGTCGTGCTCTCGCACGACATCCTGATGGCGGCGGCCGGCCGCTGACGCCGCGCCGCAGCGGACCGTCGGTCCGGCCGGGTCATCATTCGCTCAAAGGAGACGTATGGAAGCCAACGCGGGAACCAAGCCGGTCGCCGAGTCGCACGCGTTCGACACCGCGGCGCTGGCCGCCTATCTCTCCTCGCGACTGCCAGGCTTCGCCGGTCCGCTCGCGGTCGAGCAGTTCAAGGGCGGCCAGTCGAACCCGACCTACAAGCTGATCACGCCCGACCGCGCCTACGTGTTGCGCTCCAAACCCGGTCCCGCGGCCAAGCTGCTGCCGTCGGCGCACGCGATCGACCGCGAGTTCGCGGTCATGCGCGCGCTCGCCGCGACCGAGGTGCCGGTGCCCGCGATGCACCTGCTCTGCGAGGACGAAGCCGTGATCGGCCGCGCGTTCTACGTCATGGAGTTCATGCCCGGGCGGGTGCTCTGGGAGCAGTCGCTGCCGTCGATCGACCGCGATCGGCGCGCCGCCTACTACGACGAAATGAACCGCGTCATCGCGGCGCTGCACCGCGTCGACGCCGCGGCGGTCGGCCTGGCGGGCTTCGGCAAGCCGGGCAACTACTTCGAGCGCCAGATCGGCCGCTGGACCAAGCAGTACCAGGCGTCGATCACGCAGCCGAATCCCGCGATGGACCGGCTGATCGACTGGCTGCCGGCGCACATCCCGCCGAGCGCGCGCGACGCGTCGCAGGTCTCGATCGTCCACGGCGACTACCGGCTCGACAACCTGATGTTCGACGCCGAAGCGCCACGCGCGATCGCGGTGCTCGACTGGGAACTCTCGACGCTCGGCCATCCGCTCGCCGACTTCAGCTACCACTGCATGTCGTGGCGCATCGCGCCGGGCCAGTTCCGCGGCCTGGCCGGCCTCGACCTCGACGCGCTCGGCATCCCTGCCGAACGCGCGTACATCGAACGCTACTGCGAGCGCACCGGCCGGCCGGACGTCGACGCCGTCATGGCCGACTGGAATTTCTACCTCGCCTACAACATGTTCCGGCTCGCCGGCATCCTGCAGGGCATCGCGAAGCGCGTCGAGGTCGGCACCGCGTCGAGCGCGCAGGCGCGGCAGTCGGCCGCCGGCGCGCGTCCGCTCGCAGAGATGGGCTGGGCGATCGCCCAGCGGCACTGACGGCAGCACCCGCCCGATCCACGAAGGAGAGACCACGATGGACTTCAGCTACTCCCCCCGCGCCCAGGAACTGCAGGCGCAGCTCCTGCGCTTCATGGACGACCACGTCTATCCGGCCGAGGCCGCCTACGAGGCCGAGATCGCGGCCAACACCGCCGCCGGCAAGCGCTGGACGCCGCTGCAGACGATCGAGGCGCTGAAGCCGAAGGCGCGCGAGGTCGGCCTGTGGAACCTCTTCCTGCCGCCGACGGCGGGCGGCCAGGGCTCGGAGCGCAGCGGCCGTGCGTTCGGCCTCTCCAACAGCGACTACGCGCCGCTCGCCGAGATCATGGGCCGCGTGCCGTGGTCGTCCGAGGTCTTCAATTGCTCGGCGCCCGACACCGGCAACATGGAGACGATCGAACGCTACGGCAAGCCGGAACACAAGACCGAGTGGCTCGAGCCGCTGCTCGACGGTCGGATCCGCAGCGCCTTCGCGATGACCGAGCCGGCCGTCGCGTCGAGCGACGCGACCAACATCGCCTCGCGCATCGAGCGCGACGGCGACGACTACGTCATCAACGGCCGCAAGTGGTGGATCAGCGGCGCCGGCGATCCGCGCTGCCGGATCTACATCTTCATGGGCAAGACCGACGCCGACGCGCCGCGGCATTCGCAGCAGTCGATGGTCCTCGTGCCGGCGAACACGCCCGGCGTCACGGTGATGCGGCCGCTCACCGTCTTCGGCTACGACGACGCGCCGCACGGCCACATGGAGATCGACTTCGAGAACGTGCGCGTGCCGGCGAGCAACATCCTGCTGGGCGAAGGCCGTGGCTTCGAGATCGCGCAGGGCCGGCTCGGCCCGGGCCGCATCCACCACTGCATGCGCCTGGTCGGCCTCGCCGAACGCGCGCTCGAGCTGATGTGCCGGCGCGCGTCGTCGCGCGTCGCCTTCGGCCGGACGGTCGCCGAGCAGGGCGTCACCCGCGAGCGCATCGCCGAAGCCCGCTGCCGCATCGACATGGCGCGGCTGCTGACCCTGAAGGCCGCCTGGATGATGGACATGGCGGGCAACAAGTCGGCGAAGGCCGAGATCGCGATGATCAAGGTCGTCGCGCCGTCGATGGCGCAGCAGGTGATCGACTGGGCGATGCAGGTCCACGGCGGCGGCGGGATGTCGGACGACTTTCCGCTCGCCGGCTTTTTCACGAACGCGCGGACGCTGCGCTTTGCAGACGGCCCGGACGAAGTCCACCGCAACGCGATCGCGAAGCTCGAGCTCGGCAAGTACGTCTGAACGTGGCGGCCGGCCGGGCCGGTCGCTCAGCGCCGGCGGCGGGCCATGCTGTCGTCGCCGGGCTGCAGGCTCTGCCAGGCGCTCGACGCGCTGGCGCTCCAGCCGGCCGAGGTGTCGGTGACCTCGCTCGACACCCGCACCGCCTGCGCGACCGCCGTCTCGAACACGCCGAGCGCGGCGCCGAGCGCGGCAGGTTCGGGCGCGACGAGCCCGAGCCGCAGATAGGCCTTGCCGCGCAAGGTCATCAACACGAGCGGCGGGTCGTCCTGCAGCAGGCCGTCCTGGCCTTCCTGCAGCAGCAGGTTGGCGAGCGGACCGCCGATCCAGGCGAGCGCGACCGCCGGCTGGCTCGCGACAGCACCGAAGCGGATGCCGAGACCGCGCAGCGCCGTGAGGTCGAGCTTCTGGAACATCACGAGCCAGCGCATCTCCTCGGGCGTGCCGGCGCCGGCCTGTGTCTGCACGCCGTCGGTGAACTGCTCGTAGGTGCGCCGTTCGAGCGCGTCCATCAGCGGACGCGACAGCAGCAGCATCTGCTGGTCTTGCGGCAGCTCGAGGTCCATCCGCAGGCGCAGTTCGTGGCCGTCGATGTAGGCACGTTGCGACGGCCCCCACTCGAGCCGCCACGGCCGCTGTTCGAGCTGGCCTTCGATGACGAAGCCGGCGTCGCCGCGCGCCCACCGGAAGACGTGTCCGCGGCGTTCGGCCCAACTCGACACGGCGGCCAGATCGCGTTCCCCGCCGCCGCGGCCGAAGAGACGCTTGAACGGGCCGAGCATCGTCCGGCTCAGCAGCGGCGCCGTCGCCGGCCTGCGGCGGCGCGGCGCGAGGCGCCTGCTGCGTCGCATGCGACGCGCGTCCCGGCGGCGACGACGAACGCTTGAGGCCGCCGCGGCCGTGCGGCGACGCGTTGTCGCGCCGCGCCTTCGCGGTGCAGGTCGCGCCGCACGCGAACCGTGCATCCTGGGGTCGAGGCCGGGGGCTCGGGTTCGCGGTGCACCATCGGGCCAGTGTATGCGTTGCGTCGGCGCGGCACCGGGCGCCGGCCGCTATCCTCGGCCCTCCGTACCCCGAATCGACGTCCATGAAGTCCATTGCCCTCGCGGCCGCCTGCCTCTCCTGCACCGCGCTCGCACGCGCCGACGCCGTCGGCGAAGTCGACACCGTCTTCAAGCTGATCGGCCCGGACCACAAGATCGTCGTCGATGCCTACGACGACCCGAAGGTCAGCGGCGTCACCTGCTACGTGTCGCGGGCCAAGACCGGCGGCATCAAGGGCGCGGTCGGCCTCGCCGAGGACAAGGCCGAGGCGTCGATCGCCTGCCGGCAGGTCGGGCCGATCGGCTTCTCCGGAGGCGGGTTGAAGGACCAGGAGGAGATCTTCAACGAGCGTCTGTCCATCCTCTTCAAGAAGCTGCGCGTCGTGCGCATGGTCGACAGGAAGCGCAACACGCTCGTCTACCTGACCTATTCCGACCGCGTGATCGACGGCTCGCCGAAGAACAGCGTCACCGCCGTCGCGGTCGACCGGAGCCTGCAGATCCCGGTGAAGTGACCTGACCGCGGCGAAGCGTCACGGCCGGCCGCCGATCGCCGCCGCGAGCAGCACCACGACGCCGAGCGCCGCGACCGAAAGGTGGACGAAGGCGAGCGCCTCGGTCGACACCGGGAGTCGCCAGCGCCGCGCCCGCGTCGTGACGAGGCCGCCGACGGCCGCGAGCGTCAGCAGCACGAGCGCGACGCCGGCCAGCCGTGGCGCGTCGGCACCGATCGACGCGACGCCGAGCGCCGCGAGGCCGAGGCCGGCGAAGCCGCCGTGGGTTCGCCGCAGCCAGCGCGGCGACGGTCGTTCGAAACCGAAGCGCAGCGCGGCCATGGCGGCGCCGAACGCCACGGCGGCGGCGAACAGCCACGCGGCGGCGCGAACGAGCATGAGCGTGTCGATACGGCGTCCGATCGTTGTGGTCGAAGTGCGCGCATCTTGCGCTCGCCGCGTCCTTTGCAGCGTCCGCCACGCGATCTGCCAGGAACGCCGGCTGCCGCACCCGGGCTGCTCACCGACAGACATCCGGCCCTCCGCACCAAGCTTGCCGACGACGACGAGAGGGTCGACATCGTGTCGCGAGGCATCGACGCGGCGCTGGAGGATCGGGCAACGATCGGCGAGCATCCGGCTCACGCCCGCCGGGCCGCGGCGCCTGCGCTCGTGGCCTCGCTTCCTCACACACAGCCGGAGCTTTCAGCATGAACCGATCCTTTCCCCGCCGCCGCCTCGGCACGTCCGGCCTCGAAGTCTCGGCCCTCGGCCTGGGCTGCATGGGCATGTCAGATTTCTACGGGCCCGCCGACGACGCCGCGTCGCTCGCGGTGCTGCACCACGCCGTCGACATCGGCGTCGACTTCCTCGACACCGCCGACATGTACGGCGTGGGCCGCAACGAGACGCTGATCGCGCGGCTGCTGACGACGCGCCGCGACGAGGTGGTCATCGCCACCAAGTTCGGCAACGTGCGCAAGCCCGACGGCAGCTTCGTCCGTGTCGACGGCAGCCCGGCCTATGTGCGCAGCGCCTGCGACGCGAGTCTGCAGCGCCTCGGCGTGGACCACATCGACCTGTACTACCAGCACCGCGTCGACCGCATCGTGCCGATCGAGGAGACGGTCGGCGCGATGGCCGACCTCGTGCGCGCCGGCAAGGTGCGGTACCTCGGGTTGAGCGAAGCCGCACCCGCCACGATCCGCCGTGCCCATGCCGTGGCGCCCATCGCCGCGCTGCAGACCGAGTACTCGCTGTGGACGCGCGACGTCGAAGCCGAGATCCTGCCCACCTGCCGCGCGCTGGGCATCGGTTTCGTGCCGTACAGCCCGCTCGGTCGCGGCTTCCTGACCGGTGCGCTGCGCGATCTCGACCAACTCGCCGCCGACGACTGGAGGCGTGCCAATCCGCGCTTCCAGGGCGAGAACCTGGTCCACAACCTCGCGCTGGTGGATGCCGTCACCGCGCTGGCCGGTGCGCGCGGCTGCACGCCGGCGCAGCTCGCGCTCGCCTGGCTGTTGAGCCGCGGGCAGGACGTGGTGCCGATTCCCGGCACACGCAGCCTGGCACGGCTTGACGAGAACGCGGCGGCCGCGCACATCGTGCTGACGGCCGACGAGCTGGCAAGTCTGGACGCGGTCCTCGCGCAGCAGAAGGTCGCCGGCACGCGCTATGCCGCGGCGGCCATGGCGTCGCTCGACGGCTGAGCGCTGCACGGCGCCGCGCACCGAGCCGCTGCGTTCGGCGTCGGGCCGGCGCAGCCCATCCGTCGACGGCTCGCGCGGGCGAGCTCGCGAACCCTACGTCCGTGTCTCGGCGCCCGCGGGTTCGCGTCGGTCCACCGTTGAACCGACCGCCGCCCGGACCACCCGGCCGATGGTCAGTCCCTGGACGAGGATCGAGAAGACGACGACGCAGTACGTCAACGCGAGCACCGTGTCGCGGGCATCGCCCGCCGGCATCGACAGCGCAAGCGCGACCGAAATGCCGCCGCGCAGGCCGCCCCAGGTCAGCACGATCGGCGATCCCTGCGGCAAGCCGAAACGCGGCCCGGCCCACTGCACCGGACCGCCGACGCACAGCCAGCGCGCGACCAGCGTGACCGCGACGGCGACACCACCGCCGAGGAGCACCGGGCCGGAGAACGGCACCAGCAGCACCTCCATCCCGAGCAGCACGAACAGCACGGCGTTGAGCATCTCGTCGATGAGTTCCCAGAAGCCGTCGACATAGCGGCGGGTCGTGTCGGACATCGCGTGGTCGCGCGCTCGGTTGCCGACGATGAGGCCGGCCATCACCATGGCGAGCGGGCCGGAGACATGCAGCCGTTGCGCGAGCGCGTAACCGCCGACCACCGCGGCGAGCGTCAGCAGGACCTCGAGCTGGTACTGGTCGACGCTCCTGAGCAGCGCGTAAACGCCGAAGCCGAGCGCGGACCCGAAGACGACTCCGCCGCCCGCCTCCTGCAGCATCAGCAGCGCCGCCCCGCCGACGGTCGGCAGGCTGCTCCCGATGCCGAGCAGCAACGTGAAGACGACGACGCCGACGCCGTCGTTGAAGAGCGACTCGCCGGCGATCACGACCTCGAGGCTTTTCGGCGCCTTGGCCGACTGCAGGATGCCGAGCACGGCGATCGGGTCCGTCGGCGAGATCAGCGCGCCGAAGAGCAGGCACTGCGCGAGCGGCAGCTCGACGCCGACCCACGGCAGCGCCCAGGCCATGCCGAAGCCCACGAGCAGCGTCGAGAGCAGCGTGCCGCCGATCGCGAGCCCGCCGACCTGCCACCGATACGCCCTCAGGTCGGCCGTGCGGAGGTGCAGCGCTCCGGCGAAGAGCAGGAACGAGAGCATGCCCTGCATCAGGACCTCGCTGAAATCGATGGCGCGCAACATCGACTCCTCGTAGGCCCTGACCGCACCGCCGAGGCCGGTCCGGTCGAAGGCGACGATGACGAGCGACAGACCGAGCGAGATCGCCATCACGCCGATCGTCGTCGGCAGGCGGACGAAGCGATGGTTGACGTAGGCGAGCAGCGCGGTGAACGCGAGGCAGACGGCTGCGACATCGAGCATGCGGTACCTCGGGTGGGATGGTGGCTGCGTTCCGGGACGCACGGGTCGTGCGACGAGTGTGCCTGCGCAGCGTGAAGAGCCGGTCGGGCGACGACGGTTGCCGCGGCCCGATCGGCGTGCCGGCCACGACGGCCGCCCGAGCCGCGGACGGCCGCTCCGCTCAAAGCAGCAGCAGCGCAGCAGCCGCCACGGCGGTCGGCACGAGCGCGCCGAGCAACAGGCCGCCGGCACCGATCGACGCGTCGTCGAAGCCCCGTCTCAGCAGCGCCACGCCGGCGGGATTGGGTGCGTTGGCGATGACGGTCAGTCCGCCGCCGGCCACGGCGCCGGCCATCAGCGTGAACTTGGACGCGTCGGAGATGCCGGCGGTCAGCGAGCCCAGATACGTCAGCGCCGCGTTGTCGGTTACAGCGGTCAGCGCCAGGGCACCGAAGAACAGCGCCAGCGGTTCCAGGCTCGACACGATCGGCTGCAGCCACCAGCGCTGCAACCCGCCGAGCACCACCAGGCCGGCCAGGAAGAAGCCCACGAGCAGCGCTTCCTTGAGAATCAGCGGATCCTGGAAGCGCTCATAGGCCTGCGTGAAACCGAGGAACAGCAGGAACAGGGCGAGGAAGGCGACCGGGTGGTGCGCGAGGAGCACGACGCCGGCGAGCAGCGCGAGATGGACAGCGACCACGGCCGGCGGCACGTCCACGGCTGCGGAGCGGTCGCCGGCGACGTCGGGCGCGGTCAGATGCCGCCGCAGCAGCAGCGTCGCGAGCGAGGCGTTGACCAGCACGGCGACGGCCGCCTTCCAGCCGAACGTCGCGAACATGAAAGCGCTGTCCCACTGCCAGGTGGCGGACACCATCAGCACCGGCGGCGAGGCATACGACGTGAGCGTGCCCCCGATGGACACATTGACGAACAGCACCCCGAGCGCCAGGTACTTGACCGGCTCGGGCACGCCGGGCCTGAAGACCAGCGGCGCGAGCAGCAGCGACGCCAGCGTCATCGCCGCGGGCTCGGTGACCAGCGAGCCGAGCAAGGGCACGGCCGCCAGCCCGAGCCACGCCGATGCCAGCGGTGTCGGCAGCGGCGACCGGCGCGCCAGCGCGGCGACGACGCGCAGGACGGTCTGCAGCACCGGGCGCGAGGCCGCGACGACCATCACGACGAAGACGAACAGCGGCTCGGTGTAGTTGCGCGACTCGGCATATGCGAGCGCCGAGTCGCCGCCGGCAACGAGGCCCATGGTCAGCACGAGCACGATCGCCCAGAAGCCGAACACCACCTCGACTTCGCCCAGCAGGTGGAACAAGCCGGCATGCCGCGGGTAGCCGTGCGCCAGGCGCTCGAACTGCTTGGCGGCGAAGGTGTGGAGCACGGCGACGCCGAAGAGCACGGCGGCGATCAGGTCGATCGTGGGGTCGGTCATCGGACGGAGGCCTCGCAGCGACAGCCGCGAGGCGGCCCGACCATCGCGCGAACCTGCTGCACCGCGTCGGCGGTCCCCAGCACCCGGCGGGAGTGTAGCGGCGGAGGTCGCGTGCCCGATGCCGCGACCGGTGCCGTGGGGCCGCTGCCCTTCGATCGCAGCCGGTCATCGCGGCGCGCCTCGTCGGCAGCCGCGGCGGCGGCGATCGACCGCGCTCAGCCGGCGCCGCGAGCGGCCGGCGCTGCGTCGACGAGCGCGACGACGAGGTCGGCCACCGTGTCCGGACGCTCCTCGTGCGCGAGGTGACCGAGCCCCGGCAGGACGTGCAGCGTCGCGCCGGGCACACGTCGCGCGACCCGGTGCGCCTGCGCCGGCGGGACCGCGCGGTCGCGCTCGCCGACGATCAGCGCGAGCGGCAGCGCCAGCCGCTCGAGCGGCAGCCGCTCGAGCTCCCACCCGGCCATCATGCCGAGCGCCGCGCCCACATGCTTGACGTCGCCGACGAGCCGGCCGTAGAGCGCGATGGCACGCGCGTCGAGGACCGAGCCGGTGCCCTCGATCAGGCGCTCGACCGCCGCGCGGTCGCTTGCGCGCCAGGCGAAGAGTCGCGCCGCGAGCGGCGTCGCCGCCATCAGCCGCGCCGCGGCCGGGAACACGAGGCCGGCCAGGCCGTCGAGCGGCAGCAGCGCGGCGTTCAGGCCGATGAGGCCACGCGGCGCGAGCCGGTGGTCGAGGACCATGCGCACGGCGATCGCCGCGCCCGCCGAATGCCCGACGACCCAATCCGGTGCGACACCCTCGGCTCGGACCAGCGCCGCGAGCGCTGCGGCCATGCCGCCGAGCGTGAGGCCGTCGCGCGTGCGCGGCATCGCGGTGAAACCGTGACCCGGCAGGTCGACGGCGAAGACCGAGAACCGCCGCGCGAGCCGCGGCAGCAGCCCGGCGAACGAATGCGTCGACGCGCCGGTGCCGTGCAGCAGCAGCAACGCCGGGCCGTCGCCCATCCGCTGGACGTGCCAGTGCAGGCCGCCGGCGTCGACGAAGCGGCTCGCCGCACGGTTCGGCCAGTCGCGGCCGTCGCGGTCCCAGACCAGGCGTTCGGTCACCGCGCCCGCTCTCTCGGGTCGACTGCCCGCTGTCGCATCGCTCCCCCTGCGGTCGCCATCGACCGCGGCGGCGAAGACTAACCCGCCATCGCGGCCGCGGGTTCGACGCGGCTTGCCAGAGCCTGCTCGGCGGCGGCGCGACCCTGCTCGATCAGGCGCTCGACCCGTTCGGGCGAATAGTCGAACTGGCCGCTGACGCCGTCCTCGGGCAACGCGTCGCGGACGATCCGCACGTGCTCGGCGACGACCAGGCCGTCGACCGCCGGCGGAACGAGCTTGTCGAGCTGCATCAGGTTGAGCACGCGGTAGG
This sequence comes from uncultured Rhizobacter sp., assembly GCA_964249855.1. Taxonomy (GTDB): domain Bacteria; phylum Pseudomonadota; class Gammaproteobacteria; order Burkholderiales; family Burkholderiaceae_C; genus LMDS01. The sequence goes on along the minus strand of CAXUDL010000003.1, from coordinate 97,865 downwards.
CGATCTCGACGCCGGTGCTCGGTCGGCCGGCGAGCGGCCGCGGGAAGAGCTCGACGGTGACGAGCCGGATCGGCTCGTCCGCGCGGACGCGGCCGGTCGAAAGCAGGCGCCGGAACAGTGGCGGCATCAAGCTGTCGCGCGTCAGATCGCCGTCCCAGAACAGCTGCTCGCCGATCTCGACCGGGTCGAACTGCAGCGGAACCGCGCTGCTCGCAGCCAGGTGGCGCGCGGTGACGTCACCGGTCTGGCTGTCGAAGAGCACGAGCTCGCCGGACATCACGTCGACCGCGGCGACGGCGAGCATCGGCCCGCCGTCGGCCGCCGAATGGCTCGCGAACTCGGTCTCGAACAGCGACCACATCGCGCGGCGGTCGTGGAGCGGCTGCTGCAGGCGGGCGAGACCCGACAGCGGCTGCCAGGCCGGCCAGGCCGCGGCGAACAGCTGGCGGGTACCGACGAGCATGCCGGTCATGAAGCCGTTCCAGTGTTCGGCGCTCGCGTTGCCGGTGAGCGAATCGCCGGGCCAACGTGCGACGAAGGGCACCGACGGCGTCGCGATGCGCTCGCGCCAGAGCGCGAGGAGCGCCTCGGCGCCGGCATCCGGCGCCGCATGGTGGCGCGCGATGGCGGCGGCGGTCACCGCGCCGATCGAGGTCCCGGCGACCGCGACGAGCGTGCCGACGAGCTCCGGCCGACGCGCGAGCGCGCTCCAGGCGCCGGCCGCGAACGCGCCGAGCGCGCCGCCGCCTTGGAAGACAACAACGGTTTTCACATCGATCCGATCTGCCGGCAGCACCGGCGACAACCGCACGGGCGCCGCCACGGACCGTCGACCGGACCATGGCGGCGCGCGAGGTGCGGGCAAGCGAGTCACGCGCACAAGGTGTGCGCGCATCGGAGGGCACGTGTCCGAAACGCATGCGTAAGAAGCGCATCGATCCGAAGTACACGCGTCGGAGGTACGCGTCACAAGCACACGCGTCAGGCCTGCGTGCGCCAGGAACGCCGGCACTAGAAACGCGCGCGCTAGATGTGAACGCTCACAAGTGCATCTGCCAGCAATGCCCCGTCCCAGAGTCACGTCTCCACAGCGTCGGCGCGGACGTCCGGGAGGCCGCCGCCGTCCGCCCGGCGCCCGGGCGAACCGCGACGACCAGCGCTCAGCCGAGTCGGGGCGTCGCCGGCGGCTGCGTCGCGCCGAGCTCGGCGCCGGTCGTCGGGTCGCTCGTCGGATCGGAGGCCGTGCGCAGCGCCATCTGCTCGGTGATCTTCATCTCTTCCGTGCCCATCGCGAGCTCGGGCAGGCCCGAACCGCCATCGACCGCGGGCGTGGCCTCGCGGTAGTCGAAGGTCGGCTCGTTGTTCCACGGGCCGCGCATGTCGAGCGGCGGCCCGCCGTTGGACATGTTGAAGTACACGTTCGCGAACTCCTTCATGCCTTGCAGCTTGCCGGGCGGGAAGTTGGGCTGGATCGAGTAGAGCGCTTTCTCGAACGACTGCTGGTGCGAGACCTCGCGCGTCATCAGGAAGCCGAGCGCCTCCTTGACGCCCGGGTCGTCGGTCAGGTTGATCAGCCGCTCGTAGACGATCTTCGCGCGCGACTCGGCGGCGATGTTCGATCGCAGGTCGCAGGTCGGGTCGCCGATCGAGTCGATGTAGGCTGCGGTCCACGGCACGCCGGCGGAATTGGTGAGCGGCGGGCCGCCGCCGTACAGGACCTGCGTGACGTGCGAGTCGTTGCCGGCACCGTGGATCGACCGGTAGAGCTCGGCCTCCGAGTCGACGCCTTCGGCGAGGCGTCCCTTGGCGCCCTTGTTGAGCATGGCGACGATGGTTCCGATCACCTCGAGATGGCTCAGCTCCTCGGTGGCGATGTCGATCAGCATGTCCTTGCGGCCGGGATCTTCCTCGCCGAGGTACTGGATGAAGTAGCGCATCGCCGCGGCGAGCTCGCCCTGCGGGCCGCCGAACTGCTCGAGCATGAGATTGGCGAGACCCGGGTTGGTCTCGTTGACTCGCACGGTGTATTGCAAGCGCTTGTTGTGGGCAAACATGGACGTCCTTTCAGTGCATGAGGGTCATGCGTCAGCCAAACTGGCGCAGTTCCTTCCGGCAACGGCCGTTCCTGTGCCTGCACGACTTGGCTGCGGCGCGCCGCGCCCTTGTCGGAGGAATCGCTGCCGTCGCGTCGGCGCGCCGCGCGTCAGCGACGCTGTGGCGACGCGCTCCGGATCGCGGCGGAGACGTCGTGCGCGCCGGCGTGCGGCAGCGGCAGGTAGCGCCCGCCGAGCGCCGCGGCGATGCGCACCGCGGCGTCCTGCGGCCGCGGCGAGGTGTCGAGCAGCAGCGTCGCCGCACCGGTGGCACGCAGCCGCTCGCCCGCCGCCAGCGCGTCGCGCAGCGCGGCCGCGCGGCCCGGCGTGCCGTCGCGGCCGACGTTGCCCCGGCCGTCGGTCAGGAGCACGACGAAGGGCGTCACGCCGCGCCGCCGCAGCGCATCGACGAGCGACGCCGCGGCGTCGAGGCCGGCGGCGAGCGGCGTCGCGCCGCCACCGGGCAGGCCGGCGAGACCGCGCTTGGCGCGCGCCAGAGAGCGCGTCGGCGGCAGCAGCAATTCGGCGCCCGACCCGCGGAACGCGATCAACGCCACGCTGTCGCGGCGCACGTAGCAGTCGGCGAGCAGCAGTTCGACCGCACCCTTCGCCTCGGCGAGCCGGTGCAGCGCCGACGAACCGGAGGCGTCGACGACGAAGACGGTCGTCGTCTCGCGGCGCAGCGCGTGGCGGTGGACGTGGAAATCCTCGCGGCGGATGTGGAGCGTGGGACGCGGCGAGGCGACGGCGCCGGACGACGGACCGGCGGCCGGCAGGCCGGCAGCCGCACCGCGCCGCAGCAGCGGTTCGGCGTCGGTCGGGCGCGCGCCGGCGTGCGGCTCGACCGGGAGCGAGCCGGGCTGCGTTGCGCGAGCGGCGTGCGAAAGAGGTGGCTCGTGTCGACGCAATCCCTCGGCGTCGGCGGCCTCGCGTCGCAGGCGCTGCCACGGCGCCGCAGCGCGCAGCGTCTCGAGCAGCGCGAGCCGGGCACCGCCACGCGGCACTGCGCGCCGCACGCCCACCGGCCGGCCGTGCGACGCGCCGTGCAGGAGTGCGCCCGAGCGCCCGACGGTCGCCTGGCGGGTCGCGCCGACCGGCAGCCGCTGGAGCGCATCGAGCAGGTGCGGCGGCAGCGCGGCGACGGCAGCCGCGAGAACCTGCTCGGCGTCGACCGGCGCCGCGGCGCGTGGCGTCGCGCTCGCCTCGTCGCCGGTCGGGGCCGGTGGCTCGGCCTCCGCCGGGTCGGGAAGCGGCTGGTCCGGCGACGCCTGCGCCGCATCGTCGGGCGCATCCTCGGCCGGCTCGCGCGATGCCGCATCCGGGCGCGGCGCTTCGTCCGGCGGATCCGGTGCCTCCGGCTCGACGGGCGGCTCGCTCGGCGATGCCTCGGCCGGCTCCTCCGGCGCCGCCTCCGTCGGCAGCCGCGTCGCGCGATGCGCCAGCACCAGCCGCGCGGCCAGCGCCGCATCGTCCGCCGTCACCGAGGTGCGCCCCTCCAGCGCCGCGACGCCGCGCGCCGCGCGCAGTGCGAGCAGCGGCGCGCGGATCGACATCGCGCCGAGTGCGAGCGCCGCGGCACACACGGCGTCGACGACCGCGTCGCCGACCACGACCGCCGGCAATGCCAGTCGGGCAGCGGCGATCGCATCGCGGGACGGCGGCTCGGCGGCGGCCACCTCGCGCGGTGCAAGTTCGAGCCGGAACGCGAGGCGCTCGGCGAGCCGCGTCGGAACGGCTTCGTCCTCGCCGATGCCCTCGTCGAGCGCGACGACGCCGAAGCGTGCCGGCACGCGCCCGGCGCTGCCCGCGCGCTCGACGACCAGCTCGCCGGTATCGAGCACGGTCGCGATGCGCGCCGCGGTGCCGGCCGCGAGGCGCTCGGCCATCGCCAGCACGACCAGGCCGCCATCGGCGTCGGCGAGCAGGCCGCGGTCGGCGACGACGCGGCCGGCCTGCAGCGTCCCGGCGAGGTCGAGGCCGCCGAGCAGGCGGTCGTCGTCGACGTGCAACGGGATCCGGCGCACCGGCGACGCGTGCGGCAGCGACGCGATCAAGTGCGCCAGCCAGGCGTCGCGGGCGCCGCCGGCGGCCGCGCGCAGCACGACGCCGCCGAGCCCTGTCGGATCGAGCGCGACGAGCGCCGCCACCCAGGCCGTGTCGCTGCGCGGCGGCGCGACGTGCGCCGTGCCTTCGCCTGCCATAGCGCTCAGGCGCCGAACAGCTCGGCGACGGCGCGCTCGACGCGGACCGACGAGCCGGCATCGTCGAGCGGATTGCGCCGCAGGCGGTGCCGCAAGGCGGGCGCGGCGATGCGGCGCAGGTGCACGTCGGTCACTGCCGACTCGCCGTCGAGCGCCGCGACGGCGCGGGCGGCGCGCACCAAGGTCAGCTCGCCGCGCAGGCCGTCGGTGCCGAGCCGCATGCAGAGCTGCGCGGCGCGCTCGAGCACGGCGTCGCCGACCTCGATGTCGACGATCCGCGACTTCGCCGCGCCGATGCGCTTGCGCACCTTCGCCTCCTCCTTGGCCCACTTCGCGAGGAACGCCTGCGGCGCGCGCTCGAACGCGTCGCGCCGCTTGACGACCTCGACCCGCGACGCGAGATCGGCGGGCGTCGTCACCTCGACCGACAGGCCGAAGCGGTCGAGCAACTGCGGCCGCAGCTCGCCCTCCTCCGGATTGCCGCTGCCGACGAGGACGAAGCGCGCCGGGTGGCGCACGCTCAGGCCTTCGCGCTCGACGACGTTCTCGCCCGACGCGGCGACATCGATCAGCAGGTCGACGAGATGGTCCTCGAGCAGATTCACCTCGTCGACGTAGAGGAAGCCGCGGTGCGCGCGGGCGAGCAGGCCGGGCTCGAAGGCCTTCACGCCGTGCGCCAGCGCACGCTCGAGGTCGAGCGCGCCGACCACGCGGTCCTCGGTCGCGCCGAGCGGCAGGTCGACGACCGGCACGGGCACCGACTCGGCGCGCAGCGGACCGCTCTCGGCGCGCTGCCGGCAGTCGTCGCAGGGCGCGGTGGCCTGCGGATCGCAGTGGTAGCGGCAGCCGACGACCGCACGCATCGGCGGCAGCAGCGCCGCGAGCGCACGCACCGCCGTCGACTTGCCGGTGCCGCGGTCGCCGAAGACCAGCACGCCGCCGACCGCAGGCTCGACGGCGGCGACCAGGATCGCGAGTTTCATTTCGTCCTGGCCGACGATGCCCGAGAAGGGAAAGACCGCGGGTCCGGTCCAAACCTGATGCGTTTGCTCTGGTTTCGAAGTTGTCAACGGAGATGCCGCGAGCCTGTGTCAGACTATTTTGACGGGTCAAGTCGACCCGGGCAAGGAGAGTCATGAACAAGACGAGACGGTCCTTCATCGCCGGCGCGGCGGTGGGCAGCGCGGCAATCATCGTGTCCAGGGGCGCAGCAGCGCAGGCTGCCGCGCCGGTGCTGAGCGAGAGCGACCCGCAAGCGACCTCACTCGGCTACAAGGCCGACACGACGAAGGTCGACAAGGCGAAGTATCCGCAGCACCAGGCAAGCCAGATGTGCTCGGGCTGCAACTTCTACCAGGGCAAGCCCACCGACGCGATGGCGCCGTGCCAGCTGTTCGCGGGCAAGCAGGTCGCTAACAAAGGCTGGTGCAGCGCCTGGGCCAAGAAGGCGGGCTGAACCCTGCCGTGCGACACACGGCCGGCGCTTGCCGGTCGTCCTACAAGGAGCGTCGCAGCGCTCCGCTCGTTCACCGGCTCCGGCGGCCGCAGACTGATGCGTCATTCGCTCGAGAAGTCGCCATGATCTGCAGTCCCGCCGCCTCGGTTCTCTGGTCAGTCACGATGCGGGGGCTCGCCGTGGCAGCGCTCGCTCTGAGCGGACTCGCGGCCGGAGCCGCCGAGCCGCCGTCGGCCGAACTGCTCAAGCGCGGTGAATACCTCGCCAACGCGGGCGACTGCATGGGCTGCCACACGCAGGCCGGCGGCAAGCCCTTCGCGGGCGGCCAGTCGCTGAAGACGCCGTTCGGCAGCATCGCCGCGCCGAACATCACGCCGGACAAGGACACCGGCATCGGCAACTGGACCGACGACCAGTTCTACAAGGTGATGCACGAGGGCATCGGCCACAAGGGCGAGTACCTCTACCCGGTGATGCCGTTTCCCTGGTACACGACGGTCACGCGCGACGACGTGATGGCGATCAAGGCCTATCTGTTCGCGCAGGCACCGGTGCGGCAGAAGAACCAGAAGAACGGCCTCGTGTTCCCGGTCAGCGTGCGCACGTCGATGCTCGCGTGGCGCGCGGCGTTCTTCAAGGCCGGCGAATTCAAGCCCGACCCTGCCCAGTCCGACGAGGTCAACCGCGGCGCCTATCTGGTCAACGGCCTCGGGCACTGCGGCGAGTGCCACAACGGCCGGCCGATCGCCGGCACGTCGCGCTTCCGCGAGGCGCTCGCCGGCGGCACGGTCGACAACTACTACGCGCCGAACATCTCGTCCGATCCGCACGACGGCATCGGCGCCTGGTCCAACCAGGAGATCGCCACATATCTCAAGACCGGCGCGTCGCTCACCCGCGGGATCGCGCTCGGCCCGATGGCCGAAGCGGTGAAGAGCCTGTCGCACCTGACCGATGCCGACCTGCTCGCGATCGCGGCCTACCTGAAGACGACGCCCGCGAAGTCGGACGACAGCAAGAAACTGCAGCTCTATGCCGGCCGCGACGCGCCGGGCGGCGACACGTATCTGACCTACTGCGCTTCGTGCCACGGCATCCAGGGCCAGGGCGTGCGGGGCGTCGTCCCTGCGCTCAACGGCAACGGCAGCGTCACCGCCAAGGGACCGCAGAACGTCATCAGCGTCGTCGTGGGCGGCCTCGAGGCCAAGCAGAGCTTCGCGCCGATGCTCGCGATCGGCGCCGGCATGACCGACCAGGAGGTGGCCGACGTCACCAACTACGTCCGCCAGACCTGGGGCAACGACGCACCGGCGACCGCGCAGGCGGGCCAGGTCGCGGAGCTCCGCAAGAAGGCCGTCGGCCCGATGACCGGCGCCCGCGACGGCCAGTGCCCCGACGTCGCGCCGGCGCCCCTTGCCAAGGCGCTCGCCGACGATCGCACCGGCCTCGCCCGCGAGCTCGCGACGCTGAACGAGTCCGACCTGCCGCAACACACCCAGCGCATCGTCGCGACGGTGAAGAAGGCCGCGCCGGGCGTGGCGCAGGCCGACCTCGTCAACGGCCTCACCGCTGCTTACTGCAAGGTCGTGCAGGGCGATCCGTCGCTCGACGGCAACCAGCGCATCCTGCGGCTCGGGCATTTCGCGACGCTCGCCCACAGCGCGACCATCACCCGGGTCGCAGCGGGCGCAGTAGCCAACGACCGATCGCGTTGACGACCCGGCTGCGGGCGGCGACGGCGGTAGGTCGCTCGCGGCGCCACCTGAAGCGGCGATGAACGGCGCGGGCCAGCCGCCCGCTCGGAGTTCCCGATCCCCTTGAACGGGCAGCGCTCGGCCGTCCACATCTCACGACCACCGGCCTTTGCTCCCTCCGGTGCGCCGCCTCTCCCAAGTTTGAAGAGCGACAGCACGCATCCGTCGCACCTAAGCTGGTTCTGCCGTCACACATCGACGGTCACCAGCACAGTGAGGCCACCATGATCGTGTCGCAATTCGAACTGCTGTTCAAGCCACAAGCCCCGGGGCCGGCCGCGGGTGCGGCTGTCGCCAGGGTCGTCCAGGGGTACTTCCTCGAGATCACCAATCTCGAGAACAAGGAGTATCTCTACGAGGTCCTCTTCACGATGGCGCCGCCCACGCCCGCGCTCGTCGACCGCAGCCTGGCCGGCAACACGATCTACTTCGTCGACACGCCCCCGGGCACGGACAACCAGAGCGGCGTGCTCAACGGCGGCATCGCGTCGTCGACTTTCTCTTTGAGCAAAGGCTTCGTCCGCATTCCGGCGCAAGGCACGGCGTTGCTCGCGGTGCTGCCGAGCATCTTCGGCAGCGCCTTCGACCCGACGCCCTTGACGACGCCGGATTTCGAGGTCCGCGGCTACGTGACGCTCAAGTTGCCGGCCCTGTTCCCGCCCTTCCCGCCGTTCGGCTTCCGCCGCCTCGCACAAGCGACGGCGCCGGTCAAGGTCCTGCTGACCGCGCAGAACCGCGCGACGTTCTTCTCGGCGAGCAACGAGATCACGGGCCAGATCCAGGCGACGTTGCCGCTGGCAAGCGGTGCGGCAGCGGCGACGGTGCCTCCCGAGCCCGGTGGCTTCATCGTCTTCACGCCTGTCGACCTGGGCGAGAAGGCGCTGCCGCTGCGCGACGCGCTGACGCAGATCGACGCGCCGCCGACGGATCTGCTCGCCGTCCTGCTGTCGGGACTCGATCCCGCGTCGACGCAGCTCGCGGCCTACAACGAATCGCTGGCGCGCGCGAAGATCCCGTTCAGTGTCCAGCGTCTCCACGCCGAAGCGGGCTGACGGCCGGTTGGCGGGACAGTGCGTGCGCGGCTGACGGCCGCGCCGGGCATTGCAGGAAGAGCTTCGACAAGGTGTCCGTCAGCGCCACGCGGTCGGCCCCGGCCGTCGTTTGCAAGCCCGCCATCGGACCGTGCAGCATCTTCTGCGTCAGCCCGCGCGTGAGCGACTCGAGCACGGCGTCGAGGTCCTCGCCCCTGGCCAGCAGCTTGCGGGCGCGCTGCAGTTCGGCGGCTCGCCAGGTCTCGGCCTGCGTCTGCAAGGCCTGGATGAGCGGCACGGTCTCGCGCGTGCCGAGCCAGTGGACGAAGTCGCGCACGCCCGACTCGACGATGGTTTCGGCGCGGACGACCGCGGCCTGCCGCTTGTCCGCACCGGCACTGACGATGCGGGCCAAGTCGTCGATCGTGTAGAGGTAGACGTCGGCCAGCTGCCCGACCTCGGGCTCGATGTCGCGCGGAACGGCCAGGTCGACCATCAGCATGGGCCGGCGCCGACGCGCCCGCAACGCGCGTTCGACCGCGCCGAGGCCGACGACGGGGAGCGGGCTCGCGGTGCACGAGACGACGACGTCGAAGGCATCGAGCCCGGCGATGGCGGCCGGCAGCCCGCAGGCGTCGCCGCCGAATTGCAGCGCCAGCGCCTCGGCCTTGTCGAGGCTGCGGTTGGCGACGACGAGCCGCTGCGGCGTGCGAGCGGCGATGTACTCCAGGACCGGGGCGGCCATGTCGCCGGCGCCGATGAAGAGCACCTTGAGCGCGCTGAAGTCCTCGAACAGGTCGTTGGCGAGCCGCACGACGGCGGCCGCGAGGCTCACGGTGTGCATGCCGATGCCGGTGTCGGTGCGGACCTCCTTGGCGACGGCGAACGAACGCTGGAACAGCTGGTGCAGCGTGGTGCCGAGCGTGCCGGCGTCGCCGGCCTCGCGCACCGCGAGCTTCATCTGGCCGAGGATCTGCGTCTCGCCGACGACCATCGACGCGAGACCGCTCGCGAGGCGGAATGCGTGGCGCGCCGCCGATCCGTCCTCGAGCCGGTAGAGATGCGGCTGCAGTCCGGCGGCGGGCATGTCACCGGCTTCGGCCAGCCAGCCGAGCGCCTGGTCGGCAAGGCCCGGCGAGACGGCCGGGCCCGGGCTGCCGACGTAGAGTTCGGTTCGGTTGCAGGTCGACACGATGGCGACCTCGGCGCCGGCCGTCGCGTCGCGCATTCGGCCGCGCAAGGCCTGCAGGGCCGGGACCAGCTTCGCCGCGGGGAACGCGAAACGGCCCCGCAGGTCGAGCGGAGCGGTGCGGTGGTCGAGTCCGAGCGCGAGGACACTCATCGATTTGCCTCCTGCCGCACGATCCGGTGCAGCGAGTCGTCCCCAGCCGCCGCGCGGCCGCGTTGCGCGCGGAGCAACAGGTCGCTGCCGTGCGCGGCGCCTGAGCCGATCAGGCAGAGCGCGAGCCAGCCGATTCCGGCGTCGCGCAGCGCCCCGGCGAGCGCGAACATGAGGCACAGACCCGACGCCATGTTCCACGCGAACTCGCGCGGCGCCAGCCCGCGACCCGTCGAGCGGTGAAAGGCGACGAGCGCCAGCACCTCGAACAGCGTGAGCACGATCACCGCGTCGACCATCGTCGTCATGCCGCGGTCCTCACGCCGAGCCAAACGGCCCGTTGAGCTGGACGCCCTTCCAGTTGAGCAGCGTGGCGATCGAGACCCAGACCAGATAGGGCACCAGCAGCCAGGCCGCCGGCTTCGCGTCGCGCGCGAGGAGGACGATCAGCGCGAGCACCGACAGCCACAGCAACGGCACCTCGAGGAGCGCCCAGTCGGGCCGGTGCAGGCGGAAGTACAGCAGGCTCCAGAACACGTTCAGGAAGCCGTTCAGCGCGAAGAGCACCAGCATCCACTCGCGCCGCGTCCGTGACGGCATGCGCCGCCAGCCGATCACGCCGGCTGCGGCGGCGAGCGCGAAGATCGTCGTCCAGATCGGGCCGAAGGCCCAGTCGGGCGGCTTCCACGGCGGCTGTCTGAGCGACTGATACCACGGCCCGATGTCGGTCATGAGGCCGCCCAGCAGCGCGACGAACAGCGCCGCCGCGGCGGCGATCGCGATGGGCTTGAACGGCCCGCGACGCGTCATACACGCGCGACCCCGAACAGGTGCGCGACGTCCTTGAAGAAGATGCGCACGTGGGCCATCGGCTTCTTCCGCACCAGCACCTTGTTCATGTAGGACTCGAAGGTCAGCTGCTGGACGTCGCGGTCCTTGCAGATGCTGACGAAGCGCTCGCGACGGCGGTCGCTCGAGTACCAGAAGCGCTGCATGATGCCGAGCACGAAGAACACGGTGCCGTGCGCCTTCATGAAGCGCTTGCGGGCCAGCGCGAGCGACCGGACGTCGCCCGTCGCGAACAGGGCCTGGACGGCTTCCGCGGCGAGCCGGCCGCCCGCCATCGCGTAGTAGATGCCCTCGCCCGACGCCGGCGCGACGACGCCTGCCGCGTCGCCGGCGAGCACCACGTCGCGGCCGTTGTCCCATCTTGGCAGCGGCTTCATCGGCAGCGGCGCGCCTTCGCGCCGCAGCACCTCGGCGCCTGCGAGCCCGGCCGCGGCACGCAGGCCGCCGACCGCACCGCGGAGCGAGAAGCCCTTGTCGGCGCTGCCGGTGCCGACGCTCATCGTGTCGCCGTGCGGGAAGACCCAGCCGTAGAAGTCGGGCGAGAGCGTGCCGCGGTAGTAGACGTCGCAGCGGCTGCCGTCGAAGCCGGCAGGCGGCGCTGCGGGTGTGCGCAGGATCTCGTGGTACGCGAAGACGTACTTGGTGCGCTCGGCGCCCTTCACCGTTTGCCGCGCGACTTCGGACCGCGCGCCGTCGGCGCCGATCACCGCCCGTGCACGGACGCTCGCCGCCACCGTCTGCCGCTTGTCGGCGCCGACGCGCTCGGCGAAGTGGACGACGCTCGTGCCGTCGTCGTCGCGCGACAGGCGCTCGAAGGTGCCGGTGCGGCGTTCGGCCCCGCACGCGGCCGCGCGACAGCGCAGCCATTCGTCGAAGGCATCGCGGTCGACCATGCCGACGAAGCCGTTGTCGATCGGGATGTCGACGCGCTCGTCCTTCGGCGAAATCATCCGGGCGGCAGTCGCCCGGGCGACGAGCAGCGCGTCGGGAATCGCGAAGTCCTTGATCAGGCGCGGCGGGATCGCGCCGCCGCACGGCTTGGTCCGGCCGGCGCGGTCGAGCAGCAGCACCGAGCGGCCCTGCAGGGCGAGGTCGTGCGCGGCGGTGGCGCCGGCCGGGCCGCCGCCGATCACGACGACGTCGAAGGTGCGGGGTTCTGTCATCTCGCTCACCTCGTCGAAAAAACGGGTCGGGCGGCGCGCGGTGGCTGCCGCGACGACGCCAAGACCGAGGGCGCTTCGCGCCCGATGCGGGCGGCGAGCACCGCCGCGCCGATGAAAAGCAGCGCCTCGAAGGCGAACACGGCGGCATAGGCCGCCGCCGGCGAGCCGATCGCCCAGCGCGCCAGGTCGCTCGCGCCCGTGCCGACGAGACCGCCGAGGCCGAACGCGACCGCCTGCGCCGCGCCCCAGAGGCCCATGCGCACGCCTTCGCGCGACTGCCGGCCTTCGCTGGCGAGCCGCATCATCGAGGCGATGGCGGCGATCGAGAAGGCGCCGTTCGACGCCCCGAGCGCGAAGACCGTGGCCCGGAACGGCCACGCCGGACCGACCGCCGCGGCGGCGACCAGCGCCAGCAGCATCGTCGCCGACAGCAGGCAGCCGCCGATCTGCCACGCCTTGAGCGAGCCGAAGCGACCGCCGCGCCCGGCCAGCGCGGCGGCGAGCATGCCGAGCAGCACGCCGCCGTGCTGGACGCCGGACAGCCCGGTCGACTGCCCCGGCGTGAAGCCGAACACCAGCCCGGCGAACGGCTCGAGGATCAGGTCCTGCGCGCTGTAGGCCAGCATCGAGATGAAGACGAAGATCGTGAAGCGGCGGGCGACGGGCTCGGCCCAGACCTGGGCGATCGCCTCGCGGAAGCCGGTACGCGGGCCCGGCGCCGCGGCCGGGGTCGGCACTGGCGCGGATGTGTCCACCTTGCCTTCGAGGCCCCAGATCGCGAGCAGCGTCAGGCCGAGCGCGAGCAGCGACACCGTGCCGCAGACCGCGATCAGCCGCTCGGGCGAATAGGGGTCGAGGAGCCGCCCGGCGATGCCGGCGGTGAGCGCGAAACCCAGGATCATCATCAGCCAGACGACGGTGGCCGCGCCGGCACGCCGGGTCGGCTCGACGCGCTTGGCGAGCAGCACGAGCAGCGCCGTGCCGCAGGCACTGACGCCGATGCCGATCAGCGAGAAAGCGACGACGGCGAGCGCGATGCCGCCGAGGCGGCTGGTGCCCATCCAGACCGTCGCGACGGCGGCAAGCGCGCCGCCCGCCGCGAGCACCACCATGCCGCCGACGATCCAGGGCGTGCGCCGGCCGCCGAGGTCCGAGCCGTGGCCCATGCGCGGCCGCAGGATCTGCACCAGGTAATGCAGCGCGACGAGCACGCCGGGCAGCAGCGCCGGCAAGGCGAGTTCGACGACCATCACGCGGTTGAGCGTCGAGGTCGTCATCACGACCACCGCGCCGAGGCAGGCCTGGACGAGGCCGAGGCGGACGACCGCGATCCACCCGAACGTCGAACCGCCCATCGAACTCCCTTCGCGCTGCGCGCTCCGGCATTCGCCATCGGGACGGCCGGGCTCGCTCATGGCGCCGCCGTCCGCAGCGAGAAGGCGCTGATCGCCATGCCGCCGCCGAGAAGCGGCACGCCGGAACGGCTGTACCTGACGGCACGCTCGGTCGGCACGACAAGGAAGCGCCGCAGCGGGACGAACTTGAGCGCGATGAGCTCGAAGAAGGACAGCGTGTGCACCGGCTGGCGCCGGACGACGCTCAGCGCCACGACGCAGCCGACTGCCCACATCGGCGCAAACCGGATGACCGGCTCGAGGATCTCGGCGGCGGTGGACAACGCAGGGCGGGCCATGCATTGACTATTGCACTTGACACTTCCCACGTCAACCTGGATTTACACCAGGACGGACCGAATCAGTCGTCGGTCGGACTTGCGGCAGCGTCGCCGATGTTGAAGCGCCGCAGCTTCACATACAGGCTCTGGCGCGACAGGCCGAGCATCTCGGCCGCCGAAGCCCGGTTGTCGTGCGTGAGCTCGAGCGCTGCCTCGATGCAGAGCTGCTCGATCAGGTCGGTCGTGTCGCGGACGATGTCCTTGAGCGGAACGCGACCGACGAGTTCGGTCATCTGGCCCACCGAACGCGGCACCTCCCGGCCGGGACGTGCCTCGCTCGCCAGCCGGCGGCTGACGTCGCGAATGGTGAAGCCGAGGCAGGGCTCGTCGCCCCCCGCGACTGCGACGCCCGAGATCTCGACCTCCGTCAGGGCACCGTACTCGCCGCGCATCACCGTCGCGAAGAGCCGCACCGCGCCACGCTGGCGCAGGTTGGTGACCAGGACATTCAGGTCGACGCCGGTGCGGCCGAGCCACTGCTCGAGCGACTGCCCCCGCACCTGGTCCTCGGACGCGAGTTGCGCGAGCTCGACGAACGCCCGGTTGGCGGTGAGGATCCTGCCGTCGAGATCGGTGACGACGAATGCGTCGGGCGCCGCCTCGATCAGCTTGATCAGCGCGCCCTCGCCGGCGTCCGGCGCCTTGCCCGCGTCCGCCGAGAGCGCCGACGCCCGCAGCAGCAGGTGCACGGTCTTCTCCTGCCGGAACGACGACACCGAGATGTGCAGGTCGGCGTCTGGAGCGACGAGCCGCGCGGTCGCCGATTCGGCCCGCCCGGTCGCGCCGACCCGACCGAGCAGCGACCGCACCGCGGCGGCGCCTGCAGCGTCGAATGCATCGATGATCTGACCGCCGGGACGCGCTTCGGGGCCGAAGAGCGCCACTGCGGCGGGATTCGCCTCCTCGAGCTTGCCGCTCGCGGCGTCGAGCACCAAGACCGCTTCCGAGGCCACGTGGAACAGCGACCGGTAGCGCGTTTCCATGTGGCGCAGCCGCCAGTAATCGCGCTCCATCGCCTGCTGTGCACTGACGAGGCGCTGCTGCAGCGCGGCGCTGGCTCGGAGATCGCGGCCGTAGACCACCGAGCGACCGACCGCATCGCCCCGCGTCGCGGCCGGCAACCCGACAGCGGCGTACGACAGCGGCAGATCCGCACCGTCGGCCGACGGATGGTTGACGTGGCGCCAGCGTGGCGCCGCCGTACCGCGCGAGTCGCGCAGCATGGCCTCGACCTTCGGCCGACTCTCCTCGGTGACCGTGTCGGCCCAGGGCTTGCCGAGCCAGCCGTAGTAGCCCTCGCGGAGCAGGTCTTCGCTGCCGAAGGCGAGGTCGCGGATGACGCCCTCGTTGTCCAGGATCATCGCGACATCGGCCGCGGCGGCGATGAGACGGCCGGCCGCATCGGCGTCGAGGTCGCCCAGCGTGCGCGCAGGCGACTCGAATTCCCTCATGGCTCGGCCTGCACGACGGCCGCGGCGCCGCACTGCCGGCCGGGGCGAACCCGGCACAGCTCGAGGCCGATCGGCGACGCTGGCCCGGCGAGCAGGGTCACGGCCACGGGCTTCGACCGAGCACCTCCCTGCCAACCCCTACCGTGCGCTTGCTGCATCTTCTTCCGCTTTCCGTCGCCTTGCCGTGCTGTCCGATTGCGCTCGCGTCCGACTGGCGCCCGCGACATCGGTCATCGGCAGAACCCGGCACCGACGGCGCCCCCCTGCAGTGACCGCCGCGCCTGCGCGACGGCACGCGCACTGGCCGAACCGGCGATCAGCCGCTCGGCCAGGGCCGGCGCCTCGCGACCGTCGGCGGTCATGCCGTCGGCGCCGACCCGATCCGCGTAGTCGGGGTGTTCGGCGAACAGCGGACCCCCGACCAGGATCGACAGGTGGCGATTGCAGGCGAGCTGACGGAACGAACGGATCGCTTCCTCGAGCGCCGGCAGGTGAAGTGCGGCGCCGAGCGAGAAGCCGGCGACGTCGAACCATTC
Source organism: uncultured Rhizobacter sp. (assembly GCA_964249855.1). Classification (GTDB taxonomy): domain Bacteria; phylum Pseudomonadota; class Gammaproteobacteria; order Burkholderiales; family Burkholderiaceae_C; genus LMDS01. Next base: position 82,257 of record CAXUDL010000003.1, on the reverse strand, counting down.
GCTCGCGACGCGCGACATGCCGTCCGCCGGGCAGCGGGAGGTGTCGCCGGCGACATCCCAGCCGGCATTGCGGAAGAACTCGCCGACCATCGAAAGGCCGAAGGTGTGCTGCTCCCCAGGGCAAGGCAACAAGAGAATCCGGCGGCCATCCAGTGGTTCGCGCACGAGGCGCCCGTACATCGGGCTCAGCTCGCGCAGCACGCGCTGCAGCCGGCCGAGACCGACCGTGACGTCGATGAAACTGCAGAGGTCCTCTTCCCACAGGTCGCCGAGGAAGCGGGCGGTCGGCGCGAGAAGGTGCACGTAGATCGCGTCGATGGGCACGCCTTCGCGGCGGTAGTGATCGAGCGAATCGAGGGCGAGATCCTCTTCGTCGGACAGGACGAGCTTGGCGAAGCGCTCGACGTCGGTCGCGTCCAGCACTCGTACGCACGCAGGCACGTCCTCGACCGGGTCGGAAACCTGGCACGGCGCCGTACGGTGCGCGAGCATGAGTCGCGGAATGATTTCCTGCTCGATCGTCCGGGCGAGTTGCGACATCCGCCGGTCGTTGGCTGCCTCCGGCGCGGGGTTGCCCGGGAACAGGGGCTCGTTCTCTTGCGACCGTTCGGGCGAATGCCGGGTCTTCTCGGTTCGACTGGCGTCCAGGACCAGTCGGTCCTTCGGCAGGTTTTCCATCGACGTCTCCTCGCGAGGCTTCGTTCCGATTCTCGGGAGAGCGCCAGCGTCGGTGTCGAGGGCGCCCGTGCCGCGCCGGTGTGCTCGGCGGGCGTCGTTGAGGGCGACGACTGCACCGCAGTCCATGACCCGAGCGTGGTTTTTACGACCGATCGTGTGGTGGGTCAATCGGAATCTCCCGTGGCCAACGTCCATGTCACAACTGTAGTGTCAGTCTAGATTTACGTCTAGCCCGATTGACAGTTTCTTGTGTCAGGTCTAAATTTCTGCATCGGTGACGAGAACGCAGATGTCGACAGCACACCCCTCCAGCCCGCTGCGCCCCCCGCTCTACTCGGCGGACGAGCGCCGGCGCCGCGACGCCACCGGCTGGACCCTGGTGCAAGGCGTGCTGGCGCCGCTGCAACTGCTCGTCTTCGCGGTCAGCCTGGTGCTGGTCGTGCGGTTCCTCCTCACCGGCGAGGGCGAGACCGCCGCCTCGATCTCGGTCGTCGTCAAGACGTTCGCGCTGTACACGATCATGGTCACCGGCTGCATCTGGGAGAAAGTGGTCTTCGGCCGCTACCTCTTCGCGCCGGCGTTCTATTGGGAAGACGTGTTCAGCATGCTGGTGATCGCGCTGCACACAGCCTACCTGGTCGCGCTCGCCACCGATTCACTCGGCGCGCACGGCCGGATGCTGCTGGCGCTCGCCGCCTACGCGAGCTACATCGTCAATGCGACGCAATTCCTCTTGAAGCTGCGCGCCGCCCGGCTCCAGATGCGCCGGGACGAAAGCGCCGTCGCGGCGGCCGGAGTCGCGGCATGAACGGCGCGCAGGTGATCCCGATCGCAGCGGCTGCCAGCGGCTGCAGCGACGCGCCGGTGCTGCGCGAACGCGGCCAGCGCGAGGTCTTCTGCGGGCTCACCGGGATCATCTGGCTGCACCGCAAGATCCAGGACGCCTTCTTCCTCGTCGTCGGCTCGCGCACCTGCGCCCACCTGATCCAGTCGGCGGCCGGCGTGATGATCTTCGCCGAGCCGCGCTTCGCGACCGCGATCATCGAAGAGCGCGACCTCGCGGGTCTCGCCGACGTCGACACCGAACTCGACCGGGTCGTCACCCGGCTGATCGAGCGGCGGCCGGACATCAAGCTGCTGTTCCTGGTCGGCTCGTGCCCGTCGGAGGTCATCAAGCTCGACCTGTCGCGTGCGGCGGCACGGCTCTCACGGCAGATGTCGCCGGCGGTCCGGGTGCTGAGCTACTCGGGCAGCGGCATCGAGACGACTTTCACGCAGGGCGAGGACGCCTGCCTCGCCGCGCTCGTCGACGATGCGCCGGTGCAGGCCGCCGACGCGCCGGCCTCGCTGCTCGTCGTCGGCGCGCTCGCCGACGTCGTCGAGGACCAGTTCGCCCGCGTCTTCGCACAGCTCGGCCTCGGCCGGGTCGCGTTCTTCCCAGCGCGGCGCGCCGCCGATGCGCCGGCGATCGGCCCGAAGACCGTCTTCCTGCTCGCCCAGCCCTTCCTCGCCGACACCGCCCGCCGGCTCGAGGCGCGCGGCGCCCGCCGGCTTTCGGCACCCTTCCCGCTCGGCGCCGAGGGCACGACGCTGTGGCTCCAGGCTGCAGCAGATGCGTTCGGCGTCGACCCTGCGACCTTCGCCCGCGTGACCGCACCAGCCCGCGAGCGCGCGGCGGCGGCGCTCGCCCGGCGCCGGCTCGAGCTCGAAGGCAAGCGCATCTTCTTCTTCCCCGATTCGCAGCTCGAGATTCCGATCGCGCGCTTCCTCGCCCGCGAACTCGGCATGCAGCTCACCGAAGTCGGCACGCCGTACCTGCACCGGCCGCACCTCGCCGAAGAACTCGCGCTGCTGCCGGCCGGCACGGCGCTCTCCGAAGGCCAGGACGTCGACCGGCAGCTCGACCGCTGCCGCGCCGCCGCGCCCGACCTCGTCGTCTGCGGCCTCGGCCTGGCCAATCCGCTCGAGGCCGAAGGCTTCACGACCAAGTGGTCGATCGAACTCGTCTTCACGCCGATCCAGGGCTACGACCAGGCCGCGGACCTCGCCGAACTCTTCAGCCGGCCGCTGCGCCGGCGGCAGCTGCTCGTCGCCTGACCGGGCCGGGCCGATCGCACCATGCAACTGACGCTCTGGACCTACGAAGGCCCGCCGCACGTCGGCGCGATGCGGGTCGCCACCGCGCTGACGGACGTGCACTACGTGCTGCACGCACCGCAGGGCGACACCTACGCCGACCTGCTGTTCACGATGATCGAGCGGCGCGCCAAGCGCCCGCCGGTCACCTACACCACCTTCCAGGCCCGCGACCTGGGCGGCGACACGGCCGAACTCTTCAAGAACGCCGCCGCCGACGCGTACCGGCGCTTCGCACCGGCGGCGATGCTGGTCGGCGCGTCGTGCACCGCCGAGCTGATCCAGGACGATCCGGGCGGCCTCGCCAAGGCGCTCGGCCTGCCGATCCCGGTCGTCGCGCTCGAGCTGCCGTCCTACCAGCGCAAGGAAAACTGGGGCGCGTCGGAAACCTTCTACCAGCTGGTCCGCGCGCTCGCCGGCCCGAACGCGCCGGCCGCCGGCACGAAGCGCGAACCGCGTCCGGCCGGCGAGCGCCCGCGCTGCAACCTCCTCGGCCCGACGGCGCTCGGCTTCCGCCACCGCGACGACGTCCGCGAAATCACCGGGCTGCTCGAACGCCTCGGCATCGATGTGCAGACCGTCGCCCCGCTCGGCGCAAGCGCCTCCGACATCGCCCACCTCGGCGACGCCGACTTCAACGTCGTGCTATACCCCGAGACCGGCGCGCTCGCCGCGACGTGGCTGTCGCGCACCTTCGGCCAGCCGTTCACGCGAACGATCCCGATCGGTGTCGCCGCCACCCGCGAATTCATCGTCGAAGTCTGCACGCTCGCCGGCATCGCGCCGGGCGACGGCGACGGCGGCCGTGAGGGCGACGCCCGTTCGCCGTGGTACTCGCGCTCGGTCGATTCGACCTATCTGACGGGCAAGCGCGTCTTCGTCTTCGGCGACGCGACGCACGCCGTCGCCGCCGCGCGGGTCGCCGCGACCGAGTTCGGCTTCACGGTGGTCGGCCTCGGCACCTACGCCCGCGAGTTCGCCCGCGAGGTCCGCGAGGCCGCCAAGCTCTACGGCGTCGAGGCGCTGATCACCGACGACTACCTCGAGGTCGAGGCGGCCGTCGCCGCGCTGCAGCCCGAGCTCGTCCTCGGCACGCAGATGGAGCGCCACATCGCCAAGCGCCTCGGCGTGCCGTGCGCGGTGATCTCGGCGCCGGTGCATGTGCAGGACCACCCGGCGCGCTATTCGCCGCAGATGGGTTTCGAAGGCGCCAACGTGCTCTTCGACACCTGGGTCCACCCGCTGATGATGGGCCTCGAGGAACACCTGATCGGCATGTTCCGCGGCGACTTCGAATTCCACGAGGACGCGGCGCCATCGCACCTCGGTGGGCACGCGACGCAGAAGGCAACGCTTCCGGCGCCCGCGCTGGAGGAAGCGCCCGCATCGGCGCTCTCGACTGCCGCGAGCCCCGCGGTCATCGGCAGCCAGAACGAAGAAAACCCGCAGGCGGCGATCCCCGCACCGTGGGCCCCCGACGCAGAGAAGGAACTCAGGAAGATTCCCTTCTTCGTCCGCGGCAAGGCACGCCGCAACACCGAAGCCTATGCGCTCGACCAGCGCGTACCGGTGATCACTGTCGAGACTCTCTATGACGCCAAAGCGCATTTCAGTCGTTAATCGGGCCGCCGCCGCGCCGGCAATGCGGGTCGTCCTGGTCACGATGGACAGCCACTCGGCCAGCGCCACCGAGCGGGCCAACCGCACCCTGGCGAAGACGATGCCGGGCCTGCAACTGACGGTGCACGCCGCTGCCGAATGGGGCGACGACGCCGCGGCCCTCGAGCGTTGCCGGGCGGACATCGCACACGGCGACATCGTCATCGCGACGATGCTCTTCCTCGAAGACCACTTCCTGCCGATCCTGCCGGCGCTGCAGGCGCGGCGCGACCATTGCGACGCGATGGTCTGCGCGATGTCGGCGGGCGAGGTGACCAAGCTCACCCGCATGGGCAAGTTCGACATGTCCGCCCCGGCGACCGGCGCGATGGCGTTCCTGAAGCGCCTTCGCAGCAAGCCCGAGGTGAAGTCCGGGGACGGCAAGGTCGAATCCGGCGCCCGCGCCACCGCCGGTGCCAAGCAGATGAAGATGCTGCGCCGGCTGCCGAAGATCCTGCGCTTCATCCCCGGCGGCGCGCAGGACGTCCGCGCCTATTTCCTGACCTTGCAGTACTGGCTGGCCGGTTCGCAGGAAAACATCGCCAACATGGTGCACTTCCTGGTCGACCGCTACGCCCAGGGCGCAAGGAGCGAACTGCGTGGCCTCGCCAAGACGCACGAGCCGGTCGAGTACCCGGAAATCGGCGTCTACCACCCGAAGATGGTCCATGCCGAGTCGGTCGGCAAGATGGCGCAGAGCGTCGCCGCCCTGCCGACCTTCGCGACCAGCGGCAAGCGCGGCACCGTCGGCCTGCTGCTGATGCGCTCCTATGTGCTCGCCGGCAACGCCGACCACTACAACGGCGTGATCACCGCGCTCGAAGCCCGCAACCTGCGCGTGATTCCGGCGTTCGCGACCGGCCTCGACCAGCGGCCGGCGATCGACGCGTTCTTCTACGCCGACGGCCGGCCCTGCATCGACGCGCTGGTCTCGCTGACCGGCTTCTCGCTCGTCGGCGGCCCGGCCTACAACGACGCCAAGGCCGCCGAAGACGTCCTCGCCAAGCTCGACGTGCCGTACCTCGCCGTCCACCCGGTCGAGTTCCAGACGCTCGACCAGTGGGGCGGCTCGTCGCGCGGCCTGCTGCCGGTCGAGTCGACGATCATGGTGGCGATTCCCGAACTCGACGGCGCCACCGGCTCGATGGTCTTCGGCGGCCGCGGCAGCGCCCAGCAGATCGCCTGCACCGGCTGCGCGCATGCCTGCACGTTCACGAACGTGGCGGATACGCACGACATGCACAGCTGCCTCGAGCGCGCCGACGCCCTGGCCGCACGCGTCGGCAAACTGGTCGACCTGCGCCGTTCGGAGCGCGCCGAACGCAAGGTCGCCGCGGTCGTCTTCAACTTCCCGCCCAACGCCGGCGCGACCGGTACCGCGGCGTTCCTGTCGGTGTTCGAGTCGCTCTTCAACGTGATGCAGGCGATGTCGCGCCAGGGCTACCGGGTCGAGATGCCGGCGAACGTCGACGAACTGCGCGAACGCATCATCACCGGCAACGCCGCGCGCTTCGGCGCGATGGCCAACGTCCATGCCCGCATCCCGACCGACGACCACGTGCGGCGCGAGAAGCACCTGCGCGAAATCGAAGCGCAGTGGGGCACGGCGCCCGGCAAGCAGCAGAGCGACGGCGCCAGCATCTTCGTGCTCGGCGAACGCTTCGGCAACCTGTTCGTCGGCATCCAGCCCGCCTTCGGCTACGAGGGCGACCCGATGCGCCTGCTGTTCGAGCAGGGCTTCGCGCCGACGCATGCCTTCTCGGCCTTCTACCGCTGGCTGCGCGAGGACTTCGGCGCCCATGCGGTGCTGCACTTCGGCACCCACGGCGCGCTCGAATTCATGCCCGGCAAGCAGAGCGGCATGTCGGCCGGTTGCTGGCCCGACCGGCTGATCGGCGACCTGCCGAACCTCTACCTCTACGCCTCGAACAATCCGTCCGAAGGCACGATCGCCAAGCGCCGCGCCGCCGCGACGCTGATCAGCTACCTGACGCCGCCGGTCGCGCAGGCCGGCCTCTACAAGGGCCTGGTCGACCTGAAGGACATGCTCGAACGCTACCGCGGCCTGGAGCCCGAGGCGCAGACCGAGCGCGACGAGCTGAGCGTGATGATCCAGGCGCAGGCCGCCGAGCTGGAGCTGGCGCCCGCCGAGCCGGCCTGGGCCGGCACATCCGAGGCCCGCATCGCCAGGCTGAACGACGCCGTGCTCGAGGTCGAGTACACGCTGATTCCGTACGGCCTGCACGTCGTCGGCCAGGCGCCGAGCGTCGCCGAGCGCGTCGACCTGCTGCTCTCGTGCGCCGAAGCGGCGCACAGCGCGAAGCCCGACCGCGCGCTGGTCGAGGCGCTGGTCGCCGGCGAGGCACCGACGGCGCAGGACGTCGGCACGCTGGCGCTGCTCACCGAACTCGCCGGCATCGACAAGCTGATGGCCGAGGACCACGAGCTCGACGGCGTGCTGCGCGCGCTCGACGGCCGCTTCCTGCGCCCTGCCCCCGGCGGCGACCTGTTGCGCACGCCGGCGATCCTGCCGACCGGGCGCAACCTGCACGGCTTCGACCCGTTCCGCATTCCGAGCGCCTACGCGGTCAAGGACGGCGCGCGGCAGGCCGACCGCCTGCTGCAAAAGCACATCGGCGACGGCCATTCGTTCCCCGAATCGATCGCGATGGTGCTGTGGGGCACCGACAACCTGAAGAGCGAAGGCGGCCCGATCGCGCAGGTCCTGGCGCTGATGGGCGCCAAGCCGCGCTTCGACAGCTACGGCCGGCTCGCAGGGGCCGAGCTGATCCCGCTGGCGCAGCTCGGCCGGCCGCGCGTCGACGTGATCATCACGCTCTCGGGCATCTTCCGCGACCTGCTGCCGCTGCAGATCAAGCTGCTCGCCGAAGCAGCGTTCATGGCCGCGGGCGCGGACGACGAGCCGCTCGAGCAGAACTTCATCCGCAAGCACGCGCTCGCCTACATGGCCGAGCACGGCGGCGATCTCGAGACGGCGTCGCTGCGCGTCTTCGGCAATGCCGAAGGCGCCTACGGCAGCAACGTCAACAGCCTCGTCGACAACAGCCGCTGGGAAGACGGCGACGAACTCGCCGAGACCTACAGCCGCCGCAAGGGCTTCGCCTACGGGACCAAAGGCCGGCCGGTGCAGCAGGCCAAGCTGCTGCAGAGCGTGCTCGCGGGCGTGCAGCTCGCCTACCAGAACCTCGACTCGGTCGAGCTCGGCGTGACCACCGTCGACACCTACTTCGACACCCTCGGCGGCATCAGCCGGGCGATCAAGCGGGCGAAGACGGACCGAGACGGGGCAGACGCCGAGATGGCGCCCGTCTACATCGGCGACCAGACGCGCGACAGCAGCGGCGGCGGCACGGTGCGCACCCTGAGCGACCAGGTGGCGCTCGAGACCCGCACCCGCATGCTCAACCCGAAGTGGTACGAAGGCATGTTGAAGCACGGCTACGAAGGCGTGCGCCAGATCGAGGTCCACGTCACCAACACGATGGGCTGGTCGGCGACGACCGGGCAGGTCCAGCCGTGGGTCTACGAGCAATTGAGCCAGACCTTCATGCTCGACCCCGAGATGCGCGACCGGCTGGCGAAGCTCAACCCGACCGCGTCGGCGCGGGTCGCCAACCGGCTGCTCGAAGCGTCGGACAGGAATTTCTGGAAGCCCGACGCGGAGATGCTCGCCGCACTGCGCCAGGCAGGCGAGGAGCTCGAAGACCGGCTCGAAGGCGTGTACGAAGGAGTTTCTGCATGAGCGTGACCGCGGTACCCATCCCGAACATCAAGCGACCCGGCTTGCGGACCAACCTGCGGCTCGACGGCGAGGGCAGCGAGCAGGTCGAGCTCGACCCGGCCGTCCGGATCGGCACGGCCAAGGTCTTCGCGATCTACGGCAAGGGCGGCATCGGCAAGAGCACCACGTCGTCGAACCTCTCGGCAGCGTTCTCGAAGCTCGGCAAGCGCGTGCTGCAGATCGGCTGCGATCCGAAGCACGACTCGACCTTCACGCTGACGAAGAAGATGCTGCCGACGGTGATCGACGTGCTCGAGACGGTCGACTTCCACGCCGAGGAACTGCGCCCCGAGGACTTCGTCTTCGAAGGCTACAACGGCGTGATGTGCGTCGAGGCGGGCGGCCCGCCGGCGGGCACCGGCTGCGGCGGCTACGTCGTCGGCCAGACCGTCAAGCTGCTCAAGGAACATCACCTGCTCGAGGACACCGACGTGGTGATCTTCGACGTGCTCGGCGACGTCGTCTGCGGCGGTTTCGCGGCGCCGCTGCAGCATGCCGACCGGGCGCTGATCGTCACCGCCAACGACTTCGATTCGATCTTCGCGATGAACCGCATCGTCCAGGCGATCGGCGCGAAGGCGAAGAACTACAACGTGCGGCTCGGCGGCGTGATCGCCAACCGCAGCGCGGAGACCGACCAGATCGACAAGTTCAACGACAAGATCGGCCTGAAGCTCGCCGCGCACTTTCCCGATCTCGACGTGATCCGCCGCAGCCGGCTGAAGAAGTCGACGCTGTTCGAGATGGAGCCTTCGCCCGAACTCGAAGCGGTGCAGAAAGAGTACATGCGCCTGGCCGCATCGCTCTGGCTCGGCGTCGAACCGCTCCACTGCGTGCCGATGAAAGACCGGGACATCTTCGATCTGCTGGGATTCGACTGATGAGCACACTCACCTATTCGGAACGCCGGTCGCAGATCGAAACCTATTTCGATCGCACCGCCGTGCAGGCGTGGGCCCGGCTCACGTCCGACGCGCCGGTCGGCCGGGTCCGCGCCTCGGTGCGCGCCGGGCGCGACCGCATGCGTTCGACGCTGCTGTCGTGGCTGCCCGACGACCTTCGCGGCCTGCGCGTCCTCGACGCGGGTTGCGGCACCGGTGCGCTCGCCGTCGAAGCCGCGCACCGCGGCGCCGAGGTGCTGGCGATCGACCTGTCGCCGACGCTCGTCGACCTGGCCCGCGAACGCCGGCCGGCGATCCGCAACGGCGGCGCCATCGACTTCCGCTCGGGCGACATGCTCTCGGCCGACCTCGGCCACTTCGATTACGTCGTCGGCATGGACTCGGTCATCCACTACGAAACCGGCGACGCGGTCGGCGTGCTGGCGGGTCTGGCCGAGCGCACCCGGCTCGGGCTGATCTTCACCTTCGTGCCGAGCAGCCCGGCGCTCGAGGCGTTCCGCGCCGTCGGCAAGCTGTTCCCGCGCGGCGACCGCTCGCCGGCGGTCGTGCCGGTGAAGGAACGCTGGCTGCACCGGCGCATCGACGAGGGCACCGCCCTGCCCGGCTGGTCGCGCGGCCGCACGACGCGGATCTCGAGCGGCTTCTACACCTCGCAGGCCCTGGAGTTGGTGAAAAGCCGGGCGGCCGCGCCGGGCCGCCCCGAGCAAGGCCCGACCCCCCCGGCGGGTGGCTCGATGTACCCGTCGAGCCGGGGGTCGTCATGAATCCGGCAAGAACCGCACTGCGCCTGAACAACTCGCTCGCCGGCCAGTGGGCGAGGATCGGCACGCGCTTCCTGCCGTTCGCCGACGCGGCGACGAAGGAATTGCCGCTGCCGCGCCTGCTCCGCCTCTCGCTCTTCCAGGTGTCGGTCGGGATGGCGATGGTGCTGCTGATCGGCACGTTGAACCGGGTGATGATCGTCGAGCTCGGCGTCGCGGCCTGGCTGGTCTCGGCGATGGTCGCGGTGCCGCTGCTCGCCGCGCCATTCCGTGCGCTGATCGGCTTCCGCTCGGACACGCACAAGTCGGTGCTCGGCTGGAAGCGCGTGCCCTACATCTGGATCGGCACGCTGCTGCAGTTCGGCGGCCTGGCGATCTTGCCGTTCGCGCTGATCGTGCTGTCGGGCGACACCCACGGCGCGGCCTGGATCGGGCAGGCCGGCGCGGCGCTCGCCTTTCTGCTCGTCGGCGCGGGTCTGCAGACGACGCAGACGGCCGGCCTCGCGCTCGCGACCGACCTCGCCCCGGCGGAATCGCGCCCCCGCGTCGTCGCGCTGATGTACGTGATGCTGCTGCTCGGCATGGTCGTGAGCGGACTGCTGTTCGGCGTGCTGCTGCACAACTTCAGCCAGGTCAAGCTGATCCAGGTGGTGCAGGGTGCGGGCCTCCTGACGATGGTGATGAACCTCGTCGCGCTCTGGAAGCAGGAGGCACGCGACCCCGCCAACCGCTCGCGCGGCGAGCCCCGGCCCTCGTTCCGCGCCAACTGGGCGCGCTTCGCGGGCCGCGGCCAGTCGATCCGCTACCTCGTCGCCGTCGGACTCGGCACCGCGGCCTTCAACATGCAGGACATCATCCTCGAGCCCTACGGCGGCGAGATCCTGCACCTGAGCGTCGGCGCGACCACCACCCTGACCGCGATGATGGCGCTCGGCGCGCTCGCCGCCTTCGGCGTCGCGGCGCGGGCGCTCGGACGTGGCACCGATGCGCACAAGCTGTCGGCCTGGGGGCTGATGGCCGGCCTGCTCGCCTTCTCGTGCGTGATCTTCGCCGAGCCGCTGGCGTCGGCGAACCTGTTCCGCGTCGGCGCCACGTTGATCGGTTTCGGCGGCGGCCTGTTTTCGGTCGGCACGCTGACCGCGGCGATGAACCTCGAGAACGACGGCCTCAACGGCCTCGCGCTCGGCGCCTGGGGCGCCGTGCAGGCGACATGCGCCGGCGTCGCGATCGCCGGCGGCGGCGCGGTGCGCGACGGCATCTCGCATCTCGCCACGCACGGCTTCTTCGGCGAAGCGCTCGACGCCGCCGCCACCGGCTACAGCTTCGTCTATCACATCGAGCTCTACCTGCTTTTCGCGACGCTGATCGCGATCGGACCGCTGGTCCGCACCCGCCGCGCGACCCCGACCCGCTCCGGCGCGGTCGAGCTCGCGAGCTGAACCTTTCACCTGCACAGACACTCCCGGAGAAACACCATGGGAAACGGCGCCATCACTTCCTATATCGACGTTGCGCAGATCGCGCTCTATGCGTTCTGGATCTTCTTCGCGGGGCTGATCTACTACCTCCATCAAGAAGACAAGCGCGAGGGCTATCCGCTCGAATCGGACCGCTCGGCCAACGTCAGCGTCGAAGGCTTTCCGGCCGTGCCGCGGCCGAAGACCTTCCTGCTGCGCGACGGCAGCACCGTCTCCGTGCCGAACAAGGAGCGACGCGACGAATACGCCGGCGGCACGCCGTTGGCGCCGCATCTCGGCTCGCCGCTCGAGCCGAGCGGTGACCCGATGCTCGCGGGCATCGGTCCCGGATCCTGGGCGAACCGCGCCGACATCGTCGACACCAACGCCGAAGGCGACCCGCGGCTCATTCCGATGCGCACGACGACCCACTTCAGCGTGTCGCGCCACGACCCCGACCCGCGCGGCCTGCCGGTCATCGCCTACGACGACGAGGTCGCGGGCACCGTCGTCGACCTCTGGGTCGACACGGCCGAGGGCTGCTTCCGCTACATGGAGGTCGAGGTGCCGCTCTCGACCGGCAGCCGGCGTGTGCTGCTGCCCTTCAACTTCAGCCGCATCAATTCGCGGCGGGTCCAGGTCCGCTCGATCCTCGCCCGCCAATTCATCGACGTACCGGGCCTGAAATCGCCCGACCGCGTGACCTCGCTGGAGGAGGACAAGATCATGGCCTATTACGGCGGCGGCACGCTCTACGCGACGCCCCAGCGCCAGGAGCCGCTGCTGTGAGCGCCACCACCGCCACCGCGAGCGCGGAACACGAATTCGAGGCCGCCCACGGCTTGCCCGAGGCACTGCCGGGCAACGAGCGGCTGTTGTGGCAAGGGTCGCCCGACTGGCGTGTCCTGGCGCGAGACGCCTTCCATGTCCGCGGCTTCGCCGTCTACTTCGCGCTGCTGCTGCTCTGGCGCGCCGGCAACGTGGTCGGCGGCGGCGGTTCGGCCGTCGACGCGGCGATCGCGGTCGGCTGGCTGCTGCCGGTCGCGATGCTCGGCGTCGGTCTGTTCGCGCTCATCGGCTTCCTGACCGCGCGGACCACCGTCTACACGCTCACCGACCGCCGCGTGGTGATGCGCGTCGGCATCGTGCTGACGGTCACCTTCAACCTGCCCTTCGCCAAGATCGAGAGCGTCGATCTGCGCCGCCGCGCCGACGGCAGCGGCGACCTGACGCTCACGCTCTCCGGCTCGGAGAACATCGCCTGGCTGCACCTCTGGCCGCACACCCGGCCCTGGCATGTGAAGCGGACGCAGCCGATGCTGCGCGCGCTGCCCGAGGCCCATCGGATCGGCACGCTGCTCGCGGCGGCCATGGCGGAATCGGCGGGGGTCGCTCGGCCCGCGCCGCTGCCCGCGAAGCTGCCGGTGCGCACGACGCCGGCGAAGAACGTGTCCCAACCCCTGGCAGCCTGACACCATGAGCAAGACCCACGCCGATCCTTCCGAAGTCCCCCGGGCGCCGTTGTTCGCCATCGGCGGCCTCGTCCTCGCGACGCTCGTCACCGTCACCGCGGTGCGCTTCACCGGCATCGGTGTCGTCCACGCGCCCGAATCACCGGCCGTCGCGATCCGCGAATTCCGCTTCGAGGACCAGTCCGACGGCAGCATCAAGGTGCTCGAGGCGGCCCACGGGCACCTGCTCGAGACCGTCGCGCCCGGCACCAACGGCTTCCTGCGCGGCACGATGCGCGGCCTGGCGCGCGAGCGGCATCGCCGCGGGATCGGCGCCGAGCAGCCCTTTCGCATGGTCGGCCATGCCGACGGCCGGCTGACGCTCGAAGACCCCGCCACCGGGCGCCACGTCGACCTCGGCTCGTTCGGACCGACCAACGGCGCCGTCTTCGGCAAGATCATGAACGAAGCCCTCGTGGCATCGAAGGACTGAGCATGAACACGATCGCCAGCGAGCTGCCCGACCGGACATTGAACGAATCGACCGGCGCCGCGCTCAAGGACACGGTGCTCACGCCGCGCTTCTACACGACCGACTTCAAGGCGATGGACGCGATCGACGTGAGCAGCATCCGCCCGCAATGGGATGCGCTGATGGCCGAGTTCCGCGCCGACACCAACGACGACCACTTCCAGCGGCCCGAGGGCATGGCCGGCAACGTCGAAGACCTGCCGCCGGCGCTCTACCGCGAGTTCTCGGACTTCCTGGTGAGCTCGATCACCTCCGAGTTCTCGGGCTGCGTGCTCTACGCCGAGATCAAGAAGCAGGTCACGAACCCCGACCTGAAGGAGCTGTTCGGCTTCATGGCGCGCGACGAGTCCCGCCACGCCGGCTTCATCAACCAGTGGCTCAAGGACTTCGGCATCGGCGTCGACCTCGGCTTCCTGGCGCGGGCGAAGAAGTACACGCACTTCCGGCCGAAATTCATCTTCTACGCGACCTACCTGTCCGAGAAGATCGGCTACGCCCGCTACATCGCGATCTACCGCCAGGTCGAGCGCCATCCCGAGCTCTGCTTCCACCCGATCTTCAAGTGGTTCCAGCGCTGGTGCAACGACGAGTTCCGCCATGGCGAGGCGTTCGCGCTGTTGATGCGCGCCGACCCGAAATTGCTGTCGGGCGTCAACAAGCTCTGGATCCGCTTCTTCGTGCTCGCCGTCTTCGCGACGATGTACGTGCGCGACCACCAGCGCCCCGAGATGCACGCGGCGCTCGGCCTCGACGCGACCGCCTACGACTTCACCGTCTTCCGCATCACCTCGGAGATCACGAAGCAGGTCTTCCCGCTGACGCTCGACCTCGACGATCCGCGCTTCGCGGCCGGCCTCGAGCGGCTCCGCCGCATCGCCGTCGCGAGCGACGCGGCGCGCGCGCGCGGCGGTGTCGTCGGCGCCTTGCGGCGCGTCGGCCTGGGCGCCGGGGCCGCGGTCGCCTTCGTGCGGCTCTATTGCCTGCCCGCGAAGCGCAACACGCTGCCGCAGGACGCCCGGCTCGCGCCGACCTGGTAGGACGCTTCCCGATGTCGCTCTATCTGCTGCCCATCGCCTACACGCTGTTCGCGTGGTGGTTCAGTACCGGCGTCATCCTGTACCTGAACGGCCTGCCGCGGCGGACGCACCCGTGGACGATGCTCGGCGCGACCGTCCTGCTCGGCGTGGCGCTCGTCGGTCTCGTCGAGACGCGGGACGACACGCGCCTGAGCGGTGTCTACATCGCGTTCACCTGCAGCCTGCTCGTGTGGGCCTGGCAGGAAGTGGCGTTCCTGCTCGGCTACGTGACCGGCCCGCGCCGCATCGCCTGCCCGGAAGGCGCGACCGGTTGGCGACGCGCCGGTGCCGCGGTGCTCGCACTGCTGCACCACGAACTCGCGCTCGTCGTTCTCGGCGCAGTCGTCGCCGCCACGACCTGGGGCGGCCGCAATCCGACCGGGCTCGCGTGCTTCGCGATCCTCTGGGTGATGCGCCAGAGCGCGAAGCTCAACGTGTTCCTCGGCGTGCGCAACCTCAACGAGAGCTTCCTGCCGGCCCACCTGAAGTACCTGCAGACCTATTTCCGCCGGGCGTCGATGAACAGGCTGTTCCCGGTGTCTGTGGGTGCGTCGACCTGGGTCGCCTGGCTGGTGTGGGATGCAGCCGGATCGCGCGGCATCGGCAACTTCGAGGCGACGTCGCTGATCTTCTCCGGAACGCTGCTGAGCCTGGCGATCCTCGAGCACTGGTTCCTCGTGCTGCCCCTGCCGTCGGAACTGCTCTGGCAGTGGGGCATGCACTCGAGACTGCCCGCCGCGCCGCGCCACTGACGGCGGCGGCGACCGGCGGCGTCGTCGCACCGCGTGGCGGTTTCGACAGGCGCCGGGGTAGACCGCATCCGAGCCGGTGAAGATCGCGGCGTCGGGCTCGGCGCCCGCACGACACCCAGGCCGACGAGTCGACGGCGACGACCGACGCGTGACGCCGCTGCGGACGATCCTGCGGTGCAGCCGGGCGGCGGCGCGTCAGAACGTGTGGCGCACGCCGACGTCGATGCCGCTCGACTTCTCGCCGACGCGAAAGCCGGTGCGTGTGCTGGTCGCGACGACCTGCCGCGACGCACCCTTGTTCCGCAGCTGCGACGCGACGGTGTAGAGCGCCGTGCGCTTCGACAGGTTGTACTGGTAGCCCACGGTCAACTGGTTCGCGTCGTCGGCATCGCCGAAACCGGTGCCGGCACGGCCGCCCGACATGTCGCCGTGGATGAAGCTCGCACGGACGACGTTGGCGCCGAACGGCACGATCACGCCGACCTGCGCGACCTGCTGCTTGCGCTCGCCACCCGCCACCGAGTCGTAGCGCGACTGCAGGAACTGGCCGCTCAGCACCGCGACGCCGAAGTTGTACGACACGCCGACGTGCGCCTGCTTGAACTTGTCGTTGAGCGCGACCCGCGTCTCCTCGTACGCGGCGCTGACGTCGAACGGCCCCTTGCTGAAGCCGAGCCGGCCGCCGACGTAGCGGTTGCCCGGCGTGCCTTCGCTCGGCGCCGCCGAGAGCTGGCCGTAGACGCCGCCGAGGTTCACCGGCAGGAAGTAGCTGATCTGGTTGTCGGCGCGGGTCAGCGTACCGGTGCCGCTGCCGAGGGTGTTGATGATGCCGGTTCCCGGGCTTGCCACGGTGCCGTTGGCGGCAGCCGCGCCGACGAGGCCCGTGCCGACGATCTCGCCGAGACCGTTGGTGCCGAACGGGTCGTAGACGGCATAGGCGGTGAAGAGCGGCGTGTAGTCGCGGCCGAGGCGGATCTCCCCGAAGCGCGGGTCGATCAGCGAGACCGTCGAACGCCGGTTGAAGAACTTGGTCGCATTCGAAGTGCCGGTGTCGGCCGACACTCCGGCTTCGAGCCAGAAGTTCGCCTTCAGGCCGTCGCCGAGATCCTCGTTGCCACGAAAGCCGATCCGGCTCGAGCTGAGGCCGTCGGTGCTTTGGGTCTTGGCGCCGGGGGCGCTGCCGTTCTTCACCCAGCGGGCGTTGACGTCGAGCACGCCGAACAGGATCGGGCTGAACTGGCTCGGCGCCGATTGGGCGAGCGCTGCGCCGCCGAGCGGCGCCAGGGCCAGGGCGATGAGGAGGGAGCGGGTCATGTCGTGGTCCGGGGAGCTGGAGGTTCGCAAGGCGCACTGCGCGACTCGCCGGGCGAGCTTAAAGAGGCGCTTTGACAGACCGATGACGCCCGGCCGCCGAACGGTGTGCGAGTCAGCGCCGTGGCGGCTGCGCAACGCCGCGGCCGCCACCCCGGCAGCGGGCCCGCGCCGGTGACGTCGCGTCGCACCGCAGACGTGCCGCGGCGTCCGGGGCCGTCACATGCTGCGCCGGTACTGGCCGCCGACCTCGAAGAGCGCCGACGTGATCTGCCCGAGCGAGCAGCAGCGCACCGCGGCCATCAGCACGTCGAAGACGTTGCCGCCGGCGATCACCGTGTCCTGCAGGCGGCGCAGCATCGTCGGCGCGGCGTCGGCGTGGCGGGCGTGGAAGGCGGCGAGCCGATCGAGCTGGCTCTGCTTCTCGGCGTCGGTCGAGCGGGCGAGCTCGACGGTCTGCGGCGCGGCGTTGCCGTGCGGGTTGCGGAAGGTGTTGACGCCGACGATGGGGTAGGCGCCCGTGTGCTTGAGCATCTCGTAGTGCATCGACTCCTCCTGGATCTTGCCACGCTGGTAGCCGGTCTCCATCGCCCCCAGCACGCCGCCGCGCTCGGCGATCCGCTCGAACTCGTCGAGCACGCGTTCCTCGACGAGCTCGGTCAGCTCCTCGATCACGAACGCGCCCTGGTTCGGGTTCTCGCACTTCGCGAGGCCCCACTCGCGGTTGATGATGAGCTGGATCGCCATCGCCCGGCGCACGCTCTCTTCGGTCGGCGTCGTGATCGCCTCGTCGAACGCGTTCGTGTGCAGCGAATTGCAGTTGTCGTAGATCGCGATCAGCGCCTGCAAGGTCGTGCGGATGTCGTTGAACTGGATCTCCTGCGCGTGGAGCGAACGGCCCGAGGTCTGCACGTGGTACTTCAGCTTCTGGCTGCGCTCGTCGGCGCCATAGCGATCGCGCATCGCGACCGCCCAGATGCGCCGCGCGACGCGGCCGAGCACGGTGTACTCCGGGTCCATGCCGTTGCTGAAGAAGAAGCTGAGGTTCGGCGCGAAGTCGTCGATCTTCATGCCGCGGGCGAGATACGCCTCGACGAAGGTGAAGCCGTTGGCGAGCGTGAAGGCGAGCTGGCTGATCGGGTTGGCGCCGGCCTCGGCGATGTGGTAGCCCGAGATCGACACCGAGTAGAAGTTGCGCACGCCCTCCCGCACGAAGAACTCGGCGATGTCGCCCATCACCTTGAGCGAGAACTCGGTCGAGAAGATGCAGGTGTTCTGGCCCTGGTCTTCCTTGAGGATGTCGGCCTGCACCGTGCCGCGCACGGTTTGCAGCGCCCGCACGCGCAAGTCGGCGGCCTCGGCGTCGGTCGGCGCTCGGCCGTGATCGGCCGCGAAGGCGTCGAGCGTCTGGTCGATCGCCGTCGCCATGAACATCGCGAGGATGGTCGGCGCCGGGCCGTTGATCGTCATGCTGACCGAGGTCGCCGGGTCGGTCAGGTCGAAGCCCGAATAGAGCACCTTCATGTCGTCGAGCGTCGCGATCGAGACGCCCGAGTTGCCGACCTTGCCGTGGATGTCGGGCCGCAGGTCGGGGTCGTGGCCGTAGAGCGTGACCGAGTCGAACGCGGTCGACAGGCGCTTGGCGGGCATGCCGGCGGACAGCAGCTTGAAGCGGCGGTTGGTGCGGAACGCGTCGCCTTCGCCCGCGAACATGCGGGTCGGATCCTCGCCCTCGCGCTTGAACGCGAAGGTGCCGGCGGTGTAGGGAAAGCGGCCGGGAACGTTGTCGAGCAACAGCCAGCGCAGGATCTCGCCGTGGTCCTCGAAGCGCGGCAGCGCGACCTTCCTGATCTTGTTGCCCGACAGCGTGGTGTGGACGAGCGCGGTGCGGATCTCGCGGTCGCGGACGCGGACGACGAGCTCGTCGCCCGCGTAGTCGCGCTGCAGCTGCGGCCAGTCGGCGAGCAGGCGCTTCGCGTCGGGCGACTGGCGTTCGGCGCGTTCGTCGGCGAGGCTGCGCGCGGCTTCGGCGGCGCGCGCGCGCTCGGGCTTGCCGGCCTCGAGCATGTCGGCGCTGGCGCGGAGCTGCTGGATCTCGCGCGCGATGCGCGATTCGGCCGCGGCGGCGCGCTTGTAGCCGCGCACGCCGTCGGCGATGTCGGCGAGGTAGCGGGCTCGCGCGCCCGGCACGATCGGTGTCTGCTGCGTGCTGTGGCGCATGGCGACGGCCGGCAGCGCGCCGCGTTCGGCCAGCGGCGCGCCGAGCGCGGCGAGCCGCGGCGCGAGCGCCTGGTAGAGCGCGGTCACGCCGTCGTCGTTGAAGCGGCTCGCGATCGTGCCGAAGACGGGCATCTGGTCGGTCGGCGTCGACCAGGCGTCGCGGTTGCGCTGCACCTGCTTGGCGACGTCGCGCAGCGCGTCGGCGGCGCCTTTGCGGTCGAACTTGTTGATCGCGACGAACTCGGCGAAGTCGAGCATGTCGATCTTCTCGAGCTGGCTCGCAGCGCCGAACTCGGGCGTCATCACGTAGAGCGGCACGTCGACGAGCGGCACGATCGCGGCGTCGCCCTGGCCGATGCCCGAGGTCTCGACGACGACGAGATCGAAGCCCGCGCACTGCACCGCTGCGAGCACGTCGGGCAGCGCCCTGCTGATCTCGCTGCCGAAGTCGCGCGTCGCGAGGCTGCGCATGAAGACGCGCTCGCCCGTCTCCCGCCCATCGACGTGCCACGGGCCGATCGCGTTCATGCGGATGCGGTCGCCGAGCAGCGCGCCGCCGCTCTTGCGCCGCGACGGGTCGATCGAGAGGACGGCGATGTGCAGCCGGTCGCCCTGGTCGAGCCGCAGGCGCCGGATCAGCTCGTCGGTGAGGCTCGACTTGCCCGCGCCGCCGGTGCCGGTGATGCCGAGGACCGGCGCCTTGGTGCCTGCAGCCGATCGCAGCGACGCGCGCAAGGTTTCGTCGGCACGGCCGTTCTCGAGCGCCGTCACGAGCTGCGCGAGCGCTCGCCGGTGCGCCGCGGTGCGCCCGCGGATCGCGTCGAGCGACGTCGGCGCATCTCCCGACAGGTCGACGTCGCAGCGCATCATCATCTCGCCGATCATTCCCGCGAGGCCCATGCGCTGGCCGTCCTCGGGGCTGTAGATGCGCGTCACGCCGTAGCCCTGCAGCGTCTCGATCTCGCTCGGCACGATGACGCCGCCGCCGCCGCCGAAGACCTGGATGCGCGCGCCGCCGCGCTCGCGCAGCAGGTCGACCATGTACTTGAAGTACTCGACGTGGCCGCCCTGGTAGGAGCTGATCGCGATGCCCTGGACGTCTTCCTGCAGCGCCGCGGTCACGACCTCGTCGACCGAGCGGTTGTGGCCGAGATGGATCACCTCGGCGCCCATGCCCTGCAGGATGCGGCGCATGATGTTGATCGCTGCGTCGTGGCCGTCGAACAGGCTCGCCGCGGTGACGAAGCGGACCTTGTTCGCAGGGCGGTAGTGGGCAAGGGCTTCGTAGTCGGCGGCGAGATCGGTCATGGCGTCGACTGTAGACCCGTCCGGCGCCGCTGGTGATCGAGGAAAGCGCGGGGCGCCGGGGCGCGCGGCGACGCCCGGGCCGGGCGGAAAATCGCGCCGAGACGGGTTCTTCCCGACACGCCGGCACTCG
Source organism: uncultured Rhizobacter sp. (assembly GCA_964249855.1). Taxonomy (GTDB): domain Bacteria; phylum Pseudomonadota; class Gammaproteobacteria; order Burkholderiales; family Burkholderiaceae_C; genus LMDS01. The sequence continues at coordinate 62,082 of CAXUDL010000003.1, read as the reverse complement.
CCACGCGTGCAACAGTTCAGGGGCCGGCGGCGCCGACGTTCCACCGACCGACGAGAAAGACGCGATGCTCCGCATCCTGAAAAACCCCTGGCTGGCCGGGCTGCTGGCGGCGATGTTCATCGTCGCCGCGCTCGAGAGCCAGCGCAGCAGCGCCGGCAGCCTGCTGCCGCACGGCTACTGCTTCACCTGGAACCCGACGCTGCTCTGGACGCACGTTGTCAGCGACGCGTTGATCGGCCTGGCCTACGTCTCGATTCCGCTGACGCTGATCCGTCTCGTCAGGAAGCGCGCCGACCTGCCGTTCGACTGGATCGTCGTGCTCTTCGCGATCTTCATCCTCAGCTGCGGCGCAACGCACTGGATCGAGGTATGGACGGTCTGGAAGCCCGACTACTGGCTCTCGGCGAACGTCAAGGCGGTGACGGCGGTCGCCTCGCTGCTGACCGCCGCGACGCTGGTGCGGCTGCTGCCGAGGATCCTCGCGATCCCGACGACCGCCGAGCTCACCGCCGCGCGCGACGCGCTGCAGCTCGAGGTCACGCACCGGCGGCGCGTCGAGGCCGAACTGCTCGACGAGCGCGCCCGGCTCGAGCAGCGCGTGCTCGAGCGCACCGAGGCGCTGACGCAGGCGACCGCCGCCGCCGCGGCGGCGCAGGCCCGTGCCGACGACGCCAACCGGCTGAAGGACCGCTTCCTCGCCAAGGTGTCGCACGAGCTGCGCACGCCGCTGCAGTCGACGATGACCTGGGCGCAGCTGCTGCACCGCGCGCCCGACAACGCGAAGCGCGCGGCCCAGGCGTCGGACCGGATCCTGCACAACGTCCGCACCCAGGCGCGCCTGATCGACGACCTGCTCGACATCTCGCGCATCCTGAGCGGCAAGCTCGGCCTGCAGCTGCAGCCGATCGACGCGGCGCAGGTGATCCAGAAGGCGGTCGACGTCGTCCGGTCGGCGTCGTCGGCGCGCAGCATCACGATCGACCTGCAGCAGGTCGGCGCGGCAGCGGTGCCGATGCGCTCGGACCCGGTGCGGCTCGAGCAGGTGGTGTGGAATCTGGTCAACAACGCGGTGCAGGCGTCGCCCGAGGGCGGCCGCGTCGAGATCGTCGCGGGCATCGAGCAGGGCGCGCTGCGGGTCGAGGTGCGCGACCGCGGCCGCGGCATCGCCGCCGCCGACCTGCCGCACATCTTCGAGCCGTTCCGTCAGGCCGACGATGGCGGCAACGCGCACCGCGGCCTCGGTCTCGGGCTCGCCATCGCGCGCAGCATCGTCGAGATGTTCGGCGGCGAGCTGACCGCACGGAGCGCCGGCGTGGGCCTCGGCGCGAGTTTCGTGCTGCGCCTGCCGCTCGCGGCCGACGACTCGACGGCCGACGTCCCGCCCCCGAGCGAGCTCGACGACGGCGAGCGGCGCCGGCTCGCCGGCCTCAAGGTGCTCTATGTCGAGGACGAACCCGACATCGCCGAGGGCGGCCGCCTGATGCTGTCGGCACTCGGCATCGAGGTCACGCTCTGCACCGATTTCGAGAGCGCCGCGGCGCGGATCGAGGCGGGCGGCTTCGACGTGCTGCTCTCCGACCTCAACCTCGGTGCGGGCAGGAGCGCGCTCGAACTCGGCCGGCAGCTCCGCGACACCGCGCACGGCAGCGCGGTGCCGGCGATCGTGCTGTCGGCCTACGGCAGCGCCGAGGACCGGCAAGCTTCCGTCGCCGCCGGCTTCGTTCGCCATCTCGTCAAACCGGTGGACGAAACGCAGGTCGCACGGGCGTTGCTCGCGGTGGGGCGGGGTCCCATGCCGGTGAAGGCGTAGCGGGCGGCGGGTGGCGGGCCGCGGCCGGGCCGGGGCCGGGAGCCAGGGCTGGGGGTCGGGCGTCGAGGGCCGTGGGCGGCGGGCCTCCGGAACGTGCGATGAAGGCACAGGCATCGGCCGGTTCACGCGGCGCAGGGCCGGCGCTCGCCGGCGTTGCCATCGACGCGCTCGCGTGGAGCACCGACGGACCGTCCGTCGTCTCGACGGCTCGCCGCCCGAAGATCGCGGAGATCACGCAAGGACGGTTGCCTCGCGTCGCCCGGGCGACAGGCCTGTGCCGCCGGTGCGCACGGCCGGTCGGCGGTAGCGACGCGTCGGCGTCGAGCGCGGTCGGTCTCGGGTTCCACGATTGCCAGTGGTCGTCTCGACGTCGAGCGCGAGGCCGACCGCGACCGCAGGCCGATCCGGCGGCGGCTCGACGGCTCGACGGCTCGACGGCTCGACGGCTCGACGGCTCGACGGCTCGGCGGCTCGGCGGCTCGACGGCACTTTGAACCGCGCACACGGCCACCGATCGCCTCATTCATTTTTCAGAGATCGACATGAAATTTTCTTGGTTCCTCGTTCATCGCACGCTGCCTAACCTGATCGGCTGCCCGCCACCGGCCCCGGCGCACCGCCGCTCGGCTTCTCGCTTCGCATGACGCCCACCCTCACTGACTTCCGTCCGACCGCCACTGCCGCGATGCCCGCGATCGAGATCCGCCCGTTCGAGGCGCCGCTCGGCGCCGAGGTCGTCGGACTCGACCTCGCCCGGCCGCTCGGCGACGTCGACTTCCGCGCCATCCATCGCGCGCACCTCGACCGCCACGTGCTCGTGTTCCGCGACCAGCGCATCGAGCCCGAGCAGCAGATCGCCTTCAGCCGCCGCTTCGGTCCGCTGCAGATTCACGTCCTGCACCAGTTCCTGCTGAAAGACCACCCGGAAATCCTCATCGTCTCGAACATCGTCGAGAACGGTCAGCCGACGGGCCTCGGCGATGCCGGCCACTACTGGCACTCGGACCTGTCGTACAAGGACAAGCCCAGCCTCGGCTCGATGCTGCTGGCGCAGGAACTGCCCGGCGAGGGCGGCGACACGCTCTTCGCCAACATGCACCTCGCCTGGGACACGTTGCCCGGCGAACTCCGCCGCGCGGTGGACGGCCGGCGCGCCGAGCACTCGTATCTCGCCAAGTACGAGGCGCTGCGCGCCCGCAGCCCGTGGCGGCCGAAGCTGAGCGACGCGCAGGTCGCGCAGGTGAAGCCGGTCGAGCAGCCGATCGTCCGCACGCATCCGGAGACCGGCCGCAAGGCGCTCTTCGTCAGCGAACACTTCACGACGCGGATCGTCGGCGTTCCCGAGGACGAGAGCGCCGAGCTGCTGCAGCGCCTGTTCGACCACAGCGTTCGCCCGGAGCATCTCTACCGCCACCGCTGGCAGCCCGCCGACATGGTGTTCTGGGACAACCGCTCGGTCATGCACCTCGCGACCGGCTGCCCCGACGACATGCGCCGCCGGCTGCACCGCACGACGATCGAAGGCGACGCGCCTTTCTGACCGCCCAGTTCCCATGACACGACGTCTCGAACGGCTGGTGACAGCCATCCTCGCCGCGCTCGCCTTCGCCGCCGCGCTTCCTGCGCAGGCCGAAGGCCGGCTGCGCATCGCCGAGCAGTTCGGCATCGTCTACCTGCTGCTCAACGTCGTGCAGGACCAGCAGCTCGTCGAGAAGCACGGCAAGGCGCTCGGCGTCGACATCGAGGTCGACGTCGTCAAGCTCTCGGGCGGCGCGAACGTCAACGACGCGCTGCTCTCCGGCTCGATCGACGTCGCCGCCGCCGGCGTCGGCCCGCTGCTGACGATCTGGGACCGCACGCGCGGCCGGCAGAACGTGCGCGGCATCGCGTCGCTCGGCAACCTGCCCTACGACCTCGTCTCGATCGATCCGAAGGTCAAGTCGATCGCCGACTTCGGCGACAAGGACCGGATCGCGCTGCCCGCGGTCGGCGTCTCGGTGCAGTCGCGCATCCTGCAGCTCGCGTCGGCGCGGCAGTGGGGCGACGCGCAGTTCAATCGCCTCGACCGCATCCAGGTCGCGCTGCCGCATCCGGAGGCCGCGGCCGCGATGGCCAAGGGCGGCACCGAGATCACCGCGCACTTCGGTGCACCGCCGTTCCAGGAGCAGGAGCTCGCGCTGAATCCGGCGGCGCACGTGGTGCTGAGCAGCTACGACGTGCTCGGCGGGCCGTCGTCGGCGACCGTGCTCTACGGCACCGAGAAGTTCCGCGCCGACAACCCGAAGACGTACCAGGCGTTCCTCGCGGCGCTCGCCGAGGCCGCGCAACTCGTCCAGCGCGATCCGGAGAAGGCCGCCGACATCTTCATCCGCAGCAACAAGTCGTCGATCGACCGGCGGCTGCTGCTGAACATCCTCCGCAACCCCCAGATCGAGTACACGCTGACGCCGCGCAACACGCTGCCGCTCGCGACCTTCATGCAGCGCGTCGGCGCGATCAAGACCAGGCCGGCATCGGCGAAGGACTACTTCTTCGACGACGCGCACAACGCCGGAGCGAACTGACGATGACCGCCGCCCTCGCCCGCGAGTCGTCGTCGTCGGCCCGAGCCGCGCCGCGGTCGGTCGACGCGGCGCCCGCACCTGCCGCGGCATCGGGGCGCGCTGCCGCGCTGCTCCAGGTCGACGGTGTGACGCTCGACTACACGACGCACGACCGCGTCGTGCGCGCCACGCACCGCGTCGGCTTCGACGTGCTCGAGGCCGACCGCTTCGTGCTGCTCGGCCCCTCGGGCTGCGGCAAGTCGTCGCTGCTGAAGGCGGTCGCGGGCTTCCTGCCGCTGCGCGAGGGCGAGATCCGCCTCGACGGCCAGCCGGTGCGCGAGCCGGGGCCGGACCGCATGGTCGTGTTCCAGGAGTTCGACCAGTTGCCGCCGTGGAAAACCGTGCTCGGCAACGTCATGTTCCCGATGCTCGCGTCCAAGCGCGTGCCGAAGGCCGAGGCCCGCGAGCGCGCGATGGACATGCTCGCCAAGGTCGGCCTCGCCGACTTCGCCGGTGCACATCCGCACAGCCTCTCGGGCGGCATGAAGCAGCGCGTCGCGATCGCCCGTGCGCTCGCGATGCGGCCGAAGGTGCTGCTGATGGACGAGCCCTTCGCCGCGCTCGACGCGCTGACGCGCCGCCGCATGCAGGAGGAGCTGCTCGCGCTCTGGGCCGACGTCCGCTTCACGCTGCTCTTCGTCACCCATTCGATCGAGGAGGCGCTCGTCGTCGGCAACCGCATCCTCGTGCTGTCGCCGCACCCGGGCCGCGTCCGTGCCGAGCTCGACGCCGACGGCTTCGGCCTTCAGAGCCTCGGCAGCGCCGACTTCCAGGCCAAGGCCGCGCGCATCCACCGCCTGCTGTTCGACGCGCCGTCGAGCCGCGAGGTGGCCGCGTGACGCCGCACGCGACCACCCGCCTGCGGCCGGAATACGAACGCCAGCTCGCGCCGCTCGGCGCCCTGCCCGCCGCGCTGCCGCTCGCGCCGCTCGCCCGGCTCCGGCGGCAGCCGGCCGTGCGCAAGACGCTGATCGTCGCCGTGCTGGCGCTGGTGTGGGAGCTCGCCGCGCGCATCGCCGCCAACGACCTCCTGCTGCCGAGCTTCACGCAGACCGCGCGCGCCTTCTTCGCCGACTTGGCGAGCGGCGAACTCGTCGACAAGGCGGCGATCTCGATCTCGCTGCTCGTCCAGGGCTACGCGCTCGGCGTCGTCGTCGCGTTCGCGCTGACGGCGCTCGCCGTGTCGACGCAATTCGGCCGCGACCTGCTGTCGACGCTGACCTCGATGTTCAACCCGCTGCCGGCGATCGCGCTGCTGCCGCTCGCGCTGCTCTGGTTCGGGCTCGGCAAGGCGAGCCTCGTCTTCGTGCTCGTCCACTCGGTGCTCTGGCCGCTCGCGCTCGCGACCTTCGCAGGCTTCCAGGGCGTGCCCGAGACGCTGCGCATGGCCGGCCGCAACTACGGCCTGCGCGGCCTGCGCTTCGTCGTGCTGATCCTGGTGCCGTCGGCGCTGCCGGCGATCCTGTCGGGCCTGCGCATCGGCTGGGCGTTCGCCTGGCGGACGCTGATCGCCGCGGAGCTCTTCTTCGGCGCGACCTCGGGCAAGGGCGGCCTCGGCTGGTACATCTTCCAGAACCGCAACGAGCTCTACACCGACAAGGTGTTCGCGGGACTGGTCAGCGTCGTCCTGATCGGCCTGCTGGTCGAGAACCTCGGCTTCGACACGCTCGAGCGGCTGACCGTGCGGCGCTGGGGCATGCAGCGCTGACCGAGGCCGGGCGCTGGCGAGCCGTCGTTCATGGCGGCGGCGGGGCGGCCGGCGGTCGCCACGCCGCGCGGGCGGAGCGGAGCCCGCACCCGGGCGGCCCGGGCCGGTGATGGCTTCGCCCGCGAGCGGTGTGGGTCGGCCCGCCCGCCGCCGTCACCGTCGCGGGCAGGGTTCGGGCGATCGTCGCTGCGCTCAGGCGCCGCGCAGGTAGGCGAGCAGGTCGGCGATCTTCTTGTCGTCACCGAGGCCGTAGAACCGCATCCGCGTGCCCGGGACGACCGCACCCGGGTCCTTCACGAACGCAGCGAGCGTCGCGTCGGTCCACACGACGCCCGAGCGCTTCATCGCGTCCGAGTACTTGAAGTCGACCGCCGCTCCGGCGCGTCGGCCGACGATGCCGTGCAGCGACGGACCGAAGCCGCTGCGTGCCGACGGCCCCACCTCGTGGCACGACGCGCAGAGCTTGAACACCTTCTCGCCGGCCGCAGCGTCGCCGGCCGCGTGCGCCGCAGCGCCGACGGCGCCCAGCGCGAACAGAACCCGGCGCAGCGCACGCCCGAGCGTCGCCGCAGCCACCGGGGCGCGCGGGGTGCATGGTGCGTGCGGTGGACTGTCGTCGGCAACGGCAAGGGCAACGTCAGCGGCGTCGGGACGACTGCCGGGCGGCGCCCGGCGCGACCGCGCGAGCCACGCGCCGGCCGCGGCCTGCACTACAGTCGAATCGGACCGCTCCCGGCCGGCCTCGCATGCGACCCCATGATCGAAGAACACCGAGACATTCCGACCCGCGACGGCGCGATGAACACCTTCGTCGTCCATCCCGAGGAAGGCGGGCCCTTCCCGGTCGTGTTGTTCTACATGGACGCGCCGGGCTGGCGCGAGGAATTGCGCGACATGGCGCGCCGGCTCGCCGCCGTCGGCTACCTCGTCGTCCTGCCCAATCTCTACTACCGCCGCAGCCGCGACTACGTCATCCGCGGGCGCGACGACGCTGCCTACGCCGAAATGTTCGCGCACATGCATTCGCTCGACCGGGCGACGACCGAGTGCGACACCGCGGCGATGCTCGCCGACATCGACGCCCATCCGCGCGCCGACGCCGTGCGCATCGGCGCGGTCGGCTACTGCATGAGCGGCCCGTTCGTCGTCTGGGCCGCGGCGGCGTTTCCCGAACGGCTGCGCTGCATCGCCTCGGTCTACGGCGCCAACCTGGTCGTCGACGGGCCGGAGTCGCCGCACCTGAGCCTGCCACGCGTCCGCTGCGAGGCCTATTTCGCCTGCGCTGAAATCGACCGCTGGGCGCCGCCCGAGACGATCGCGACCGTCGAGGCGGCACTCGTCGCCGCCGGCACGCCGCACCGCATCGAGTGGTACCCCGGAGCGGAGCACGGCTTCGCGTTCCCGCTGCGCGGCAAGATCTACGACAAGGCGTCGGCCGAGCGCCATTGGGAGCGGCTCTTCGCGCTGTTCCGCCGTCGGCTCGACGAGCCGGCGCCGGCATCGCCGTGAACCGTGGCGCCGCGGCCGGTCAGTCGGCGGCAGCGGCATCTCGGCGCCGGGCGAAGCCGACGACTTCGGCGGCGAAGCGCGCCACGTCGATCGGCTTCGAGATGTAGCCGTCGCAGCCGGCAGCGAGCATCCTCGCCTCGTCGCCCTTCATCGCGTAGGCGGTGAACGCGACGACGACGATCCCGCGGGTCCGCGGGTCGGCCTTCAGCCGGCGGGTGATCGAGAGCCCGTCGATGCCGGGCATCTCGATGTCCATCAGCACGAGGTCGGGCCGGTCGGCCGCGATGCGCCGCTCGGCCTCGCGCGGGTCGAGCACCGTGACGACGTCGATCGCCGCGGTCTTGAGCACGAACTCGGCGAGCCGGGCGTTGAGGTCGTTGTCGTCGACGACGATGACCTGCAGCGGCCTCATACGCGCCGCGCCTCGGCCGCCGGCTCGGCCTGGCGCAGGTCGCTCAGCAACAGCTCGAGGCTGCCGCCGCCCTTGCTCGCGACGCTGAGCGCCGACTGGCGCAGCTCGGCATATTCGCGGTCGGTCAACAGCATGCTGGTCCAGACCAGCACCGGCACGCGGCGCGCCGCAGGCCGGCGCCCGAGCTCCGCGAGCACGGCGAAGCCGTCGAACTCCGGCATCATCAGGTCGAGGATCAGCGCGTCGGGCAACGCGGCGTCGAGCGCGGCGAGCGCCTCGCGTCCGCCGGCGAAGCGCAGCGTCTCGGCGCCGAGCGCGCCGAGCGTGGCCTGCATCACGTCGAGCGCGAGCGGGTCGTCGTCGACCACCATCACCCGCATGCCGGCGACGCCCGCCGGCCGCAGACGCGCGAGCGCCCGGCCGACCTCTTCGGTGCGGATCGGCTTGGCGAGCACGTCCGCCACCGCGAAGCCGGCGGTGTCTGCGCCGGACGACAGCATCAGGCCGACCACCGGTGACCAGCGGCTCAGGCTGTGGGCGCGGATGTCGGCGAGCATCTGCAGGCCCGGCGCGTCGGGGAGCATCAGGTCGAACATGATCGCGTCGTAGGTGGCGGAGCGCGCGAGCGCCGTGCCCTGCGCGCCCGAACTCGCGGCGTCGACGCGCCGGCCCGCAGCCTCGAGCGCATTGGCGATCGGCGCCGTCCGCGCGGCCGCGTCGACGACGAGCCAGCGCGACTGGCGGTCGTCGTCGGCGCTGCCGGGATCGACCTTCGGCGGATCGCTGCCGTGCACGCGGTTGAGCACGAGGAAGAAGACGCTGCCTCGCCCCGGCACGCTCGTCACGCCGACCGAGCCGCCCTGCGCCTCGACGAGCCGCCGCGTCAACGCGAGGCCGAGGCCGGTGCCCTGGTGGCGGCGATCGGCGCCCGCGTCGAGCTGCTGGAATTCGGTGAACAGCGCCGGCAGGTCGCCGGCGGCGATGCCGATGCCGGTGTCCTCGACCTCGAGGCGGAAGTGCGCCGGCCCCTGCGGCAGCGCGCGCACGTGGATCGTGCCGGCCTCGTGGCTGAACTTGATGGCGTTCGACAGATAGTTGTAGAGCGCCTGCTTGAGGCGGCCGGCGTCGAGAACGATCCGGTCGAGCGACGCGTCGACCTCGATGCGCAGGTCGATCGTCTTGCGGTCGATGCCGGTCCGCAGCACGTCGCACACTTCCCTGACGAGCCTGCCCAGTTCGAGCGGCTCGGCGTGGAACTCGAACTTGCCGGACTCGACCTTCGCGAGATCGAGCACGTCGTTGATCAGCTGCAGCAGGTGCCGGCCGCTGCTGCCGATGTGGCCGAGGAATTCGCCGTGCTGCTGCGCGTCGGGCGCGACGGCACCGGTCTGCAGCAGGTCCGAGAAGCCGATGATCGCGTTGAGCGGCGTGCGCAATTCATGCGACATGTTGGCGAGGAAGAGGCTCTTCAGCCGGTTCGCCTCCTGGATCTGCCGGTTCTGCGACTCGAGCAGCCCCGCGCGGCGCTCGCTCTCGCGCAGCGCCGCCTCGGCACGCCGCTGCGCCGAGACGTCGCGGGCGATCTTCGACGCGCCGACGACCCGGCCGCTCGCATCGCGGATCGGCGAGATCGTCACCGACACGTCGAGCCGCGCACCCGAGCGGTGCACGCGGACGGTGTCGAACGACGCGATGTGGCGGCCTTCCGCGATGCTCGCGAGGATGCGGTCTTCCTCGTCGAGCCGCTCGTCCGGGATCAGCATCGCGACAGGCTGGCCGATCGCCTCGTCGGGCGCGTAGCCGAAGAGCGCCTGCGCCGACGCGTTCCAGGTCACGATGCGGCCGTCGAGCGCCTTGCTGATCACGGCGTCGTACGACGATTCGACGATGGCCGCGAGCCGCCCGGCCTCGGCCTCGGCGCGCGCCTGCGCGGTCACGTCGCGGAAGATCAGCGCGACGCCGGCGACCTCGCCGTCGGCGCGGTGCGTCAGCCCGGCCTTGAGCCGCACCGGCAGCCGCCGGCCGTCGCGGGCGACGAGCGTGACCTGGCGTTCGTCGGCGATCGTCGCCTGCTCCTCGATCGTCAGGTCGACCGGGTTGAGCCGCGCCCAGGCCTCGGGCCGGCCCTCGCGCACGACGACGTCCCAGAGACTCTTGCCGGCGGCCTCCGCGGCGCTCCAGCCGAGCAGCCGTTCGGCGACGTCGTTGACACGGCGCACGCGCCCGTCGCGGTCGGTCGACACGAAGCCCGCCTCGCTGCTCGACAGCGCCACCGCGAGGTTCTGTTCGCCGTCGGCGGCGAGCGCCTCGGCGCTGCGGCGTTTGGCGATCTCGGCCTGCAGCGAGCGGATCATCGACTCGGTCTCGGCGCGCGTCGGGATCTTCAGGGCCTTCGGAATCAAGGGCCAGACCGTGAGCGCGGCGACGAACGACACGGCCGCGGTGATGGTCTTGGCGACGGCCTGCAGCGCGTAATCGGGCCGCCAGATCGTCCAGACGTCCATCACGTGCGTGGTGCCGCACGCGAAGATGAAGGCGCCGAAGAGCCAGCCGAGCCGGCTCAGTTCATGGCTCGGGCGCCGCCGCAGGTACGCGACCATCGCGACCGGAATCGAGAAGTACGAGGCCGCGATCACCGTGTCGGCGCCGACGAGCGACCAGAGCAGCGACGGCCGCCAGGTGAAGCAGTAGCCGTGAGGCAGGAGGCCGCCGCTGTCGAACAACGAGGTGATGCTGCTCAAGCGGCTCTCCCGCGATTTCGACGGAGGCGGACCTGCTGCCCACGGAACGTCGTCCGACGCACTCTACACCCGCGGTCCCGGCGACGACGACCCGTCGGCCTCCCGTGTCAGTGCGAGTCGCGCGGCACCGCCGAGCCGCGGCAGCCGCGCAGGAAGTCGAGGTCGGCGCCCTCGTCGGCGCCCAGCACGTGGTCGACGTAGAGGCTCTGGTAGCCGCCCTGCATCGCCGGCGCGGGCGGCTGCCAGTCGGCGCGGCGCGCGGCGAGTTCGGCGTCGGAGACGTGCAGCGTCAGGCTGCGCGCCGGCACGTCGAGCGTGATGCGGTCGCCGGTGCGCACGAGCGCGAGCGGCCCACCGGCCGCGGCCTCGGGCGAGGTGTGGAGCACGACCGTGCCGTAGGCCGTGCCGCTCATCCGCGCGTCCGAGATGCGGACCATGTCGGTCACGCCCTTCGCGAGCAGCCGCGCCGGCAGGCCCATGTTGCCGACCTCGGCCATGCCCGGGTAGCCCTTCGGTCCGCAGTTCTGCAGCACCAGCACGCTCGTCTCGTCGATCTCGAGCTCGGGCGCATCGATGCGCGCCTTGTAGTCCTCGATGTCGCAGAAGACGACCGCGCGGCCGGTATGCGTCAGGAGCTGCGGGCTCGCCGCCGACGGCTTGATGACGGCGCCGCGCGGCGCGAGGTTGCCGTGCAGCACGGCGATGCCGCCCTGCGGCTTGAACGGCGTCCCGACCGGCGTGATGACCTGGCGGTCGAAGTTCTCGGCCGCGGCGACGTTGTCGGCGAGCGTGCGGCCGTTGACGGTGACCGCGTCGCCGTGCAGCCGGCCGAGCAGCTCCTTCAGCACGACCGGCAGGCCGCCGGCGTAGTAGAAGTCCTCCATCAGGTGCTCGCCCGACGGCATCAGGTTGACGAGGCACGGAAGGTCGCGGCCGAGCCGGTCCCAGTCGACGAGCTTCAGGTCGACGCCGACGCGGCCGGCGATCGCGAGCAGGTGGACGACGGCGTTGGTCGAGCCGCCGATCGCACCGTTGGCGACGATCGCGTTCTCGAAGGCCTCGCGCGTCAGCACCTTGGAGAGCTTCAAGTCCTCGTGCGCCATCTCGACGATGCGCCGGCCGGTGTGCCAGGCGAGCTTCTTCCGCCGCGAGTCGACCGCGGGAATCGCCGCGGCGCCGGGCAGCGTCATGCCGAGCGACTCGGCCATGCACGCCATCGTGCTCGCCGTGCCCATCGTCATGCAGTGGCCGGCACTGCGGCTCATGCAGCTTTCGGCCTCGCGGAACTGGGCGAGCGTGAACGTGCCGGCGCGGAGCTGCTCGCTCATCTGCCACACGCCCGTGCCGCTGCCGAGCTCGCCGCCGCGGTACTTGCCGTTGAGCATCGGACCACCGGGCACGACGATCGTCGGCAGGTCGACCGACGCCGCGCCCATCAGCAGCGCCGGCGTGGTCTTGTCGCAGCCGGTCATCAGCACGACGGCGTCGATCGGGTTGCCGCGGATGCTTTCCTCGACGTCCATGCTCGCGAGGTTGCGGAACAGCATCGCCGTCGGCCGCAAGAGCGTCTCGCCGAGCGACATGACCGGAAACTCGAGCGGGAAGCCGCCGGCCTCGATCACGCCCTTCTTGACGAAGTCCGCGAGGTCGCGGAAGTGCGCGTTGCAGGGCGTGAGCTCGCTCCAGGTGTTGCAGATGCCGACGACCGGCCGGCCGTCGAACATCTCGTCGGGCCAGCCCTGGTTCTTCATCCAGCTGCGGTGGATGAAGCCGTCCTTGTCGTCGCCGCCGAACCAGGCCTGGCTGCGGAACTTGCGCTTGTCGTCGGTCATCGCCGAGTGTCCTTTCGTTGCCGCGCGAGGCGCGCCTGCAGCACGATCACGACGAGCAGGAACACGCCGCGCACGATCGTCTGCCAATACGAGCCGAGCGCCAGGTGCGGGCCCGCGGTGTAGCCGTTCTCGAAGTTGATCACGTTCAGGATCACCGCGAGCAACAGCACGCCGGTCAGGGTGTTGAGGATCGAGCCCTGGCCACCGGTCAGGAGCGTACCGCCGACGACGACCGCGGCGATCGCCATCAGCTCCCAGCCGACGCCTTCGGTCGGGGAGCCGGAGGTCTGCGCCGCGAGGACGACGCCCGCGAGTCCGGCGAGCATGCCCGAGAGCGCGTAGACCAGCACCTTGACGCGGACCACCGGCAGGCCCATCAATTGCGCCGCCTCCTCGTTGCCGCCGACCGCGAGCACGGCGCGGCCGAAGCGGCTCCAGCGCAGCGCCGCGGCGGCGAGCGCGAACATTGCGCCGGCGATCCAGACGGGCGCCGGCAGGCCGAGCGCCTCGGCGTTGGCGAGCGCGTCGAAGCCGGACTCGTAGCTGATCGACACCGTCTCGCGGTTGGCGACGATGAGCGCCAGGCCGCGCGCGCCGATGAAGGTCGCGAGCGTCGCGACGAAGGGCATGAGCCGCAAATACCCGATCAGCACGCCGTTGAGCACGCCGCACGCGAGCCCGACGCCGACGCCCGCCGCGAGCGCGGGCCCGAGCCCGAGCGGCGACACCATCGCACCGACGACGCTCGACAGCACCGCGACCGTGCCGACCGACAGATCGATCCCGCCCGACATGATGACGAACGCCATGCCGATCGCGATCAGCCCGAACTTCGCGGTGCTGCCGAGCAGGAAGGCGATGTTCTGCGCGCCGAGGAAGTTGTCGTAGCGCCAGCCGGCGAAGACGAGCACGGCGACGAGCGCGAGCAGCGCGCCCTGCGACTGCAGCAGCGCCGCGGCAGGACTCCGCTGCGGCGCGGCGGCTGGCCGCGCGAGCGACGCGGCGGACGACGGCGACGACGTGACCATCAGCGCTCTCCTCGCTGCACCCACACCGCGAGCACGATGACGCCGGCGTTCATCAGCAGCGCGTATTCCTCGGGCACGCCGTGCGCGAGCAGCGTGTAGCGCATCAGCTGGATGACGAGCGCGCCGACGACCGTGCCGATCATCCGCGCCCTGCCGCCCGACAGCAGCGTGCCGCCGACGGCGACCGCGGCGATTGCGTCGAGCTCGATGTTCAGGCCGATCTTCGCCGGGTCGGCGGCCGAGATCAGCGCGACGTTCATGAGGCCGGTGACGCCGGCGAGCGCCGCGCAGAGCATGTAGGCGGCGAGCTTGACGCGGGCGGCCGGCACGCCCGCGAGCCGCGCTGCACGCTCGTTGCCGCCGGTCGCGAGGATCCAGCGGCCGAAGAGCGTCGCGCGCATCAGCGCCGCGGCGGCGGCCACGACGACGACCGCGACGAGGCCCTGCGCCGGCACGCCGAGCGCGTTGCCGCGCAGCGCGCCGAGCGCGTCGGCCGGCAAGCCCTTCAGATTGCTCCCGGTCAGCAGTTCGGCGAAGCCGCGGCCGGCGATGAAGAGCACGAGCGTCGCGACGATCGGCTGCACGCCGAAGCGCGTGATCAGGCCGCCGTTGAGCGCGCCGAGCGCCGCCGCGACGACGAGCGCCGCGGCGCAGGCGAGCGGCGTCGGCCAGCCCCAGGCCGGGTCGACGAGCACCGCGACCAGCGTGCCCGCGACGGCGGCGACCGCGCCGACCGACAGATCGATGCCGCCGGTCGCGACGACGATCGCCATGCCCATCGCGACGACCACGATCTGCGCGACCTGCGAGACGTTGACGTTGAAGGTCTGCAAGGTCAGGAAGTCGCGCGTGAACACGGCGTTGAGGACGACGAGCAGGACCAGCGCACCGAGCGCGCCGCCGTCGCGCAGGCCGCGCCGCGCCCGGCCGAGCGCGGCGGCGGACGTCGTCGCGAACTCAGCCATGGGCCTCGCCGTGCGCCATCGCCTGCATCACGTTGGCCTCGGTCAGCGCGTCGCCGTCGATGTCGGCGACCGTCCGGCCGTCGCGCAGCACGACGACGCGGTCGCTCGCGGCGACGAGCTCCTCGAGCTCGCTCGCGATCATCAGCACCGCGAGGCCCTCGTCGCGCGCCAGCTCGCGCACCCGCTGCAGGATCTCGGCCTTGGCGCCGACGTCGATGCCGCGCGTCGGCTCGTCGAGCAGCAGCAGGCTCACCTCGCTCGCCAGCCAGCGCGCGAGCAGCACCTTCTGCTGGTTGCCGCCGGAGAGCTGGCGGATCGGCTGCTCCGGCCCGGCGCAGCGGATGCCGAGCCGCTCGATGAAGCGCTCGGTGATCTCGCGCTGCCGGGCGCGGTCGACGATGCCGAGCCTGGCGAGCCGCGGCAGCAGCACGAGCGTCAGGTTCTCGCGGATCGAGAGGTCGGGGATCAGGCCCTCGACCTTGCGGTCCTCCGACAGGTAGGCGACGCCGCGCGCGATCGCATCGGCCGGCGAGTTCCAGCGCACCGCTTCGCCGTGGACGCGGAGCGTGCCCGACTCGACCGGATCGGCGCCGAAGACGAGCCGCGCGAGCTCGGTGCGCCCCGAGCCGAGCAGGCCGCCGAGGCCGAGCACCTCGCCCTTCGCGACCGTGAGCGACGCGCCGCGCACGCGCTGGCCGGCGCGCAGGTCGTCGGTGCGCAGCACCTCGGCGTCGGCGACCGCGTGGCGCTCGCGCCGCGCCGCCTGCAGCGCCGACAGCTCCTTGCCGAGCATCGTCGAGACGAGCTGGAACTTGTCGAAGTCGGCGAGCCGGCGCTCGGCGACGGTCGCGCCGTCGCGCATCACGGTGATGCGATCGCAGACGGCGTAGAGCTCGTCGAGCCGGTGGCTGACGAAGACGACCGAGATGCCGTCGGCCTGCAGGCGACGGATCACGCCGAAGAGCGTCTGCACCTCGCTGTCGTCGAGCGACGAGGTCGGCTCGTCCATGATGACGAGGCGCGCCTTCGTGCCGACCGCGCGGGCGATCGCGGTCATCTGCTGCGTCGCGGTGCTGCATTCGCCGAGCGGGCGGTCGACCGCCACGTCGAGGCCGAGGCCGCCGAGCAGCTCGGCCGCCTCGCGCCGGATGCGCCGCCAGTCGATCAGGCCGAAGCGCTTCGGCTCGCGGCCGATGAAGATGTTCTCCGCCACCGAGCGCTGCGGCACGAGGTTGAGTTCCTGGTAGATCGTGCTGATGCCGGCGCTCTGCGCCTCGATCGGCGCCGCGAACGCGACGTCGCGGCCGTCGAAGCGGATGCGGCCGGCGTCGCGGCCGTAGGCGCCGGTGAGGATCTTGATCAGCGTCGACTTGCCCGCGCCGTTCTGGCCGATCAGCGCGTGCACCTCGCCCGCGCCGACCGCGAGCCGCGCCTGGCGCAGCGCCGGCACGCCGCCGAACGCCTTGTCGATACCGCTCATCTCGAGCAGCGGGGTCGTCGGTGTCTGGGACATCGGTGGGCCGGCGCCGCGGCGCCGGCGGATCGGTCGGTCAGTAGCCGTCGGCCATCATCGCCTGGGCGTTGCCCTTGTCGTAGAACTTGTCCTCGACCTTGACCCACGCCGGAATCTTCTCGCCCTTCGCGTAGCTCTTCGCCGTCTCGCACGAGACCGGGCCGAAGAACGGGCTCGACTGCACCGTCGCGCCCATCTTGCCGGCGGCGATCGCCTGCAGCGCGTCGCGCGTGCCGTCGATCGACACGACGGTCACGTCCTGGCCCGGCTTCTTGCCGGCGGCCTCGAGCGCGGCGATGGCGCCGATCGCCATCTCGTCGTTGTGCGCGTAGACGGCGGTCACGTCCGGATGCGCCTGCAGCAGCGTCTGCATCACCTGGCGGCCCTTGTCGCGGGCGAAGTCGCCCGACTGCGAGGCGACGATCTTCAGGCCGGTGTTCTTCGCGATCACCTGGTCGAAGCCCTTCTTGCGGTCGTTGGCGGGCGACGAGCCGGTCGTGCCCTCGAGCTCGACGACCGTGCCCTTGCCGCCGGTCGACTTGACCAGCCACTCGCCCGCGCGGCGGCCCTGGTCGACGAAGTCCGAGCCGATGAAGGTGACGTAGTCGCGGCCGGCCGCCGCGACCTTCTGGTCGACGTTGCGGTCGATCAGGATCACCGGAATGCCGGCGCGCTTGGCCTTCATCACCGCCGGGATGAGCGGCTTCTCCTCGCGCGGCGCGAGCACGATCAGGTCGACCTTCTGCGCGATCATGCTTTCGACGTCGGCGACCTGCTTGGCGGCGGAGCCGCCGGCGTCGGCATAGACGAGGTTCCAGTTGCAGGTCTTGGCGACGTCCTGCATCGACTTCGTCTCGGCGATGCGCCAGGGGTTGTTGCTCTCGGTCTGCGCGAAGCCGACCTTGTAGCCGTCCTTGACGGCGAGCTTGGGCAGGCCCTGGGCAGCGGCGGGCAGCGAGAGCGCGGCGGCGAGCGCGGTCGCGGTGAAGAGGAATGAACGCATGTCGTGGGGCTCCTCGGGATGGGGGTGGCGATTGGGCCGAACCCGATTCTGTGCGGCCGCTTCGTTCATAAAACTAGGTAAAAACGAGCGCTTATGACCGAGCGGCCGAGGCCTCTCCAGCCGACTCGCGCGGAACCAGCGGGCAGTCCATCTTGACGAGCCGCGGCGGCAGCGGCCGCGCGCTCGCCGCTTCCTCGAGCAGCCGCTCGGTGGCCCACTGGCCCATCGCGAAGCTCGGCAGCATCACCGTCGAGAGCGGCGGATGGGCGTGGCGCGCCATCTCCAGATCGTCGTAGCCGATCACCGCGACGTCGCCAGGCACCGCGCGGCCGAGCTGCTTCAGCGCCTCGATCGCGCCGAGCGCCATCAGGTCGTTGGCGCAGAAGATGGCGGTCGGCGGGCGGCGGATCCGCATCAGCGCGAGCGCGTGCTCGAAGCCGGTGCCGCTCATCCAGTCGCCGTGGCGGACGAGCGCGGCATCGAACGGCAGATCGGCGGTCGCGAGCGCCTGCCGATAGCCCTTCAGCCGGTCGCGCGCGGCGTCCATCCACGGTTCGCCGTTGATGAAGCCGATGCGCCGGTGGCCCTGCGCGAGCAGGTGCTCGGTCGCCGCGAAGCCGCCGCCGACCTCGCCCGGCACGACGCTCGCGTGCTGGCGCTTCGCGGTGTAGCAGTTGAGCAGCACGCAGGGCAGCTTCGAGCGGGCGAGCCGCGGCGGCAGCTCGACCTGGCGGGTGAAGACGGTCGCGTAGAGCACGCCGATCGTCGCCGGGTCGGCGAGCGCCGCGTCGACGGCCGCGGCCTCGAGCTCACGGGCCGCACCGGTCGCGTACACGGCGACGAGGCAGTTGTGCTCCCAGGCCGCGGCGCGCGCGCCGTCGATCGTGACGGCCGGATGCGCGGTCGTCGAGAGCTCGTCGGCGAGATAGGCGACGACGTGGCGGCGCGCCCCGGCTGCCGTCGGCGCCGCGGCCCGCAGCGCGCCGCGGCGCTGTGGCAGGGCGTAGCCGAGTTCGGTCGCGACGGCGACGACCTTCTCGCGTGTCGCCGGCGAGACCTTGGCGCCGGTCATGCGGTTGAGCACCAGCGAGACCGTCGACTGCGAAACGCCGACGCGCTTGGCGATGTCGGTCATCGTCGGGCGCGGCGCCGGCGCGTCGGACAGGCTCATCGGGGACCCTTCGTGCTGTGCACCCCGGCATCCACCGTTCGGACGGCCGGCTCATGCCGACCGCATTATCAAGGTGTCGCAGGCAATCGAACGGGTCGGTGATAACCCTTCGTTCCTGCCGTGTCCCGTGAAGTAATATTACCTCGATCATGACCTGACCGACGGATCGAACCATGCGCTACACGTCCGAGCAGCACGACGCCTTCGCCGCCACGTTCAACCGCGACAGCATCGTCGTCCTGCGCGACCATTTCCCGCGCGAGACCTTGCTCGAGTGGCGCCGCGCGTTCCAGCCGCTGCTCGAGGCGCAGGTCGCGAAGGAGAAGGACGATCCGAACCGCGGCGCCCAGCGCTTCTACGTCACGCTGCCCTTCGTGCCGCCGTTCGCCGACCCGGCGGTCTTCGAGGACCCGGACGTGCTCGCGATCGTCGAGCGCGTGGCCGGCCCGGAGCCGGTCATGTGCCAGCTCGCGAGCGACACGCCGCTCCGGGGCTCCGACTACCAGGACTGGCACGCCGACACGCCGCTGCTGTTCCCCGAGACCGACGACAACGACACGCCGTCGTTCCAGCTCGCCGTCAACTTCCCGCTGTGCGACGTCGACGACGCGAACGGCCCGTTCGAGACGACCTACGGCACCCACCGGATGCGAAAGCGCGACGCGCTCGCCGGCGTGACCGACGGCAGCCTCGCCGTGCATCGCCTGCCGATGCAGCTCGGCGACGTGATGATCCGCGACGTCCGGGCGCTGCACCGCGGCACGCCGAACACGACCGACGCGCCGCGGCCGATGGTCGTGATCGGCTACAGCCGGCGCTGGCTGCACCGGCCGGAAGTCCACATCCGGATCCCGCGGAGCCGCTGGGACGCGCTGTCGCCGTCGGCGAAGAAGCTGCTGCGCTTCAACCCGGTCGTTCCCGACGACACGGCGCAGGTCGACGGCGAGAGCTACCGCGCCTTCGCCTACTGACGGCCGACGCCGACGCCCGGGGCGTTCGAGCCGGGCTTGCTTCCAGGCCGATCGGCGCGCCTGCCATTCGACGCACGCGGCCGCGTCGACGGCGCCGGTCAAGGCACGCGGCGCGCGAGCAACGCCAGCGCCGCGACGAAGAGCGCGAGCCCGCCGATCGCGACGGACAGGCCGGCGTGCTCCGCGACCACGCCGATGAGCGGCGGCCCGCCGAGGAAGCCGAGATAGCCCATGCCGGCGACGACCGCGATGCCGCGCGCCGGTGCCACGCCCGGCACCGTCGACGCCGCCGCGAACAGCACCGGCACGACGTTGGCGAGCGCCAGGCCGACGACCGCGAAGCCGACGAGCGCGGCGACCGGCTCGCCGACGACGACGATGCCGACGAGTCCGGCCGCCGCGATCGCGCCGCTGCCGCGCAGCAACCGCGCCTGGCCCCAGCGCGCACGCGCCGCGTCGCCGCCGAAGCGGCCTGCGGCCATCGCGATCGACAGCGACGCGTAGGCGAGCGCCGCCAGCGATTGCGGCGCGCCGAGCGTCTCGCGCAGGTAGAGCACGCTCCAGTCGTACATCGCGCCCTCGGTGACGAACGCGAGCACGGCCATCGTGCCGAGCAGCAGCACCGCGGGCGGCGCGAGGCCGAAGCGCCGAGGTGACCGCTCGGTCGACGACGTCGCGGCGTGCCGCTCGACGAGCATCCGCGGCACCGCCAGCGCGGTCAGCGCGCACGCGGCCATGCCGACCGCGGCCATGTGCAGGCGCGGCGCGACGCCGGCGGCTGCGAGCACGCTGCCGAGTGCCGCGCCGACCAGACCGCCGATGCTGAAGAAGCCGTGGCTGCTCGACATGATCGGCCGGCCGAGCGCCGCCTCGACGTCGACCGTGTGCGCGTTGATCGCGACGTCGGCCGAGCTGCTGCCGACGCCGAAGACGAACAGCGCGACGGCGCCGGCGACGACGTCCGGCAGCCGAAGCAGCGCCCCGATCGCGACGGCGCTGGCGACGACACCGGCGACGCTCACCGCCCGCGCGCCGAAGCGCTCGACGAGCGCGCCCGCACGCAGCACGCCGACGAGCGCGCCGAAGCTCGCGGCGAGCAGCGCGAGCGAGACCGTCGCGTCCGACAGCGCGTGCAGCGCCTTGAAGTTGGGCACGTTCACGCCCCAGGTCGCGAACAGCAGCCCGTTCACGAAGAAGACGACCGCGGTCGCGACGCGCGCGGCGCGGGGGCTCGGAGAGGACGCGGGCGGCACGGGCACCGGCCATTGTCGCCGTCGTCCGCGTGGCGCTCGCCCCGGCTCCTACACTGCGGCGATGGAGCCCGAACCGTACGAGATCGACCAGACGCTGGTCCCCGACGCCTTCGTCGCGCTGCACGTCGTCCGCGGCCGGCTGCGCATCGACCGGGCGACGCTGCAGGCGCGCCACGACCTCGCCGAGACGCTCGCGTCGCAGGTCGCCGCGCTCGCGGCGCCGCTGGCTGCCGACGACGTCGCTGGCCAGGTCGCGTGGCTGCGCCGCGTGCTCGCCGGCCTCGAGGCGGAGCCGCGGCAGCTCGATGCCAGCGAGGCACGCTGGGTCGTCGGCCGGGTGGCCGAGCTGCTCGACTGGCCGGACGGCGCAGTCGCAGCGGTCGTCGCGGCGGCCGGGGTGGACTGAACGACGCGCGGACGGACGTGGT
Organism: uncultured Rhizobacter sp.; assembly: GCA_964249855.1. Classification (GTDB taxonomy): domain Bacteria; phylum Pseudomonadota; class Gammaproteobacteria; order Burkholderiales; family Burkholderiaceae_C; genus LMDS01. Next base: position 41,135 of record CAXUDL010000003.1, on the reverse strand, counting down.
CGCTCCGTGCCGGTCGCGTCGGCGCCGGCAACTCGCCACGGCCGGCCTTTCCGCCCTGACGTAGGATGCCCGGCACCAGGGAACATCCAGTTCGACGCAACAGGGACGACACATGCGCAGCCTGCTTTGTTCGACGCTTCTCGGCATCGCCCTCTGCGGCTGTGCCGACACGCGCATGCCGCCGACGCCGGCGACGTTCGATGCAGCGCCTTCCAGGTCGACGATCGACGGCCACGTCGCCCAAGCCACGCGCATCGCGGGTGACGACTTGAAGCCACTGCTCGCGCTGTGCCAGCCCCAGCCCGCGGTCCGTGCGGGCGGGCCGGAATCCGATCGCTTCCTGGACCGCCTGATCGCCGCGCCCAGTCCGCCGCCGGGGCAGGCGTTCGACAACCTCTTCTACATCACGACGGCGTGGGTCTCGGCCTGGGCCTTGAAGACGTCGGACGGCATCATCCTGATCGATTCGCTGAACAACGAGCGCGAGGCGCGCGACGTGCTCGAAGCCGGCCTGGTCAAGCTCGGCCTCGACCCGGCGCAGGTCAAATACGTCGTCATCACGCACGCCCACGGCGACCACTACGGCGGCGCCGATCACTTCGTCCAGAAGTACAAGGCGCGCGTGATCGCCAGCGAAGCCGATTGGCAGCAGATGGACGGCGGCCCGCTCGAGTTTCCGTACAGGGAGTGGCTGTCGCCGCCCCGTCGCGACATCGTGGTCCGCGACGGCGACACGTTGACGCTCGGCAACACGACGCTGAACTTCTACGTCACGCCGGGCCACACGCTCGGCACGCTGTCGCCGGTGTTCACGGTCAGCAGCGGAGGTGAACCGCACACCGTGCTGCTCTGGGGCGGCACGGCGTTCAACTTCGGCAAGGACGTTCCCCGCCTCGACGGCTACATCTCGGCGACCGAACGGATGTCGCGCATCGCGCGGGCGCGGTCGGTCGACGTGCTGATCTCGAACCATGCGATGTACGACGGCGCGCTCGCGAAAGGAACGCTGCGTGCGGAGCGCGGCGGCCAAGGCCAGAACCCCTTCGTGATCGGCGCCGAGGGCGTCGATCGCTCGTTGCGGGTCATGGGCACCTGCGGTCGGGCGCAACGTGACCGGTTCCTGACGATGTGACGCGAAACAGGGCCGGCGCGGCCGACGGAACCGGCGAGCATCTGCTGTGGATCGCTGGCCGCGGTACCGCACGGCGCGGGAGTGGCTCGGTCAGGCAAGCGTCGCAATCACCGGCGGCCAGGTCCGCCCCGCCGCTCACGCGCACGTCACGTCACGGGTCCCCGGGTTTCAACGTCACGGACTTGGCCTTGTGCGTCGCCGGCTTCGTACCGCCCGGTGGTGGCGCTCGGCACCACGCCTCGGGTGCCGAGCGCCCTGTCACGTGCGCCGGGTGGCGGGACCGTGTGCGCGGCGCCGCGGACCGACCCCCGCGCCGCCTGGCGGCGTGCCCGCCCACGGCGCATGAATGAAGCGCTCGGCCAGGGCGTCGATCAGCGCCTGCACCCGCGCCGGCCGCGCCCGGCCGGGCGGCGTGACGATGTGCAACGCGATCGGCGCGACCTGCCAGTGCGCGAGCGCCGGCTCGATGCGGCCGGCGCGCAGGTCGTCCCAGGCGAGGAACTCGGGCTGCAGCGCGAGCCCGAGCCCGTCGCGCAGCGCCGGCACGAGCGCGTCGGCGTTGTTGACGCGCAGCGCCGCCGGCACGACCTGCGCGAAGTCGCCGTGGCGCTTGTGATGGAAGCGCCAGGCCTCGCCGTTGCGCGCGTGGACGTAATGCAGCGCCCGGTGCGCGGCGAGCTCGCGCGGATGGCTCGGCCGCCCGAAGCGTTCGAAGTACGCCGGCGCGCCGACGAGCAGCAGCCGCACCGTGCAGAGCCGCCGCGCGAGCAGGCTCGAATCGGGCAGCGCCGAGATGCGCAGCGCGAGGTCGAAGCCCTGGCCGACGAGGTCGACGAGCTCGTCGCTGAAGTGCAGGTCGAGCGTGACCTCGGGATGCGCGGCCATGAACGCCGGCAGCGCCGGAGCGACGTGCGACAGGCCGAACGACATCGGCGCCGCGAGCCGCACCGGGCCGCGCAGACTCTGCGACTGCTCGGTCACTTCGTCCTCGACGGCCTCGCCGTCGGCGAGGATGCGCTGCGCCCGCTCGAGCGCGGCCTCGCCGCTGCCGGTCAGCGACATCCGCCGCGAGGTGCGGTGCAGCAGCGTCGTCTCGAGCCGCGCCTCGAGCCGCGTCAGCGCCTTCGAGACCGTCGGCTGCGACAGCGCGAGCTCGGCCGCGGCCTTGGCGAACGAGCCGGTCTCGGCGATCTTCGCGAAGATCGCCCAGGCTTCAAGGTCAGGCAGGCGGCTCATGCTGGTTTCGGCATGGATCGTATTCCATTCTTTCTATTCTCTTCTCGACGTCGAGCCTCTACATTCGAGCCATCGAACGGCTTTCCAGGAGAACCCACATGATCGAACGCAGACCCTTCGACAGTCTCGGCGGCGCGAACCACGGCTGGCTCGACGCCAAGCATCATTTCTCGTTCGCGGACTACCGCGACGCGTCGCGCATGGGCTGGGGCGCGCTGCGCGTCTGGAACGACGACACGATCGCCCCGGGCACCGGCTTCCCGCCGCATCCACACGCCGACATGGAGATCATCACCTACGTCCGCGAAGGCGCGATCACGCACCAGGACAGCATGGGCAACACGGGCCGCACCGAAGCCGGCGATGTGCAGGTGATGAGCGCGGGCACCGGCATCCGTCATTCGGAATACAACCGGGAGCCCGGCGCCACGAAGATCTTCCAGATCTGGATCCTTCCCGATGCCCGCGGCAAGGCGCCGGCGTGGGGCGCCAAGCCGTTCCCGAAGGGCGAGCGCTCGGGCCGCTTCGTGGCGCTCGCGAGCGGTATGCCGGGCGACGACGAGGCGTTGCCGATCCGCACCGACGCGCGGGTGCTGGGCGCGAGCCTGAAGGCCGGCGAGAGCACGGAGTACGTGATCGGCCGCGACCGTCGCGGCTACCTGGTGCCGTCGACGGGCGAGGTCGAGCTCGAGGGCGTGCGGCTCGAGGCGCGCGACGGCGCGGCGATCGCCGACGTCGAGCGCTTCACGGTGACGGCGCTGTCGGACAGCGAGCTCGTGCTCGTCGATTCGGCGGCGTGAGGCTCGGGGCGCAGGGCGCCGACCGTCCGGCCCGCGCTCGCGGCGCGCCCGGAATGGCGGCGGCCGCGCGTGCGAGCCGGCGGTCGACACCGCCGCCGCGCCTGCCGCCCTGCGTCGGAACGACGTCGAGCGCGGCGGCGTCGGGCGCGGCTTCGCTGCCGCTCCGGACCAGCCGGCTGTCATGAAGAGGCAACGAGGCCTGTCGGTGCCAGGTCGCCGAGCGGACGGACGAAGCCCGACGCCGCCGACCCGGGTCGGGATCGGCCGCTGCGGGACGTGGTCACGGCAATGCCGCCAGGCGCCCGTCGCTGAGGCGGTCGGCGAAAAAGCAAATCACGTTTCGATGGTTCGCCGTCCCGGCCCCGCCCCCTAGAGTCGACTGAAAAGCGCTCGTCTCCTCCGTCCGCCGTGGCGGTTCAACCGGTGCCGGCTCGTGTCGGCGCCGAGCCCCTCCGATCCGGTTCCCATGAAGATCTTCTGGTTCATCCCGACCCACGGCGACTCGCGCTACCTCGGCAGCACCAAGGGCGCGCGCCAAGCCGATCTGGCCTACTTCAAGCAGATCGCGATCGCCGCCGACAGCCTGGGCTACGAGGGCGTGCTGCTGCCGACGGGTCGCTCGTGCGAGGACTCGTGGGTGCTCGCGTCGAGCCTGATCGACGCGACCCGGCGCCTCAAGTTCCTGATCGCGCTGCGACCCGGCCTCGTGCAGCCGGTGCAGTCGGCGCGCATGGCCGCGACCTTCGATCGGCTCTCGGGCGGGCGGCTGCTCGTCAACCTCGTCACCGGCGGCGACCGCGAGGAGCTCGAAGGCGACGGCCTCTTCCTGCCGCACGAGCAGCGCTACGAGCAGTCGACCGAGTTCCTGACGATCTGGCGCGAGACGCTCGCCCGCAGCCACGACGCCCGAGCGTACGACTTCGACGGCGCGCACCTGCAGGTCAAGGGCGCGAAGGTGCTCTATCCGCCGCTCAACCGGCCCTATCCGCCGATCTTCTTCGGCGGCTCGTCCGAAGAGGCCCACGAGCTCGCCGCGCAGCAGGTCGACACCTATCTCACCTGGGGCGAGCCGCCGGCCGCGGTCGCCGCCAAGATCGCCGACGTGCGCGCCCGCGCCGCCGCGCACGGCCGCACGCTCGGCTTCGGCATCCGCCTGCACGTGATCGTGCGCGAGACCGAGGACGCGGCCTGGCAGGCGGCCGCCGAACTCGTCTCCGAGCTGGACGAGGCGCTCATCGCCAAGGCGCAGGCCAAATTCGCGCAAATGGATTCGGTCGGCCAGCGCCGCATGGCCGAGCTGCACGGCGGCCGGCTCGACAAGGCCGACGTGCGCAAGGGCCTCGAGGTGTCGCCGAATCTCTGGGCCGGCGTCGGCCTGGTGCGCGGCGGCGCCGGCACCGCGCTCGTCGGCAATCCGCGCCAGGTCGCCGACCGGATCGAGGAATATGCGGCGCTCGGCCTCGAGCACTTCATCCTCTCGGGCTATCCGCACCTCGAGGAAGCGCATCGCTTCGCCGAACTCGTGTTCCCGCTGCTGCCGCTCGCGCTGCGCGACCGGCTCGCCGGCCACCTGCTGACCGGCCCGTTCGGCGAGGTCATCGCCAACGGCATCGTCCCGCCCGCGACGCGCGCCGCGGCCTGACCGCGTCGCCCGACCTGGAGCGGTGGCTCCTCGGGCGCTGCTGCGCGTCGCTCGCCGCCGCCCCCGCGACCTCTCCCCTGCCTCCGCGACCGCCGTCCGCCGTCCGCTCGCCCGGCCTCAGCCGAACGCTGCCCGGCCCGCGGCCGTCAGGATGCTGTCGTTCTGCGGCGTGTGGATGCGGCTGCACTGCACGTCGCGCCAGTGCCGCTCGAGCGGGTTGCGGCGCGACAGGCCATGGTTGCCGGTGAGCTGCAGCGCGAGGTCGACCGCGCGGATCGCGTTGCCGGTGACGGTGAACTTGACGAGCCCGCTCTCGGCCGGCGGCGGCGGCGTGCCGGCGTCGGCACGCCGCGCCAGGTCGGCGAGCAGCGCCGTGTTCGCCCAGAGCAGCGCCTCGATCTCGCCGACCGTCTGCTGCACCCGCGGCACGGTGGCGAGCGGCGCGCCGAGGCTGCCGGGACGGCGTTCGGCGAGGAAGCCGAGCAGCCAGTCGCGCGCGGCCCGGGCGATGCCGTCGTAGAGCGCGCCGAGCAGGCAGACCATCCAGGCGTGCGCGTCGGGTTCGGGGCCCGACGCCCAGTCGCCGATCGGCCGAACGTCGACGGCGTGGTCGAGCGGCAGCGCGACGTGGTCGAAGATCGCTTCGTGGCTGCCGCTCGCGCGCAGGCCGAGGTGGTCCCAGCTCTCGACGATGCGGATGCCGGGGGTCGCGCCCGCGGGCTCGGCGACGCCGGTCCGTGCCGGTCGTCGTGCCGGCGCGTGCGGGACGAGGAAGACGCCGCTGCGCGGCTCGGCCTCGTCGGTGCGCGCGAGCACGGCGAGCCAGCGCAGCGCGGGGATGCCGGTCGTGTAGAGCTTGTGACCCGAGAGCCGCCAGCCGTCGGCATGGCGCCGGGCGATCGTCTGCGGCAGCCCGCCGCGCGCCGGCGAGCCGAGCTCCGGCTCGACGCGCAGGTTGTTGACGAGCGCGCCCTCGGTCACCGCACTGCGCCAGACCGCGTCGCGCAGGCGCGGGCTCCAGCGGCACTCGGGGCGCGACAGCGCGCGATGCACCAGGTAGCTCATCGTCAGCACGAGCGCGGTCGACGGCTCGCCGCGGCCGACGGCGCCGACGATGCCGCAGGCCTGGGCGAGCGTCGCGCCGCCACCGCCGTGCGACACGGGCACGACCGCCCCGACGAGGCTCTGCGCGTGCAGCTCGGCGAGCGGCCCGAACGGGAATGCGGCGTCGCGGTCGATCGCAGCCGCCTGCGCGGCGAGGCTGCGGGTCAGCGCGTCGAGGTCGGCGGCGGTCGGCAGGACCGTCGGCGGCGGTTCGGCTCGCACGGCCGCGAGCGAGAGAGGGGACATGGCACGGGGCTCCGAATCGATGGCGCAGGCGGCGTCTCGTCCGCCGACCGCGTCCGGCGCAGAGGCTAAGCGCCCTCCGTTCGGCTGTACACCGTCGGCGACGCATAACGAAAGCCGAATCATTCGTTTGCGCCGTAGCGGGGCGGCAGCATAAGGTGTGATTCGTACCGGTCCGCAACCGCAGGAAGCGCTTCCATGAGCATCGAATTCATCGGCATGATCCAGACGCAGAAGGTCTCGGAGACGCAACCCGTGCAAGGTCCGGCGATCGACCGCGACTACGTGCGCGCCTTCGCGCAGGCCCATGAGCAAGCCGGCTTCGACCGCGTGCTCGTGCCGCACCACTCGACCGGCCCGAGCGCGACGCTGACGATCGCCTATGCAGCAGCGCACACCGAGAAGATCCATTTCATGCTCGCCCATCGGCCCGGCTTCACGGCGCCGACGCTCGCGGCGCGGCAGATCGCCTCTCTCGACCAGTTCAGCGGCGGCCGGCTCGGCGTGCACTTCATCTCGGGCGGCTCGGACGACGAGCAGAAGCGCGACGGCGACTACCTCGACCACGACCAGCGCTACGCGCGAACCGACGAGTACCTCGGCATCCTGCGCCGCCTCTGGACCAGCGACCGGCCCTTCGACCACGACGGCCCGCACTACCGCTTCGAGCAGGGCTTCTCGGAAGTCAAGCCGCTCCAGCAGCCGCACGTGCCGATCTACTTCGGCGGCGCTTCGGACGCCGCGATCCCGGTCGCCGGCAAGCACGCCGATGACTACGCGCTCTGGGGCGAGTCGCTGCCGCAGGTCGCCGAGCTGACGGCCCGCGTGCGCGCCGAGGCAGCGAAACACGGCCGCACGGCGCGCTTCTCGGTCTCGTTCCGGCCGATCCTGGCCGACACCGAGGACGCGGCCTGGGCCCGTGCCGAGCGCATCCTGGAGCAGACGCGGCGCCTGCGCGTCGAGGCCGGCTACGCGCGTGGCGGGCCGCAGCAAAGCGTCGGCGCGCAGCGCCTGCTCGCTGCCGCGAACCAGGGCACGCGCATCGACAAGCGCCTCTGGACCGCGATCGCGAAGGAGACCGGCGGCCGCTCGAACACGACGGCGCTCGTCGGCACGCCCGAGCAGGTCGCCGAGGCCTTTCTCGACTACCACGCGCTCGGCGTCACCACTTTCCTGATCCGCGGCTTCGACCCGCTCGAGGACGCGCTCGACTACGGCCGCGAGCTGATCCCGCGCACACGGGCGCTGGTCGCCGAACGGCTGGCCGGCGCGGAGGCGCTGGCAGCTTGAATCCGTTTGCGGCACAGAGGTGCCACATGCTCACCCTGGCGGAGCGTGCCGCATGTCCACGACGACGATCGGCATCGAAGACACGCTGAAAGCGCGCATCGGTGCGGCCGCCGGGCGCGCAGGAAACGCGCCCCGTGCCGTCCTGCTCGAGGCCATCCAGCAGAACCCGGAGCGGGCCGAGCTGGACGACGACTTGCACCGCGATGCCGAGGCACGTTCGGCGAAGCTCCTCGCAAGCGGCAAGACGGTGTCCTGGGACGACGCCGAGACGGTTCTGCAGACCCGCGAAAAGCGCGAGAGCGCCCGCGGACCGACGCCCCGCACCCCCGTTCGCTGACCCGTGGCGCGGATCGGTCGCGCCCTCACCGAACGCTGCTGCCGCAGCGCCCGTCGGTGCAAGCCGTCTCGTCGGCCGCGGTTCGGATCAGAACGCGTGCGCCGCCTGCAGCGCGTGGCGCACCTCGGCGAGCGCGGCGGCGGTGTCGGCTCCGTCGCGCGAATGCGGCCGCGGCAGCGCGATCGGAATCGTGGCGCGGAGACGGCCGGGGTCGGCGTCGAGGACGAGGACGCGGTCGCTCAGGTGCACGGCCTCCTCGACATCGTGGGTGACGAGCAGCAGCGTGATGCCGTGGGCCTGCGCCAGGCGGAGCAGGAGGTCCTGCAGGCGCATGCGGGTGAAGGCGTCGACGGCCGAGAAGGGTTCGTCGAGCAGCAGCACGCGGGGCCGCACGAAGAGGCCGCGGGCGATGGCCACGCGTTGCGCCTGACCGCCCGAGAGCTGCTTCGGCAGGCGAGCGCCGAGGCCGCCCAGGCCGACGTCGTCGAGCAGCGCGTCGACCCGCGCGGCGGCTTCGGCGTCGAGCGTGCCGCCGAGGTCGAAGGCGACGTTGCGCGCCACGCTGAGCCATGGGAAGAGCCGCGGCTCCTGAAAGACGAAGCGGATGTCGCGGGTCGGCGCAGTGACGGGCCGGCCGTCGAGCGCGATGCGGCCGACGTAGTCGCGGTCGAGGCCCGCGACGAGCCGCAGCAAGGTGCTCTTGCCGCAACCACTCGCGCCGACGAGCGACACGACTTCGCCCTCGTCGAGCCGCAGGTGCACGCCGGCCAGCACGTCGCGATGGCCGTACCGCTTGCGCTGCACCTGCACGTCGAGCAGCGCGGTCACGTGCCGCCCCGGCCGCGGTGGATGCCGGTCGCCGCCGGGCGGCTGCGCTGCCCGGTCACCGGACGACCTTCGCGCTGCGCGCTCGCGGGTTCGCCCTTCGGACTGTCGGGCCGGATCATCGAATGTCCTTTGCGCTGCGCACTCCGGGATTCGCCCGTCGGCCGGCCGGGCGGGCTCATCCCCGGGTGTCCAGCGTGTCGCGCCACGCGAGCCAGCGCGACTCGAGCCGCTGCAGGCCGGTGTCGGTGAGCTTGCCGAGCAGCGCGAGGAGGACGATGGCGGCGAGCACGACGTCGGCACGGCCGGTCTCGCGGCCATCGGTGAGCAGATAGCCGAGGCCGCGCGACGCGGCGATGAGCTCGGCCGCGACCATGAACATCCAGGCGAGCGACAGGCCGTTGCGCAAGCCCGTCGACACCGACGGCAGCGCCGCCGGCAGCAACACACGGCGGGCGAGCGCGACGCGCCCGAGGCCGGCCATCTCGGCCACTTCCACGAGCTTGCGGTCGACGTCGCGGAAGCCCGCGGAGACGCCCATGTAGACCGGGAAGAAGGCGCCGATCGCGATCAGCGCGAGCTTCGGCGCCTCGTCGATGCCGAGCCAGAGCAGCAGGAGCGGCACCCAGGCCAGCGACGGGATGGCGCGCAGCGCCTGGCAGCTCGGGTCGAGCAGCGCACGGGCCCGGCGCGACAGGCCCACCCAGCCGCCGAGCACGAGAGCGAGCGACGCGCCGATCGCGAAGCCGCCGAAGACCCGCGCGCTGCTGGCCGCGACATGGGCGCCGAGGCCCCGGCCGGCGAGCTCGACGAGCGTGCGCGCGACCTCCGTCGGCGGCGGCAGCAAGTGCGCGGGCACCGCGCCGAAGCGCACCAGCGCCTCGAGCGCCAGCAGTGCCGTCGCGGGCAGCACGGCGCCGAGCCAGCGCGGCAGCGGTGCGGCCGCATCCGCCGGCGCCTCGGCGCGCGCCACGGCGTGCGGCGCCGCGAGGCGGTCGACCGCCGCCACGTTCAGGCCGCCGCGCCGACGAGCCCGCGCGCGAAACCGGTGTCGACGAGATCGGTGATGACGCGGCCGAGATCGGTGCCGGGCCGCACGAGCTGCTCCTGCAGCAGGATCGGCGCGGCCGCCTGCAGCGCCGCGACATGCTCGGCCGACGGCTGCGGATGGCCGAGGTCGGTGCGCAGCTTCAACTGCAGCAGCGCGACCTGCAGGCTCACCTTCGCTTCCTCGGCGAGGATGCGCGCCGCCTCGGTGGTGTGGCCGAGGACCCAGCGTCGCGCGCGTTCGTAGCCGGCGAGCACGCGCCGCGTCTCGGCCGGCCGGCGGGCGAGGAAGTCCTCGCGCACATTGAGGAAGCCGTAGGTGTTGAAGGCGACGTTGCGGTAGAGCAGGCGGGAACCGGCGTCGAGTTCGCTCGCGGCCATCAGCGGGTCGAGCCCGGCCCAGGCGTCGACCCGGCCCTGCTCGAGCGCCGCGCGGCCGTCGGCATGCTGCAGCGCGACGTGCTCGATGTCGGCGCGGCCGAGGTTCACGGTGTGCAGCGCGCGCAGCAGGAAGAGGTAGGGGTCGGTGCCCTTGGTCGCCGCGACCTTCCTGCCCTTGAGATCGGCGAGCGTGCGGATCGGCGAGTCGCGCCGCACGACGAGCGCGGTCCACTCCGGCCGCGAGAAGACGTAGGGTGCGCGGATCGGGTTGCCGTTGGCGCGTCCGAGCACGGCAGCCAGGCCGGCGCTCGAGCCGATGTCGATGCTGCCCGCGTTGAGGAACTCGAGTGCCCGGTTGCTGCCGGCGCTCAGCACCCATTTGACGGCCGTGCCGTCCTTCCCGAAGTCGTCCTCGAGCCAGCCGAAGCGGCGCAGCACGAGGCTCGTCGGCGAGTAGTAGGCGTAGTCGAGGCGCAGTTCGTCGAGCCGGTCGGCGGCGCGCCCGATCGCCGGCAGCGCGAGGGCCGCGGCCCCGGCGAGCGTGCCGCGGAGCACGCCGCGGCGTCGAGGATCGGGACCTTGCATGGGTTTGTCAGGAGTAGGGAGTCGGTTCGGGCGCGCGGCCCTCGAGCCGGTAGCGGCCGAGGTCGCGCAGCTTGTGGTCGACCGGGTCGTGCAGCGTGTGCACCCGGGCGTTGCGCCAGAAGCGGTCGAGCCGCAGGCGGTCGCTGGTCGAGCGCGCGCCGGTGAGTTCGAACAGCTGCGAGGCGACCTCGACGGCCGCGCGGTGGGCGAGCACCTTGGCCTCGGCGACCGCGATCGCCACCTCGGCGCGTTGCGCCGCGGTCAGCGCCTCGCCGACCGCGAGCGCCGCCTCGAGCCGCGTCGCGGCAGCGTCGGCGGCGAGCTGCGCCGGGCGAACGAGCAGCCACAGCTCGCCGTAGCGGTGCTGGACGTACGGGTCGTCGGCCGAGCGCGCGACGCCCGACGTCGGCCAGGGCCGCGCTTCCTCGAGCGTGTAGCGGCGCGCGGTCTCGAAGGCGCCCTGGCCGATGCCGAGGTAGACGTTCGCCATCGTCAGCTGCGAGACGAGCTGGCGCAGCGTGGCGCGCGGCGTCGGCACCGTGCCGGGTGCGACGAGCACGTCGCGCGCGGCGAGGAAGACGCCCTCGAAGCGCACGGTGCCGCTGTCGGTCTGGCGCTGGCCGAAGCTGTCCCAGTCCTCGTCGATGCGCAGGCCCGCGCTGCGTGCGGCGATGGTGCCGGTCAGCGTCGGCGCGACGGCGGCGTCGGCGCCGGCGACGACCGCCGAGAACGTCAGGCGGTCCGCGCCCACCGAGCCCGAGGCGTAGGTCTTCAGGCCATCGAGCTGCCAGCCGCCCTCGACGGGCGTGGCGACGAGCCGGCGGTCGAGCGGGTTGAGCGCGTTGCCCCAGAAGAGCCGCTCCTCGACGGTCTGGCACAGGAGCCGCCGTTGTTGCTCGGCATCGCCGTAGAGCAGCACGCCCGCGATCTGCAGATGGTGGAAGCCGAAGACGTGGGCGAGCGCGCTGTCGACCTCGGCCAGGCGCCGCACGGCGCCGCAGACCGTGGGCCAGCCGGCGCTGAAACCGCCGGCCCACGCCGGAACGAGCAACGCGAGCAGCCCGCTCTCGCGGACGAGCCGCCGCTCGGCTGCGGCATGGCCGCCGCGGCGGTCGCGCTCGGTGGCGGTCTGTGCCAACGCATCGACCAGCCGGCCGAGCACAGGCTCGATGCGCGACGCGATGTCGTCGGCAGCGGGGTCGTCGGCGGTCCGGGCGGTAATCGAGTCCATGCGAACGCCGAGTCTCGCGACATCCCCGGCGGCGGCCTACCAATCTTTTCCGCTGTGCTTACGACGCCGTCGCGGGCATTGGAATGCAAAGCCGAATCGATTGGTTGCCGGCCATCGCGTTCAAGGCTACGGTTCGCCCGCTCCGCGAACACCCCTGCATGCCATCGTCGCCGAACCGGCACGCCACGCGACTCCACCGCAGCCCAACGTCATGACCCGCATCGTCGTCCTCTCAGGAAGCCTCAGCACCCCGTCGCGCACGCGCGGCCTGCTCGAGACCATCGCCCACCGCATCGCGCCGAAGGTGCTCGGCCGCATCGACGTGATCGACATCGCCGAGCTCGCGCCGGCGCTCGGCAGCGCGGTCGCGTTCGACCGCTTGCCGGCGGCGGTGGTCGAGGCACACGCGCTGCTCGCGGCGGCCGACCTGCTCGTCATCGGCTCGCCCGTCTACAAGGCGTCCTACAGCGGCCTCTTCAAGCACTTCCTCGACTTGCTCGAGCCGACGCGGCTGCGCGGCAAGGTCGCGATCCTGGCGGCGACCGGCGGCAGCGACCGCCATGCGCTGGTCCTCGAGCACCAGTTCCGGCCGCTGCTCAGCTTCTTCGAGATCAATACCGTGCCGGCGGGCATCTACGTCAGCGATGCCGAGTTCGCCGGCCAACGCCTGCGCGACGAGGACGGCGCGGCCAGCCAGCGCATCGATCTCGCGATCGAGCAGGCGCTGCGCCTGCTGCCGGTGCAGGCCGCCGGGCGGCTGGCGCTCGCGGCATAGCGGTCGCGCGGCGCCGGCGGCGAAAGAAGGCCGGTCGCAGCGTGCGCTTCGCGGCTCTTGCAGCAAGCCCAGGTGCTCGCCCTTCGAAAGGCTCGGGCTTCCACCCAGGCGTGGCGTCCATCGTTCACCGCTCCGCACTTTGCGCGACTGTCCGGCGTCAACGTGTCGGACGATTGAATCGAGCGACAACCTCCGACCTGCGGGGCGGACGGCACACCCGGGGCGAGGCGACGGTTCGCCGACGTCCTTCGGCACCGTCGGCGACAGCAGACAGACGCCGAGCGCCGCCGAGCCGCTGCGCAGACGTCGCAGCGCGCCGCCGAGCCCTTCGGTCGAGAAACCGACGGGAAGATCTGGGTAGCGGCGACCGAGTGCGCGCAGGCTGTCGATCAGCGGCGCCGCAGGCACCGAGACCCTGGCGCGTGCCGGTCGCGACCGCTTCGCAGCGTCGCGACGTCGTTCGCCGAGCACCCTGCGACCTGGCGGAACGGCGAGACCCCGCTCGGTGCTGTCCCGCACGTCCCACGGTGCCAGGACGTCCATCAGGCTTGCCGTCGGCGTCCGCCTGATCGAGCAGTCTCGTCGACGCGTCAAGCGTCCGCCGCGTGGCACACCGCCTCGAGATTGTGGCCGTCGGGGCCGATCACGAAGGCGGCGTAATAGGTCGGAGAGTAGTTAGGCCGCAGCCCCGGCGCGCCGTTGTCGTGGCCGCCGGCGGCCAGCGCCGCACGGTAGAACGCATCGACCTGCGCCCGCGTCTCGGCCGTGAAGGCCAGGTGCAGCGGCGCGGGCGTTCGGTCGGTGCGGAAAAGGCAGAGCGAGGTCGGGCCGGTCGCCGCGAGTTCGACGCCGTAGTCCGGCTCGCCCTCGGACACGACGGAGACGCCGAGCGGCGCGAGCGCCTGCAGGAAGAACGCCTTGCTGGTCGCGTAGTCGCTGACGCCGAATTTGACGTGGTCGAACATCGGGCCTCCCGAGCCCGTCGTTCTACTGCCGCGACGACCGCCTGTCCAGTGCCGCATCGCCTCCATGTCTGCGCCGACGGACCGGCGCTCAGGCGCAGCGGCAGAGCGCGGCGGCGGTCGGCCGGCGAACGGCTCCGCCCACTGGAGCGGGCGCTGGGTGGCTGCAGCTGGAAGTGGTTTCCGATCAGGAGCTCATTCGACGTGCCCGCTACCAGCGCTGGGACACGCTGGCCACCAGCGCCGTGCGGTCGAGCCGTCGTGTCGTGCCGTCACTGTTGGCGGCCAAGAACAGAGCGTGGTCGCGGGTGCGCGCACCCACCACGCCGAGGGAGATCTCGAGCCCCTTGCTCAGCGCCCGGGTAAGACGGGCGCCCCAGTCGAGATCGTCGAGCTCTTTGAAGTTGGACACGAACTGGTAGCCCAAGTGCAGATTCAGCCGAATGCTCGCAGGCAGGTTGTAACGCCAGTCGGCGTCGACCAGCTGCGTGCCGCGGGTGTGCCGGTCGCCGTTCAGGTAGCACGGCAGCACCGCTGCCCCGTCGCTCAGGAACGGGCAGACGCTGGAGGTGTTGGCGCCGCGGTAGTCGCGCGAGCGCACGTTGAGGTAGCGAAACTCCAGCGCGTCGTAGCCCGCTTCGAGTACGGCGTAGGTGCTGTTGAAGTTGGAGCGCACCACCGGCCCTGGCGTCGCGCCCACCGGATTGCCATCGCCGTCGAAGACCAGTCCAAGGCTGGTGGGTGCATCGAAGTACGAGCCAGGAAACATCTCGCGCGCCGCGCCGATGCCGAAGTGCCAGGCGTCGGGGTCGCCCCAGCGATAGCCGCCGGCGGCCAGCACCGAGACGCCCTTGCCGTTCAAGAATTGGTGCTTGCTGACGCTGCCGATTTCCAGCACGCCAACCCAACCCGATGCATGTGCGAGCGTGGCAGTGACTTGAGCACCGGGCCGCCCGAACGTGTCGGATACGCCGCGGCTGCGGCGGTCGGTGAGCACGCTGGCTTCGATGTCCAGCGAGTAGCTGCTGGCGCTGGCCGGATCGCCATCGAGCGGATCGGGTTTGCCGACCGGCTCCGCGCCGGCGTGAGCGGCCGCGAGCCAAGCCAACATGATTGCGGCCGCGTCGCGGGCGAGTGTCGATGCTGTCACTGACTCGCTCCGTTCTGGCTGAACGCGGCACAAGCCTGCGACGGAACGCCGGCGGCGCGTGTCAGCTCTTCGGTCTCGCCGAGCACCTCGACACCGATGAACGCACGGATGCGCATGGTGTCGCCCTTGACGTGGATGACGGCTTTGTAGGTTTTTTCGGTGCGCGGATCGAGGACCATGCCGTCGCGCCAGGCGTCGTCGAAGGCCTTGAGCTTCGCGATGCGCCGTCCGCAGTCGTTCGTGGACTTGCCGCTGCCGGGCTCGGCGTCGCGGTCCCACACGATGGTGCCGCACAGGGATCGGGCCAAGCCTGGGCACGGCTGGAATTCGAGCACCGCATTCTGGTCCTGCGAGCGCCAGAAGCCGATCGCGTCGGTCGGCGACGCGGCGCTGGCTGCACCGCATGCCACGAGGCCGACGGTCGCGGCCCAAAGTGTTCGTTGATCGCGCATCACTGTCTCCTGCGGTTGTTGTTCAAGGTGAAAACATCAGGTCGGCGCCGTCGTCAGCGGCGCGCCGCCGCGGCACGCGGCGGAACAAGCCGACGATGAGCGGGTTCGATAGCGCCAATAGCCCGGCCCCGGCCAAGCCCACCGCCGGCAACCCCCACGCGCTGCTGATCGCGCCCGCGCCCACCGTGCCGATGGCCGATGCGATGAAGACGATCACGACCGCGCGCGCCAGCAGCGAGCCGTCGCGGTCGGCCTCGCTGACGCATGCGTTCATCAGCGGCGTGACCGCATAGAAAGCGAAATTCAGGGCAACCTGGCTGAAGAAGAAGTGGTTGCGCCCGGGGACGGTGAAGAACCACAGCACGCAGCCCGCCATGCAGAGCACCGACAGCAGCGAGACGGTGCGCTGCCGTGCGCGCAGCGCCCGCAGCGCGGTGACCGCGGCGCCCAGCAGTCCGGCGAAGGACGAGATCGCGAGCAGCACTTCGACCAGGCCGGTCGGAAGCCCCTGCCGCTCGCCGGCCAGTACGGTGACGGCCCACTGGCCGGCCTGCACCATGTAGAGCAGCGCGAGGATGGCGTATGCAGTGGCGGTGCGGCGACCGGCGCGGGTCGCGGACAGGACCGGCGCGGCGGCGAGGTTTTGCCGAGCCAGCGGCAGCAGGCCGGGAATCGACAGGCTCAGTAGCAGCTCGGTGCCCGCCACCACGTACCAGACCGCATGCAATTGCAGCGTCTGGGACATCGACGCCAGCAGCGTGAACGTGCCCGCCGACAGGATGCCGGAGATGAAGACGATCTTGCCCCACAGCAACTCGGCATTGCCGTGCCGCGCCAGGCATGTGCCGACCAGCACGATCATCGAACCTTCGCAGAAGCCCACGCCGATGCGCATCGCTCCCAGAACCACCAGATTGCCGACGGACGCCGACGCCATCTGCAGGCCACCCAGCACGACCAGACCGAGCGCCAGTGACGCGGTGCGCAAGTGCGAGATGCGCCGGGGCAAGACCAGGCAGGCCATCACGACGCCCACCAATTGCAGTCCAGCGATCAGCGACGCCGTGTCTTCGCTCACCAGCAGTCGCCGCATGAATGCCGATATCTCGATCGGCATCAGCGTCACAGTCAATATGCCGATCGTCCAGGCGGCGGACAGACGCAGCACGGCCGGCCACTGATGCAAGCGCGCGTCGACGGATTGCGGCATCTCATGTGGCACAGGACACTCCTGGGAACGGTGTGCCAACGATATGATCATCGCGCTGCGCGCACAGGTCCGAAAGATCCCTTCGAGAGTCTCCAGCGGACAATCCAAGGCCCGGCTGAAGCGGCGAGCGGTTCTCGCCGACACCTTCGATTCACCCGGATGCACGACGCCGTGAAACGGCCTCTACCCCCTTCGCGCTCATCGGCGGCCGACGTGCCGCCCGCGGTCATCCGCACCACCCTGAATGTCGCGGTGCAGCGGGGTGTCTCCGCGGCGCGCCTGTGCCAGGGACTCGGCTTCAAGCCGTCGGACCTGCTCACGCCTGAAATCCGCGTCTCGTACCGGCAGACCGGTCTGTTGGTGCGGCGCGCCCAGCACGCCTTGAACGATCCTGCGCTCGGCCTGGCGGCGGGCGCGGCGCAGACGGTGGTGTCGTGGGGCCTCGCGGGACTGGGCATGCTGGCCTGCCGCACGCTCGGCGAAGCAGTGGCGTTCGTCACGTACCACCAGTTCGACGCGGGCGCGCTGCTCGAACACAGGCAGTGGTCCGACGACTCCACGTTCACCCTGGAGGTCGTGCCGCGCTATTTCGATCCGCAGCTCGAACCGTATCTTGTGGAGGACGCGCTTGCCAGCGTGGTCTCGGTGGCGCGAAGCCTGGTCGGGGCGCAGTACCGGCCGTTGCGGGTGGAACTGGCCTACCCGGAGCCGGCCCACGGCGCGGCCTACAAGGCGATGTTCAATTGCCCGGTGCGCTTCGACTGCACGGCGAACCGCCTGGTGAGCGACGTGCGCTGGCTGGCGCATACGCTGCCCACCTTCGACCACTTCACCGCCGATTCGGTGCGCGCGCGGCTGGTCGCGTCGATGGCGCCTCGCCGGCAACGCGACGACCTGATCGAGTGCGTGGCCGTCTATCTGCGCGCCAACCTCGACCGGTCCCCCACGCAAGCCGACGTTGCCGCCGACCTGAACCTGAGCGAACGCACGCTGCGCCGGCGCCTCGATGGGCTGCAGGTGTCGTACCGCGCCTTGGTCGATGAGGCCCGTTACGAACGGGCGCTCGACTTGCTGCAGCGGACAGACACGCCGGTGCGCGAGATTGCGCTGGTGACCGGTTTCGGCGACACCAGCAACTTTCGCCGCGCGTTCAAGCGTTGGGCGGGAAAGCTGCCGAGCCAGGTGCGGCGCTAGCAGCGGCGCCGCGAATGCGTACCGCTTCTCAGGCCGGCAGTCGCAATTGCAGCTTGCCGTCCACCTCGACCGCAAGCCCACGCGCCCGCAGGCTCTGCACGTAGCGCTCGTGCCCGCGTTCGCCTTTCTTGCGGAAGAGCGGGATCAAACGCGGTAGCAGGTTGGGGAACAGCATCGCGAAACGCACCGTCCACGATTCCGAGAGTCGCGGATAGCGTTCGAGCTTCGGCTTGTCGAGCATGCGCGACACCTGCCGTGCCACCGCTTGCGCCGATTGCGGTGGGTCGATGAACTGCAGCGTGTTGCCGCCCTCGATGGCCTCTTTCATCAGGCCCGGCGTTTCGGTGGCCGACGGCAGCACGCTGCCGACCTCGATGCCCAGGCGCTCCGCTTCGAGTCCGAGACAGAGCATCGCGCCCCGCAAGCCGAACTTGGAGGCCGAGTAGATCGACGTCTCGGGCAACGGGAAGATCCCGCCGAGCGAGACCGTGTTGATGATGCGGCCGCGCTGCGCCTGGCGCACCAGCGGCAGCAGCACGCGTGTCAGCACCAGCGGCGAGATCAGGTTCAGGTTCAACTCGTCGGCAATGCTCTGCGGCGAGCGCACCTCGAAGCGCTCGGTGCTCGTCATCGCGGCGTTGTTCACCAGAATGTCGAGCCGGCCGAAACGATGGCGCAGATGCGCCTCGAGCCGGTCGATGTCGGCCTGCCGAGTCAGGTCGGCGGCGAACGGTTCGGCCCGCGGGCCGTACATCCGGCAGGCCGCCTCGAGCCGCGTGGTGTCGATGTCCACGAGCACGCAGCGGATGCCACGCGCCACGAAGATCTCGCAGATGGCCCGGCCGATGCCGCCAGCACCGCCGGTGATGACGGCCACCCGGTCCGTGAAGTCGATTTGCGTCATGTGACGGTGCCTCATCGGAGTTGGATCCAGGTGGTCTTGACTTCGGTGTACTGGTCGTGCGCGAGCAAGGACTTGTCGCGTCCGCCGAAGCCGGACGCCTTGAAGCCGCCGAAGGGCGCGCCGGTGTCGCCTTCCGAATAACAGTTGACCGACACCGTGCCCGCCCGGATGCGCCGCGCGACCCGATGGGCCGTATCCAGGTCGGACGTGTAGAGCGACGCGGCGAGGCCGTAGTTGGTGTCGTTGGCGATGCGCACGGCCTGCTCGGTGTCGTCGACGCCCAGCAGCGCCAGGACCGGCCCGAAGATCTCATCGCGTGCGATCGCCATCTGTGGTGTCACGTCGGTGAAGATCGTGGGCGACACGAAGCTGCCGCCGCTGTCGGCATGCAGGCGCTCGCCGCCCAGAATGAGCCGCGCGCCATCACGCTCGCCGCGGTCGATGTGGCCGAGCACTCGGCGCATGTGGCCGGCGTCGATCAGCGCACCGATGCGGGTCGCGGGATCGAGCGGGTCGCCCACGGTCCATTGCGCAAAGGCGGCTTTGAGCGCGACTTCGAACTGCGCCTGGACGGCGCGGTGCACGATCGCGCGGGAACCGGCGCTGCAGTTTTCACCCTGGCAGAAGAGCGCGCCCAACGCCACCTGATGTGCCACGTATTCGAGGTCGTGCGCATCGGCCAGCACGATCGCCGGGCTCTTGCCGCCGCATTCGAGCACCACGCGCTTCAGGTTCGATTCGGCCGAGTAGCGCAGGAACTGGCGGCCGATCTCCGTGGAGCCGGTGAAGCTCACGCAGTCGACCTCGTGGTGCCGCCCGATCGCTTGCCCCGCTGTTTCGCCCAGACCGGGCACCACGTTCAGCACGCCTGGCGGAATGCCGGCCTCGGCCGCCAGACGGGCGAT
The DNA here is from genome assembly GCA_964249855.1 of uncultured Rhizobacter sp. GTDB lineage: Bacteria > Pseudomonadota > Gammaproteobacteria > Burkholderiales > Burkholderiaceae_C > LMDS01. The sequence continues at coordinate 21,730 of CAXUDL010000003.1, read as the reverse complement.
GGCCAGCAAGGTGAGCGGCGTCTGCTCGGACGGCTTGAGCACGATCGAATTGCCGGCCGCCAGCGCCGGACCGATCTTGAGGCCCGCGAGCACCAGCGGAAAGTTCCAGGCCAGCACCGCACCGACCACGCCGACCGGTTCGCGTGTCGCGGTTGCCCGCACGTCGTCGGCCGTGGACAACACCACGTCGTGGAGCTTGTCGGCCGTCTCCGCATGCCAGCGCAACCCTTCGACGAGGTCGGGCAGGTCTGCGGCGAGCGTGTCGGCGACGGGCTTGCCGGCGTGCAGGCTTTCCATCACTGCCAGCGCCTCGCGGCGCGCATCGATCAGGTCGGCGAATTTCAGCAATACGCGCTTGCGGTGCTTGGGCGTGGCGGTCGACCAGCGGCCGTCGTCGAACGCGGTGCGGGCCGCGGTCACGGCGCGGTCGACATCGGCACGGGCGCATTCGGCCACCTCGGCGAGAAGCGCGCCGGTGGCCGGATTGAACACCGGCGTGATGGCACCGGAGAGCGCTGCGACGAACTCGCCGCCGACGAAGGCGCGCGTCTCGTAGGCGAGGTCGCCTGCGATGGCGCGGATCTGCGCTTGAGTCGGCGCGGCCATCACACCGTCTCCTTGCTGCGCTGGTGCGGCGCGGCCGCGATGTCGGCGTGCGGATCCGGCATGGGCGGCATCGACCAGCCCGGCGTGCGTATCGCGTCGTAGGCGTGCTCGGTCAATTCAGGCCAGCCCATGCGCCGCCGCAATTGCTTCAAATACGTGGTCAATGCATGCGCCTCGAGGTACACCTCGTGGCGTTGGGATTGCACGAACTTGAGACCGCCGGAAAGGTCCGGTGCGTCGTGTCGGATGTACTCGTCGAAGGCGCCGGCCTTTGCAGGCGACATTGACTGGTCCTTCAGGTAGCAGGCGATCATGAAGGCCTGCGTGTCGAACAGCTTGTAGGCGCTGGAATTGGTTTCCAGATAGCCGATGCCGAACAGGTTGCGGTGTTCGCGGCTGAACATCGACAGATAGAGTTGCGGTCGGCCGCCCTTCCACTCGAAGTATTCAGCGGCGTAGCGACAGCTCCACTGGTAGCCGGTGGCGTACAGCACCAGGTCCAGCGTCTCGCGGGTGCCGTCCTTGAACACCACCGCGTCGCCGTCGTAATGGGAGATGTCGGGCCGCACGGCGATGTTGCCGTGCTGCAGGTGGTGCAGCAGTTGCGAATTGAGCAGCGGATGGCTCTCGAACAAGCGGTGATCGGGCTTGGGCACGCCGTATTTCGAGAGATCGCCGTTGATCAGCCGCAGCAACCCGCCCATCACGGGGCGCGCCAGCCACATCGGCAAGTGCGGACCTTTCTCGGCGAACACGTCGGCCGGCGCGCCGAAGATGTGTTTGGGAATGACGTGATAGCCCCTGCGCATGCTGATGAAGGCGGCGTCGGCATGGTTGGCGGCGTCGGACGCGATATCGGCTCCCGAATTGCCGGCGCCGACGATCATCACCCGCTTGCCCGCGAACTCGACCGGGCTCTTGTAGGTCACCGAATGGCGGATCTTGCCGGTGAAGTGCCCGCGCACCTCGGGCATGTTGGGCTCCCAGTTGCAGCCGGTGGCGCACACGACCGCGTGGTAGCGGCGGCGCTCTCCGGTGGACAGCGTGACCAGCCACTTGCCGGCGTCGTCTCGGTCGATGCGGCGCACGCCGGTGGCGAATGTGATGCGCTCGCGCAGACGGTAGGCGTCGGCAAAGCAGCGCACGTAATGCAGGATCTGACTGTTGGTCGGGTAATCGGCGAACCACGCCGGCATCGGCATGCCGACGAAGCCCGACAGGTCGCGCGACGAAATGAAGTGCGCGCTCTTGTACATGGGCGTGCCGGGGTTCTGCATGTCCCAGATGCCGCCCACGTCGGTATGGCGCTCGAACTGGTCGTACGGCAGGCCGTGCCGCAGCAGCGCCCGGGCGGCACTCAAGCCGCCGGGGCCGGCGCCAACGACACAGACCGCGTCAGAGCGGTCCACCACATCGTCGAGCAGGTCGGGCATCGCGAACTCCTTGAATAGCGAACGGCGGGAAGTCGAGCGATTCTTCAGCGACGCCCGCCCTCGAAGGGGGTGCGAAACGGCCAACAACCGGTCCTTCGGAGCCTGCATGGCCACTCGCCGGAACGCGGTCGCTGGTCACTGGCCTCTCGACGCCACGCGCAGCCATCCGAAGATCAAGACCTGGCTGGCCGCGCTGGCACATGCGCTCCCTCCCGACCGACAGCTCCCGGCCGACACACGTCAACGCTTCGTCACACCGAGCACCGACACTGCGATCCCTTTGGAAACTTCACCGGCTCTGCCCACGTATCGGCGGACAGGACACGGGTTTCCCGGGCAGCACGCCCCACACGCGAAGGCCAATCGGATGAATCAGCAGCAGCAACGGTCGATGTTCCGAGCCATGGCGCGGCGCGCCGCGTGCGCGCTCGCCTGGGTGTTCGCGGCCATGGCGCCCGCGCAGGCGGCAGTCGTCGTCAGCCAGCTCTACGGCGGCGGCGGCAACAGCGGCGCGACGCTGCAGCACGACTACATCGAGCTCTTCAACAACGGCGACGCGGCCGTGGCGATCGGCGGCTGGTCGGTGCAGTACGCCTCGGCCACCGGCACGAGCTGGCAGACGACGGCGATCCCGGCCGGCGCGACGCTGCAGGCCGGCCAGTACTACCTGATCCGCGAGGCGGTCGGCGCGGGCGGCACGACACCGGTCACGGGCGACGTGGCCGGCACGATCGCGATGTCGGCGACCGCCGGCAAGGTCGCGCTCGCCAACGTCGCGACGCCGCTCGCCGGCGCGGCGCCGAGCAGCGGCACGGTCGTCGACATCGTGAGCTTCGGTCCGTCCGCGACGCCGACGAGAGGCAGCCCGGCCCCCGCGCCGTCGAACACCACCGCGATCCTGCGCGGCGCCGGCGGCTGCGCCGACACGGCGAGCAATGGCGCCGATTTCACGACCGGCGTGCCGCTTCCGCGCAGCAGCGCGTCCGCGCTCGCGCCGTGCGGCACACCGGGCGGCGGTGGCATTGGCGGCGGTGGCGGCGGCGGCACGCCGCCCGTCGCCGCGGCGATCTTCACCATCCAGGGCAGCGGCGCGGCGAGCCCGCTCGCCGGCCGCACGGTCGTCACGAGCGGCGTCGTCACCAAGGTGCTCGCGACCGGCTTCTTCCTGCAGGACATCGCCGGCGACGGTGATCCTGCGACGTCGGACGGCATCTACGTCTTCACCGCGACGGCGCCGCCCGCGGCCGCGGCCGTCGGCAACCTGGTGCAGGTGACGGGCACGGTGTCGGAATTCAACACCGGCTCGGGCACGCTGACCGAGCTCGCGAACATCGCGGGCGTGGCCTCGCTCGGCAGCGGCTACACGCTCGCGCCGGCCACGGTCAGCCTGCCGCTCGCGGCCGGCGACAGCCTCGAGCGCTTCGAGGGCATGCTGGTGCGCATCGCCGGCACGCTGACCGTGCAGCAGAACTTCTTCCTGCCGCGTTTCGGCGAGTTGACGATCGGCGTCGGCCGCCACGAGACGCCGACCAACCGCTACCGTCCCGGCAGCGCCGACGCGATCGCGCTCGCCGATCTGCAGGCGCGCTCGCGCCTGCTGCTCGACGACGGCAACTCGGCGCAGAACCCGAATCCGACGCCCTACGACCTCGGCAACGGCGGCCCGCGCGCCGGCGACACGGTCTCGAACCTGGTCGGCGTGCTCGACTACGGCCCGGCGACCGCGACCGCCGGCGGCGCGGGCCTCTACCGGCTGCAGCCGACCGCCGCGCCGACCTTCGCCGTCGCCAATCCGCGCGCCGCCGCGCCGCCCGCGGTCGGCGGCGCCAACGTGCGGCTCGCGTCGATGAACGTGCTGAACTTCTTCACCACCTTCACCGACGGCCGCACCGCCGACGGCCGCAGCGGCCAGGGCTGCAGCCTCGGCACGACGGTCAGCGCGAGCAATTGCCGCGGCGCCGACAACCTGGCGGAATTCCAGCGCCAGCGGCAGAAGATCGTCCTCGCGCTCGCCGGCCTCGACGCGGATGCGGTCGGCCTGATGGAAATGCAGAACAACGGCAACACCGCGGTGCAGAGCCTCGTCGACGCGCTCAACGCCCGCGTCGGCGCCGGCACCTACGCGACGGTCGCCGTGCCGCCGCAGGGCACCGGCACCGACGCGATCCGCGTCGCGATGGTCTACAAGCCGGCGCGGCTGCAGGCGGTCGGCGACCCGGTCGCCGATCCGAGCGCGGTCAACAACCGCCCCACCCTCGCGCAGACCTTCGCAGCGGCGAACGGCGAACGATTGACTTTGGTTGTCAACCATTTGAAGTCGAAGAGCGGCTGCCCCGGCAGCGGCGACGCCGACGCCGCCGGCAATCTCGACGCCGGCGACGGCCAGGGCTGCTGGAATGCGGTCCGCATCGCGCAGGCGAAGCAATTGCGCAATTTCATCGGCCGGCTGCAATCCGATGTCGGCAGCAGCGACGTGCTGCTCGTCGGCGACTTCAACGCATACGCCAGGGAGGATCCGATCGACGAGCTGACCGCGAACGGCCTCGTCGACGTGTCGGGTCGCTTCGAGAGCTTCGGCTACTCGTACGTCTTCGACGGCACGGCCGGCCGGCTCGACCACGCGATCACGAGCGCCTCGCTCGCGGCGAAGGTGACCGGCGCGGTGCATTGGCACATCGACGCCGACGAGAGCGTCGCGCAGGACTACAACGTCGAGTTCAAGCAGCCCGACTGCGCCGCCTGCGAGCCCGATCCGTTCGACGCCAGCGTGCCCTACCGCGCGTCGGACCACGATCCGGTATTGGTCGGCGTGGCGCTCTTCAAGTCGGTCGCCGGCACCGCGGGCCGCGACACCCTCGTCGGCACCGACGGCGACGACGTGATCCAGGGCGGCGTCGGCGCCGACGTGCTGACCGGCCGCGGCGGCGTCAACGTCTACGTCTACACCTCGATGCGCGACGCCGGCGACACGATCACCGACTTCGTGCCGGCCAAGGATGTCCTCGATCTGCGCACGCTGCTGCGAAGCGTCGGCTACACCGGCAGCGACCCGGTCGCCGACGGCTGGGTGCGCTTCGTCGCGGTCGGCGCCGACACCAGCGTGCAGGTCGCGCCGGCCGCCGGCGCCGCGCCGCGCGCCCTGCTGACGCTTGCCGGCGTCGCGCCGGCGCGGCTGCTGCCGGCGCGCGACCTGATCGTGCGCTGAACTCGCGGGCCGGCGGTCGCCTCTTCGGCGCCGCTGATCTGCACCGAGCCCGCTCCTTTTCCGACTGCCAGGATCCGACGATGCGCCACGCCTCCGCCCCCACGATCGCCCTCGCCGCCGCACTGCTCGTGCTCTCGCCGCTCGCCCGCGCGCAGGTGTCGACCGCCAGCCTCGCCGGCTGGTCGGTGCTCGGCGACGCCGTCGCGCGGTCCGGCACGATCACGCTCACGACCGCGTTCCTCGACGGCGAAGCGACCGGCGACCAGCCGTCGAACCTGTCGGGCCGCTCGGCCGTCGACATCGGCCTCGTCGAAGCCGCCGCCGGCGTGCCGGCACTCGGGCTCGACCTGTCGCCGACGCAGTACGGCACCGAAGGCTCGCTCGTCGCGCAGACCTTCGCCGGCGCCGTCGGCCGGACGCTGCGCTTCGACTGGTCGTTCAGCAGCCTCGACACCGCGTTCCTCGACCGGGCGTTCGTGTCGCTCGACGGCGTCGTCACGACGCTCGCGACGACCGCAGCGCCGGGCGGCGGGCTGCAGACGTTCTCGGCGCGGCTCGCCGGCACGGGCCCGTTCTCGCTCGCCATCGGCGTGATCGACACCGTCGACGTGCTCGGCGTCTCGTCGCTCACGATCGGCAATCTGCAGACCGTCGCCGCGGTCCCCGAGCCGGCGAACGTCGCGCTGATCGCCGCGGGCCTCGCCGCGCTGCTCGCGGGCCGGCGGCGCATGCGCTGACGGCGGCGCGCCGTCCGCGCGCTTGGCATGACGGTCGTGCCGGCATGCCGGCGCCACTGCCGTCCGCCATGCGACCGAAGCGCGACGCCGCACCGGCCGCGACAAAGGAGTAGAAGGGCTGCTCGACGCCCGCCTTCCGGCACGCGTCTCGATCCCAACGGCATCGCGCCATCACGACCCATGCACAACACCCCGGCGCGCCCCTGCGCTCGCTCGCTCCGTTCGGGGGCCGTCGCGTGAGCAGCGCGCACCACGTCCGCTGCCATGCGGCTGTCGCCGCGTTCGTCGCGCGGCACGAGCCGGCGATCGACTTTCTCGCGCGCTTCGACGCACTGTGGGGCGAAGCGCGAAGCCAGCCCGCCGACCGCGTGCTGGCATCGGTGCGTGCGCTCTGCGTGGCCTATTCGAACGCGCTGCCGTCCGGTGCGGGCTGCAGGGTCAGCGAGGAGCAGTTCCGGCTCGAGGTGCAGTCGCTGATCCGGCCGTCGCCGGCGGCAGCCGGCGCTCCGTCACCGGTCGGCCGACGCCCTTGACGGCGTGGCCGGTGCGCCGGCCGGCGACGTCGCGCCGGGCTGGCCGTGCCACGTCCACTCGCGCACCTCGGGCATGTCCTTGCCGTGCAGGCCGATGTAGCGGCGGTGCTCGAGCAGCTTCGCCTGCAGCCGACGTTTGAGCGCACGGCCGCGCTCGCCGGTCTGCAACAGGTGGTCGATCGCGAGCATGACGAGGTGGAAGCGGTCGAGTTCGTTCAGCACCGTCATGTCGAACGGCGTCGTGATCGTGCCCTCCTCCTTGTAGCCGCGGACGTGGATGTTGCGGTGGTTGGCGCGCCGGTAGGTGAGCTTGTGGATCAGCGACGCATAGCCGTGGAAGGCGAACACGACCGGCCGGTCGACGGTGAAGAAGCCGTCGAAGTCGACCTCCGACAGGCCGTGCGGATGCTCGCTCTGCGGCTGCAGCTTCATCAGGTCGACGACGTTGACGACGCGCACGACGACCGCGGGCAGATGCTCGCGCAGGATCGACACCGCGGCGAGCGTCTCGAGCGTCGGCACGTCGCCGCAGCAGGCCATGACCAGGTCGGGCGCGGCGTCGGGGTCGCCGCCGGCCCAGTCCCAGATGCCGATGCCCTGCGCGCAATGCGCGGCGGCGGCGTCGGTCGAGAGCCACTGCGGCGCCGGGTGCTTGCCGGCGACGACCACGTTGACGTACTGACGGCTCCGCAGGCAGTGGTCCATCACCGACAGCAGGCAGTTGGCGTCGGGCGGCAGGTAGACGCGCACGACCTCGGCCTTCTTGTTGACGACGACGTCGAGGAAGCCCGGGTCCTGGTGGGTGAAGCCGTTGTGGTCCTGGCGCCAGACGTGCGAGGCGAGCAGGTAGTTGAGCGAGGCGATCTTCCGCCGCCACGGGATGTGGTTCGTCACCTTCAGCCACTTGGCGTGCTGGTTGAACATCGAGTCGACGATGTGGGTGAACGCCTCGTAGCAGTTGAAGAGGCCGTGGCGGCCGGTGAGCAGGTAGCCCTCGAGCCAGCCCTGGCACTGGTGTTCGCTCAGCATCTCCATGACGCGGCCGGACGGCGCGAGGTGCTCGTCGCCGTCGACGGTCTCGGCCATCCACTGGCGCTCGGTCGCGCCGAACACCGCCTCGAGGCCGTTCGAGACCGTCTCGTCGGGACCGAAGATGCGGAAGTTGCGCTGCGCCTCGTTGCGGGCGACGACCTCGCGCAGGAAGGGCCCGAGCACCCGCGTGTCGCCGATGCCGCGCGTGCCGGGCGCCGGCACGTCGCAACCGAAGTCGCGGAAGTCGGGCAGGTGGAGCTCGCGCAGCAGCGCGCCGCCGTTGGCGTGCGGGTTCAGGCCCATGCGGCGCTCGCGCCGCGGTGCGAGCGCGGCGAGCTCCGCGATCAGCCGGCCGTCGGCGTCGAACAGTTCCTCGGGACGGTAGCTGCGCAGCCAGGCCTCGATCTGCGCGAGATGACCGGGGTGCGACGCCGGGTCGGAGATCGGCACCTGGTGCGACCGGAACGTGCCTTCGTTGGCCACGCCGTCGACCGCGACCGGCCCGGTCCAGCCCTTCGGCGAGCGCAGCACGATCATCGGCCAGCGCGGCCGCTTGCGCACGCCCTGCTCGCGCGCGGCGCGCTGGATCGCCTGGATCGACGCCACGGCCGCATCGAGCGCGGCGGCCATCGCCTGGTGCATCGCCGCCGGTTCGTGGCCTTCGACGAAGTACGGCGTCCAGCCGTAGCCGCGCAGCAGCTGGTCGAGCTCGTCGTGGCCGATGCGCGCGAGCACGGTCGGGTTGGCGATCTTGTAGCCGTTGAGATGCAGGATCGGCAGCACCGCGCCGTCGTGCACCGGGTCGAGGAACTTGTTCGAGTGCCAGGCCGTCGCGAGCGGGCCGGTCTCGGCCTCGCCGTCGCCGACGACGCAGGCGACGACGAGCCTCGGGTTGTCGAACACCGCGCCGAACGCATGGCTGAGCGAATAGCCGAGCTCGCCGCCCTCGTGGATCGAACCCGGGCATTCGGGCGAGACGTGGCTCGGGATGCCGCGGGAAACGAGAACTGCAGGAAGAGGCGCTGCAGCCCCGCCTCGTCCTGGCCGATGTCGGGGTAGACCTCGCTGTAGCTGCCCTCGAGGTAGGTGTTGCCGACGAGCGCCGGGCCGCCGTGGCCGGGGCCGGAGACGTAGACCATCTCGAGGTCGTGCTCGCGGATGATCCGGTTGAGGTGCACGTAGACGAAATTCTGGCCGGGCGTGGTGCCCCAGTGGCCGAGCAGCATCCGCTTGACGTCGCCGAGCACGAGCGGGCGCCGCAGCAAGGGGTTGTCGCGCAGGTAGATCTGGCCGACCGACACGTAGTTGGCGGCGCGCCAGTAGGCGTCGATGCGGCCGAGCAGGTCGGGCGTGAGGGGCGTCGTCGTCGCGAGGGCGTTCATGGGCGGGTGCTCCGGCTTCGGGGACCGTCGCGCTGCAGGATGCGGCGGACCGATCGGGCGATCATCAGTTCTTCGTCGGTCGCGATGACACGGACGGCGGTGCGACCCGCGGCGCTCGAGATCACGGCGCCGTGCGCGGCGTTGCGTTCGGCGTCGATCTCGATGCCGAGGAAGCCGAGGCCGTCGCAGATGCGCGCCCGCACGGCGGCGGCGCTCTCGCCGATGCCGCCGGCGAAAACGAGCGTGTCGAGCCCGCCGAGCGCTGCGGCGTAGGCGCCGATGCACTTGCGGGCCTGGTAGCAGAAGAGCTCGACCGCCTCGGCGGCACGCACGTCGGCGGCCGCGAGCCGCAGCAGGTCGCGCATGTCGGCGCTGGTCCCGGAGACGCCGAGCAGGCCCGATTCACGGTTCGCCATCGCGAAGAAGCCGGTGGCGTCGAGCTGCTCGGTGCGCTCGAGATATGCGCCGATGCCGGGGTCGAGGTCGCCCGAGCGCGTGCCCATCGGCAGGCCCGAGCACGGGCTGAACGCCATGCTGGTGTCGATGCTGCGGCCGTCGCGCACGGCCGCCATGCTCGCGCCGTTGCCGAGATGCGCGAGGACGACGCGGCTTCGGGCCTCCGGCCGCGGCTCGACGCGGGCGAGTTCCTCGCAGAGATAGGCGTACGACAGGCCATGGAAGCCGTAGCGCTTGAGGCCGAGCGCCTCGTAGCGGCGCGGGATCGGCAGCTGCTGCGCGACCCGCGGCATGCCGTGGTGGAAGGCGGTGTCGAAGCAAGCGACGTGCGTCGTCCCCGGCAGCCGCTGCATCGCGCGCTCGATCAGCGCGATCTCCATCGGCAGGTGCGCCGGATCGAGCGGCGCCGTGCGGCGCAGCTCGGCGAGCAGCGCGTCGGTCACCGGCTCGGGCTCGGCGTGCGCCATGCCGTGGACGACGCGGTGGCCCACCGCGGTCACGCCCGCGAGCAGATCGCCCTGCGGCGAGGCAGCCAGCCGGTCGAACAGCGCCTGCGTCGCGGCGGCATGGTCGCCGGTGGGCAGCGCGTCCTCGCTCGCCGATCGGTGCGGCTCGGCAGCAGGCGGTGCGTCACGGCTCGCTTCACGATCGTCGGCGTACCGGACCGCGAGCGTGGTGCCGGACAGGCCGATGCGGTCGACCTTGCCCTGGACGCGCAGCGCCGGCTCGGGGTCGTCGCGAAACGAGAACAGCGCGAACTTGAGGCTCGACGAACCGCTGTTGAGGACGAGGACGGTGTCGGCGGCGTCCGCGCCCGGCGGCGGCCGCCGTGCCGCGGTCGTCACGCCGGCACCCCGACCGCCGGCACCGGCGCCATCGCCGCGGGCTGCGGATCGAGCCGCCGGTAGAAGAAGCGCTTCACGAGTTCGCCGGATGCCGTGTAGGCCGCGACGATCGCCGCCATCGCGGCGAGCGCAGCCGGCGGCAGCGGCGTGAAGCCGAGCGCCGCGGCGAACGGCAGGTACGGCAGCGCGGCCGTCGCCGCGACGACGGCGAGCGTCGCCGCGACGAGGCGGCGGCTCGGCGCACTTCGCCACAGCGGCCGCCGGCTGCGGACGACGAGCAGGATCAGCGACGCCGACACCACCGACTCGACGAACCAGGCGGTGCGGAACTGCGCCGTGTCGACGTGGAACACGAGGAGCAGCACGCCGAAGGTCAGGTAGTCGAAGACCGAGCTCAAGATGCCGAAGGTCAGCATGAAGCGGCGGATGAAGCCGATGTCCCAGCGCCGCGGTCGGTCGAGCATCTCGCGGTCGACGCCGTCGCCCGAGATCGTCATCGCCGGCAGGTCGGTGAGCAGATTGGTCAGCAGGATCTGCTTCGGCAGCAGCGGCAGGAACGGCAGCAGCAGCGACGCGCCGGCCATGCTGAACATGTTGCCGAAGTTGGCGCTGGTCGCGACGAGCACGTATTTGAGCGTGTTGGCGAAAGTGACGCGGCCCTCGCGGATGCCCTCGAGCAGCACGTCGAGGTCCTTCTCGAGCAGCACGATGTCGGCGACCTCCTTGGCCACGTCGACCGCGCCCTCGACCGACACGCCGACGTCGGCCGCGTGCAGCGCCGAGGCGTCGTTGATGCCGTCGCCCATGTAGCCGACGACGTTGCCTGCCTTGCGCAGCGCGACGATGATCCGCTCCTTCTGGTTCGGCTCGACCTCCGCGAAGACGTCGACCTCCATGACCCGGTGCAGGAGCGCCCCGTCGCTCATGTCCTTCAGCGCGCGGCCCGACAGCACCTCGGCCTCGGCCAAGCCGATCTGGCGCGCGACCGCCGCGGCGACGAGCGCGTTGTCGCCGGTGATGACCTTGAGCGCGACGCCCATGCCGCGCAGGCGCAGGATGGTGGCGGCGATGCCGGCCTTCAGCGGGTCCGAGAAGAGCACGAAGCCGACGAAGCACATGCTGTTCTCGTCGGCCTTGGACACCGTCGCGGCGCCGTCGAGTCGGCGGCGCGCCAGGCCGAGCGTGCGCTGGCCGTCGCGGCTGTAGTCGGCGAAGCGCGCGTCGATGCCGGCACGCACCTCGCCGAGCGGCCGCTCGCGGCCATCGCCGTCGAGCGCGGTGGTGCAGACCTCGAGCACCTGCGCGAGCGCGCCCTTGGTGAGCATCAGCGTGCCCTCGGGCCCGGCGGCCAGCACGGTCAGGCGCTTGCGGACGAAGTCGTACGGCACCTCGTCGAGCTTCCTCCACGCCGTGATGTCGACGCCGCCGTGGCGGCGGATCGCCGCGTCGATCGGGCTCGCGAAGCCGCTCTCGAAGCAGGCGTTGAGCGTGACGTAGAGCAGCGCCGCGGCGCTGTCACGGCCTTCCAAACCGTGCACGGCCTGCAGCGTGACCTCGCCTTCGGTCAGCGTGCCGGTCTTGTCGGTGCACAGCACGTTCATGCTGCCGAAGTTCTCGATCGACGACAGGCGCTTGACGATCACGCGCTTGGCCGCCATGCGCCGCGCGCCGGCGGCGAGGTTGACGCTGACGATCGCCGGCAGCAGCTGCGGCGTGAGCCCGACCGCGAGCGCGAGCGAGAACAGCAGCGAGTCGATCGCCGGGCGATCCAGCAGCATGTTCAGGAAGAAGATGCAGATCACCAGCAGCAGGGTGAGCTCCATCAGCAGATAGCCGAAACGGCGCACGCCGCGCTCGAAGTCGGTCTCGGGCGGCCGCAGCTTCAGCCGCTCCGAGACCTTGCCGAATTCGGTGTCCTTGCCGACGCCGACGACGAGCACGTCGGCGGTGCCCGAGACGACATGCGTGCCGAGGAAGACGACGTTGGTCCGCCGCGCCAGCACCGTCGCGGCGGGCAGCACGCCCGGCGCCTTCTCGGCGGGAAAGGTCTCGCCGGTCAGCGTGGCCTCGTCGACGAAGAGGTCGCGCGACTCGAGCACCAGGCAGTCGCCCGGCGCGGTCGCGCCCGCCGACAGCACGACGATGTCGCCGGGAACGACGTCGGTCTGCGGCACGGCGGCGGCGACGCCGTCGCGCAGGACCTGCGCCTTGACCTCGACGAGCGAAAGCAGCTTCGCGACCGCGCCGGCGGCGCCGCGCTCCTGCCAGAAGCCGAGCAGGCCGCTGGCGAGCACGATGGTCAGGATGATCGCCGCATCGGTGCCGTCGTGAAGAAAGATCGAGAGGACCGCGGCAGCGATCAGCAGGAGCGAGATGGGGCTCGAGAACTGGCTCGCGAGCAGCCTCGCCGCATCGGCGCCGCGGACCGCTGCGATGCGGCGGTCGGCGAGGCGCGCGGCACGCCCGAGCGCTTCGGCGGACGACAGGCCCGGGCGTCTCGACGCGACACTCCGGAGTGCCGCGTCGGCATCCAGGCTCCAGAAGGCTTCGATGGGGTCTCCGTCGGGCTGCGGCGGATCAGTCTACGCTTCGGTTCCCCGGGAGCGACCCTGCCTCACCGATGGGATTGCCGGGGCCGGACGCGGCCGGCGACGCGTTCAGCGGCATGGGTCGCCGCGGCGTCCGGGCAGCCCGGCAGCACAGGTCGCAGCGGCGTGCGGACAGCGCAGCGATACGCGTCGCCGCGGCTCGCGCCCGGCCCGGCGGCGAAGGTCGCAGCGGCGTGCGGACAGCGCAGCGGTACGCGTCGCCGCGGCGCGCAGGCAGCCCGGCGGCGCAGGTCGCAGCCCCTCGCGGGCAGCGCTGTGCACGGCCTCGACGGCCGTTCCGCGGCGCGCCGGCGCGCAGCCGTGGCGCCAGGTTCGTGCGGACGTGCCTGCGCGCTCGCACTGTCGAGGCGCGAGCGGGTAGGCTCGCGCCGCTCCCGTCCCGACGCCCCGCCCGATGTCCGCGCCCATCCTCTGCCTGACCGGCCCGACCGCCGCCGGCAAGACCGCCGCCGCGTTCGCCGTCGCCGACGCGCTCGCGGCGATCCGCCCGGTCGAGATCGTCAGCGTCGACTCGGCGCTCGTCTACCGCGGCATGGACATCGGCACCGCCAAGCCGACCGCGGCCGAGCGCGCGCGGCTGCCGCACCACCTGATCGACATCCTCGATCCGGCCGAGGCCTACTCGGCCGGGCGTTTCGTCGCCGATGCGCACGCCGCGCTCGACGCCATCCGCGGCCGCGGCCACCTGCCGCTGCTCGTCGGCGGCACGATGCTCTATGTCAAGGCGCTCGCCGACGGCATCGCCGCGATGCCCGCGGCCGATCCGGCGGTGCGCGCCGCGATCGACGCCGAAGCGGCCGAGCGCGGTTGGCCGGCGCTGCACGCCGAGCTCGCCCGCGTCGACGCGCCGACCGCGCGCCGGCTCGCGCCCGGCGACGCACAGCGCGTGCAGCGCGCGCTCGAGGTGTTCCGCGTCAGCGGCCGGCCGCTCTCGGCATTCCACCGCGAGGCGGACGCGACCCGAACGACCACCCCGCTCGCCCTCGTGTCGCTCGAACCCGCCGACCGCGGCTGGCTGCACGCACGCATCGCCGAACGCTTCCGGGCGATGCTCGCGGCGGGCCTCGTCGACGAAGTCCTCGCCCTGCGCCGACGCGGCGACTTGCGCCCCGACCATCCATCGATGCGCTGCGTCGGCTACCGCCAGGTCTGGCACGCGCTCGACCGCGGCGACGTCGACCTCGCCGAGCTCACCGAGCGCGGCACCGCGGCGACGCGCCAGCTCGCCAAGCGCCAGCTCACCTGGCTGCGCGCGATGCCGCAGCGCCGCCGCGTCGTGGCCGACGCGCCGGACGCGGTCGCCGCGGTCGTCGCCTTCGCGCGTGAGCGGATCGCGCTGTGCTGACCGCGGCCGTCGGCCCATGTCGACGTCGGCCGCGGCGGCCGGCCTGCGCTGCCGGGTCGGCGACCGCCTGCCTCAGCGAAGGCGAAGGCGAAGGCGGGTGCGGCCGGTGCCGTCCCGCGCGGCGCCGGCTCGGCAAAGCCCGGCATCCCTGCGGCCCCGGCAGCGCTGCTACCCTTCCCGCGTGACCCCGATGCCGCTCCTCGACGTCCGCTCGCTCGCCAAGCGCTATGCCGACGCGCCGGTGTTCGACGACGTCGACCTCGTGGTCGCGCCGGGCGAATTCGTCGCGATCCTCGGCGAGTCGGGCGTCGGCAAGTCGACGCTGCTCAATTGCGTCGCCGGGCTCGACACGGTCCAGCACGGCACGGTCGCGATCGCCGGTACCGACATCCTCGCGCTCGGCGAAGCCGGCCAGGCGCTGTTCCGGCGCGCCCACCTCGGCTTCGTGTTCCAGGCCTTCCACGTGCTGCCGCACCTGACCGTGGCGCAGAACGTCGGCCTGCCGCTGCTGCTGCAACGCCGGCCCGATCCGCTGCGCGTCGCCGCGCTGCTCGACGAGGTCGGACTCGCAGGCCTCGGCGAGCGGCTGCCCGAGACGCTGTCGGGCGGCCAGCTGCAGCGCGTCGCGATCGCGCGGGCGCTCGTCCACCGCCCGAAGCTGATCCTCGCCGACGAGCCGACCGGCAACCTCGATCCGACGACCGCCGAACGCATCATGGATCTGCTCGCGGGTCAGGTCCGCACCGAAGGCGCGGCGTGCATCCTCGTCACGCATTCGCGCACCGCGGCGGCGCGCGCCGACCGCGTGCTGACGCTGACCGCGACCGGCATGCGGGAGCCGGCTGCCGCATGACGGCGGCTGCCCGCGACACCGCCGGGGCCCTGCCCGCGGGCCGTCGGCGATGACCAAGGACGCCCTGCCCCGTCGCGACGGGCCGACGGCCGCCGGACCGCGGCGGGCCGCCGATCCGACCCGCCGCGCCGATCCGGCATCGGGCTCGGCGGCGACCGACGCGGCGCGCCGCGCCTCGCCGCTCGCGCTGCTGCGCCAGCTCTCCTGGCCCGAGCTGCGCCACCATCCGTGGCGCAACCTCGCGGCGCTCGTCGCGGTGATGCTGGGCGTCGCGCTCGCCTTCTCGGTCCAGCTCATCAACCAGTCGGCGCTCGGCGAATTCAGCGCCGCGGTGCGCTCGGTCAACGGCCAGCCGGACGTCGTGCTGCGCGCGCAGCGCGGCGGCTTCGACGAGGCGCTGTTCGGCCGCGTCGCGACGGCGCCGCAGGTCGCGCTCGCAAGCCCGGTGATCGAGCTCGACAGCTTCGCCTTCGACGCCCGCGGCGAGCGCGTCGCGTTGAAGCTGCTCGGCATCGACGCGCTCGTCGCCGCGCCGCTCGCGCCCGAACTGCTGCCGCGGCCGGCGGCCAGCGCCGACCGCATGGCGATGCTCGACCCGGGTGCCGTGTTCCTCAACGCCGCCGCGGCCGAGCGGCTCGGCCAGCCGACGCTGCTGCGCGTGCAGACGCCCGCCGGCGAGGCGCGGCTGCGCGTGGCGGGCAGCATCGCCGCCGGCGGCGCACCGCTCGCGGTGCTCGACATCGCCGGCGCGCAGTCGACCTTCGGCTGGCTCGGCCGCATCTCGCGCATCGACGTGCGGCTCGCGCCCGGCGCCGACCGCGACCGCGTCGTCGCATCGCTCGCGCTGCCCACCGGCGTGCGCGCCGCGGCGCCCGACGAGGCGGCGCAGCGCGTCTCCAACGTCTCGCGCGCCTACCGCGTCAATCTGACCGTGCTGGCGCTGGTCGCGCTCTTCACCGGCGCGTTCCTGGTGTTCTCGATCCTCTCGCTGTCGGTCGCGAAGCGCCAGCCGCAGCTCGCGCTGCTCGGCGTGCTCGGCCTCTCGGGGCGCGAGCGGCTGCTGCTGGTGCTGACCGAATCGGCGCTGCTCGGCGCCGCCGGCAGCGTCATCGGCCTCGCACTCGGCACCGGGCTCGCGGCGCTGGCGTTGCGGCTGCTCGCCGGCGACCTCGGCGGCGGCTACTTCCCCGGCGTCGCGCCGCGGCTGCAGTTCGACGCGACCGCGGCGCTCGTCTACGGCGCGCTCGGCGTCGGCGCAGCGATGGTCGGCGGCGCGCTGCCCGCGCGGGCGGCGCAGCGCCTGGCGCCGGCGCAGGCGCTCAAGGGCCTGTCGAGCGGCATCGGCGCGGGCGGCCGCAGCTGGGTCGGGCCGGCGCTGATCGTCGCCGGCATCGCGCTCACCTTCGCGCCGCCGATCGCCGAGATCCCGCTCGCCGCCTACGTCGCGGTCGCGTTCCTGCTGCTCGGCGGCATCGCCTGCGTGCCGGCGGGCATCGGCCTGCTGCTGCGCGGCATCGCGCCGCCGCGCGAGCCGCTCGCGCTGCTCGCTGTCGAACGGGCGCGTCGGCAACGCCAGTCGGCGACGATCGCCGTCGCCGGTGTCGTCGCGAGCCTGAGCCTCGCGGTCGCGCTGACGGTGATGGTCGGCAGCTTCCGCGCGTCCGTGACGCAGTGGCTCGACACCGTGCTGCCCGCGGACCTCTACCTGCGCGGCGGCAATGCCGGGCCGTCCGGCAGCGCCGCCGACGCGACCCGGCTGCCGCCGACGCTGCTCGACGAGGCCCGCGCGCTGCCCGGCGTGGTGCGTGCCGAGTCGCAGCGCGTCGCGCAGGTCCAGCTCGCCGCCGCGCGGCCGGCGGTGACGCTGATCGCCCGCCCGCTCGCCGACCCGGCGCGCGCGCTGCCGCTCGTCGGCGAGCTGCTGCCGCTGGCGCCAGGCGACACCGCGGCCTACGTCAGCGAGGCGATGGTCGACCTCTACGGCGCGCGGCCGGGCACGCGGCTCGAGCTGCCGCTGCCGAACGGCGGCAGCGCGCGCGTCTTCGTGCGCGGCGTCTGGCGCGATTACGCGCGGCAGTTCGGCGCGATCACGCTCGATGCCGCCGACTACCGGCGCCTGACCGGCGACACCGGGATCAACGACATCGCGTTCTGGCTCGCGCCGCAAACCCGTGTCGCGCCGCTCGAGGCCGAGCTGCGCGCGCTCGCGACCCGGCTCGGCTTCGACGGCGCGCTGCTCGAGTTCGCGTCGGCCGGCGAGATCCGCGCGACCTCGCTGCGCATCTTCGACCGCAGCTTCGCCGTCACCTACTGGCTGCAGGCAGTGGCAATCGCAATCGGGCTGTTCGGCATCGCGGCGAGCTTCTCGGCGCAGGTGCTGGCGCGGCGCAAGGAGTTCGGCCTGCTCGCCCACCTCGGCCTGACGCGGCGCCAGGTGCTGACGGTCGTCGCGCTCGAAGGCGCGGTCTGGACCGGCGCCGGCGCGCTGCTCGGACTCGTCCTCGGCATCGCGGTCAGCGTCGTGCTCGTGAAGGTCGTCAACCCGCAGAGCTTCCACTGGACGATGGACCTGCTGCTGCCATGGCCGCGGCTCGTCGCGCTCTGCGCCGCGGTGATGGTCGCCGGCACGCTCACCGCCTGGCTCGCGGCGCGCAGCGCGGCCGGGCGGCAGATGGCGCTCGCGGTCAAGGAGGATTGGTAGCTGGTCTTGTCGCGACAGACGGGCACGGTGGCTGTTTTGTGCCATCGATCGCTGAGACGTGCGATCAAGGCCTGCGACGTAGCGTTGATGTCTGAGACGAGCGCGCTCACGACCAAGTCCCGGGACAGCCCCTTTGCAGCGATTGGAGACGGTCGCTTTCGTCGGGCGTGCATTCGGTCAGTGACACAAGCCGACATTCAGTTCCTTCGTCGGACGCGGCAAAAGCGTCAGCGATGTGAGGTACAGCCGTCGCTCGCACTGCTAGGGTGCAGCCGGGCTCTTCGAACGGCCGCGCCGTTGTAGCGCGATCGGCTCGAATCGACCCAGTAGAGACAACCAACCCTGAATTGGTCGCCACAAAGCGGCCGTTCAGAAGAGCATCGCACACTGAGGCCAAAGCCTAAATTGAGAAGGGGTGGGCGAAGGCGGCCAGAGGACCAGCTCCTTCCAGTTAAAAAGAAACGCTGTAAGGCATCCCGTCGATACTTTCAAAACTCGTACCGCTCCGTTGAGTTGGACAGGTCGCAACTGCGATGGTCTGAAGATCGGGTGATGCTAGTGTCCTGTCCCGCTATGAAAAGGCATAAATAATGCATGCTGTGCTGTATCTTGGGACGGAGATACGGCGATGGCAAGAGGCAGGCCGAAGGCGGATTTAGTGATCACGGACGACGAGCGAACGCAGCTCACGTCGTTTGCGCGGAGTCGCTCGTTGCCTGCGTCGTTGAGTGCGCGGGCTCGGATCGTTTTGCGCAGCGCCGATGGCGAAGCCAACAGTTCTATCGCCGAGCGCTTTGAATTGGGCAAGGCCACGGCTGGCAAGTGGCGTGCTCGCTTCATCGAACGCCGCGTGGCCGGTCTCTACGACGACGTGCGACCGGGCCCGCCGCGCACCATCGACGACGAGCGCATGGCAGGCCTGATCAAGACGACGCTGCACACTAAACCGGCCAATAGCTCGATACACTGGAGCGTGCGCTCTGTGGCAGCCAAGACCGGCATCTCCAAGAGCAGCGTGCAACGCTACTTTCAGCTCTTCAGGTTGCAGCCGCATCGCTCGGAGAGCTTCAAGCTGTCCAACGACCCATTCTTCGTCGAGAACCTGCGCGACGTGGTTGGCCTGTACCTGAGCCCGCCCGGGAACGCGCTGGTGCTGTGCGTGGACGAGAAGGCAGCCACCGCGATGCGGGTCGGGGACGTCTACGTGCAGGTAAGGCGCACCTGGATGCGGCTCCACGAGAAGGGCGGCAAGCAACACGAGATGCCCTGCCACCACAACCTCAAGAAGTACCTGCACGCGTACATCGATGGGGCGCAGCTCGCAGGCGAAGACAGAGGCCTCCTGTTCCGCTCGAGCACGGGGCGAACAGGAACACTGACAGCACGACCGATTAGCCAAGCCGATGTTTACCGCATGATCGGTCGGCGCGCGGTAGCCGCCGACCTGCGAACCAAGATTGGTTGCCACTCATTTCGGGCAACCGGGATCACGGAGTACCTGAGGAACGGCGGCAAGCTCGAGGTGGCGCAGCAGATGCGCAAACCACGAGTCGGCGTGAACGACGGGGCTCTACGACCGGCGGTTGGACCAAGTGTCGCTCGACGAGGTCGAGCGGATTTGCATATAGCGTCTTCGGACCAATCCCCATGAGCGAGCGCAACCGTCATGGTCTGGCGCGCCCGATTCCGAGTGCGATTGCTCGCGAGGTCCGTCAGAAATGCGGCTTTGGGTGCGTTGTCTGCGGCAACGCGGTCTATCAGTACGACCATTTCGATCCTCCGTTCGAGGACGCCCTTACGCACGATGCCAATGGGATCGTGCTTTTATGCGGTGGCTGTCATGACCGCAAGACGCGTGGCCAACTGTCCATTCAGACGGTTCGCAAGTGGAACAACATGCCGTTCTGTAAACGCGAAGGCCACTCATGGGGCGTCTTCGACATCGGCGACAACGGGCCCCCGGTCGTCTGGCTCGGGAACTTGCTGCTGTGGGAGTGCGAAACCTTGATCAAACTTAACGGCGAGCCAATCCTTCAGATTCGAGCACCCGAGGATCAGGGCGGACCGTTTCGCCTGACCGCTCGACTCCGGGACTCGGAGGGTCGTCAGACCCTCGCGATCATCGACAACGAATGGCAGGCCCCGCACGACAACTGGGACGTAGACGTCATCGGGCAGCGGATAACGGTCCGGCGCGCGAGAGGCGATATCTGCCTCGTTATCAGAATCGTGCCGCCATCTGGTCTTCACGTGGAGCGCCTCTCCATGACGCATCGAGGCGTCTCCATCGACGGCGCAACCGGAGAACGCATGCGGTTCCGTACTCCAGATGGCCGCGAGTTCTCGACGGACTGGGCCCAAATCGTCGGCGCGGCAGTCGGCATCTCGCTAACCGATGGCGGGCTGAGCCTGGGCTTGCGATCAAGGTTCGTACGGGAAGGCAAGTTCGACTACAAGCCTCCGCCGTTTCCAGGGACACACCGGACAGCCACTACCCCGCGGCTCGGTGCGCGGGTCGGTCGAAACGATCCATGCCCTTGCGGCAGCAGCAAGAAGTTCAAGCACTGCCATGGAGCGCTCTAGCGCACCTACACGCGATTCAATATGTTAACGATAGTTTCAACACTCGATAGACGGGGACATTGCTCGTTGTACAAAGGATCCTTGCCACGCAACGCGGCTCTGCTAGCCTGAGCCGACCAAGTCGGTCGACACCTCGCACCATTCGCCGCCTACATGTAGGCACTCGAGCTAGCCATGGCAATATGTTGTCACAGGTGGGCACGTGGTCGCGTTTTCCATATAGCGTTAGGCTGCTAAACGCTGACAGCTCGTCGGCTTCAAGTCATTTGGCTGGCACCGTACATTTTTCTTCTTCCGGATCTGGTTCGAATAACATGCTGTCTGACGGCAGCCTGGGAGGGGCGCGAAAATCTAACTTCGGAGGGCTAATTCCTGGTCGAACTTGCGACGCACGCAAACTATCTAGGGCTGGAGCGAGATTTATTCTTCGTAATCGCTTTTGAAGGCGGCACCATCCATTAAGCTTAGCTGCGCGACTGTAGCCGGCGCTCCGCCCAACGAACATGATGTCGTCATCAATTTGTTTAAAGCGTTCGTACGCTGGAGCGAAAGCAAATGCAGCGTCTCTGCTTTCTAGATAAAGTCGTCCAGAAGCAATTTGAACGGAAATTAAGTTCTTACGTTGAAGATGGTCGTAAGCGTCAACTTCTTCAACCCTCAATTCTCGACGAAGAGCGTTTTCGATTGTTTCATGCGCTAAATCAAACGCTGGAAGCAACGAGCTGCTGAATTCGCTAGCGAGCACAGCTATGGCTTTTCGTTGGTCTTCCTGTAAATCCAATTGCCATTTCATCTCGAGCGCGTCAATTGCAGCCTTCGCTCCTCGTTCGGAGCTCTCGCGCATTGCCGATGCGTTACGTTCGGCACTAGCATTCATTGCGGCCGCTGATCGTTCGGCGCTGTCCTGTGCGCTAACGGAACTTTTTTCCGCGCTAACTCTTGCGCTCGTTGCCGCAATTTCCGCACTCTGTCTTGCCGCCTTTTCAGATGTCGCAGCTAAATGTACGGAAGCCCAAACGCTACCGCATATAGCTGCAACGGAGACGCACATAGAAGCAACTGCGAGGCGCCTGTCGAACCGAGAATGCGAGAGTTCGGTTAGCCGTATGTCTAATTCTCTGTCTCGCCAAATCCGTTCTTGCTCCCATTTTTCGCGGTCGAGCCTGAGTTCGTCATCCATCATGTGAGTATACTTGAGCGCAGCCTAACCCTCTACAGGGACTTCCCACGTAGTCAAGCACATTGGTTGATCGTTGTGTTTCTATGTTTCTCAGACGGCTAAGGCGGGAAGCAAAGTTCACAGGACAGACTGCACATCTACAGGCGGCCTTGTTGCACCAGTATCGGTGCGGGCTCAGATACGAACCGCTCGGCAGGACTCCATTCATTCGTCGTCGGCGCCGTATGGCG
>CAXUDL010000002.1:0-172839 GCA_964249855.1 uncultured Rhizobacter sp. | reverse complement strand
TGCAGATCTCGATCTTGCGGGCGCAGGTGTCGGCCTGGCCCTTCTCGTCGAACGCCATCACGACCGCCGCGGCGCCGTAGCGCTTGACGAGCCTGGCCTGGTGGCGGAACGCGGCTTCGCCTTCCTTCATCGAGATCGAGTTGACGATGCCCTTGCCCTGCAGGCACTGCAGGCCGGCCTCGATCACCTCCCACTTCGAGCTGTCGACCATGATCGGCACGCGCGCGATCTCGGGCTCGCCGGCGACGAGGTTGAGGAAACGGACCATCGCGGCCTTGCTGTCGAGCATGGCCTCGTCCATGTTGACGTCGATCACCTGCGCGCCGTTCTCGACCTGCTGGCGCGCGACCGAGAGCGCGCGCTCGAAATCGCCGTTGAGGATCAGCCGCGCGAACGCCTTCGAGCCGGTGACGTTGGTGCGTTCGCCGACGTTGACGAAGAGCGAGCCGGCGCCGATCTCGACCGGCTCGAGGCCGGAGAGCCGCATCGGCGGCGGCGGTGCGGACGACGGAGTGGCGGGCGTGGACGTCATCGAGAAAGTCACCGAAGAAGGCCATCGGCGGCTGCGACCACCGCAGCCCGCGACGGCGGGAGGGTGAGCGCGGTGTGAGGACGCGCGGGACGCCGCGCGCCGGGTCCCGAGCCTGGGGGTCGCGGGACGCGACCATCGCAACGCTCCTCGGGGCGGACGATTTTATGCCGACCGTCCGCCGCCGCCCAGCGCTTGGCCGCAATGCCGCGACCACCGCCTGCGGATCGACCGGCTCGTGCAGCACCGGATGGCGGGCTCGCCGCTCCCTGCGACCGCGACCCGAGCCGCGCGTCGCCGGCGGTCCTCCGACTCCCAGGCGCCGTGAGCGCTGCCGTCAGGCCGGCTCGAGCAGCCCGCTCAGCCAGCGCTCGTGGCGGACGCGCGGGCGGTAGCCGCCCACCCGCTTCGCGATCTCGGCGATGTGCGCCGGCGTCGTGCCGCAGCAGCCGCCGGCGATGTTGAGGAAGCCGGCTCGCGCGAAGTCCTCGACCAGCCGGCCGGTGACTTCGGGCGTTTCGTCGAAGCCGGTCTCGCTCATCGGATTGGGCAGGCCGGCATTCGGGTAGCAGCTGACGAAGGTGTCGCCCGCGATCTTCGCGAGCTCCTCGATGTAGGGCCGCATCAGCGCCGCGCCGAGCGCGCAGTTGAGGCCGATCGCGAGCGGCCTGGCGTGGCGGACGCTGTGCCAAAACGCGCCGACCGTCTGGCCCGACAGGATGCGGCCGGAGGCGTCGGTGACCGTGCCCGAGATCACGACCGGCAGCCGCTCGCCGGTCTCTTCCATCAGTTCGTCGAGCGCGAAGATCGCCGCCTTGGCGTTGAGCGTGTCGAAGATCGTCTCGACGAGGAACAGGTCGCAGCCGCCTTCGAGCAGGCCCTCCGCCTGTTCCCGGTACGCGGCGCGCAGTTCCTCGAAGGTGACGTTGCGCGCCGCCGGATCGTTGACGTCGGGGCTGATGCTCGCGGTCTTCGGCGTGGGCCCGAGTGCGCCGGCGACGAAGCGCGGCTTGTCCGGCGTCGAGAACTTGTCGCAGGCGGCACGCGCGAGCGCTGCCGCGGCGACGTTCATCTCGCGGGCGAGCGGCGCGAGGCCGTAGTCCGCCTGCGCCACGCATGTCGCGCCGAAGGTGTTGGTCTCGATCAGGTCGGCGCCGGCCGCGAGGTACTGCTCGTGGATCTCGGTGATGACCTCGGGGCGGGTGAGCTGGAGCAGCTCGTTGTTGCCCTTCAGGTCGGTCGGATGGTCGGCGAAGCGCGTGCCGCGGTAGTCGGCCTCGGACAGCTTGTAGCGCTGGATCATCGTGCCCATCGCGCCGTCGAGCACGACGATGCGCTCGGCGAGGATGGCGGGCAGGGCAGCGGCGCGGGTGTAGGGCGGTGGGCGCATGGAGAGCATTCCAGGAAAGCCGTCGGGCGGCGGTCGGCCGCTCAATGCACGAAGCCGAGGCCGCGCTGGTGCCGCACGTCGGGCTTGACGCGGTGCTCGGCCTCGAGCTGCGAGAGGAATTCATCGGGCTCGAACGCATCGCCGAGCAGCTCGCACTGGCGCTTGACCGCGGCGAAATCGCCCGGCGTCAGCGCATCGAGCCGGGCGAGCCGCGACGCCTGCTCGCAGGTCAATGCGGCCGTATTGCCGTCGAGCACCTCGGCGACGAACATCCGCTCGCGCTGCGCGGCGCCGAGCGGCGTGAAGCGGACCTTGAACGTGAAGCGCCGCAGCGCCGCGTCGTCGAGATCGTCGAAGAGGTTGGTCGTGCAGACGAAGACGCCGGCGAAGCGCTCCATGCCCTGCAGCATCTCGTTGACCTCGCTGACCTCGTAGTGCCGCTCGGCCATCCGCCGGCTGCGCAGGAAGCTGTCGGCCTCGTCGAGCAGCAGCACCGCCTGCTCGGCCTCGGCCTCGGCGAACATCTTCGCCATGTTGACCTCGGTCTCGCCGACGTACTTGCTCATCAGGTCGCTCGCCTGGCGGACCATCAGCGGCTGGCGCAGCTCGTGCGCGATGTGCTCGGCGAGCGCGGTCTTGCCGGTGCCCGGCGGTCCGTGGAAGCAGAGCGTGCCGCAGGCCCTGCGGCGCAGCGCCTCGACGATCTTCGGGATCGGGAAGCGCGATTCGGTGCAGACGAGCTCGAGGTCGTAGCGCGTGACGACCGGCCGCGCGCCGCGCTCGCCTGCGACGTTGCCGAGCGCCTTGTCGGCGTTGCCGAGCTGGCGCTCGATCAGCGCCTCGAGCGTCGGCGCGTCGTCGCCGTCGGCGGCGAGCTTCGCGAACTTGACGGCGGTGCGGATCTGCGCCGGCGTCAGGCCCTTGCGGCCGCTCAGCTTCTGCGCGAAGCCGTCGCCGACCGGCACGCCGGCGAGCGCTCGCGCGACGAGCGACTCGCGCGCTCCCGGCGGCGGGCTCTTCAGCTCGAGGTGGTACTGGAAGCGCCGGCGGAACGCCGGGTCGATCTGCTCGATCCGGTTCGTCACCCAGATCACCGGCACCGGATTGGTCTCGAGGATCTGGTTGACCCAGGCCTTGCCGCTGACGCTGCCGTTGACGCCGCCGTCGCCGGCGTCCATCCGCGCGATCAGCTGCGAGGCGTCGTTCGAGATCGGCGGGAAGACGTCCTCGACCTCGTCGAACAGCAGCGCGACCTTGCTGCCGCCCTTGAGGAACACCTGACTGATCTGCAGCGAGCGGTAGCGGTCGCGGCCCGACAGCGAGTTGCCGTCGCGGTCGGCGTACTCGACCTCGTACAGCTCGAGGCCCGCCGCCTCGGCGGCGACTTTCGCGAGCTCGGTCTTGCCGGTGCCGGGCAGCCCGTAGAGCAGCACGTTGACACCAGGCTCCTTGCGCGCGACGGCGTGGGCGAGCAGCGAGGTCATCATTTTCTGGTCGATGCCGACGAAGTCGAAGTCGGCAGGCGAGAGTTCGCTGCGCTGCGCCGGCCGCGTGAACACGGCCATCAGGTCCGACGGCCCTTCGTACTTGCGCATCAGCACCGGCGGCAGTTGCTCGCTCACCTTCATCAGGTCGGCGAGATCGGTGATGTTGTGCTCGGAGATCAGGTTTTCGACCATGCCGATGCGCTCGAGCCGCGAGCCGGCGCGAAGCGCCTCGGCGACGTCGGTCGCGCTGACGCCGGCGACGGCGGCGATCGCCGCGTAGGCCTCCTGCGCGTTCGAGACCTTGAATTCGACCAGCAGGCCGCGCAGGTCGCGCTGGTAGCGCGCGAGCGTGCCGTAGAGCAGCAGCGCCCGCTCGGCGAGGTTCAGCTGCAGCAGGCCGGCGAGCGCGTCGATGTTCTTCTCGACGAGCGTCGATTCGCGCTTCAGGCTGCGGCCGAGCCAGTCGGCCGTCGCGCCGAGCACGGCGAGCAAATCCTTCGGCGCGTCCTTGATGTATTCGTCGATGTAGAAGAAGAGCGTGCCTTCCTCGTACGGCCCGCGCCAGCCGCCGTGGCGCGCCATGAACGCGTCGTCGGACAACGCCTCGTGGCCGCGCCAATGCTCGTTGGCCTTGCAGCGGCCGTTCAGGAACTCGCGGAGCCGGCCGAGAACGCTGCCCGGCCAGACGAGGTGCTTGCCGGTCAGCGAGAGCAGGCCGTTCCAGTCGCGCCGCAGATTGAAGCGCGCGGCGTTCTTCATCGTCAGGGTGAGGACGAATTGCGAGCACATCCGGTCGAGCACCGGCGCGTCCTTCAGGCCGGGCGAAAGCAGCATCCTCGCGTCGCTCTGGTTCCTCGCCATGACCTCCTCCTGCGCCTTGCGGCGACCGACCCACGCACCTGAGGCGGCCGGTGCGGCCGGGGGTGGGGTGCGTTCGACGCGGACCATAGCGCAAACGCAGGCAACGCGGGTTCGCCCGCTTGCGAGGCGTGCCGGAGTGGCGGACGCCGCCGCCGTCGGGTCAGTGCAGCACGACCGGCTGCTGCATCAGCGACGCGAAGCGCTCGATGTAGGCATCGACCTCGTCTTCCGATGGCTGCGTCTGGATCAGCGCGTCGACGCCCTCCCGGAACGTCTGCGCCATCGCGCCCTGCAGGAAGATTTCCTTGCGCAGGAACTTGTCGACGATCTCGTAGCCGCCGCGGCCGGTCGGCGCGGCCGCACTGCTGCCGCCGACCGCCGCCGGGGCGCCGTCGACGGCGTCGGCGACATCGAACTGCACGACCACGAAGCTGTCCGAGTTGTAGAGCATCTGCATGGGGTTCCTCCAGCACCCGAGATGCGACCGACCGCCCGCGTTTCAAGCCGCCGTCCAGGCGACGGCCTGCGGTCCTACAGTGCGCGGCGGAGCAACTCGACGCCGTCGCCGTCACCGGCGGCCGCCGACCGCCAGGTCGCGCGCACCGGCAGGTAGTGGCCGTCCGCGGGATCGAGCCAGACCTCGACGCGCAGGTCGTACGGCCCGCGGGCGTCGCGGACGAAATGCAGTGCGTCGACACGGCCGGCGCCGAGCGCGACCGACTCGGCGCCGTCGCATCGGAACCGCCAGACCGCGACATCGCCGCCGGCACCGGCGACGCTCAGGCGCAGCTCGGCGCCGCGCTCGCGCCGCGCGGGATCGGCGGCGACGACCGCGGCGATCTGCACCAGCCAGCTCAGGCGGTCCTGCGCGCCGGGCAAGAGCGCCGCGTCGGCCGCCTTGCGCGAGAACGCGATGCGGCCGGTGTCGCGCCGGAAGTTGACCGCCGTCGCCGGCCGGGCCGCGCGCCGGTCGACCAGGCGCAGCGGCGCGATGCCCGCGGCATCGATGCGGCCCGTGCTCGACTGCGAGGCGTCGAGCACGTCGCCGACGCGGCTCCGCCAGTCGAGCGCGTAGCCGTCGGCATCGAGCTGCCAGCGGAGCTCGCCCTCGCCCTCGGCGCCGTTGCGGCGCAGGGCGTAGTGCAGCGTCATCGACGGCGGCAGGCGGGTGCGGTAGACCGGCGGCGGCGTGTCGTCGTCCAAGCTCGGGGCGGCGCCAGCCATCGGAACAGCATCAGCGTCGGCGGTCACAGCGGCGTCGGCAGTCGCGGCGGCGTCGGCGGCGACGGGCAGCGCCGCGACCGCACCCTGCCGCTGTGGCTGTCGCTGCCGGGAGCCGGTCTCGCCGACCGGCGCGGGCGCCACCGACGGAGGCAGCGCTGCTTCGATGCGGCTCGCGACCGACGGCGGCGCTGCAGCGGGACGCCGCTCGACCGGCAGCGCCGCCGCACCGGTACTGCGCTCGACCGGCGGCACCGCCGCGACCGTCACGGCTGCCGGCCGAGGCACCGCGACCGTCCGCACGTGAACCGCGGCCGGAGCACGAGGCGGCGGCGTCCACCGCGCGAAGCCTCCACCGAGCAGCGCGAGATGGAGACTCGCGACCGCCACCGCGACGGCCGCGAAGGCCCTCGCCCGCGCCGTGCGCCCGTCCGCCCCCGACAATCGCTGTCCAGTCGCCACCAAGCCCCTCGTCCATCCGTCCGGTCGATCGATCATGCCCCAGCCAGACCGCCGCCCGCGATGAACGACGACCTGCCGCGCACGCTCAAGATCGCGACGCTCTGGCTGCTCGTCGGCGTCGCCGTCTTCGTCGCGATCCAATGGGCGCAGCACCGCGCCGCGCAGACCCGCTTCTCGGCCCGCGGCGAGACGGTCGAGATCCGCCGCGGCCTCGACGGCCACTACCACTGGCCCGGGCGCATCAACGGCCGCGCGGTCGAGTTCCTCGTCGACACGGGTGCGACCAGCACGGCGATTCCCGCGTCGCTCGCCGCCGAACTCGGCCTCGCGTCGTTCGGCCGGGTGCGGTCGGCGACGGCCAACGGCGTCGTCGTCGGCGACCGGGTGCGCGCCGATCTCTCGCTCGACGGCGGCGTGCGCGCCGACCGGCTCGCGGTGGTCGCGCTGCCGCTCGCGGACGACCGGCCGCTGCTCGGCATGGACGTGCTCGGGCGACTGCGCTGGCAGCAGCAGGACGGCCTGCTGAGGATCGATCTGGGCGACGCGCGATGACCGGCTGCCGGCGCCGACTCGCCGCGGCGCTCGCCGCCTGCGCCGCGCTCGCCGGCGGCGCGGCGGTCCGGGCCGAGCCGCCTGCACGCGCCGACGCGCCGGCGGTCGTCGCGCCGGCTGAACGCGGCGAGCCGCCGAGCGTCGTCGCGCCGCCCGAGCGCGCCGACGCGCCGGCGGCTGTCGCAGCGCCCGCACCCGCCGACGCACCGCCTGCCGTCGCGCCGCCCGCCCGCAACGAGCCGCCGACCGACTGTCCGCCGACGCCGACGCCGCCGACCGAGGACGAGCTCCGTGCCCTGCACCAGGATGCACGCGACCGCGGCTACCTGTGGCGCATCGTCAAGGACGAGCGTGCGTCCTATGTCTACGGCACGATCCACGTCGCGCGGCGCGATTGGGCACTGCCCGGGCCGACCGTGAGCCGCGCGCTGAACGCCGTCGACACCGTCGCGCTCGAACTCGATCCGCTCGATCCGGCGATCCAGGCGGGACTCGCGCAAGGCGTCGCTTCGATGCGCCGGCCCGGCCTGCCCGCCACGCTCGACGCGCGGCTCGCCGCGCAGGCGCGTGCCGACTGCCTGCCCGACGCGCCGTTCGCGGTGATGGCGCCGTCGGTCAAGGCGATGGTGCTGACGACCGTCGTCGGCCGGCGCGACGGCTTCGACCCGGCCTACGGCATCGACAACCTGCTCGCCGCCTTCGGCCATGCCCGCAAGCTCGAGGTCGTCTCGCTCGAGACGCCGGCGCTGCAGCTGACGGTGCTCGACATGGGCAGCGACGACGCGACGGTCGCCTGGGTCGACAACACGCTGGCCGGCGTCGAGCGCGGTGTGGCCCGGGCGCAGCTCGCCGCCCTGGCGCGGGCCTGGGCCGACGGCGACCTCGCCGCGATGACGCCTTGCGCGGACGCGGCCGATTGCGCCGCGACCGGCCCCGACGGCGCGATGCGGCGGCGCGTGCTCGACGACCGCAATCCGACGCTCGCCGCCGGCATCGACGCGCTGCACACGGCTGGCAAACGCGTCTTCGCGGCGGTCGGCAGCCTGCACATGGTCGGGCCGCTCGGCGTGCCGGCGCTGCTCGCGGCGCGCGGCTACCGGGTCGAGCGGGTGCGCTTCGAGAGTCCGTGACCGCGGCGTGGCCCCGGGCCGATGCCGGGCCGTCGGCCGGCGGAATCCATGCAGAATCGGCCGCACGAGCCCACCACGGCGCCACGGCACCCGCCCGGAGACAGACATGACCGACCCGTCCGGCTTCACCAAGCTCGTTCCGGGATTCGAATTTATGCAGACGCTGGTCAAGAACGCCGGCGCCGCGATGCCCGGCATCGGCCAGTGGGTCGCGCCGACGATCGATCCGGTCGAGCTCGCCAAGCGCATCGAGGAGTTGCGCACCGTCCAGTTCTGGCTCGAGCAGAACGCGCGCATGCTCGGCGCGACGATCCAGGCGATGGAAGTGCAGCGGATGACGCTGTCGACGCTCAAGACGATGAACGTCCAGATGGAGGACCTGCGCGACGCGCTCACCGTCTCGATCCCGGGCATGACCGCGCCCGCGACGCCGGCGGCGACCCCGAAGTCGGCGCCGGACCGCCACGCCGCGCCCGCACCGGCCGCCGACGCCACGCCGCGGCCGCCGGCGGTCGACCCGATGCAATGGTGGGGCGCGCTCGCGCAGCAGTTCACCGAACTCGCGACCCGGGCGATGCGCGACCCGGCGCTCGCCACGTCGTCCGCGGGGGCGTCGCCGTCGTCCGCGGGCGCGTCGACGGCATCCGCGCCGATGTCCGACCCTGTGCCGCCTGCCGACGGCGGGCCGCCGGGCGCGCCCGGAGCCGCGCCGCGAGCGATGCCCAGGCCGGTGGCGGCACGCAAGGCCGGTGCGTCGCGCTGACGCCTGCCACGACCGCCGGCCGGCTCCGCAGTCCGACATGCCACGACCCGTCGTCGCCGCCGTGCGCCGTCGCCCGAACGCCGGCGCCGCCGCAGGCCCCGAGCGCCCCGGCCGCAAGCCCTCGCGCGGGCGCACCCGAGCGCTTCACCGGCCCGGCGCCCGTCCGCGTCCCGCCGCATGAAGCGCTTCCTGCACGGCCACGCCACGCATCCGGACCCGTCGATGGCGCTCGCGCTCGCGGCGGCGCAGGTCGACGCACAGCGCCAGGTCGCCGGCGCCGCCGCGCAGCCGACGCTCGGCTGGCTCTACCTCACCGAGGCATGCGCCGCCCGTGCCGATGCGCTGCTCGGCGACGTCCGCGCCCGCTGGCCGGGCGTGCAGTGGGTCGGCGCGACAGGTGTCGGCATCGCGGCGAACGGCGCCGAGTACTTCGACGAGCCGGCGGTGTCGCTGCTGCTCGCCGACATTCCACGCACGCAGTTCCGCGTCTTTTCCGGCGACCGGCCGCTCGGCGATTTCGCTGCCCGTGCGGCGAACGTCCATGCCGATCCGTCGACGCACGACCTCGCCGAGCTGGTCCGCGACCTCGCCGGCCGCACGGCGAGCGGCTACCTGTTCGGCGGCCTCGCGTCGTCGTCGCGCGGGCAGCCGCTGCACATCGCCGACCGGGCGCTGTCGGGCGGGCTCTCGGGCGTCGCCTTCGGCCCGGCCGTCGGCCTGGTGTCGCGCGTGACGCAGGGCTGCACGCCGGTCGGGCCGCAGCGCGAGGTGACGGCGGCGGAGCGCAACGTCATCACCGCGCTCGACGGCGAGCCCGCGCTCGACTGCCTGCTCCGCGACATGAGGCTCGAAGGCACGGAGCCGCGCGCCGCGCTGCCGATGCTGCGCCAGGTGCTGGTCGGTCTCGCCGGCCCGGCCGCCGTCGATCCGTCGCGCGGCGGCCAGTTCGACAGCGCCGTCGGCGCGCGCTCGAGGCGTGGCGCGTTCGGCGACGAAGTCCGCGTGCGGCACCTGATCGGGCTCGACCCGGGCCGCCGCGGCATCGCCATCGCCGACATCGCGACCGGGGGCATGCAGCTCGCCTTCTGCGTCCGCAACGTCGAGGCGGCACGGCGCGACCTGACCCGCGTCTGCGCTGAACTGCGCGAGGAAGTCGAGCCCGAGGAGCTGCCGCTGACGAGCGCCGTCGCATTGAAGAGC
Source organism: uncultured Rhizobacter sp. (assembly GCA_964249855.1). Taxonomy (GTDB): domain Bacteria; phylum Pseudomonadota; class Gammaproteobacteria; order Burkholderiales; family Burkholderiaceae_C; genus LMDS01. Next base: position 163,244 of record CAXUDL010000002.1, on the reverse strand, counting down.
GGCGGCCCGGACGCCGGCGCCGGCGGTGCCGCGCTCGGCATCGCCGGCGCGATCTACGTCAGCTGCTCGGGGCGCGGCGGTGCGCATTTCGGCGCACCGTCGGCCGAGCTGGCGTTGATCCGCCACGCGCTCGGCGATGTCCCGCTCGCGGGCTTCTTCGCGGCGGGCGAGATCGCGCGCGAGAACCTCTACGGCTACACCGGCGTCCTGACGGTGTTCCCCACGACACCCTGAGGACCGCCGATGAACGCGCCCCTGCCCAACGACCACGCGCTCGATGCCGAGGCGCGCGGCACGCGCCAGCGCGAGGTCGTCGCGGCACTGCGGAACGTCGTCCCGGCGCACGCGCTGCTCTGGCGCGGCGAGGACACGACGCCCTACGAGTGCGACGGCCTGACCGCCTACCGCGAACAGCCGCTCGTCGTCGTGCTGCCGGAGAACGAGGCGCAGGTCGCGGGCGTGCTGCGCGCCTGCCACGGCCTCGGCGTGCCGGTCGTCGCGCGCGGCGCCGGCACGGGACTCTCGGGCGGCGCACTGCCGCACCGCTTCGGCGTGACGCTCTCGCTCGCGAAGTTCAACCGCATCGTCCGCGTCGACGCGCGCTCGCGCACCGCGACCGTCCAGTGCGGCGTCCGCAACATCGCCATCAGCGAGGCCGCGGCGCCGTTCGGCCTCTACTACGCGCCCGACCCGAGCAGCCAGATCGCCTGCACCATCGGCGGCAACATCGCCGAGAACTCGGGTGGCGTGCATTGCCTGAAATACGGTCTGACGCTGCACAACGTGCTGTGCGCGCGCGGCTTCACCGCCGACGGCGAGGCGGTCGAGTTCGGCTCGGAGGCGCTCGACTGCGCCGGGCTCGACCTGATGGCGGTCGTCGTCGGCAGCGAAGGCATGCTCGCGGTCGTCGTCGAGGCGACGGTCAGGCTCGTGCCCAAGCCGCAGCTCGCGCGCTGCATCATGGCGAGCTTCGACGACATCCGCAAAGCCGGCGACGCGGTCGCGAACATCATCGCGGCCGGCATCGTCCCCGCCGGCCTCGAGATGATGGACCGGCCGATGACCGCGGCGGTCGAGGATTACGTGCACGCCGGCTACGACCTCTCGGCGGCGGCGATCCTGCTCTGCGAGAGCGACGGCACGCCCGAGGAAGTGGCCGAGGAGATCGAGCGCATGGAGGCCGTGCTCGGCGCGAGCGGCGCCACGCGGCTCGAGGTGAGCGCGTCGGAAGCGCAGCGGCTCAAGTTCTGGAGCGGCCGCAAGAACGCGTTCCCGGCGACCGGGCGGCTCAGCCCCGACTACATGTGCATGGACTCGACGATCCCGCGCAAGCGCCTCGCCGACATCCTGCTCGCGATCGACGCCATGCAGCGGAAGTACGGCCTGCGCTGCGCCAACGTCTTCCACGCGGGCGACGGCAACCTGCACCCGCTCATCATGTTCGACGCCAACGACCCGGACCAGCTGCACCGCTGCGAGCTGTTCGGCGCCGACATCCTCGAGACCAGCGTCGCGATGGGCGGCACGGTGTCGGGCGAGCACGGCGTCGGCATCGAGAAGCTCTCGGCCATGTGCGTGCAGTTCGCGCCCGCCGAGCGCGAGCAGATGATGGGCGTGAAGCGGGCGTTCGATCCGGCCGGGCTGCTGAACCCGGGCAAGGTGATCCCGTCGCTCGCGCGCTGCGCCGAGTACGGAAAGATGCACGTGCGCCGCGGCCTGCTGCCGTTCCCCCACCTCGAGCGCTTCTGACCGCCGCGATGGCCGACCTCGCCCTCGACGGCCTGATCGACCGGGTCAGGTCGGCCCGCGCGCCGCTCTGCATCCGCGGCGGCGGCACCAAGGAGTTCTACGGCAACGCGCCGTCGGGCGACCTGCTCGACACCCGCGGCGTCGCCGGCATCTCGAGCTACGAGCCGACCGAACTCGTCGTCACCGCGCGCTGCGGCACGCCGCTCGCCGAGCTCGAGGCGGCGCTCGCCGAACACGGCCAGTGCCTGCCGTTCGAGCCGCCGCAGTTCGGCGACGCGGCGACGCGGCCCGACCGCCGCGGCGCGACCGTCGGCGGCATGGTCGCTGCCGGCCTCGCCGGCCCGGCGCGCGCGGCGGTGGGCTCGGTGCGCGACTACGTGCTCGGCGCGACGCTGCTCGACGGCCGCGGCGAGGTGCTTTCGTTCGGCGGCCAGGTGATGAAGAACGTCGCCGGCTACGACGTCTCGCGGCTGCTCGCGGGCTCGCTCGGCGTGCTCGGGGTCATCCTCGAGGTGTCGCTCAAGGTGCTGCCGCGGCCCGTCGCCACGGCGACGCTGCGCTTCGAATGCGGCGAGGCCGCAGCGCTCGAGCGCCTGCACGGCTGGGGCGGCCAGCCGCTGCCGCTCGACGCCAGCGCCTGGCGCGGCGGCGTGCTGACGGTGCGGTTGCGCGGCGCCGGCGCGGCGGTCGATGCGGCCGCGAAGCGCCTCGGCGGCGAGGTGGTCGGCGACGCCGAGCGCTTCTGGGCCGGCCTGCGCCACCACGACGACGGCTTCTTCGCGGCGGCGCGCGGACGCCCGCTGTGGCGCCTCGCCGTGCCGCAGACCGCGCCGCCGCTCGCGCTCGCCGCCGACGACACCCTGCTCGAATGGGGCGGTGGCCAGCGCTGGCTGGTCAGCCGCGAGCCGGCGGCGACGGTCCGCGCCGCGGCGGGCGCGGTCGGCGGCCATGCGACGCGCTTTCGCCGCGACGCCGACGCCGACGCGGACGGCATCGCCTTCACGCCGCTCTCCGCGCCGCTCGCGCGCATCCACCAGGCCTTGAAGCGCTCGTTCGACCCGCGCGGACTCTTCAACCCCGGGCGCCTCGACCCGAGCTTCTGACCCATGCAGACCACTCTCGCTCCCGAATTCGCGGGCACGCCCGAAGGCGCCGAGGCCGAGGCGATCCTGCGCAAGTGCGTGCACTGCGGCTTCTGCACCGCCACCTGCCCGACCTACCAGCTCCTCAGCGACGAGCTCGACGGCCCGCGCGGTCGCATCTACTTGATGAAGCAGGTGCTCGAGGGCGCCGAGGTCACGCGCAGCACGCAGCTCCACCTCGACCGCTGCCTCACCTGCCGCAACTGCGAGACGACCTGTCCCTCGGGCGTGGAGTACGGCCATCTGATCGAGATCGTCCGGCCGATCGTCGACGCCAAGGTCGAACGGCCGGCAGCCGAGAACGCGACGCGCTGGCTGCTGAAGAACGGCCTGACCTCGCCGCTCTTCGGGCCGGCCATGGCGCTCGGGCAGGCGGTGCGGCCGCTGTTGCCGGCGGCGCTCCGCAACAAGGTGCCGCCACGGCCGGCCGCGACACCGCCGCGCCGGCCGACCGGCGCGCATGCCCGCAAGATGCTGATGCTCGCGGGCTGCGTGCAGCCGTCGATGATGCCGAACATCAACGCCGCGACGACGCGCGTGCTCGACGCCGCGGGCATTGAGACCGTCGTCGCCGCCGGTGCCGGCTGCTGCGGCGCGATCCGCACGCATTTGAACGACATCGACGGCGGCCTCGCCGACATGCGCCGCGCGATCGACGCCTGGTGGCCGCACGTCGAGCGCGGCGAGGTCGAGGCGATCGTCATGAACGCGTCGGGCTGCGGTGTCACCGTCAAGGAGTACGGCCACGCGCTCGCCCGCGACCCGGCCTATGCGGACAAGGCCCGCGCCATCGCCGCGCTGACGCGCGACCTGAGCGAACTGCTGCCCGAGCTCGTGGCCGCGCTCGCGCCGAAGGTCCGCCCGCGCGACGGCGCGAGCAAGCTGGCGTTCCATCCGCCCTGCACGCTGCAGCACGGCCAGCAACTGCGCGGCGGCGTCGAGACGCACTTGCGCGCGCTCGGCTTCGAGGTCGCGATCACGCCGAACGAAAGCCACCTCTGCTGCGGCTCGGCGGGGACCTACTCGGTGCTGCAGCCCGAGCTCGCGGTTCGCCTGCGCGACCGCAAGCTCGAGCATCTCGCGCCGCTCGCGCCGGAGGCCATCGTCTCGGCCAACATCGGCTGCATCCAGCACCTGCAGAGCGGCACGGCGACGCCGGTGCGGCATTGGATCGAGGTGCTCGACGAGGCGCTCGCGGATTGAAGCGCGGCGCGCGGGCCTTCGCTAACATGCGCCGGTCGCTGTACCGCCGGGGTCAGGAACGCTCGTGGACCTGCTGCTGATCGTGCCGTCTGTCGGCTTGTCGGGCGCGCGTTGCCCCCGCCCCCTCGCACGCTCGACGCGGGCCATGTGTTGTGCCGCGCAGACTTCGGGCCCTCTGCCGGCACGGCGCCCGGCGTGATCGTCTACCTCGGCCAGCGGCTGCTGGCGTTCGTGCTGACGCTCGTCGCTGCGTCGGCGCTCGTCTTCGTGGCGCTCGACATCCTGCCCGGCAACGCCGCCGAAGTGATGCTCGGCGCGAGCGCGACGCCCGAGGCGGTGCAGGCGCTCGGCGCGAAGCTCGGGCTCGACCGGCCGCCGCTCGTGCGCTACGGCCGCTGGGTCGGCGGGCTGCTGCACGGCGATCTCGGCCAGAGCGTCTCCTACGACACGCCGGTCGCGCAGCTCATCGGCGAGCGCGTCGTCGTCACCGCGCCGCTCGCGGCGATGGCGATGGCGCTGACGACCGCGCTCGCGCTGCCGTTCGGGCTCTTCGCCGCGTCGCGCCACAACCGCGCGGGCGACGTCGGCGTGATGGCGGCGAGCCAGGTCGGCATCGCGATCCCGAACTTCTGGTTCGCGATCCTGCTCGTCTTTGTGTTCGCCGTGCAGCTGCACTGGTTCGCCTCGGGCGGCTTCCCGGGATGGCGCGCCGACGACGGCGGCGGGCTCGCGGCGGGGCTCAAGGCGCTGCTGCTGCCGGCACTCTCGCTCGCCGTCGTGCAGGCGGCGATCCTCGCGCGGATCACGCGGTCGGCGGTGCTCGACGTGCTGCGCGAGGACTTCGTCCGCACCGCACGCGCGAAGGGGCTGTCGAAGCGCGCGGTGCTCTGGCGCCACGTGCTGCGCAACGCCTTCGCGCCGGTGCTGACGGTGATGGGGCTGCAGTTCGCCAACCTGCTGACCGGCACGATCGTCGTCGAGAACGTCTTCTCGCTGCCGGGCCTCGGCCGGCTCGTCTTCCAGGCGATCTCGAACCGAGATCTCATCGTCGTCCAGAACGTCGTGATGCTGCTCGCCGCCGCGGTCATCGTCATCAACTTCGTCGTCGACGTGCTCTACGTCGTGATCGATCCGCGGTTGAGGGCGAGGACGTGAGCCGCGCCGCCGTGCGGGACGCGCTCGGGCGGGCCGTGCGCCACCGGAGCTTCGCGATCGGCGGCGCGCTCGTCCTGCTGCTGGTCGCGCTCGCCCTGCTGTCGTTCGTCTGGACGCCCTATCCGGCGACCGAGCTCGACATCCCGGCGAAGCTGCAGGCGCCGTCGGCGACACACTGGCTCGGCACCGACAGCCTCGGCCGCGACGTCGTCTCGCTGCTGCTCGTCGGCGCGCGGAATTCGATCGCGGTCGGCATCGTCGCGGTCGGCATCGGCATCGGTTTCGGCGTCGTGCTCGGCCTCGTCGCCGCGGCGAGGCGCGGCTGGGTCGACGAGCTCGTGATGCGCTTCTCGGACTTCGCCTTCGCGTTTCCGGCGCTGCTCTCGGCGATCCTGCTCGCGGCGCTCTACGGCCCGGGGCTCTTCACCTCGATCGCCGCGATCGGCATCTTCAACGTGCCGGTCTTCGCGCGGATCACGCGCGCCGCGGCCAACGCCGTGTGGTCGCGCGAATTCGTGCTCGCGGCGCGGGCCTGCGGCAAGGGCCCGGTGCGGATCACGATCGACCACGTCGTGCCCAACATCGCGTCGGTGCTCATCGTGCAGGCGACGATCCAGTTCGCGATCGCGATCCTGGCCGAGGCGGCGCTGAGCTATCTCGGCCTCGGCACCCAGCCGCCGACGCCGAGCTGGGGGCGGATGCTCAACGAAGCGCAGTCGATGATGTACCAGACCTGGCTGCTCGCGGTCTGGCCGGGGCTCGCGATCGTGCTCTCGGTCCTCGGCCTGAACCTGATGGGCGACGGTCTGCGCGACCTGCTCGACCCGAAACTGGCGCGGCAGCGGTGAGCAGCATCCGGGCGGCCGACGCGGCCACCCTTCCTCGCGCCGCGGGACCGGCCGGTCACGACCGGGCGAACCGGCCGGGCGACGCGCCGCTGCTCGAGGTGTCGGCGCTCGAGGTCGTCGTCGCGACCGCCCGCGGCCCGGCCAAGGCGCTGCGCGGGCTCGACTTCGCGCTCGCCGCCGGCGAGACGCTCGGCGTGATCGGCGAGAGCGGCTGCGGCAAGTCGATGACCGCGCTCGCGCTGATGGGCCTGCTGCCCGAGGGCGCGAGCGTGCGCGGCAGCATCCGCCTCGGCGGCGCCGAGCTCGTCGGCCTGGCCGACGACGCGATGTGCCGCGTCCGCGGCAACCGCATCGGCATGGTCTTCCAGGAACCGATGACGGCGCTCAACCCGCTGCAGCCGATCGGCCGGCAGATCGCCGAGCCGCTGCGCCTGCACCGCGGCCTCGGCGCGGCGGCCGCCCGCGCCGAGGCGTTGCGCCTGCTCGAGCGCGTGAAGATGCCGAACGCCGCGCAGCGGCTCGACGCCCATCCGCACCAGCTCTCGGGCGGCCAGCGCCAGCGCGTCACGATCGCGATCGCGCTCGCCTGCGGACCCGACCTGCTGATCGCCGACGAGCCGACCACCGCGCTCGACGTCCGCGTGCAGGGCGAGATCCTCGACCTGATCGCCGAGCTCGTCGCCGACAGCCGCATGGCGCTGCTGCTGATCAGCCACGACCTCGGCGTGATGGCGCGGACCGTCGCGCGGCTGCTCGTCATGTACGGCGGCACCATCGTCGAGTCGGGGCCGACGGCCGAGGTCTTCGCACGGCTCTCGCATCCCTACACGCTCGGGCTCGCCGGCGCGCGGCCACGGCTCGGCACGCCGCGCGTCGACGGCAGGAAGCCGCGGCTCGCGACGATTCCGGGGCGCGTTCCCGAGCTCGTCGACATCGCGGGCGGCTGCCCGTTCGCCGACCGCTGCCGCTGGGCGGTCACCGCGTGCCGCGACGCGCTGCCGGCGCCGGTCGCGGTCGGCCCCGGGCACACGGCGCGCTGCATCCGCATCGACGCGGTGCGGGAGGACGCTTGACCGCGCCGCTGCTCGAGGTCGCGGACCTCGTCAAGGACTACCGCCTGCCGCGCGAGCGCCTCTTCGCGCCGGCGCCGGTGGTGCGGGCGCTGCGCGGCGTCAGCCTGCACGTGCAGGCGGGCCGCAGCCTCGGCATCGTCGGCGAATCGGGCTCGGGCAAGTCGACGCTCGCGCGGCTCGTGATGGCGCTCGAACGACCGACATCGGGCGCGGTGCGGCTGCTCGGTCGCGACCTGAACACGCTGTCGCCGGCGCAACTCGCCGCCGCGCGCCGCGACGTGCAGATGGTGTTCCAGGACCCGTACGGCTCGCTCGACCCGCGCCAGCGCATCGGCCGCATCGTCGCCGAGCCGCTCGTCGCGACCGGTGCCGACGATGCGCGCCGCCGCGTCGCCGAGGCGCTCGACGCCGTCGGCCTGCGCGCGAGCGACGTCGCCAAGTACCCGCACGAGTTCTCCGGCGGCCAGCGCCAGCGCGTCGCCATCGCACGGGCGCTCGTCACCCGGCCCGCGCTGATCGTCGCCGACGAGCCGGTCAGCGCGCTCGACGTCTCGGTGCAGGCGCAGGTCCTCAACCTCTTCGCCGACCTGCGCGACGGCTTCGGCGTGACCTACCTGTTCATCAGCCACGACCTCGCGGTGGTCGACCATGTGTGCGACGAGGTCGCGGTCGTGTATGCCGGCCGCATCGTCGAACAGGGCGCGCCCGACGTGCTCTTCGGCGCTGCCGCCCATCCGTACACCCGGGCGCTGCTCGCGGCATTGCCCGAGGCGCGCGGCGCCGCGACGAAGTCCGCTAGAGTCGATGCGCCACCGGTGCCGGCGGGCCCGACCGCATGCGCCTTCGCACCGCGCTGCCCGCACCGGCATGCGCGCTGTGTCGAGGAGATTCCGGCGCTGCGCCCGGTCGGCAGGATGCATCTGGCGGCCTGCCACGCCGCCGAGTCGGTCATGAACCAGGAAGCTTGAGGAGAGCGTCGATGAAACCGTCCCCGACCCGAACCGCGATGACCGCTTTGCTCGCCGCGTGCGCCGTGCTCGCCGGGCCCGCCGAGGCGCAGCCGCGCAAGGACACCGTCGTCGTTGGCCTGACGCTCGAACCCGCTCCCGGCCTCGACCCGACGACCGCGTCCGCCGCGGCGATCGGCGAGGTCGTGCACTACAACATCCTCGAGGGCCTGACCAAGATCGGCATGGACGGCAAGGTCGTGCCGCTGCTCGCCGAGCGCTGGGACGTCGACCCCGACGGCAAGACCTACACCTTCCATTTGCGCAAAGGTGTCAAGTTCCAGGACGGCGAGGCCTTCGACGCGTCCGACGTCAAGTTCAGCTTCGAGCGCGCGAAGGCGCCGGGCTCGACCAACAAGGCGAAGAAGGCGGTCTTCGACAACATCGCCCGCATCGACACGCCCGACCCGTCGACCGTCATCGTCGTGCTCGAGCAACCCGACGGCAACTTCCCGTTCCGCATGGGCGAGAACACCGCCGTGATCCTCGACCCGAAGAGCGCGGCGACGGCGGCGACGAAGCCGGTCGGCACCGGCCCGTACAAGCTCGAGAGCTGGGCGCGCGGCTCGTCGATCACGCTGGTCAAGGACGAGAACTACCGCAACGCTGCCGCGGTGAAGATGAAGAAGGTGACGATCCGCTTCATCGCCGACCCGTCGGCGCAGGCGTCGGCGCTGCTCGCCGGCGACATCGACAGCCTGCCGCGCTTCAACTCGGCGCAGAGCCTGAAGCAGTTCCAGAGCGACCCGCGCTTCTCGGTCGTCGCCGGCGGCACCGAGGGCAAGACGATCGTCGCGATCAACAACCGGAAGAAGCCGTTCGACGACGTGCGCGTGCGCCGCGCGCTCGCCGCGGCGATCGACCGCAAGGCGGTGATCGACGGCTCTGCCGAAGGCTTCGGCAAGCCGATCGGCAGCCACATGGTGCCGACCGACGCGGGCTACGTCGACCTGACCGCGGCGAACCCGTACGACCCGGCGAAGGCGCAGGCGCTGCTCAAGGACGCCGGCGTCGCGCTGCCGCTCGCCGTGACGCTGTCGCTGCCGCCGCCCGAGTACGCGAGAAAAGGCGGCGAGATCGTCGCCGCGCAGCTCGCCAAGGTCGGCGTCGTCGCGAAGATCGAGAACGTCGAGTGGGCGCAGTGGCTCTCGGGCCCGTTCAAGGGCAACTTCGACCTGACGATGATCAGCCACGTCGAGCCGCTCGACTTCGACCGCTACGCCGACCCGGCGTACTACTGGGGCTACGACTCGAAGGCCTTCCGCGACCTGTTCGCGAAGTACAACGGCACCGCCGACCCGAAGCTGCGCACGCAGACCCTCGGCGACATCCAGCGCCAGCTCGCGACCGACGCGGTCAACGTCTTCCTCTACCAGCTGCCGCAGTTCGCGGTGTCGAACAAGCGGCTGAAGGGCGTGTGGAGCAGCTCGCCGGTGTTCGCGAACGACTTCGCCGCGCTGAGCTGGCAGTGACGGCGCCGCACCGCGGGAGAGGACGCGTCCGATGAGGCTCGATGCGGCCCTCGTGACGCTCGCGAAGCGGACGGGACGGCTCAAGGACTGGGACGAACGCGAACGCACGACGCGCCACGCCGAGGTCGTGTGCTTCGAAGGCGACATTCCGCCGAACGCGGGCGCCGAACGCAACCAGCGCCGCCTGGTGCTCGCCTCGCCGCCGCCACTCGTGACGCACGCGCAGAACGTGCTCTACACGCCGAACGGCATGGCCTGGGTCGACGGCACGCTCGAGCGCCGCTTCAGCTTCGCGTACGTCGGCGCGCGCGACGTGCTCGCCAAGCCGCGGCGCGCGGCGCGCACGTTACCGCGCGCGAGCGTGCTGCAGTCCGAGACCCCGTACACCTTCGGCGACTGGATGTCCGAGCACGTGGCGACGCTCGCGCAGGCGCACCTCGCCGGACGGATCGTCGAACCGCTGCTGCTGCCGGCGCGGTGGTTCGCCAAGCCCTATGTCCGGCGCGACCTCGCGGCGATGCGGATCCGCGCCGAGAGCGTCGATGCGACCGTGCGGATCGACGCCGCCACGGTGCTCAACAAGCGTCGCCATTCGCACTTCTGGGCACAGGCCGAGGTCGATGCCGTGATGACCGCGATGGCGATCGCGCGCCGCCCTTGCGCACGCGGCTCGGCGCTCTACATCTCGCGCCGCGGACAGCGCTCCGAGGGCCTGCAGCGCAGCGTCGACAACGAGGCCACGGAAACGGCGATGACGGCGAGCGGCGTCAAGGTCGTGCGCACCACCGGCCTCGGGCCCGCGGACTACATGGCACTCGCCGAGCATGCCGAAACCCTCTTCTTCGACCACGGCAGCGCCGGCGACAACCTGATGTATTGGCAGACGCGCCGCGTGGTCGAACTGTTCCGGCCGCACCCGAACTACTGGGACCCGTCGTTCCTCTTCCTCGCGGACTGCCTGGGGATCCACGACTATCACCTCTGGCAGATCGGCCCGGAGACGACGGTCGCGGCGCTGACGGCGCGGATCGCTGCGCTGCGCGCCAGGCCGCTGGCTGCGGTCCCGGCGATGTCGTCCTCCATCGCGCAATGACGCCGCTGCACCACGCCAGCGCCACGGAGCTGCTCGCCGCGTACCGCGACCGCAGCGTCTCGCCGGTCGACGCCACGCGCGCCGTGCTCGACCGCATCGCCGCCTGGGAGCCGCGGCTGCACGCGACCTACGCGCTCGACGCCGACGGCGCGATGGCGCAGGCCGCGGCGTCCGAGGCCCGCTGGCACCGCGGCGTGCCGCAGGGCCCGCTCGACGGCGTGCCGACGATGATCAAGGAGAACATCGCGACGCGCGGCGTGCCGGTGCCGCTCGGCTGCGCGGCGACCGTACTCGCGCCCGCGGAACGCGATGCGCCGCCGGCTGCGCGCCTGCGCGAGGCCGGCGCGGTGATTCTCGGCAAGACGACGATGCCCGACAAGGGGATGCTGTCGTCGGGCCTCTCGAGCTTCCACCCGCTGACGCGCAATCCATGGGACTTGTCGCGCGGCCCGGGCGGCAGCAGCGCCGGCGCGGGCGCGGGCGTGGCGGCCGGCTACGGGCCGCTGCACGTCGGCACGGACATCGGCGGCTCGGTGCGGCTGCCGGCAGGCTGGTGCGGCATCTTCGCGCTCAAGCCGAGCCTGGGCCGGATCCCGATCGACCCGCCGTACGCCGGCCGCGTCGCCGGGCCGATGACGCGCACGGTCGCCGACGCGGCGCTGCTGATGGCGACGCTCTCGCTGCCCGACACCCGCGACGCGATGAGCCTGCCATACCAGGCGCTCGACTGGTCGGCGCTCGACGTGCTCGACGTCCGCGGCCTCCGACTCGGCCTGCAGCTCGACGCCGGCTGGGGCCTGCCGGTCGACGCCGAGATCGAGCGCGCCGTCGTCGCGGCCGCCCGTGCCTTCGAAGCCGCCGGCGCGAGCGTGGAACCGCTGGCGCCGTTCATGACGCGCGCGATGGCCGACGGCATGGACGACTTCTGGCGCACCCGCTCGCTGCTCGACCTCGACGCGATGGACGCCGAGCGCCGTGCCAAGGTGCTTCCGTTCATCGTCGCCTGGGCCGAGGGCGGCCGCGGCCTCTCGGGCGAGCGCGTCTTCCGCGGCCATGGCCAGATGGCGGCGATGCGCGACGCCGCGGTGCGCGCCACCGCGCCGTTCGACTTCGTGCTGTCGCCGACGGCGCCCGTCGCGGCCTTCGCCGCCGAACTGCCGTCGCCGACGAACGACCCCGCGCGCCCCTTCGAGCACATCGGCTTCACCTTGCCGTACAACATGAGCGAGCAACCCGCCGCGAGCATCGACTGCGGCGCGACCGCAGCCGGCTTGCCGATCGGCCTGCAGATCGCCGGCCGCCGTCACGACGACCTCGGCGTGCTGCGCCTCGCCCGCGCCTGGGAGCGCCTGCGGCCGCCGCCTCGCCGCTGGCCCGAACCGCCGACGTCCGCATGATCCCGTTGAAGGACCCCCGCGGCAACCCGGTCAGCACCCGCTCGGCGGCGGCGGTCGACGCGACCGAGCGCGCGCTCTGGCGGATGATGTCGTTCTACGGCACGCCGATCGACGACCTCGATGCCGCGCACGCTGCCGACCCGGACTGGCTGCTGCCACCGCTCATGAAGGCGGGCTTCCTGCTGAGCCTGACGGAACCCGCGCTGCTCGACGAGGCACGGTCGATGCTCGACGCCGTCGAGCGCGGCATCGCCGGCGCGAACGCCCGCGAGCGCGACCATCTCGTGGCGCTGCAGACGCTCGCCGCCGGCGACTGGCACGGTGCCTGCCGCGACTGGGACGCGCTGCTCCTGCACCATCCGCGCGACGCGCTCGCGCTGCAGTGGGCGCACCTGTTCGACTTCTACCGCGGCGACGCGGTCAACCTGCGGCAGCGCGTCGCGCGTGTGCTGCCGGACTGGCACGCCTCCGATCCGCTCCACCCGTACGTCCTCGGCCAGTACGCCTTCGGCCTCGAGGAGAACCAGCTCTACGCCGAAGCCGAGGCCGTCGGCCGGCGCGCGCTCGGAGGAGATGCCAGGGTGCCGTGGGCAATCCATGCGGTCGGCCACGTGATGGAGATGCAGGGCCGCCATGTCGAGGGCCTCGCCTGGATGACGCAGTGGCAGGCCGACTGGACCGACGGCAACGGCTTTCGCGCCCACCTCGGCTGGCACGCGGCGCTGTTCGCGCTCGAGGCGCTCGACAGCCCGACCGCGCTGGCGCACTACGACGCCCACATCGCCGCCGAGCCGGTCGAGACGACGCTGCAGTGCGTCGATGCCGCGGCGCTGCTCTGGCGGCTCGACCTGCTCGACGTGCCGCTCGGACCGCGCTGGCGGGCGGTCGTCGACGCCTGGGACCGCTCGAGCGCCGCGGCCGGGCTCTATCCGTTCAACGACGTCCATGCGCTGCTGGCGCTGATCGGCGCTGGCGACCTGGACGGCGCTGCCGCCTGGCTGCGCAGCGTCGAGCGCCGGGCCGGCGGCCTCGGCGGCAGCAACCGCGACGTCGCCCGCGAGGTCGGCGTGCCGCTGATGCGCGGCCTGCTCGCCTTCGGCCTGCGGCGCTTCGACGACGCGATCGAGACGCTCTACGCGGTGCGCGGGATCGCCGGCCGCTTCGGCGGCAGCCATGCGCAGCGCGACCTGATCGACCAGACGCTGATCGCGGCCGCGGCGCAGGCGCGCGACCCGGCGGTCGGCCGGGCGCTGCTCAACGAGCGGCGGCTCGCCAAGCCGGTGACGCCGCTGACCGAGCATTGGCTGCGGCGGGTCGCGCAGCGGCGCTGAGGGGCGCCGTGGCAGCGCCGCGACGCGGTGACTCGGCGCGGCTCACACGGCACGGCGGCGAGCCGTGGCACACGGCCCGGCGGCGGCGGCGCGACACACGGCCCGGGGCGGCGCGACGCGGAGCGGGCATCAGGGCGCGTGTGACGTAGCGCGGGCGTCGGAGCGGGGCGACGGTTCGCTGGCGATGCGGCCCCGAGCGATGCGGCCCGAGGACGCGCCGCACTGCGCCGCGTCGCGCCCGACGCGCATGCTGGCAACCGCTTCGGCACGACCGAGAACCGGCCCGCGCCACGTCGTCCGACCGCTATCCGAACACCGGCGCGTCGGGCAGTTCGTTGGCGTTGCCCGCCCCCGCGGCGAGCGGAAAGTGCTCGGTGAGCAGCGCGTCGACCGCGTCGATCGCGGCATCGAGCCCGTCCTCGAAACGGCCGTCGACGAAGGCGCCGCGCATCGTCGCGAGGATGCGGTCCCAGGTCGCCGCGTCGACGTGCCGGTCGAGTCCGCGGTCGGCGACGATCTCGATCGCCCGCTCGGCGAGCAGCAGGTAGATCAGCACGCCGTTGTTGTGCTCGGTGTCCCAGACGCCGAGGCTCGCGAAGAGCGTGACCGCCCGCGCGCGTGCCGTGGCGCCGCGGCGCAGGTCGGCGAGCGGCAGGCCGGCCTCGATGCAGACGCGGATCTCGCCGGAGTGGCGCCGCTCGCTCGCCGCGACGCGTTCGGCGATGCGCGCGCCCGCCCCGGCGCCGAACCGGCGTTTCGCATCGGCGGCGTCGAGCCGTCGGTGCCGCAGCAGTCGAACGATCCAGTGACTCATCGATGCGCCCTCGGGCTTGCGGCCGGTCCGTCCGGGCGGGCAGCGGTCCGCGCTGCGGCACGTCGCCGGTCTCGAACGAGGCGCACGGCGCAGCCGGCGGCGCACCGCCGATCCCGTCGGACAGGACGGGTGCCGTCGGCAGGCCGGGTCGGGCTCGCGCTCACCATCCCCCCGAAGCGCCGCCGCCGCCGAAGTTGCCGCCGCCGCCCGAGCTGAAGCCGCCACCGCCGCCGCGTCAGACGACCGGCCCGATGCCGCGGCCGCCGCCGCCGCCGACGATGCCGACGAGCACCAGTGCGACGAGCCCCGCGCCCGCGCCGACGAGCACGCTCGCGGTCAGCCACCAGCCGATGCCGCCGACGGCGGCGCCGGTGAGCAGCGCGCCGAACTTGCGGCCGAAGGCGCGCGCCAGGACGCCGCCGACGACCGGCACGGCGACGAAAAGGAAGATCGCGAGATCCTGCAGATCGAAGCCCCGCGGCGCGCGCCTGCCGCCGCCGTCCTGCCGCACCGTCGGCGCCGGCAGGTTCTCGCCGCCGATCGCGGCGTCGAGCCGGTCGACCGCCGCGTTCAGCCCGCCGGCGTAGTCGGCGTTGCGGAACGCCGGCTTCAGCTGGTCGTTGATGATGCGGCCGGCGAGCACATCGGGAATCGCGCCCTCGAGCGTCTTCGCGACCTCGATGTTGATCCGGCGGTCGGTCTTGGCGACGACGACGACGACGCCGTCGCCGACATCGCGGCGGCCGACCTTCCAGGTGTCGGCGACGCGCTGGCCGAAAGTCGCGATGTCCTCGGGCTGCGTCGTCGGCACGATCAGCACGACGATCTGCGCGCCGCGCCGGGTCTCGATCGCCGCGAGCTTCGCGGTCAGCGCATCGGCTTGCTGCGGCGCCAGCGTGCCGGTCTGGTCGACGACGCGGCCCGAGAGCGGCGGCACCGGCAGGACGTCCTGCGCCCGCGCCGAGCCGGCCGCGACGAGCCCGAGCGGGACCGCCGCGACGAGCGCCCAGGCGAGCCGCAGCGCGGCGGTCGGATTCACTTCGGCGCCGGTGCGGCGGGCTTGTCGAAGTTGACGCTCGGCGGCACCGAGATCTGCGCCTCGTTGGCGACGGTGAAGGTCGGCTTGACCTTGTAGCCGAAGACCATCGCGGTCAGGTTCGACGGGAAGCTGCGCGCGAGCACGTTGTACTGCGTCACCTTGTCGATGTAGCGGTTCCTCGCGACGGTGATGCGGTTCTCGGTGCCCTCGAGCGTGACGCGCAGGTCCTGGAACGCCTGGTTCGCCTTCAGCTGCGGGTACTGCTCGGCGACGACCATCAGCCGCGAGAGCGCGCCGGTCAGCTCACCCTGCGCCTTCTGGAAGCGCTCGAAGGCCTCCGGGTCGTTGACGAGCTCGGGCGTCGCCTGGATCGACGTCGCCTTCGACCGCGCCTCGATCACCTTGGTCAGCGTGTCCTGCTCGAAGCTCGCCTCGCCCTTGACCGTCGCGACGATGTTCGGGATCAGGTCGGCGCGGCGCTGGTACTGGTTCAGCACCTCGGCCCAGCCGCTCTTGACCTGCTCGTCGAGGCTCTGGAAGTTGTTGTAGCCGCAGCCCGACAGGCCGAGCGTGACGACGAGCGCACAGGCTGCGGCGAAGCCGCGGCGCGCGCCGCGCGACCAGGGAAGAAGGGCGGACAACGCCGTCGAACGCATCATGGGAGGCTCCTCGGGAACCGGCGATCATAGAAGCCCCGGCCATCGCTGCCGGCGGCCATGCGCTACGCTCCTGCGCATGAACGACGACGCGCTGCTGACGATCGACGGCCCGGCCGTTCCCGCGGTCCCGCTGCTGCTCGATTCGCCGCATTCGGGCCGGGCGTTCCCCGACGACATGCTGCCGGCGGTCAGCGAATTCGACCTCCGCGACGGCGAGGACTGCTTCGTCGACGAACTCTATCGCCCGGTCACCGAGCGCGGCGTGTTCCTGCTCGCCGCCACGTTCCCGCGCACGTACCTCGACGCCAACCGCCATGCCTGCGACATCGACCTCGACCTGATCGACGGCGGCGCCTGGCCCGGCCCGATCGTGCCGAGCGGCAAGGCGGCGATCGGCAAGGCGCTCGTCTGGCGCACGCTCGACGACGGCCGGCCGATCTACGACCGCAAGCTGGCGGTCGCCGAGGTCGAGGCGCGCATCGAGCGCTGCCACGCGCCCTACCACCGCGCGCTCACCCAGTGGATCGACGCGACGCATGCGACGTTCGGCGCGAGCTACCACATCAACTGCCATTCGATGAACGCCGTCGCCGGCGTGCAGGGCGAGGGCGGCAGCGGCAGCCAGCGCGCCGACATCGTCCTCGGCGACCGCGACGGCACGACCTGCGCGCCGGCGTTCACCGCGTTCGTGCGCGAAGTGCTCGCAGGCCTCGGCTACGACGTCCGCGTCAACGACCCGTACAAGGGCGTCGAGCTCGTCCGCGCGTATTCGAATCCCCTGCAGCGCCGCCACAGCCTGCAGCTCGAGATCAACAAGCGCGTCTACATGGACGAGGCGACGCGGACCAAGCACGCCGGCTTCGAGCGGCTGCAGGGCCATCTGCAGCAGCTCGTCGATGCCCTGCTCGACCACACCGTTCGAGAGATCCGGCGAGGCTGAGGTGCGGTCACGTCCCGACACCGGCGTCGACGACCTGCGCAGCCTGACCCGCCGCTTCGCTGTCGACGGGCGTGTCGATGCCATCGTGCTGCGGCCGGCGCGCGGTGCGCGGGCGGTCGCCGCCGAGACCGCGGCTGCGCTCTCGGGGCGCGGCCTCGAAGGCGACCGCAGCAGTGCCGGGCACACGACCGGCGGCCGCCGCCAGGTGACGCTGCTGCAGGCCGAGCACCTGCCGGTGATCGCGGCGCTGACGGGAAGGACGAGCGTCGCGCCCGAGACGCTGCGCCGCAACCTCGTCGTGTCGGGGCTCAACCTGCTGGCAGCGAAGGCGCTCTTCAAGGACCAGCCGCTCGTGCTGCGCATCGGCGAGGCGACCGTGCTCGAGATCACCGGCCCGTGCGAACCGTGCTCGAAGATGGAGGCCGCGCTCGGCCCCGGGGCCTACAACGCGATGCGCGGTCACGGCGGCGTCACTGCGCGCGTGCTCGCCGGCGGCACCGTGCGTGTCGGCGACGCGGTCCGCTGCCTCGTCGACGGCAGCGCTTGAATCGCACGGCGCTCGTGCGGTTTCGCGAAGCGCTCAAGCTGCCGTCGCGGGCGCCGATAACCCCTAATCTCCGAGGAGCGGAGACGAAGGGCTTTTATGCAGATCTCCACTCTCGGTTTCATTCGCAGCCTCCGCCTCGTCGTGGGCGCCGTCGCGGTGCTGCTGGGATGCGCGGTCGCCTACGTGTGGCTGCACCTGAACACCGTCATGGCGACGACGTCCGATGCCAGCGAGCGGCTCGTGCCGCAGCTGGCCCGCGCGGCGGCGATCGAGCTCAACGTCACCCGCGCGTCGCTGCAGGCGCGGCACGCCATGCTGGTCAGGACACCGCAGGACCTGAAGGCCACCCTCGAGGACATCGGCAAGAAGCACAAGTTGATCGACGAGGCACTGGCCGGCCTGAAGCACGACGTGAAGAGCGCACAGGCGAAGAGCCTGATCGCCGACGTCGAAGCCCGCACGGCGAGCTTCTGGGAGGCGGGCGAGGTCAACCTCGCATTGAGCAGTGACGGCCGCAAGGACGCCGCCTTCGATCACCTCGTCGCGACCTTGATCCCGACCCGCAACGCCCTGCTCGACAGCACCGCCCGATTGCGCGAGTTCGAACAGGGTCTGCTGAGCCAGCTCGAACAGCGCACGGCCGCCGAACTCGGGCAGACCCGGTACGTGTTGCTCGGCTCGATCGGCGGCACGCTCGCGCTCCTGTGCGTGCTGGTGTGGTGGCTGGCGGCGGGCCTGCGGAGCCGCCTGGCGCAGGCCAGCCGCGTGGCCGAGCAGATCGCCGCGGGCGACTTGAGCGAGACGGTGACGGTGCAGGGTCACGACGAGTTCGTGCCGCTGCTCCAGCAGCTGCAGCGCATGCAGGCGGCGTTGCGGGACCTGGTGGGCCGGGTGCGCTCGTCGAGCGACAGCATCGCCACCGCGAGCACGGAGATCGCCGTGGGCAACCGCGACCTGTCCATGCGCACCGAGGAGACCGCGGGCAGCCTGCAGCAGACGGCAAGCGCGATGGAGCAGTTCACCGGCACGGTGGGCCAGGCGGCCGAGTCGGCGCGTCAGGCAGACCGGTTGGCGCGCAGCGCCGCCGAAGTCGCGGCGCGCGGCGGCGAGATGGTGTCGCGCGTGGTCGTGACCATGGGCGAGATCGACAGCAGCTCGCGGCGGATCACCGACATCGTCGGCGTGATCGACGGCATCGCCTTCCAGACGAACATCCTCGCGCTGAACGCAGCCGTCGAGGCGGCCCGTGCCGGAGAGCAGGGCCGCGGCTTCGCCGTGGTCGCCAGCGAGGTGCGCACGCTGGCGCAGCGCAGCGCGACGGCCGCCAAGGAAATCAAGCAGTTGACGAGCGATCCGGCGAGAAGGTGCAGTCGGGCAGCGCGCTGGTGACCGACGCCGGCCGCACCATGGAAGAGATCGTGGCTTCGGTCGAGCGCCTGGCCGGGATCGTCGGCGAGATCACGGTGGCCGCCGGCGAACAGGCAGCGGGCATCGGACAGGTCAACGGCTCGGTGGCGCAGCTCGATCAGATGACGCAGCAGAACGCTGCGCTGGTCGAGCAGTCGGCGGCGGCGTCCGACAGCCTCAAGGCACAGGTGCAGTCGCTGACGCAGGTGGTCGCCGCGTTCCGGCTGCGGGCCGACACGTAGGCGGGTCGGGCGGAGCGCGAGCGGGCCGGCGAGCCGTCCGCAGGGGCGGACCCTCCGGCCGTCACTCGGTCGGCAGGAAGCCTTCGATCGACAGGTAGCGCTCGCCGGTGTCGTAGTTGAAGCCGAGCACGGTCGAGCCTTCGGCCAGGCTCGGCAGCTTCTGCGCGATCGCGGCGAGCGTCGCGCCCGAGGAGATGCCGACGAGCATGCCCTCCTCTCGGGCCGAGCGCCGCGCCATCTCGCGGGCGGCTTCCGCCTCGACCTGGATGACGCCGTCGAGCAGGCCGACGTGCAGGTTGGCGGGCACGAAGCCCGCGCCGATGCCCTGGATCGGGTGCGGGCTCGGCGCGCCGCCGCTGATCACCGGCGACGCCGACGGCTCGACCGCGAACACCTGCAGCTTCGGCCACATCTTCTTCAGCACCATCGCGCAGCCGGTCAGATGGCCGCCGGTGCCGACGCCGGTGATCAGCGCGTCGACGCCGCTCGGAAAGTCGGCGGCGATCTCCTCGGCCGTCGTGCGGACGTGGACGTCGATGTTCGCCGGGTTCTCGAACTGCTGCGGCATCCAGCCGCCGGGCGTCTGCGCGAGCAGCTCCTGCGCCCGCGCGATCGAGCCCTTCATGCCCTTCTCGCGCGGCGTCAGCTCGAACCGCGCACCGTAGGCGAGCATCAGGCGGCGGCGTTCGATGCTCATGCTGTCGGGCATCACGAGGACGAGCTTGTAGCCCTTGACCGCAGCGACCATCGCGAGGCCGACGCCGGTGTTGCCCGAGGTCGGCTCGATGATCGTGCCGCCCGGTGCCAGCGCTCCCGAGGCTTCCGCGGCCTCGACCATCGCGACCGCGATCCGGTCCTTGATCGAGCCGCCCGGGTTGGCGCGCTCGCTCTTGATGTAGACGTTGTGGCCGTGTCCGAACAGCCGGTTGATGCGGACGTGCGGCGTGTTGCCGACAGTGTGCAGGATGTCTTGGGCCAGCATGACGTCTCCTCCGGTGCGGAGTCATTATGGTGGGCCGCGCGCGAGCAGCCGTGCGCACGAATCGCTTTGCGACAATCGGCCATGCACGCCCCTCTCCGCAACGACAGCTTCCTGCGCGCCTGCCTGCGCCAGCCGACTCCCCACACGCCCGTCTGGCTGATGCGGCAGGCCGGGCGCTACCTGCCGGAATACCGGGCGACGCGCGCGAAGGCCGGCAGCTTCATGGGTCTCGCGACCAATCCGGACTTCGCGACCGAGGTGACGCTGCAGCCGCTCGACCGCTACGCGCTCGACGCCGCGATCCTGTTCAGCGACATCCTGACGGTGCCCGACGCAATGGGCCTCGGCCTGTCGTTCGCGCTCGGCGAGGGACCGCGCTTCGCGAGCCCGGTGCGCGACGAGGCCGCCGTGGCGCGGCTCGAGGTGCCCGACATGGAGAAGCTGCGCTACGTGTTCGACGCCGTCGCGTCGATCCGCCGCGCGCTCGCCGGCCGGGTGCCGCTGATCGGCTTTTCGGGCAGCCCGTGGACGCTCGCCTGCTACATGGTCGAAGGCGCGGGCTCGGACGACTACCGGCTCGTCAAGACCATGCTCTACGGCCGGCCCGACCTGATGCACCGCATCCTGTCGATCAACGCCGACGCCGTCGCCGCCTACTTGAACGCCCAGATCGACGCCGGCGCGCAGGCGGTGATGGTCTTCGACAGCTGGGGCGGCGTGCTCGCCGACGGCGCGTTCCAGCGCTTCAGCCTCGCCTACACCGAGCGCGTGTTGCGCCAGTTGAAGCGCGAGCACGACGGCGCGCGGATTCCGCACATCGTCTTCACCAAGGGCGGCGGACCCTGGCTCGACGAGATCGCTGCGCTCGGCGCCGACGTCGTCGGCCTCGATTGGACCGTCGACCTGCGCGCTGCGCGCGCCCGCGTCGGCGACCGCGTCGCGCTCCAGGGCAACATCGACCCGAACGTGCTGTTCGCGCCGCCGGAGCGCATCCGCGAGGAGGTGACGGCGACGCTCGAGCGCTTCGGCCGGCCCGCCCGCGCCGACGGCGGCGTCGACGGCCACGTGTTCAACCTCGGCCACGGCATCAACCAGCACACGCCGCCCGAGCATGTCGCCGTGCTCGTCGACACGGTCCACGAGGTGTCCAGGCGCCTGCGGCAGGAGGACGGGAACGCGAAGGGCGTCGACGGGGCTTGACTTATCCCCAAATCCGAGATCCAGCCAGTTGGTGCCGCAACAGCTGCATGGCGAAAGATACAAAAAGACACAATGTCCTAAGTCGTTGATTTGATTGGACTGCGGGCGGTGCATCGAAAGCGGGCAATCCAGCGCAAGCCCAAGCGCAGCAAGCGTTTGGCGCGGCCTCACACGGCTTGCCCACAAAGTTATCCACAGAAATTCCGGATAGTCGGAAAAACCATCGCAGATCAGTGGGTTACCGTGACTTCTTGAGCCGGCTCATAGCTTCCGAAGGCAAGTGGGGGCCTTGACGTCGGCGCCCGAGTCGGTTCGGCGATCGGTCGTGGTCGAGACGCCGCAGCATGCCGGGCTGGCCGGCGCGCTCGACTATGCAGCCGCGACACCGCTCCTGCCGGGAACGCTGGTGCGTGTGCCGCTCGGTCGGCGCCAGGTCGCGGGCATCGTCTGGGACGCCGCGCCGTCGATGCCCGCCGGGCTGCCGGCCGACGAGCTCCGCCCGGTCATCGAAGCGCTCGCCGCCTTGCCGCCACTCGCCGCGCCATGGCGGGCGCTGGTGGGCTTCGCTGCGGATTACTACCAGCGCGGACTCGGCGAAATCGCGCTCGCCGTCCTGCCGCCGGAGCTCCGCAAGATCGACGCCGCCGCGCTCGCGGCACGGATCGCCAAGCTGCACGGCGCCACGTCGCCCGCTACGGGCGCGGCGACGGCAGCGCCGCCGCTCGCCGCCGCGCAGGCCGAGGCACTCCGCGAGATCGTCGCCCGGCTCGGCCGTCACGACGCCGGCGGCACGGTGCTGCTCCACGGCGTCACCGGCAGCG
Organism: uncultured Rhizobacter sp.; assembly: GCA_964249855.1. Lineage (GTDB taxonomy): Bacteria > Pseudomonadota > Gammaproteobacteria > Burkholderiales > Burkholderiaceae_C > LMDS01. The sequence goes on along the minus strand of CAXUDL010000002.1, from coordinate 141,123 downwards.
GCAAGACCGAGGTCTATCTCGGGGCGGCGGCGGCAGCGTTCGCCGCAGGCCGCCAGGCGCTCGTACTCGTGCCGGAGATCAACCTGACGCCGCAGCTGGAGGCGCGCTTCGCCGCACGCTTCGCCGGCCGGCGCATCGTCTCGCTGCACAGCGGCCTGACGCCGGTGCAGCGGCTGCGTCACTGGCTCGCCGCGCATCTCGGCCTCGCCGACCTGGTGCTCGGCACCCGGCTCGCGGTCTTCGCGTCGATGCCGCGGCTCGGCCTGATCGTCGTCGACGAGGAGCACGACCCGTCGTACAAGCAGCAGGACGGCGCCCGCTATTCGGCGCGCGACCTCGCGGTGTACCGCGGCCGGCTCGAGCGCGCGACCGTCGTCCTCGGCTCGGCGACGCCGTCGCTCGAGACCTGGCAGCGCGCCCACGACGGCCGCTACGCGCTGCTGCCGCTGCCGGACCGGGTCGGCGGCGGCGCGCTGCCGACCGTGCGCCTCGTCGACATGAACCTGCTGCCGAAGACCCGCGGCCACGCGGTCGCCGTCGCACCGGAGCTCGTCGCCGCACTGCAGCTGCGCATCGACGCCGGCGAGCAGAGCCTCGTGTTCCTCAACCGCCGCGGTTACGCGCCGGTGCTGCACTGCGGCGATTGCGGCTGGAAGAGCGGCTGCCCGAACTGCAGCGCGTGGCGCGTCTTCCACAAGCTCGACCGCAGCCTGCGCTGCCACCACTGCGGCTTCGCCGAGCGCGTGCCGCGCGCCTGCCCCGACTGCGGCAACCTCGACATCGCACCGATCGGCCGCGGCACCGAACGGCTCGAGGAGCAGCTCGCCGGCCTGTTGACCGGGCGCGACGGCGCTGCCGTGCGCATCGCCCGCATCGACGCCGACAGCACGCGGGCCAAGGGCGCGCTCGAAGCCCGGCTCGGTGCGGTCCACGCCGGCGAGGTCGACGTGCTGGTCGGCACGCAGATGATCACCAAGGGCCATGATTTCCGCCGGATCACGCTCGTCGCCGCGGTCGATCCCGACGGCGCGCTGTTCTCGAGCGACTTCCGGGCGCCCGAGCGCCTGTTCGCGCTCCTGATGCAGGCGGCCGGCCGCGCCGGGCGCGACGCGGGCCGGGCCGCGCGCAGCGAGATGTGGGTGCAAACATGGCATCCGCGCCATCCGCTCTTCGGCGCGCTGCGCCGCCACGACTTCGCCGCCTTCGCCGCGAGTCAGCTCGCCGAGCGTGAATCGGCGGGCTTGCCGCCGTATTCGCACCTCGCGATACTGCGCGCCGATGCGAGGACGCCCGAAGCGGCGCGCGCGTTCCTCGCCGCCGCCGATATCGCCGCCGCCGAGCTGCCCGGCACCGACGCGGTCATGCGCTATCCGCCGGTGCCGCTCGGCATCGCCCGCGTCGCCAACGTCGAGCGGATGCAGATGCTCGTCGAGTCGGCGTCGCGGCCGCAGCTCCAGCGCTTCCTCGCCGGCTGGCTCCCGGCGCTGCTGGCGCTGCGGCGCGATGCGACCGGGGCGGAGCGGATCCTGCGCTGGGCGATCGACGTCGACCCGGCGTCGATCTGACCGACGGCACGGAATCCGTCGTCGCCTCCGGCGCAGCCGCGCGACGGCCGGCAACGGCGCCGGTCGAGGCGCGACGCACAGCGGGCGTCCGGTCCGCGGCGCGCCGTCGCGCCGCCGGGCAGCGCGGTTCGAGGAAGCGAGCCGAGCGCGTCGGCTTCGACGCCGTGAGCGACTCCCGCGCCTCCGGGCGGTCGACCCGAGCGACGCCGATCGAGGCACACAGCGCGGCCGGTGTCTCTTCGACGGCGAGCGTTTGCAACGACGGGTGGCGTCGGCCGCGGCGGCCGAGCGTGCGTGCCGGGTTCCCCCACGGCTTCTTCGTCAGGGTGCTCGACGCCGCGGGCGGCGCGCTCCGGGCGGCGCGATCGGACGGCCGACGTCCGCGAGCAGCAGCGTCGCACGCACCAGGCCCTCGACCGCCTCGGTCAGGTCGGCGGGCGGTTCGAGCGACTCGATCTCGGCGAGCAGGTCGTCGGCATCCTCGAGATCGTCGGGATCGAGGTGGCGGAAGACGAGCGCGAGCGGCGGCGTGATCGCGGCGGCGTCGCCGCCCAGCAGCGCAGGAAAGAGCTCGAGCGCGGTCGCGAAGCCGGCGACCCAGGGGTAGACGGCGTCGACCGGCGGCGGCGCCGCATCGTCGTCGACGGCGGCCTCGGGCCCGGCCGCCTCGTCCTCGAGCTCGAAGACCCACGGATCGAACCACTGGCGCCGCGCGATCGCGTCGCCGAGCTCACCGTGCCGGCGCAGCACGAACTGGACGAGCCGGCGCGCGTCGAAACCGGTCGGCAGCGGCCGGCCGTCGACGTCGGTGACGAACGGCAGCCAGCGGCCCTGCGCGAGCGGCTCGGGCTGGACGAGCACACCGCAAAGAAAGCCGTCGAGCGCGCTCGCGTCGAGCGGCTCGAGCGGTGCGGGCACGGCGTCGAGCCGGGCCTGGAGCTCGTCGAGTTCAGCGTCGGTGAACGGCCGGGTCGCCGGCGTGGTCGAACGCGGCACAGCGGAGCGAGGCTTGGGCGGCGGCATGCACGATTGTCGCGCCGTCGCCGAAGCCAGGAATCGCTGCCCCCGGCGCCGAGGATCCGCCGGTTCGCTGTCACACGGCCCGCCGGCCCGCTCATGGAGGCACGCAACGCTTCGGGTCGGCCCGCCGACCCGCAAGAAGCCAAAACGCCCGTACCGGTCCGACGCCGTCCTTTTCACGGGACTTTCGACCCGTTTGCTCGCGCAGGCGGATTTTTCGGTGCGCCTGCGGCTCGCATAGACTGGCGACCGGATTTTTCCGGAGGATCGCATGGGCGCCGCAGACGCATTCACCGCCACGACCGAGGTCGGCCACTACATCGACGGCCGCGCCGTCGCCAGCAGCTCGGGCCGGCGCCAGCCGGTCTGGAACCCGGCCACCGGCGAGATCGCACGGCAGGTCGCGCTCGCGTCGGCCGACGAGGTCGCCGCCGCGGTCGCGAACGCCAAGGCCGCGGCGCCCGCATGGGCCGACGTGCCGCCGATCCGCCGGGCGCGGGTCATGAACAAGTTCCTCGAGCTGCTCAACCAGCACCGCGACACGCTCGCCGCGATGATCACCGCCGAGCACGGCAAGGTGTTCACCGACGCGCAGGGCGAGGTCACCCGCGGCATCGACATCGTCGAGTTCGCCTGCGGCGTGCCGCAGTTGCTCAAGGGCGACTTCACCGACCAGGTCTCGACCGGCATCGACAACTGGACGATGCGCCAGCCGCTCGGCGTCGTCGCCGGCATCACGCCGTTCAACTTCCCGTGCATGGTGCCGCTCTGGATGTTCCCGGTCGCGATCGCCTGCGGCAACGCGTTCATCCTCAAACCCAGCGAGCGCGATCCGTCGGCGTCGATCCTCATGGCCGAGCTGCTGACGAAGGCCGGCCTGCCGCACGGTGTCTTCAACGTCGTGCAGGGCGACAAGGTCGCGGTCGATGCGCTGCTCTCGCACCCGGACGTGAAGGCGCTTTCGTTCGTCGGCTCGACGCCGATCGCGAATTACATCTACGAGACCGGCGCGCGCTACGGCAAGCGCGTGCAGGCGCTCGGCGGCGCGAAGAACCACATGGTCGTCATGCCCGACGCCGACATCGACCAGGCGGTCGACGCGCTGATCGGCGCGGCCTACGGCTCGGCGGGCGAGCGCTGCATGGCGATCAGCGTCGCGGTGCTGGTCGGCGACGTCGCCGACAAGATCGTGCCGAAGCTCGCCGAGCGCGCGAGGACGCTCGTGATCAAGAACGGCATGGAGCTCGACGCCGAGATGGGGCCGATCGTCACGAAGCAGGCGCTCGAGCGCGTCGAAGGCTATGTCGCGACCGGCGTCGACGAAGGTGCGACGCTCGTCGTCGACGGCCGCGGCACGACGGTCCCGGGCTTCGAGGCCGGCTTCTTCACCGGCGGCAGCCTGTTCGACCACGTCACGCCCGAGATGCGCATCTACCGCGAGGAGATCTTCGGCCCGGTGCTCTCGTGCGTGCGCGTGCCCGACCTCGCCGCCGCGGTCGCGCTCGTCAATGCCCACGAGTTCGGCAACGGCGCCGCCTGCTTCACGAGCGACGGCAACGTCGCGCGCGAGTTCGCCCGCCGGATCGAGATCGGCATGGTCGGCATCAACGTGCCGATCCCGGTGCCGATGGCCTGGCACGGCTTCGGCGGCTGGAAGCGCTCGATCTTCGGCGACATGCATGCCTACGGCGAAGAGGGCGTGCGCTTCTACACCCGGCAGAAGTCGGTGATGCAGCGCTGGCCGTCGACGATCGCGAAGGGCGCCGAGTTCGTGATGCCGACGGCGAAGTGACGCGCCACGGCAGGGCGCCCCGGTGACGCCCCGCCCCGCGGCGCGGCGATGACGCGTTCGGCGGTGCTGCCGCGCTGGACGGTCGCCGCGCCGATCGTCGCCTGGCTGCTCTACGGCGGCACCGCGGTCGGGGTCGGCGGCGCCTACTGGGGCCTGGTCGCGGCCGGGCTGGTCGGCGCGGTGCTCGCGGCGGTGCACCACGCCGAGGTCGTCGCGCACCGCGTCGGCGAACCGTTCGGCACGCTGCTGCTCGCCGTCGCGGTGACGGTGATCGAGGTCGGGCTGATCGTCTCGCTGATGCTCGCCGGCGGCCCCGAGTCGACGACGCTCGCGCGCGACACCGTGTTCGCAGCGGTGATGATCATCGTCAACGGCATCGTCGGCCTGTGCCTGATCGTCGGCGGCGCGCACCACGGCGAGCAGACGTTCGGCTTGCACGGCGTCAGCGCGTCGCTCGCGGCGCTGGCGGCGATCGTCGTGCTGACGCTCGTGCTGCCGAACTACACGGTGAGCACGCCGGGGCCCGCCTACACGCCGAGCCAGCTCGCCTTCATTGCGCTCGTCTCGGTCGCGCTGTACCTGACGTTCGTGCTCGTGCAGACGGTGCGCCACCGCGACTACTTCCTGGCCGCCGACGATCCGGTCGCCGACCACGCGCCACCGCCGACGGTGCGCGTCGCGGCGGTCAGCGGCGCGCTGCTGCTCGTCTGCCTGATCGCGGTCGTCGTCCTCGGCAAGGCGTTGTCGCCGAGCATCGAGGCGGCGGTCGCGGCGCTGCGTGCGCCGAAGGCGCTGGTCGGCGTGATCATCGCGCTCGTCGTCCTGCTGCCCGAGGGCATCGCGGCGGTCCGCGCGGCGCGCGCGAACCGGCTGCAGACGAGTCTCAACCTCGCGCTCGGCTCGGCGCTCGCGAGCATCGGCCTGACGATTCCCGCGGTCGCGATCGTCTCGCTCGCGACCGGCCTCACCTTGACGCTCGGCATCGACATCAAGTCGACGGTGCTGCTCGTGCTGTCGCTCTTCGTCGCCGGCCTCGCGCTCGGCACCGGCCGCACCACGGTGCTGCAGGGCGCAGTGCTGCTGGTGATCTTCGCGACCTACCTGTTCACGACGGTCGTGCCTTGAGTCGGCGCGGACAGCCGCGCAGCAGCCCTGTGTCGTGACGGCATCGGGCAGCCGTGAGCGTTCACACGCCACGCGTCGCTGGACGGCACGCACTGGCAAAACGGCGCGACGGTTCAAGACGCGCTCGGCAACAGCTAGCGACGCAGTGATTGGCCGGGCTTAACGATCAGCACGCCTGACAGCCTGCGCGCGGTCGCGGTCGTTCAGGGCGGTGCCGTGCTGGCGGCGTCGGACCAGCTGTCGCTCACCGCCCGGTCGTCCACGAGCACGGCACAGCCACTCGTCGCGTACAAGTGGTCGCAGGTGTCGGGCACGCCCCTGCGCATCGGCACCCCCGAGGCCGTGCAGACCACGGTCTCGTGGGGCGATGCGCCGCCGGCCGGCGTGGAGCAGGCGGTCGTCCGGCTGACGGTCACCGATGCACTCGGCGACACCGAGACGACCGACGCGATCCTCCTGTCGGCGAGCGTCACGGGTTCGAGCCACGTGCTCTACCTTCGAAGCACGCCCGGGGATGGCATCGGTTCGGGTGCGACCACGCTGATCGAGGACAGCGCTGCGCAGTTTCAGGAAGCGCTGAATGGCGGAACGGTCCACATCTCGGTCGTCAGACCCGGTTACGCAGAATGGTGGTACCTCGACCTGGCCGTGGCCAGCGGAACGCCCTTCCAGGTCGGCGCCTACGACGATGCAATCCGCGCCGCCTTTGCCGGCAGTACGCGCAACGGTGTCGATCTCAGTGGCAGCGGCCGGGGTTGCAATCAGGTGTTCGGCCGTTTCGACGTGCTCGAAGTCGCGACCGACAGCAGCGGCGCCATCACCCGACTTGCCGTCGATTTCGAACAGCACTGCGAATTCGCGAACGCTGCCCCGCTGCTGGGAAGCTATCGCGTCAACAGCAGCGTTCCCATCCGACGTTGAACCGGCAGGGCGCCCGGGACGACGGCGTTCAGAGGCCGTCGGACGAGGTCGTGCTCGGCTGCCATTTCAGCAGCCGCCGCTCGAGCGCGCCGACCGCCGCGTCGAGCGCCAGCGCGAAGGCGGTGAGCACGAGGATGCCGGCCATCACGGTGTCGATGTCGAACGAGCCTTCGGCCTGCAGGATCAGGTAGCCGACGCCGCGCGCCGAGCCGAGGTACTCGCCGACCACCGCGCCGACGAACGCGAGGCCGACGCTCGTGTGCAGCGAGCTGAAGACCCAGCTCGTCGCGCTCGGCAGGTAGACGTGGCGCAGCAGCTGGCGGTTCGAGGCGCCGAGCATGCGGGCGTTGGCGAGCACGACCGGACCCACCTCCTTCACGCCCTGGTAGACGTTGAAGAAGACGACGAAGAAGACGAGCGTCACGCCGAGCGCGACCTTCGAGGCGATGCCGAGGCCGAACCAGACCGCGAAGATCGGCGCGAGGATGACCCGCGGCATGCTGTTGAGCGCCTTGATGTACGGGTCGCCGACCGCCGCGGCGAACGGGCTGAGCGCGAGCCAGAGGCCGGCGCCGAGACCGAGCGCCGTGCCGAGACCGAACGCGAGCACCGTCTCGACGAGCGTGACGCCGAGGTGCGGATAGATGTCGCCGTTGCCGACGAACCAGGCCCAGATCCGGCCGAAGATCTTCAGCGGCTCGCCGAAGAAGAACGCGGCCTGGCGGTCGTTCTCGAAGACGAAGGGCGGCACGAGCCCCGGCGTCGTCAGCACGTGCCAGACCCCGAAGACGACCGCGAGCAGACCGAGCTGCCAGAGCCGCAAGCGCACGGTCCCGCGGCGCATCAGGCGGCCGCCCATTGCTGCCGATAGCCCTTCAGCACCTCGTCGCGCAGCACCGACCAGATCGCGCCGTGGAGTTCGGCGAAGCGCGCGTTCGAGCGCACCTCGGCGACGTCGCGCGGCCGCGGCAGGTCGACCACGAACGTACCGATCGGCCGCGACGCCGGACCGGCGCTGAGGCAGACGACGCGGTCGCTCATCGCGATCGCCTCGTCGAGGTCGTGGGTGATGAAGAGCACCGCCTTCTTCGACGCCGCCCAGAGGCCGAGGACTTCGTTCTCCATCAGCTGCCGCGTCTGGATGTCGAGCGCCGAGAACGGCTCGTCCATCAGGATGATGTCGGGGTCGAGGACGAGCGTCTGCGCGAGGCTGACGCGCTTGCGCATGCCACCGGAGAGCTGGTGCGGATAGCGATCGCCGAAGCCGCCGAGGCCGACGCGCTTGAGCCACGCGTCGGCCTGCGCACCGGCGTCGGCGACGCCGCGGAACTCGAGACCGGCGCGGACGTTCTGCGCCGCGGTGCGCCACGGCATCAGGCTCTCGGCCTGGAACATGTAGCCGGCGCGCCGGTTGAGCCCTGCGAGCGGCGTGCCGAAGACCTCGACCCGGCCGGCGCTCGGCGCGAGCAGCCCGGCAGCGAGATTGAGCAGCGTGCTCTTGCCGCAACCGGTCGGCCCGACGACCGCGACGAACTCGCCGTCCGCGACATCGAGCGTGCAATCGGCGACTGCGGTGTGGCGCTGCGCCGGATCGTGGCGGTCGACGAAGGTGCAGGCGACGGCGTCGAAGCGCAGCGCGGCCGCGGTCATCCCTTCGGATAGCGCGCGTTGGCCTTGCGCACGAAGTCGTTGGTGAAGGTGGCGGCGAGGTCGAGCGTCGCACCGGCGACCTCGGGGTCGATCGTCGCGAGCGCACGGCGCGCCGTCTCGGGGCCGGCCTCGGGGACCGTGCCGTCGGGCGAGAGCGCCCCCTTGGCGGCGAGGAAGGCGTCGACGTAGACCGCGCGGTCGCCGAGCAGGTAGCTCTCGGGCACCGCCTTGATGATCTCGGCGGCGCCTGCCGCCTGGATCCATTTGTCCGCACGCACCAGCGCGTTGGCGAGTGCCTGCACGGTCGCGGGATTCCTGTCGACGAAGCCCTGCGGCGCGTAGAGGCAGGCGGCCGGCATCGGACCGCCGAAGACCTTGTCGGCCTCGGCGACGACGCGCGTGTCGGCGACTATCTTCAGGTCGCCCGAACGCAGCAGCAACGTGATCACCGGGTCGAGGTTGCTGACCGCGTCGACCTGGCCCGCGCGCATCGCCGCGACCGCGCCGCTGCCGGCGCCGACGCCGACGATCGCGACGTCGCCCGGCTTCAAGCCGGCCTTCGCGAGGACGAAGTTGGCGAGCACGTGCGTCGACGACCCCGGCGCGGTCACGCCGAGCTTCCTGCCCTTCAGGTCGGCGATGGTCTTGAAGCCCGGCATCGTCTTTGGGTTGACGCCGAGAACGATTTGCGGCGCCCGCCCCTGCAGCACGAAGGCGCGCAGGCGCTGGCCCTTGGGTTGCATCGTCAACGTGTGCTCGAAGGCGCCCGAGACGACGTCGGCGCTGCCGCCCACGAGCGCCTGCAGCGCCCGCGAGCCTCCGGCGAAATCGGCGATCGTCACGTCGAGGCCCTCGGCCTTGAAGTAGCCCTGCGTCTCGGCGATCGTGAGCGGAAGGTAGTAGAGAAGATTCTTGCCGCCGACCGCGAGCGTCAGCTTCGGCCTCTCGACCGTCTGCGCACGGGTGCCGCGCGGCCGGAGGAACACGGCGGGCAGGGCCGCGGTGGCGGCGACGGCTTGAACCCAGCGGCGGCGTTGCATGGAGGGTCTCCCGAGAACGGATCGGCGCCCGGCCATGGGCCGACCCGTAGAATCGATTCCGATGAATCCCTGGCCTCGTGGCGCTGTTCGGCGGTGGGCATTCGGCCTCGCATTTTGGCTGGGTGCTGCACTCGGTGCATCGGGGCAGACCACGCCCCGGCCGGCACCGGCGGCGCTGCTGCCGGCCGATCCGCCTGCCTCGGCGCCGGTGTCGTATTCGGCCCGGCGTGTCTACGAGCAGGCCCGCTCGCAGCTCGTGCAGATCCGTACCGTGCTCAAGGGCCGGGCGAGCCAGACCTCGGTCGGCTCGGGCTTCATCGTCTCGACGGCCGGCCACATCGTCACCAACTTCCACGTCGTCAGCGAGGCGGCGCTCGCGCCCGAGCGCCACGACCTCGTCTACGTGACCGCCGACGGCCGCGAGGCGCCGCTGCAGATCCTGCAGCTCGACGTGCTGCACGATCTTGCGCTGCTGAGGGCCGCCGACGCCGCCGGCCGCGGCTTCGACGCGCTCGCCTTCCGGCCCGACGCGCAGCCGCTGTCGCAAGGCGAGCGGCTCTATTCGCTCGGCAACCCGCTCGACGTCGGCTTCGCGGTCACCGAAGGCACCTACAACGGCCTGGTCCGGCGCAGCTTCTATCCGCAGATCTTCTTCGGCGGCTCGCTGTCGGCCGGCATGAGCGGCGGCCCGGCGCTCGACCAGCAGGGCGAGGTGATGGGCATCAACGTCGCCCGGCGCGTCGACGGCGAGCAGGTGAGCTTCCTCGTTCCGGCGCGTTTCGCCGCCGACCTGCTGGCGAAGGGCCGCGACGCCGCGCCGATCACGGCGCCCGCCCACGCGATCGTCACCGCGCAGCTGCTGCAGCACCAGAACGCGCTCACCGACCGCTTCATCGCGCAGGGCTGGAAGCCGGCGACGCATCCGCGTCTGCGCGTGCCGGTGCCGGTCGACGACTTCATGCGCTGCTGGGGCTCGAGCGAGCCCTCGCGCACCGGCGGCCTCGACGTCGAACGCTCCGACTGCGTGATGGACACGCGCATCTTCGTCGGCGACTACACGACCGGCGCGATCAGCGTCCGCCACGAAGCCTACGACGGCGCCAAGCTCGGCACGCTGCGCTTCGCCAACCGCTATTCCGCGAGCTTCCGCAACGAGAACTTCAATCGCCTGCGCACCGAATTCCAGACCCGGCCGCAATGCCAGGAGGACTTCGTCGAGCACGACGGCCTGCCGATGCGCGCGGTCGTCTGCATGCGTGCCTACAGGAAGCTGCCCGCGCTCTACGACCTGTCGGTGCTCGTCGTCACGCTCGACCAGCCGCAGGCCGGCGTCGAGGGCCGCTTCGACGCGCAGGGCCTGAGCTTCGACAACGCGCAGAAGCTCGCCCGCCACTACCTCGACGCCTACGGCCGGGTGGCACCGTGAACCGCGCCGTCGTCGACATCCTCGACCGGGATGGCCAGGTGCGGCAGACGGTGGCAGTCGCCGCATGGCCGCTGCGCGTCGGCCGGGCGCTCGACAACGACCTCGTGCTGACCGATCCGCACGTCGCCGCGCACCATCTCGTGATCGACGCCGGCGCCGACGACGCCGAAGCGCTCGTCGTCGGCGACACCGTGAATGGGGTTCGGGTCGGCCGGCAGCTCGTCCGCCGCGGCGAGCGTCATCCGCTGCCCGCCGTGGGCGGGGTCGCGCTCGAACTCGCGCTCGGCCGCACGCGGCTGCGCCTGCACCGGCCCGGCGACGCGCTCGCGGCCGAGCAGCCGCTCGCGCCGGCCGGGCCGCTCGGCCGCCGCGTCGCGCCGGTCGTTGCCGCCGCGCTGCTGCTGGTCGCGGTGCAGCTTCTCGCGACCTGGCTCGCGAGCGACCAGGAAGGCGTCGGCCGCGCTCTCGCCGCGACGCTGATGACGCTCGTCACCGGCGCCGTCGTCTGGTGCGGCGCCTGGGCGCTGCTGTCGAAGACGTTCACGCGCCAGGCGCACCTCGGCTGGCACCTGCGGGTCTTTCTGTTCGGCAGCGTCGCGCTGCTGCTCGTCGGCGCGCTGCCGCCGGTGTTCGCGTTCGCGTTCTCGTGGCCGTGGCTGACCGACTTCGCCTTCGTCGCGACCTTCTTGATCGGCGGCATCGCGGTGTATTTCCATCTGCTCGCGGTCGAGCCGGCGAGGAAGCGCCTGCTGCGCGGCATGGTCGCCGCCGGTGTCGCCGCGGGCATCGGCCTCACCGCCTGGCTCAATCTCACGCGCACCGACCGCCTGGGCGACGAGCTCTACATGAGCCATCTGTTGCCGCCGCCGCTGCGGCTCGCCCGCACTGTGCCGACCGACCGCTTCGTCGACCGGCTGACGGCGTTGAAGCCGAAGCTCGACGAGAAGGCGAACGAAGCCGACACCGGGGGCGATCAGGGTCCCGCCAATGGAGAAGCTGATGAGTGAGCCGGTTGCCGCGCCCGAGACCGTGCCCGTCCGCACCGTTGTCGTCACCGGCGGCAGCCGCGGCATCGGTGCTGCCACCTGCGCGCTCGCCGCACGTCACGGCTGGGCCGTCGCGGTCAACTACGCGAACGACGCGGTGGCGGCGGACACGGTCGTCGCCGCGATCCGTGCTGCCGGTGGCCGGGCGCTCGCGGTGCAGGCCGACGTCGCCGATCCGGCCGCCGTCGCCGCGATGTTCCGCCGCGTCGATGCCGAACTGCCGCCGCTCGGCGGGCTGGTCAACAACGCCGGCGTCGTCGACCACGCCGCACGTGTCGACGCGATGTCGCCGGCCCGGCTGCAGCGCATGTTCGCGGTCAACGTGTTCGGCAGCTTCGCCTGCGCCGGCGAGGCGGTGCGCCGGCTGTCGACGCGCTTCGGCGGCAGCGGCGGCAGCATCGTCAACCTGTCGTCCGCGGCGGCGCGGCTGGGCTCGCCGGGCAACTATGTCGACTACGCCGCCGCCAAGGGTGCGATCGATGTGTTCACGCTCGGCCTCGCGCGCGAGGTCGCGGCCGAAGGCGTTCGGGTGAACGCAGTGCGGCCGGGGATCATCGAGACCGAGATCCATGCGTCGGGCGGCCAGCCCGACCGCGTCCGGCAGATGGTGCCGCAGGTGCCGATGCAGCGCGCCGGCAGCGCGGCCGAGGTCGCAGAGGCGATCGTCTGGCTGCTGTCGCCGGCATCGAGCTACACGACCGGCGCGGTTGTCGACGTGACCGGCGGCCGCTGACGCGCCCCGGCGCGGGCGGTCGCGTCGACGGCCCGCGCCGGAGGGCGCGACACGACCGCTGCCGAAGCCGACGGGTGGACGTCGCATCGTTCTGCGAGCGCCGTCGGCGGGCTGTGCGCAGCGCGCCGCGCCGGTGCGGCCGCTGCGGCGACCGCGGCCGGGTGGACCCTGCAGGAGCAGCCGGCGTGCGGCGGGTGTCGGTGCCCGCCGCGAGGCTTGGCCGCCCGCCGCACGTCGGCGGCGTCCCGTCGCCGGCCCGGCCGAAACTCGGCGGTGTCGTCATGGCGCTTCACGGGGGTCGTCGCGCACGGGCAGCGGTCGCAGCGAGGCGACGATCGCAGCAGTGGCAGCAGTGGCAGCAGTGGCAGCAGTGGCAGCAGTGGCAGCAGTCGCAGCAGTCGCAGCAAGCAGTCCGTCGGCCGCCGCCGGGTCATTCCTCGCCGCGACAGGCCGGCGGGCTGAACGGCTTCAGCGCCGCGTCGGCGTGGCAGGTCCAGACGATGCGCTCGGCGCCGTCGACCTCCGGCACGAGACGCAGCATGCCGAACTCGGCCTTCGACAGCCGGGTGTCGATCGCGATCGTGCCGGTCCGCGGGTCGAGGTCGATCGTCGCTACGTGCGCCGGCAGCGGCGGCGTGGCGAACCCGGCAGCCTGCCACGAGGCCGGCACCGCGCCCCGCCGGTCGATGAACGTCGCCACGGCCGCGCGTGCGGCGGCGCCGGCGCGCAGCGCCTCGACGATCTTCACCCGCTTGTCGTAGTCGACCCAACCCGCGAGCAGCAGGCCGCCGACGACGCCGAGCGCCGCGGCGCCGGCGAACACCGCCGCGACGGCAGCGGCGACGTCGCTCGTGCCGCCCCGGGCGGCGAGGCGGCCGGCGTCGTGACGGCCCGAGCCGGTGCGGCGGGTGCGGCGGATCAGCCGGTTGCAGTGGTCGAGGTAGAGCCGCTCGGCGAAGAGCGCCGGGACGGCCATGCCCACGCCGACGAGGACGAGCAGCGCCGGACCGTCGAGGCCGATGCGAAAGCCGTCCGTCGCCGCCGCGATCGCTCCGTCGAGCAGCAGGAGCAGCGGCATCACGAGCGCCCAGATCGCCGCCCAGCCCCACATCTTGCGGTAGAGGAACCAGAGCGGCGGTGCGAGGAACGCCGGCCAATGCCAGCCGACGCCGCGCGCCCCGGGCCGGCTCAGCGCGGCGAAACGGCGCAGGTAGTGCACGGCCTGGCGCGGGCCGATCACCGCCGCCCAGGCCGCTTCCTGCGACAGACGCGACGGGCGCGTCGGCGCCATGTCGTCGAGCGGCGCGGTCGCATCGACCGCCACGCCGCAACGCGCGCAGCGCGACGCTGCGGGCGGCAGGGCGTGTTCACAGGCAGGGCAGACCGGCATGGCGACGGCACGGGCACGGACGGGGCGCCGCGGCGGTCGCGAGTGTAGGGCTCAGCGCCGCTCGACGATCACCGGGACGAGGCGCAAGGCATCGCGCAGCCGCTCGCCGGCGTCGCGGGCCTCGTCGCGGCGGGCATAGGGCCCCGCCTGGAGCCGGAACAACGTCGCGTCGGCGAACACGGTCAGGAGCGGCGCGATGCCGCCGACGCGGGCTTCGACCTGCTTCTGGAATGCGACCGCGCCGTCGTGCTCGCGGAACGCGCCGAGTTGCACCCAGAAGCCGCGGCCGGCGGCCGTGCCGGCGACGCCGCCGGTGACGTCGCCGATCGCCGGCGCGACGGTGTCCGGCGGCAGCAGCGCGGGGCTGCGGTCGGCAGCGAGCACGACGCTGTCGGCCGCCGCCGCCGCGACCTGCAACGGGTCGACGGGCGGCGCGGGCACCGTCGCCGCGGCCTGCGGCGGAACGACGGTCGGCGCGGGTGAAGCGGCGCGAGGCGCACCGACGGGCGGCACGGGCAGAGCGACCCGCGACGGCGCCTCGGCCGGCGCGGCCGACGCGACCCGCGCCGCGGTGTCGGCTCCGTCGCGCGGTCCGACCGGCGCGTGGCGCCAGGTGCCGGCGCGGATGTCGTCGCCGGTGATCCGCTCGAGCTCGACCGGCGACGCGGCGCCGAGGATGCCGAGCTTCAAAGCGGCGGTGTAGCTCAGGTCGACGATCCGTCGGCTCTTGAACGGTCCGCGGTCGTTGATGCGGACGACGACCTCGCGGCCGTTGGCCGGATTGCGGATGCGCGCATAGCTCGGGATCGGCAGCGTCGGGTGCGCCGCGGTCATCGCATACATGTTGTAGAGCTCGCCGCTCGCGGTCGGCTTGCCGTTGAACTTGCGGCCGTACCACGACGCCAGGCCGCGTTCGTTCAGCGGCGCATCGGCGACGAGAGGTACGTAGCTCTGGCCCCACACGGTGTACGGCTTGTTCGGGCCGCCTTGCCGGATCGGCTCGACGGCGGGCTCGGCGTCCGGCACCTGCAGCAGGCCCGGCGGCGGCCGGGCCTCCGGACCGTCGCGATCGTCGACGCGCACGCCCGGGCCGGCACACGCGGCGAGCAGCGCGACGAGCAGCGCACCGCCGGCAAGGCGCACGGCCCGGCATCGGAGCGGAAGCCGCATCGCCCGATCGGCCGCTCAGGAGCCTGGGCGGACGCCCTCGAACACGACCTCGGTGCGCCGGTTCCGCGCCCGCCCTTCGCTCGTCGTGTTGTCGGCGACCGGTCGCGCCGCCGCGGCGGCCGCCGTGCGGATCATCGTCGCGTCGAGACCCTTGGCGACGAGATACGCCTTGACCGCCGCGGCGCGCCGCGCCGCCAGCCGGGCGTTGGCCTTGCGCGAGCCGACGCTGTCGGTGTGGCCCACGGTCGTCACCGATTGCCAGGTCACGTTCTGCATCTTGGCGACGTCCGCGAGAAGCGCGGGTTTGTCGGCATCGCGCAGCCGCGCCGCGTCGAAGTCGAAATACGCGACCGCGGTGACCTTGACCGGCACTGCCGGCGCGTCGGCGGCGACGGCGAGCGGCGCCGCGGAGGCAAACGACAACGCAAGCGCCAGCGGGAAGTGGAGCCGCAGCAGGGACGTCGACCGCTTCATGGAAGGTCTCCTCGGAGTCGAACCGGACGGCCGGGATCGATCATCGACACGGCCAGCGGCGGCCGGCGTGCAGCCGCCTCGGCACCGACGCGGCACCCACGGGCCGCCGCCGCCGCTGCCGGATCGTAGGCGAGCGGCACCGGCAACTGTAGCGACGGATCGACCTCGCGCCACTTCGGATGGCCGTCCCGGCGCAGGTCGGCCAGGGAGCGGCACAGCGCCTCGGCGGCCAGCGCAGCCGTGTCGTCGCGCCCGACCGGCGTCGCCGGGTTCGCGACGAGGAAGGTCATCACCGAGAAACCGCGGACCGCGGTGCCGCCGGCGAGCGGCGCCGACACCGTTGCCGGCAAGTAGCCGCGCAAGGCGCGCCGCGTCGACGGATCGTCCGGCGCGGCGGCGAGCAGCTTCAGGCGGCGGCGCTGCGCCGCGGGCAGGGACGCGAGCCACGCCGACGGCTGCGGCTCGACGAGCAGGATCGCGTCGACGCCGCCGCCGCCATCGAGCAGCTCGGCGAGCGCCGCATCGAGCGGCTCGGCGCGCAGCTCGTCCACGCGCGGCGCGCGGTCGAAGAGCCGCTCGAAGAACGCGACCGCCGTCACGTGGCGAGCGCCGTCGGGCGGTCCGACGTCGACCCGCCGACCGGCGAGCTGGTGGACGAAGGCGAGCGGCGAGTCGGCGCGGACGACGACGTGGATTTCCTCGGCGAAGAGCGGCGCGACGACGCGCGCGCTGCGGCCGGCGCCGCGACGCGCGAGCGAGCGGAGCGCGTCGTAGGGCACGACGGCGAGCCGCCGGCCGGCGGACAGCGCGTCGAGCGTGCCGACCGCGGTCGGCACGCCGATTCGCGCCACCCCGTGCCGCGACATTTCGCGCCAGAGCTGCTCCGCGAGGCGCGTCTCGCCCGCCGACTCGGGCGCCCGGGGTCGCGCGGGCGACGCGGCCGGTGCCTCGGTGGCGACCGGCGCGACCGGCGCGACCGGCGCTGAGGCCGGCGCTCCGGCGTCGACGGATGTGGCCGGCATCCCGGCGACGCCCGATGCCGCCGGCGTCAATGCGACGGCCGATGCGACCGGCATCCCGGCGATGGCCGTTGCAGCCGGCGTTCCGGCGACGAGCGATGCGGCCGGAGCCCCCGCGACGACCGGGGCAGTGGAGGCCGGCGCCGAGGAGGGCGAGATCGCGGCAGGCGAAGATCCGGCGAAGACCGATGCGACGGGCGCCGGGCTCGGGGACACCGGCGGTGGCTCGACGGCTTCGATCGCGGTCGACGGTGCCGAGGCCGCTCGCGGCGGCTGCGGCACAGGCAGCGGCGCGCTGCGGGGCGAGATGCCCGACCGCTCGGCCGCGACGGCGACCCGGCGCTCCGAGGGCGTCGGCCATGATCCCGCGCCGGAACCGTCCTGCCAGAGGAGCAGCCCGCTGCCGGCCAGCAGCAGGAGCACCAGCCCGCCGACCGTGAGCCGCATGCGCCGCGCGCTCCGCGTCCGTCGAAGCGCCGCGGTCTGGGCGAAGGTGCCGGGAACGAAGTCCGGTGGTGCCGACGCCGCGACGGGGTCGAACGCCGGGGGCGGAATGTCGGGCGCGGGTGCGAGCCACGGCTCGACGCGGTCGGGTGCCGGTCGGCGGGGCTGCCGGCCGACCGTCGGCGCCTGCGGCTCGCCGACCGCCGCCCGGCCCTCGCCCGGGCTGCTCCAGGCGGGCGCACGCGCCTCGCCTGCGCGGCTCCGGGTGGGCGCAGGGTCGTCGCCCGCGTCGGTCCGAGTCGACGCCCGGCCCTCGCCTGAAACGGCCCAAGCGGGCCCACCTGCCTCGCCTGCGCTGATTCGGGCGGGCGCAGGGGCGCGACCGGCGATCGCCTCGAGGCGATCGGCGATCGACGCGTAGACATCGTCGCGGCTCAACCGGTCGTCCTCGGCCGCGGCAGCGCGCGGCGGCACGGCCGGGCGGGCAGTGGCGAACGCCCCGGTGGCGTCGGCGGATGCCGGCAGGCTCACGCGGCGCGTGTCGGGGCTGCCGAGGCGAGACTGCACCGACGGCGGCAGCGCGTCGTCGCGGGCGCTCGCGAGCAGATGCACCGACGGCGACACGCTGCACAAGGCGTTGACGAGCGCGTCGTAGTCGGCCGCCGGATCGGCCGCGCCGGAGGGCGACGCGACGATCCGGTCGCCGTGGTCGAAGACGAACAGCACACGGGCGCCGCGCTCAGCGCTGAGCGCCTTGGCGCGCAGCGCGACCGGCGGTCGTGGCCCTGCCGGAGGCGTCTCGCCGGTCGCTTCGTCGATGCGCGCGTGCACCTGGTCGCCCGGCGATCCGTCCCAGCGGTCGCAGAAGACGACGAGCTCACGGGGCCGCACGGTCCGGCGGCGACGATCGACGGGCAGCGTGCCCTCGGTTGCATCCCACACCGGCGCGCTCGAGGCGGCGTCGTCGAGCCGACGGCGCAGGCGTGGCAGAACATGCGTTCGCAGGAGCCGGGACTTGCCGGCGCCCGGCCGCCCGGTCAGCACGGTCAGCCGCGTCGAGCGCAGCGTCTCGACCAGCGCGTCGGCGACCGCGGCGGCGGCGCTGCCGCGCGGCGGTTCGTCGGACGGATCGGTCGGCACCTCTCGCTCCTCGCAAGTGACAGGAATGGGGTCCGGGCGGCGACCTCGCGCCGGGGTCCGCAGCAATCCGCGGTCCTGCGCTGAGGGCGGCGGGAACCGGTCCGGCGGGCAGGGACCCGAGTCGCGGGGTTGATCTAGGATCGCTGCATTGCGACCATCGCCCGAGTCTTCTCATCGGAGCTGCAAGATGGATTCGAACACACCCCCGTCCGAGCCGCCGCTCGACGACCGCATCGTCCCCTGGCTGCAGTTGCAGACCGAACTCGCCGAGCTGCACGCGCGACTCGAGTATTTCCGCCTCATGCTGAAGCTTTCGGCGCGCCGCAACGCCGGCTGAGCCACGCCTCGGCGCTCAACCCGGCCGTTTCGGGTACGCCCGCACCATGCCGAGAAAGAGCGCAGCGCCGACGAGCAGTGCGCCCGCCGCGATCCCGAGCGCTGCATCGAAGCCGGCCGCGGCCGTGCCATTGCGCGCCAACAGCCGTGCGACCATCGGCGGGCCGACGGTCTGGCCGATGCCGTAGAGCGCGGTCAACAAGCCGATGGACGGCGCCACGGTGTCGGGCCGCAGCCGCCGCACCTCCTGCATCGCGAAGAAGGTGATCGCGGTGAACGGCAGCCCGAGCAGTAGGCTGCCGACCGCGAAGCCGCCGAGCGTCGGCCACCAGAGGCCCGCGCCGATGCCGAGCGCCTGGATCGCATACGCGGCGGCCAGCGACAGCCGCAGATCGCCCTGGATGCGCACCCGCGTCGTGAGCAGCGCGCCGCAGGTCACGCCGAGTCCGAAAATGGGCCAGAAC
Organism: uncultured Rhizobacter sp.; assembly: GCA_964249855.1. Taxonomy (GTDB): domain Bacteria; phylum Pseudomonadota; class Gammaproteobacteria; order Burkholderiales; family Burkholderiaceae_C; genus LMDS01. The sequence goes on along the minus strand of CAXUDL010000002.1, from coordinate 122,368 downwards.
AGGTCGAGCCAGGCCGACCGCGGCAGCGCGCCGCGGGCGATCACCGGCAGGAAGGTCGCCGTCACGATGTAGCCGAAGCCGGCAAGGCCGTAGGCGGTCGCGAGCCACGCCACTTCGCCGCCGCGGCGTGCTGGCGCCGCGACGCCCGTCTCGGCGGCCGCGGTCGCTGCCGAGCCGACGCGGCTGCGCAACGTGCGCCACACCGACGCGGTCAGCAGCAGCGCGAGCGCGCCGTGAAAGAGCCAGCCGCCCGCCGCGCGCCATTGCGCGGCGACCATCGCGCTCGCGCAGAGGCCGCTCGCGACGATGCCGGCGCCCGGTCCTGCGTAGATCACGCCGCCCATCGCGGCCGCACCACGGCGCCCGAGTTCGGCGAGGCACCAGCCCGAGGTGTGGACGAAGACGATCGCGCTCGCCATGCCGGCAGCGAAGCGCAGCAGCGGCCAGGCGGTCGGCAGCGGCAGCGCCATCGCGAGCGTCAGCACGGCGGTCGCGACGAGGCCCGCCCGGGCGAGCCGCGGACCGTCGACGGGATCCGTGCGGCCGGTCAGGCGCCGCGAGAGCCGCGGCTGGAAGGTGCAGACGAGCGCACCGACGAGATAGCCGAAGTAATTGGCGCTCGCGAGCCAGCTCGCCGCCGGCAGGTCGACGACGCCGTCGTGCAGCATCATCGGCAGCAGCGGCGTGAACGCGAAGCGGCCGATGCCCATCGCGACCGCGAGCGCGACGAGGCCGGCGACGGCGATGGCCGCCACGGCCGGCTCGGCGGCGGGGACGACGGCGCGGGGCGGGTCGCCTGGCGCGGTTCGTGACATGTCGGGCGGGCTGGAACGGGCCGCCGAGTCTACGGCGCGGGCGGCGCGCGGCGAGAATCGGCGCCATGAAAACGACGCGCGGCGGCCTCGTCTACTCGACCGACACAGGCCGGATGTGTCCGGCCTGCCGGCAACCCGTCGCAGCCTGCGCCTGCCGCGAGAAGCCTGCGGTCGCGACAGGCGACGGCATCGCCCGTGTCTCGCGTGAGACGCACGGGCGCGCCGGCAGGGGCGTGACCGTGGTGCGCGGCCTCGCGCTGCCGCCCGACGCGTTGGCCGCGCTCGCCAAACGGCTGCGCACCGCGTGCGCGACGGGCGGCACGGTCAAGGGCGGCGTGGTCGAACTGCAGGGCGACCACCGCGACACGGTGCTGCAGTGGCTCGAGGCCGACGGACACCGTGCCAAGCGCGCCGGCGGTTGAGGGGGGCCGGGGCCTGCCGATTGCCGGGGACACTACGACGGTTCGGGCGACCCGCCCCCACCGCACCGGCGCGCGCAGCGTCCATCAACGAGAACTCGGCATGCATCTGATCTGGACCATCGTCATCGGCTTCATCGTCGGCGTCGTCGCGAAGCTGTTGACCCCCGGCAAGGACCCGGGCGGCTTCTTCATCACCGCCGCGCTCGGCATCGTCGGTTCGCTCGCCGCGACCTACCTCGGCCAAGCGCTCGGGCTCTACGGTGCCGGCCAGTCGGCCGGCTTCATCGGCGCGGTCATCGGCGCGATCGTGCTGCTGCTCGTCTATCGGCTGATCGCGCGGCGCTGAGCCGCCGACGCCTCGAGGAGATTTCCTTGGCCTTCGATCTCGGCAACATCCTTCAGCACTACCTCGGCGGCACGCCCGACTCGCAGGCGGCGGACCAGCACTTCGACCAGGCCGCCCGGTCCGCGCCGACCGACCTGGTCGGCCGCGGACTCTCCGAGATGTTCCGCTCGGACGCGACACCGCCTTTCCCGCAGATGGCCGGCCAGCTGTTCGGCCGCTCCGATCCGACGCAGCGAGCCGGCCTGCTGAACCAGCTGCTCGCCGGCATCGGCCCGGCGGTGCTCGCGTCGCTCGCGCGCGACGGCGGCGGCGGCCTCGGCGGCTTGCTGGGTCGGTCGACCGGCGGCGCGACGCCGCCGCCGCAGCTCACGCCGGAACAGGCGAACACCGTCACGCCCGACGAAGTGCAGGTGATCGCCGAGCATGCGCACCAGGCCAATCCGGGCATCGTCGACCGCATCGGCGGCTTCTATGCCGAGCACCCGGGGCTCGTGAAGACGCTCGGCAGCGCCGCGCTGACGATCGCGCTCGCCAAGATGGCCGAGCACCGGGGCTGAGCGGCAGCCGGCGGTCGCGCCGACCGAGAACTGTCAGTCGATCCGGCGTGCCCGACCGGCGGCCGGCATCGGCGCCGATCGAGGCGCGACATGCAGCGAAGCTCGCTCCACGGCGGGCATCTCAGCAACGGCCCGTCGCGTTGCCGCCGCGGTGCGAACGCGTGCGCGTCGGTCACCGGCATTCATCGCGGCAATGTCTCCAGAATGCGTGCCGCGAGCGCATCGTAGTCACCGCCGAAATGGTGGCCGCCGGTGAGCGGCAACGGCCGCGCATGCCGCGGCGCGAGCTCCGGACAGAGCGAATCCTTCTCCGCGACGCCGTAGACACACAGCGTCGTCGAGGCCGACAGCTTTCTGGCTTCGGGCGCGATCGGCCGGTCGCCACTCGGCCCGATCCAGTTGGTGACGTGGAACTCGAACGACGCGTTCTGGCCCGGGCCGAGCAGCGCCGTCGAGCGGATCCTCGCGCGCGTGCCGGCCGGCAGCCGGTTGATGGCGAACGGCAGCACGTCGGCGCCCTGCGAGTAGCCGATCAGCACGACCTCGCTGCGTTTCCAGCGCGCGGCGTAGTAGCGGATGACGCGGTCGAGGTCGCTCGCCAGGCCCTCCGGCGTGCGCGCGCTCCAGAAGTAGCGCAGCGAATCGAAGCCCGCGACCGGGATGCCCTGGGCAGCGAACGCGGCGCCGATGCCCTTGTCGATGCCGGCCCAGCCGCCGTCCCCCGACAGCATGACGGCGAAACGGTTGCTCTGTGCAGCCACCGCGGCCGCGACCGGCACCTCGACGATCGGCAGGTCGGCGAGCTGTGCAGGCGGCGGCCCGAGCGCGGCCTGCGGCGTCGCGACCCGGTCGAACGCACGCGCCGAGACCGCCGACGGCGGCTCGGCGCCCGGCGCGATCCAGATGCCCTGCGGCACGCGCTGGACGAAGGCCTGGGCCGCCGCCGGCGTGCAGCCGGCAGTGCTCGCGACCGCCGGCGTCGCCGCCCAGGGGCCGCCGAGCGCCGCGGCCGGCTGGAGATCGACGCCCGAGCCGTCGGCCGCGGCTTGCCAACGCAGGGCATTGGCCGCGCAGAGCGGCACTTTGGCGACGAGTCGAGGGCAGAAGCCGGCCGACAGCGCCGACGTGAACGTGCTGGCCGGCGCCTGTGCGAAGACGGCGTACGCCAGCGCCGCAGCGTCGCCGCTGCCCGCGACGACCGGGACGAGGTACGACGACAGCTTGTCGAAGGCCTGGATGTGGCGCGACAGGTTCTCGAGCGCGCCGGCACCATAGGTGCACTTGCCGTCCTGCGCCACCAGCTTGCGGTAGAACGGCTTCCACGGCACGACCGCGACCATGGCGCCCGCCCCGATCAGCGTCTTGGCGAGGGCGCGTTCGTCGGCGGTGGGCGCGTCGGCGGTCGAGAGCAGCAGGACGAACTGCTTCGCCGGATCGGTCGGTTGATAGACCTGCACGCCAGTGAAGAGGCCGTGGTCGACGGCCTGCGGCGGGGGCAACGACTGCGCGTGCACGCCACCGGCACAGCCGACCCCGACGGCCAGCACCGCCCCGCGAAGGACGCGGTCCAAGCTTGCCGACTTCATCTCGCGACCACTCCCTTCGTTCCACCGCCGATCAGCGTCGCCACGTCGGCGAGCACGAACAGCGGCACCAGGCCGTTCGGCGCGGCGAGATAGCGCGCTTCCCAGACCGGCTCGAACTTGTCCTTGAAGCTGTGCAGACCGCGGAAGTTGTAGAAACGTTCCCCGTGGTCGAACAGCAGCCGCCCGAGCCGCTGCCAGCGCGGCGCGCGGCGCCGTTCGGCCATCCCGGCCATCGGCGACATGCCGAGGCCGAAGCGCTGGTAGCCCTCGGCCTGCAGGTGCAGCATGATCTTCGCGAACAGGAAGTCCATCGTGCCGGGCGGCGAATCGGGCAGGTAGCGCATCAGGTCGACGCTCGCTTCCTGCCGCGCGTCGGTGGTGAGCAGGTTGGCGAAGGCGATGATGCTGCCCTCGCGCCGCGCGACGGCGACCGGCAGGCGGCGCAGGTAGTCGGCGTCGAAGCGGCCGACCGAGAAGCGCTTCTCGCGGGTACGTTGCTGCGCGAGCCAGGCGTCCGACACCTTGCGCAGCGCCGGCAGCTCGGCCTCGACATCGGCCGGCGTCCGCAGAACGTCGAAGACCAGTCCTTCGCGTTGCCCGCGGTTGACGCCCGAGCGCAGGTTGGCGCGCTTCGCGCCTTTCAGATCGAAGTCGGGCAGGGTGACGTGGGCGTGCTCGCCGAGCTTGAAGGCGTGCAGCCCGCAGTCGAGATAGAGCGGCAGCGCGACCGGCCGCACCTGGTAGAACGCCGCACGGCCGCCGTGGTCGGTCGCCATCTCGACGAACTTCCAGACCAGGTCGGGCCACTCGCGCTCGTCGCCGAACGGGCCGAACAGCGACACCCACGAGCGCCCCTGCTTGCCGAACATCAGGAAGCTGTGGCCGGACGACGAGAACAGCAGGTGCTTGTCGCCGACGAGGGCGTAGCAGCCATCGGACGTCGGATTGGCACGGACGATGTCGGCAGCGCGCGCGAGCTCCTCGGCCGACACGGTCGCGACCGCGCCGGCCGGTGGCCGCAGCAGTTGCCAGAGGCCGTACGCCAGCCCGATCAGCGCGACGCCGAGCAGCGCCCGCAGCGAGCGCGGCGCCTGCGCATCGAGCTCGAACTGCCACCAGAGGCGGTTCGAGTAGCCGACCTCCTGGTACGCGAAGAACAGCACCCAGACGCACGCCGCGATCACGCCGCAGAGCGCGAGGACCCACTCCGGCTCGAGCCGTTGCGAGAACAGCGACGAGCGGCGGTCGAACTGGCGCCGCGAGATCACGAGCAGCACGGCGAGCGTCGACAGGTACGCCGCCTCGTTGAGCGCGATGCCCTTGGGCAGCGCCAGGACCGCGGCGACGATCGAGAGACCGAGCGCCGCCCACCAGGCGGCGTCGAGCTGGTGCAGGAGGCCCCGCGCGACGAGCAGCAGGCCGAGCCCGGCGACGCTGCCGAGGAAGTGCGACGCCTCGATCAGCGGCAGCGGCACGTGCAGCGTCACGAGGATCTCGCGCGCGTCTTCGGTGAATGGCGTGACGCCCGAAATCAGCAGCCAGAGGCCGGCGACGAGCGCCAGCGCGGCCATCAGCCGTGGGCTGAGGTGCACCGCCATCCGGCCGACCGGCGCCGCCACACCCGAGCGCAGCTCATACAGGATCAGGAGACCCGCCGCGAGCGCGAGCGGGAGCAGGTAGTAGATGCCGCGATAGAGCAGCAGCGCGCCGAGCATCTCGTCGCTCGGCACGGTTCGGCCGGTCGACAGCAGCATCACCGCCTCGAACACGCCGACGCCGCCGGGCACGTGGCTGATGATGCCGGCGGTGATCGCGATCGCGTAGAACGCGACGAAGGTCGGCAGGCCGATCGGCGCGTGCGGCAGCAGCACCCAGAGCGCCGCCGCCGAGGCGCTCAACTCGAAGCCCGAGATCACGAGCTGGCGCGCCGCGAGCCCGACCGGCGGCAGGCGCAGCGTCCAGCGGCCGGCGAGGGTCACGACCCGGCGGCGGGCGCAGAGCCAGAGGAAGCCGGCGAGCGCGAGCAGCGCGACGAACGCGACGGCCCGCAGCAGCGCCGGCCGCAGGTGCAGGAGCGGCGCCACCTCCGCCGCGCCCCAGAGCAGGCCGAGCGCACCGAACGCGCCCATCCCGAGCCCGAACGCCGCGGCGTTGAAGACGATGACGCGGCCGATCTGCGCCGGCTCGAGCCCCGCGGCCGAGTACATCCGCATGCGCACCGCGCCGCCCGACAGCGGTCCGAGGCCGATGGTGTTCGACAGCGCGTAGGCGACGAGCGACGTCAGCAGCACGGTGCCGCGCGCGACGCGTGCTCCGGCATAGCGCAGCGACGAAGCGTCGTAGCCGGTGAGCGCGAGATAGCTGACGGCGGTGGCGAGCAGCGCGAGCGCGATGTCGAGGCTGGGCGTCGCCTGCACCGCCGTCATCACGCTCGCGTAGCGCACCTGGCCGAGGACCCGTTGCAGTGCGATGGCGATGACCGCCGCGAGCACCGCGCTCAGCGCCCCGATGACCCAGGGGCGCGCCCGAGGCCAGCCTTCGCGGACCCAGACAGCCGGCGGATCGGGACCCCTCAACGAGGTGGTATCTACTTCGGACACGGGGCGGGCGATCGTTCGGCGAGCTGGGGTCGCCGATTATCGACGCGACACGCCGCACCCCGCCCGGCGCCGGGTCGCCTCGGCGCACGTTTCCCGGATCTCGGCCGCCCGGATGAACGTGGTCATGGACTGGGCCTCGCTGGTCGGGGAGCCGGCGGGGGCGGTGGCACCGGTCGCGTGCCGCGATTCAGGCGCCGGAGAATGCGGCGGCTGCTCTTATAATCTCGGACCCTTTGGGGAGTAGCCGGCCTCCGCGACAGGAGGCGCCCGTGTCAACACGCTCGGCCCGCGAGGCGCCGTGGCACGGGCAGCCGTTCATTCGGTTGGCGAGACCATCGGCATGTCCTGCGCCAGGTCGGCGGCAGGGCGTGCCGTTGACGCTCTCGGCCGACCGCGGAACGACGACTCCATGGACTTCGGCTCCACCGCCCTGCTCGCACTCGCGATGTCGACCGACGCGTTCGCCGCGGCGATCGGCAAGGGCACCGCGCTCGAACGGCCGCGCTGGGCCGAGGCGCTGCGCACCGGCGTCATCTTCGGCAGCATCGAAGCATCGACGCCGGTCGTCGGCTGGGCGCTCGGGCTCGCCGCGGCGCAGTACGTGCGCAGCTGGGATCACTGGATCGCTTTCGTGCTGCTCGGTGGTCTCGGACTGCGGATGATCGCCGCCGGCGCGCGCCCGCGGCCCGACGATGCGCCGCCCGTGAAGCCGAGCCGCCACACGTTCTGGGTCCTCGCAGCGACCGGCCTCGCGACGAGCATCGACGCGATGGCGGTCGGCGCCGGGCTCGCGCTGCTCGACGAGCGCATCGTGCCGATCGCCGCGGCCATCGGCGTCACCACGTTCGCGATGGTCACGCTCGGCGTCATGGTCGGTCGCGTGCTCGGCTTGGCGGCGGGCCGGCGCGCCGAAGTCATCGGCGGCGTGGTGCTGATCGGCATCGGCGCCGCGATCCTCGCGCAGCATCTCGGCGGCGGGTGAGCAACCTGTGAAGAAACCGACACGCCCGCTCTGCAGTCGTGAAGACCGCGATACGTCGTTGCAGTGCTCGCGGTAGAAGAAACCACGACGGCGCTTTGCGCCTCGACCAGGAGCGTGGGCGCGCCGGATTCATAGGTTCTCAGTCCGCGCGCGTCGAGCGGTCGCGCGGCCACCCGACGATCCGCGGTGCGCTCGCCGTGTTCCCGGCTTCCGGCACGCGTCGCCGCCTCCGGAGCGACGGCCCGCCCGCGGCGGAGCGTTCCAGTGCGCGTCGTCGCTGCCGATAACGAAGAACGCTGCCGGCGCCATCGCTTCTGCGCTCGCTCGCGACGACGAGGACGAGGCCCGCACGGCGACCGTTCCCGACTTCCCGCCCCGAACCCTGCCCATGCCCTCCAGTCGCTTCGCCTCGCTCGATGCGCCGCCCCTGCGGTCGCCCGTGCCGGCGGCCACACTGCTACGCGCGACCGTCGAGCTGTGCGCCCGCTTCGAGCGCGAGGAAATCGACCGGACCGCCTTCCTCGACGACTGCACGCGCCTCGTCAGCCGCGGCATCGGCTGCTCGCGCGTCGGCATCTGGGTCTTCGTCGACACCGCTGCCGGCCGCGTGCTGCGCTGCGTCTCGATGTACGACCGCGCCGCCGACCGCTTCACGCGGGCACCCGACGAGACGCACGACACCGATGCGTATTTCCGGGCGCTGCGGGAACCCGGCTACGTCGTCGCCGTCGACGCGCGCAGCCACGAGGCGACGACCGGCTTCTTTGCCGACCGGCTCCAGGCGCGGGGTGTGCAGTCGCTGCTCGCGGCGAGCTTCTCGGTCAACGGCACGGTCTACGGTGCCTTCACGTGCACCGAGGTCGACCGCCGCGCCGACTGGACGCCGCAGCAACTCGCCACGCTGCGGCAGATCGCCGCCCGGTCGAGCCTGACGCTGTTCCGGCGCAGCCGGTTCACGCCGACGACCGGCCCGGGGCCGCTCGCCTCCTGATCCGACGCGCGGCCATGCGGCGCGCGTCGCTCAAGCCGGCGACGTAACCGGCCGATAACACCGCGCGTCCTTCATCGAAACCTACCGGATTGATTCCCGCTCGTCCCGCCGATGCTCCCCAGCGCCTCCTTCAGTGGACTGTCGCCGGTTGTGCACTCGCGCTCGTCGGGACCGCGTTCTTCACGCACGTCCAGGCCACGAATCTCGACGCGACGATCGAGTCGGCCCGGCAGAGCCGCGTCTCGACCGACGCCGTCGAGGCGGCCGGCCTCGCGCTCGCCGACGCCGATGCTGCCGTCGTCGACTACCTGCTGACCGGGCACGCCGCGGCGCTCACGGCTGCGGTGTCCGGCCTGGCCGGGGCCGAACGCCAGCTCGCCCCGATCGCCGCGGGCGACGACCCGGCGCTGCGGCAGCTGAAGACGACCGGCGCGCAGGTGCTGGCCGACCTCGCCCGCGCCGTCGCCCTGCCGAATGCACCGCGCTCGCCCGAGGCGATCGACATCGTCCGGGGTGCGGACGCCCGCCGGCGGCTCGCCGACGTCCGTGCGGTCGTCGCCAGGACTGCGGCGCAGGGGAACGAGGAGTTCGCGGAGCGCCGTGCGCGCATGCGTGCGCATCACGAACGCGTCGAGTCGCTCGCCTGGTCGACACAGCTCGCGCTGGCGCTGCTGCTCGCGGGCAGCTACGTGCTCGTCCGGCGCGAGCTCCGCGCGCGGACCGCGGCGACCGACGCGCTGCGCTCGAGCCAGCGCGAACTCGAGGCGAGCGAGCGCCGCACCCGCTCGATGGCCGACGCGTTGCCGGCCCTGATCGGCTACATCGACCGCGACCACGTCTACCGCTTCGCCAACGCGCGCTATTCGTCGTTCTTCGACTTGCCGATCAGCAGCATTGTCGGCAAGACGATGCGCGACGTGCTCGGCGCCGAGGCGTACCGGAAGACGCGCAAGCGGATCGACGCAGTGCTCGCCGGCACGCCGCAGACCTTCGAGCGCCGCTACGGGCGCGCCGGCGAGGAGGCTGATCTGCTGATGAATTTCGTGCCCGATCGCGACGCCGACGGCACGGTGGTCGGCTGCTACGTGCTCGGGCTCGACATCACCGATCGCAAGAGGGCCGAGCTCGCCCAGCAGATCAGCGAGCGGCGGCTGCGGGCGATCAACGACCACGTGCCCGCGATCGTCGCCCACCTCGACCGGGACCACCGCTACCTGCACGCCAACGAGGGCTTCCGGCGGCTCTGGGGCGTCGACCCGCAGCGCCTGATCGGCACGCACCTGCCGATTTCCGCGGCGAATTCGTCTGGGCGCAGATGGCCGAGCACCTGCTCGCCGTGCTCGAAGGCGAGACCCGTTGCTTCGAGATCCGCGAGACGCTCGACGGCCTCGAGCACCATTTCCAGCACAGCTTCGTCCCCGACCTCGACACCGCCGGCGCCGTCCAGGGCTACTACTCGGTGTCGTTCGACATCACCGACCTGCGGCGCCACGAGCAACTGCTCGTCGAGAGCAGCGCACGGCACCGCTCGATCGTCGAGGAGCAGTCCGAACTCGTGTCGCTGGCCCGCCCCGACGGCGAGCTGATCTACGTCAACCGGGCCTACGCGCGGCATTTCGACTCGTCGCCCGAGGCGATCGTCGGCGCGAACCTGTTCGACTTCGTCGAACGCTCCGACCGCGCGAACGTGCGCGAGGCGATCGACCAGGTTCTCGACACCGGCGTCATGGCCGCCAGCGAGAACCGGATGCTCGCCGTCGACGGCGGCGAGCGCTGGGTCGCGTGGACCAACACCCGGCAGACCGACCTGAACGGCGTGGCGACGCTGCGCTCGGTGGGCCGCGACGTGACCGAGCAGCGGCGTGCCGAGCAGGCGCTGCGAGCCAGCGAGAAGTTCCTCGACCGCACCGGCCGGCTCGCCGGCGTCGGCGGCTGGCAGCTCGACCTCGAGACCCGCAAGGTGGTCTGGTCGCGCGAGGTCTGCCGGATCCACGACCTGCCCGAAGGCCATACGCCGGATCTCGACGAAGCCGTCTCCTACTACATGCCGGATGCCCGGCCGGTGATCGCGCAGGCGATCGAGAACGCCACCGCGACCGGACGGTCCTGGGACCTCGAGCTGCCGCTCGTCACCGCCGCGGGCCGTCGCATCTGGGTCCGTGCGGTCGGCGACGCGGACTTCGACCACGGCAGTGCCGTCCGACTCGTCGGCGCGTTCCAGGACATCACCGCCCGCAAGCTCGCCGAGTTCGCCGTCGAGGCCAAGGAGCGGCTGCTGCGGGCGATGACCGACCGCTTGCCGATGCTCGTGATGTACCTCGATCCGCGCGAGACGGTGCGCTTCGTCAACGCCACCGGGGCCCGATGGCTCGGCATCGAGCGCGACGCCGCGGTCGACCGGCCGCTCTCGCAACTGCTCGCGTCGGGCCGCTACGGCGAGCTCTCGGGCGACCTGCAGCGCGCGTTCGGCGGCGAGCGCGTCGAGTCGGAGGTCGCGGCCGTTCGCGCCGGCGTGCCGCGCCATCTGCAGCTCGCGCTGAACCCGGATCGTCGCGCCGACGGCTCGGTCGCCGGCGTCTACGCCATGCTCACCGACATCACGACGACGCGCGAGAGCGAGCGCCGGCTCGAGGATCTGGCGCGCGTCGATGCACTGACCGGCCTGCCCAACCGGCGGCAGTTCGACGAGAAGCTCGAGGCGGCGCTGCGCCGCTCGCAGCGCAGCGGCCAGGGCATGGCGCTGCTGTTCCTCGACATCGACCACTTCAAGTCGATCAACGACTCGCTCGGACATGCCGGCGGCGATGCCGTGCTGAAGGAGTTCGGTGCGCGGCTCAAGCGCACGATGCGCGAGTCCGATGTCGTCGCCCGGCTCGCCGGCGACGAGTTCGTGGCGCTGATCGAGGGCGTCACCGACAACCGCGACGCGTCGATCGTCGCGAGGAAGATCGTCGAGGCGATGCGTGCCGACTTCGATGTCGACGGGGCGCCGCTGCGCGTCACCACCAGCCTCGGCGTCGCCGTCGCCGCAGGCGGGCGGTGGGCGTCGACGGCCGCACCGCCCAGCGCGACCGATTTGATGCTCTGCGCCGACCGGGCGCTCTACGAAGCCAAACGGGAGGGCCGCAACGGCTACCGGGTGTCGAGCTTCGGCGAGGTGGAGCTGGCGGCCTGACGGGCGCATGCGCATGGCCGCAGGCGATGTCGGGCCGTGCACGGTCCATCTGCGCTGCACGAAGACGAGCACGTCGACGCGGGCGCGGCTGCAGGCTCGCAGCGCTGGGCTTGGCGACGGCGACGGCGACGGCGACGGCGAAAACGAGAGCGCTCACCTGGCCGTGTCGCGCGTCGCGTGTCGGGAGCTGTCGGGGGTCACCAGCGCCGCGGCGTGAGCCGTCTCGGCCGAGGGGCACCCGAAGTCGGCGGATCTGCGTGCAGGTCGCGTTCCGACAACTTTCAGCGCGACCGTCACCGGCTCGCACTGGGCGTCAACCTGCGAGGCTGCAAGACGAGCGGCAACGACCCGAAGTTCCGCAAGACTTCCGGACGAAGCCATCAGGCCTTGGTGCGCTTCGAGAGTGAAAGCTCGAACCAGCTTATCGAAACCCTCGAAGAATGGAACGCTTTTCTTGAACGCAATGGCCCCTGTCCGTAGGGGGCATCGTGAGCGATTTCCACAACGACAAGGCTGTCGCAGGCATCGCCGGCACCTTTCGTCAGGTTTCCATAGCGAAGCCTGCACGGTCGAAGCGTAAGGCGGCCCCACACCCTTTTTCCTTGCGATTGACGGTGGAAGAGCGCGCTCGGCTGGAGCAAGATGCCGGAAACCGACCGCTTGGCGCCTACATCCGCTCCCGTCTCTTCGATGGCCCTGCACCGCGCCGGGGTCCGAGCCGGCGACCGGTCAAGGACCAGGAAGCCCTTGCCCGGCTGCTCGGCGCATTCGGTCAGTCCCGCATCGCCAACAACCTCAACCAGCTGGCGAAGGCGGCCAATAGCGGCTCGTTCCTGCTGACCCAAGAGGGCGAAGCCAGCCTGCGCGAGGCCTGCGACGCCGTTACAGCGATGCGACGTGATCTCATGACTGCGCTTGGCCTGGACGGCGGAGGCCGGCCATGATCCTCAAGGGGAACCAGCGAGCGGGCGGTAAACAGCTTGCCGCCCACCTTCTCAACGCGACCGACAACGAGCATGTCCACGTCCATGAGACGCGGGGGTTCATGGCGGATGACTTGCCGTCGGCCTTCCATGAGGCCTACGCGGTCAGCCGGGGCACTAAGGCCACCCAGTTCCTTTTTTCCTTAAGCCTGAACCCGCCGCGCGAAGAGAAGGTCCCGACCGAGGCTTTCATCGACGCCATCGACCGGATCGAGACCAAGCTCGGCCTCGACAACCAGCCGCGTGCCATCGTCTTCCATGAGAAGGAGGGCCGGCGGCACGCGCATGCCGTCTGGTCCCGAATCGACGCGGCGGAGATGAAGGCGATTAACTTACCGCACTACAAGCTGAAACTGCGCGAGGTCTCGCGCGAGCTGTACTTCGAGCACGGCTGGCAGATGCCGCGCGGGATGGTCGATAGCCAAGAGCGCAACCCTGCAAACTTCACGCATGCGGAGTGGCAGCAGGCCAAACGCGGCGGCCACGATCCGAAAGCGCTCAAGAGCATGTTCCAGGAATGCTGGGCAATTTCGGACACTGGAGCCGCGTTCGCCCAGGCGCTCAAGGCGCGGGGGTACACCTTGGCGCAAGGTGACCGCCGTGGACATGTCGCGGTGGACTTCCAGGGCGAGGTCTACGCCATTTCAAAGTTTGTGGACCGGAAGGCGAAGGAGGTTCGGGACAAGCTCGGCGATGCCGACCGCCTTGTGACCGTTGACGAGGCGAAGCAGGAAATTGCAAGCCGCATGACCGACATGCTGAAGCGGCACATCGCGGAAATGCGGGCAAAGCAGCGCACCGAGGCAGCAGCGCTGGTGCTACGCAGGGCTGAGATGGTTCAACGTCAGCGCGAAGAGCGCGCGCGACTCGAGACGAAGCAATCCGAGCGCTGGGCGCGGGAGGTTCAAGACCGCGCCCGGCGCAGGACAACAGGGTTACGCGGCATTTGGGACTTTATCGTCGGACGGCAGGCCAAGGTCGATAGAGAAAACCAGTTCTTCGCCTTGCAAGCGTTGCGCCGCGACAGGGCCGAGAAGGATGAGATGATCTTTGCGCATATCGACCAGCGGCAGGCGCTGCATCATCACAGCCGCCAAATGCGGTGGGAGCACGCAGAACAGGTCGCTGCGCTGCACCGGGACATTGCTGCGTTTGACCGCATGGACGACCCGGCGCAGGCTGCCGGCAAAGATGCGATTCAGGCGCGCTTCGTGTCACAGCGGACGCCACGCGGCCAGCGCGGCAAGACGCTCGATCGGGATCGGTAACTTCTGGGCAGCCGGGCCGTGTCAAGGGCGGGCAAAGCCCGGCGCAAGCGAAACCTTTACGCGGTCCGGATGCTTTGACGCTCAGGCAGGTCGAATTGCGGCACTCGGACGCATTTCGGCATGGCGGCTTCTGGCGGGACTTGAAACCCAGCGGATCGACGGTAGAAAAAACTTTCGTCCTCGTTGGCTGCTCGCATTCAAAGATTTGGACGCTGCGTCCATTGACCTTTAGCAAGGGCCCTCCGCTGCCTGATCGCGTCGGCCAGTGTTCCCGGCTTTCGGGGGGAGAGGAGCCCATGCGCGTCGCGTGTGCCGAGATAAAGCCGCTGCGGGCGATGCAGAAATTCCAGCGGAAGATCGTAGATTGCCACGAGGGCCAGCGCTACGCGAAACGCCTGCCCTAGTGATCGACCGCGTGAACCGCTTTCGTCATGCATTCCTCCAGCGTGGCAGAGCCGGATTGACAAAAGGTCAGCGCGCTCGAAGCGGCATCCATGAAGAGAGGCTCTGGGTCTCATCCCTAACTTTAACGACGTGGCGACCTCGCGGTGGCACTAAAATATTGCGCGACATTCGCTTGCATTGGCGCAACGAACAGCGAGGAAAACATGACGCTCTGGAAAATTTGCGGCATTATTTCTTTGGTGTTTTTGCCACATATCTGCGTTGCTCAGATCACCTACGGTGGCTGCCGCGATATCAACGGCATACCGGTGCAATCGATCCAAAGCACGTCGATTAACGACATCGCCGTTGCGACTATTGCAAACGGTCATCCAGTTATCTTCTTTAATCCTTATGTCGTTGCACAGTCGCCGCCGGCGGTTAGGCTTTTCTTTTATGCTCATGAATGCGGGCACCATGCACTTGGACATGTGCTTGGGGGCCGTGTAACCATCGACCAGGAGCAAGAGGCGGATTGCTTTGGCATTAACGAGCTGGTTAGAGCCGGACTGGTCAATGATGCACAAATCACCGTCATTCAACGCTCGATTTATAGCTTTGGACGTGCCGACTGGACGCACCTTCCAGGGCCGCAGCGCGCGATCAATCTTCGAGCTTGCCTCTCCATGGCTGATAACGGCAGTGGCCGTCAATCCGATAACAACGATTCGATAGAAGATTGCGTTACCGAAAAAATTGAGGGCTGCATGGACGACTGTACGGGCAATTACAATTATTCAGAAACCGCCTGCCGGGCCCGACTTTGCAATCCGCAATACGGATCAAACCGGCGATGGGAATCCAGTTGTCGTAGAAAGCTGCGGTAGAAGCGGCGGACGGCCTAGTAATCGCCTCACTAGGAGACCAAGGTGCCCAATAAGACACTATCGCGCCCACGGTTTGGCTCAATCAACGCAGGCCGCTGCCGTTTGGTTGGGCGTGGAAATAAACGGCAGCCGCTAAGCGACAAGGCTCCGTTTAAGCGTTTCTCCGAAAACGCAGGTCTTGTTGGTCTTGTTCTCGGATTGGTGCTATCAGCATCATCTCTATATGATGTTTTCGTTCGAAAGCCGGACGCCGACCGGATAAGCGCAATTAGCCAGTTTAATCAAACCGTCAATTCTGCAGCGAAGATTCGCCAAGATTTAATTCAAACAAATCAAAGCGGTGATGCGGCTGCGCGCCTGGCTGTTTCCTCTATGGCGACGCCACGCATTCTCAATGATATTGCTACCGCCAAAGCTCTTTTGCCTGAATTAAGAGACGAGGATGTTGGCATTCCGCAGCTTTTGATTTTGGTGACCGAGTCGCTCACTGCCGGGGATTCGGTTAGCGCTGAGGCGTTTATAGCCCGCGCAATGGCGAAAAAAGATTTGACTCCGTATATGGCGGCAGAGGCCAGGCGCTACAACGGAAAATATTTATTCATGATCGGCAAGCCGGAAGAAGCGCGCAAAATGTACTTGCAAGCCAACCAGCTCTTGGGGGATCAAGTTTCGACGAAGGCGCCGAAAGCTTACAATTTCGTCGATTTGATCGGAATGCAGTATGCGCTCGGCTACTGTCAATCGCTGGAGTCGGATATAGAAGAATTTAAGCGGCTCGTGGAATCGCAGGGCGTCTCTGGCGACGTGCGATTGCAGCTGACAAGTGCTGTTATCTCGCAACTGAATCAATACTCAGGCCAAAAATGCGATAAACCAAAAAATTTATCGTTACTTATGGCATTAAATTAAGTTTCTAGGCGTGGTACCCGGTTGCCGGAGCGTGGTTCAGTAGCGGCCACAGCCCCGTCAAATAGGCGTTCCGTAACGCCGGGCTCCGGGCCAGACGCCGCTCATTCACGATAAGACACGCGGCGCCCAAGGCGTTTACGCCTACAAGATCGGCTGGCTCGGCCCGGTCTGCGTGGTGATTTCCCAATGGTTCAAGACAGGCTCTATCGCGGCAAGGTCGGAGTCTTCCGCGATAGCCTCTATAAACTGAACCAGGACGGAGGCCCTTTAGGCTGAGCAAGAGCGTAGAGCTGGGTTCCCCGCTTGTGGAAGATCTGGAAATCAGCCTCTATTCTTTTTACAGCTTTGCCGCCATACCTCTGTCGCGCTCGCAGGCGTGGACGCAATTGCGATCACAGCGTCCCTGTTAAACGGGCATTGACGAAGGAGCGCATCGACTGCACCTGCAGGGTGCAAAAAGGCGATTCTATGCGGCTGTCGCCTCGTTTCGGCGATCCAACGAGCGGCTCCGTTGGCGCGTATCCAAACCGCGCAGGGTTGGTCCTGGTGTCGGAGTCCGAAGGCTCTGACTGGCGATGCAACGGCCAGACGTTGCACTGGTTCTGTGAAGGCTCGATGCCGCAATGGACCGGCTGCAGGGGGTATCCAACAGGGGGCGGCACGCCTCCTTTGGCAAGAGGTGGTGTACTACACCACACATCTTGCGAACGCGGTGAAGGCTGGGGGCTTGTGTAAAGACTTGATGGCTAGCTGCCGGCTCTCGGTGGCGACCATTTGCGGTCTTGTTTGCGGCCTTCCTGGCTTCGGTGCGTCGTGTAAGGTGGTGCTGGCGTTTGGGCGTTCCGTTCGTTATTGATCTTGTTTATCGCGTTGGACAGTTTGGGATTTGATGCTCATTGGATGATTAACCTGTGCCATACCATCGTGTTCACCGCGATTGGGGTTGCGATGACGATAGGGTTTCGCATAATTTGTCCGGATGACGGATGGAGAAGACGAACTGTGGTGGGAACAGGTTGATGCGGACGTTGCTTGGATTGAGCGTCAGGAGAAGTTGAGCCTTGCGTTCGCCTTGGCATTGATTTCGAGTGAGCGTCTTCAGGCTCAAGGACGAATCTGCGGTCCTTCCCCTTTGCCGCCTTCTCACGAATTTCCTGCCGCCCTCTGATAATTGTTAACGGGATATTAATATTGATTTGTTAGACTGTTTCTAGTATAAATTGTAGATGATTAGAATCTGCATGCAACTGCATGCAGACGGGCGCGGGGGCATCTTGACCGGATTAGTACCTGATCGAGAATTACAGAAAGACAACGCCTTGGCGTTGTCTCCGGCTTATGAGCGTAGCGGTCAGCCGGATTTCGCAACGGACGATGATCGTTCCGATTTGAGCGACACGACCAGCATCCTCCACGGGGCGGCGGCAATCACGGGGAAGGCCTCGTGGTCGGCAATGCGGGTGGCGCAGGCGAATGAGGCCTTGGCGCTTTACGAGGGCGACAGGAAACATCGCCTGGAGCGGGAACAACAAGAGGCCCGCGAACTTGCGAATCTCGCCGATTGGAACACGCAGATGACAGTGGTTGGTGGCGTCCAGATGACGAACGCCGAGGCTCAGGCCGCACGTCGCCGGGTTCTGGCCAATGCCGATGTCTACGCTGATCGGGCGATTGCGAACGGCGAAATGGACGAATCTGACCGCGAGAACTTCAAGGGGTGGATGGCGCGCAAAATCGAGCTCGAGGACAAGCGCGGGCGTGGAACGATCACCAAGGAAGAAGAAGCAGAAGAGGCCCGGGGCGATCGGTCACGCGCCGGACATGCTTTCGACCATGCGGTTGCTGACGACCACTTCAGGAGCGCGCCAAATCTCGCTCCGACTTCGCGGCCTTCCGCTTCTGCGCCAAACCAGCCCTTCGACGACTACGCCTTGTTCCAGGCCACCCCTCGCGAATCGCAGGCGGCTCCGCTTGAGGGTACGGTCCCCCTTGCCGCATCGGTCAAGGCGACCGGACTCAACCTCTGACCAATAACCGCGTTACTCGACCGCGCGCCCGCCATACGGCGTGTACTCGACGTACACCAGCGTGGCGTTCTGCGCCGTTGCGCCGTCCGGCAGCGACGATAGGTAGATGTGTCCGAGGATGCCCTTTTCGGGATGGTCGGGATCGTCGGCCATCCTTCCGCCGATGCGGCCTGTCAGTGTGACCAGAGTCCCGTCCTGCGCCCGGGCTTGCAGCACGACACGCTGCGCGCTCGGTTCATTTCGGCGGATGACGGCATTCAGCGGCCAGCAAGCCTCCGTGCGCGTCTCTCCTGCCTTGACCAGCGCATCGCAGTGCGCCGCCGCGTCCGAATCCTGCGCTCGAAGAAGAACGGCCGGATCGATGCCGGGTTTGCGGGCGTCGAAGAGGCGGATGGTGGCGAGGCGGTTGTAGACGCAGAGCTGGTTGGCCGGATCGCCGAGGGGGCGGTCGGCTTTGAGGATGTAGCCTGTTTTGCGGTCGCCGCTCATGGTGACGATGACGCCGTAGAGGCGCTTGTCGCGGGTGATCATGTCGGCTGTGACGATCGAGTGCTGGTCCTCGGCTTTGAGCATCTCGGTCATGGATGCCGGCGTCGCGCACTGCCCGACATCTGCGGCCTGGGTAGCGGCAGCCGTGGCGGCGAGCGACACGGCCAGCGCGGTCTTGGTGAAGCGCATGGTGGTGGAGGACGACGGGACGCCGCCCCTTCCTTCCTGTTATCGCTGGTCAGCGGTGGAAACCCTGGTGGCCGTTCTCGTTGCGGGCGCAGCTGCAACAAGCGGCGGCGATCTGTTCGGTGTCGGTGAACACCCAATTGGTCGCGATGCTGGTCTCCGGGTCGATGTCGGTTTTCCTGCGCGGGTTGATGGTCAGCTGGCGCCCGGCGTGGTCGGTGCACTCCATCATTTCTTCGTCGTCGCCGATCTCGAAATGCTTGTGGATTAGGAAGACACCGAAGCGCTTCAAGGCGCCGTGCTTGCGCAGCACGTCGCGGATGTCGCGGAAACACGCGGCGTCGTCGGCGGAGAACGGGACGAGGTCGGAATCGCCCATGTAGGGCAGGCTGCCCCATTGCATGGGCTGGACGGTGACGGTTGCGGGGGTCTGAATCATGGCGTTCGCTCCTTGGCAAGGACGGCCCGAGCCGGGTGGCATTGCCACCGGCGAGAGCAGGACTGGATTGCGGGATTTGGGTCACGATCGGAGGGCTACGCCGATGGCGTCGCCGTTCCGAAAAGGAACCGTTTTGAAACGCCTGCCGGTCGCCGTGTTTGAAGCCGTTTTTCCATGGGGCCTGTTGACTCTTTGCAGCAGCGCTGCCAGAGTCCATAAAGGTTCCTTTGTGGAACGGTTCGTTTGGCTGAGGGACCCGCGATCCGGACGGGGGCCGCCTGCGGGAAAGGCGGCCAGTAATGCGGATCGGCTATGCGCGGGTCTCGACGGAAGACCAGAAGCTAGATCTGCAGCGGGAAGCGCTTCGCCAAGCTGGCTGCACACGCCTCTATCAGGAGAAGCGCTCAGGCGCTGGCGATCAGCGAGCTGCGCTTGAGCGCGCCCTCCGTGCAGTCAAAGCCGGCGACGTGTTGGTGGTCTGGAAGCTTGACCGGCTGGGCCGATCTCTCCAGGACTTGATTGCGATCCTCGATCAGATTAATTCACGCGGCGCGGGGTTCGCTTCACTGTCCGATGGGATCGACACAACGACACCCGTCGGCAAGCTGCTGTTTCACGTCACGGGCGCGATGGCGGAGTTCGAGCGCTCGCTGATCTCCGAGCGAACCAAGGCGGGTATGGAAGCGGCGCGGCGCAAGGGACGCAGGCCGGGGCGGCCGCCGCGGCTGGACGCAGATCAGCGGCGTCAAATTAATGCGTTAGCCCGCAACGACGTTCCGATGGCTGCGATTGCGCGCCAAATGCGTGTCGGCAAGACGACGATCTGGCGAGCTATAACCGGCGCGAGGAGCAGCGATAAGAATATGATTTAAAAATACTCGCAATGCGCGTGGCGCGGATGCATGAAAGTTATGAACCATTCCGACGCTCGTCATCAAATACCAGATTCGCTAGCTCGGCGCGCAAAGAAAATTTGCCGCAACATAACTTTTCATATGCAGAGCTATCTCAGATGGGTTAATTGCAGCATTCGAGCTATGCATTAATACTCTAATTGCAAGCTGCCTATCTTGCCAGTCAACGAAGCAATTGTAGAAGTTCCCCACCGTCGTTCCCGATAAAGCTAAATTACAATCGGGCAACAATTTTAGGGAATTATCCCAATGTAAAGATAATCGATCAATATACACGCCATCGCCAAGTACCCCAGAATTTGGAGGCTCGATCTCTATATTATTAAGTATCGGTCCGTTTGCCTGGGCGCTGGTTAGACCATTTCTTATCAGCTCAGCATGAACAAGGACATGTCCAAGCGATCCAATAACCACGTCCGTGCACTTGTCGACCGGGCTTGATAGACAGTCATAACTAAGTCCAGCACAAAATAACGACGTCAAAAGCAAAAATCGAATAGCGGATTTCATGAACCGCATTCTGTCATTTTTTGCAGTTTGGCTCAAGCCCATGCTCGCAAGCGTAGTGCCATTTGTGCCAATCGGCCTCCTCCTCCGTATCAAGATGATCAGGGCTCGGCGTCTGCCTATACTTATCGAGCGGCAAGTAGTTCCCGAAATTAAATGCGTCGAGGCTGAATATATGTCCAAGGATAGGGCACTGCTGCTGAGTGTGGGTTACCTCATGCACAAACCACTCTTGATACGCTGTACCACACATCGAAAAATCCTGACAAGTAGCAGCGGATTTAGGAAAATCAATATGATTATCGTGGGTAAAAGCTGAATTTCCCGATTGATCGTAGGTGATTTCGATATCGGTCGGATTGTAATTTGGAAACTCCGAACTGGCCATAGCGTTTTCTCCAGCTGTAGGAGGCCTCAATCCCAATGGGTCGATTAGTAAAATTGGGTTAGATTCTGTGTAAAGGTATAGGTTCTCGCCTCCAGCTTCACGTTTTGGATCACGTGATATCCACCTTGCCGTATTTGAATCGTACGCACGATACCTCGCAAAATACAACCCGCTGGCACCATGATAAAACAGCCTCGCATACCGAAAATCCGTCGTTGTTCGCCCCGTCGTTGTTACCGGTGAGCCATAAGCCTCATAGTCGCTCGACCCGAGCTTTGCCCCACTCTGTACGGCCAACACATCTCTCACCGACCCTAGCTGATCCCTCCCGTAGTAGAGTATCGCCCCGGACTGTGGCGTGACTTGCCCTTCATCGAAATACCGCCGCGTGACGACATCGCCGGTTGTTCGGCCCTGGCAGAGCGAACTCCCACACCACAAATACCGGGTCTCGGTCGGGATTCCGAAATTGGTGTCGACGATTGCCAGCCGCCGCCCCATGCCGTCATAACGAACGCCGGTTGATTTCGCCGGATAGCCGATATACCCGATGCCGACCAGCCGGTTTTCCGCATCCCAGGCATAGGACCGGATGCCGTCATTGAGCAGATTGCCATTGGCGTCGTAGGTGTAGGCCGCACCGCCAAAGCTCTGAATCTGGTTAGCGGCGTTGTAGGTGGCCGCGGTGCCGTTGACATTGGTGAGGTTGCTGGCAGCGTCATAGCCATAAGACGCCGGTGTGCCAGCGGTCGTCGTCACGCCGGTCAGGCGATCGGCATCGTCATAGGCATAGCCGAGCGAGCGCTGCGGTACCCCACCGACGCTTTCCGTAGTGCTAGTGATCAGGTTCTCGGACGTTGTCGAGAACCCGAAGCTCCGCGCCGCACCGCTGTTGGTGATAGCGCGCAGCCGGCGGTCATTGGCGTTGCTCTCATAGGCCCATTGGGTGCCAACCGTCCCCAGAGAGGACATCTGGCTGGTCCGCTGGTTGGTAGCGCCCAGATAGCCCATGTTGAACGAGCCCAGCGCGGAGCTGTGATTGGTCAACCGCCCGATGGCGTCATAGGCAAAGCTCTCCGCCGCGACATCGACGGTGCGGCTTGCAACGCGGCCAAGCGCGTCATACCCATAGGCGATGGTGTCGTTGCTGTAAGGTCCGTCCTCCACAGCCAGCTTGAGCGCTCCCGCCGCGCCGACCGGCTGGTACTGGAAGCGCGTCGTGCCGATGCCGTCGACCATGGTGGCGACGCGCGGGAAAAAGGCGTCGTAGGTGAAAGCGATGTTCGCCGTTTGGTTGACGGTGTTGGTGTAGGTCAGGCTCGCCGTGCGGTCGTCGCGGGCGTAGCCGAAGGTCTTGACCTGGTTTAGGGCGTCCTTAACCGACTTCAGGCGGCTGGTTGCCGTTTCATAGGTGTAAGTCTCCGCCGTGCCGTTGGCATAGCGCTTCCCCACCGGACGACTCTGAATATCGATGTCCCAGCGGGTGACGTTGCCCTTGGGGTCAGTCAGGGTGCTGATAACACCGTTTGCGTAGTACCCATAGGCCGTTGTATGGCCGAGCGGGTCGGCGACCGCCGTCAGGCGGCGATTGGCGTCGTGCGCATAGCGGGTGATTCGCCCGAGGCGGTCCTTGACGCTGGCAAGGTCAAGCCTGTCATAGCTATTCTGCGTCGTGGTGCCGTCAGGGTAAAGGATTTGCGTGACGCGGTCGAACGCGTCGTAGCTGTAGGTCAGCGTATAGCCTTCGGAATCGGTTGCTGTGGCAATGCGGTCGGCGGTATCGTAGGTATGGCTGGACTGTGTCGCTCCGTTGGCGTTGATGATAGAGGACAGCCGCCCGAAACCATCGTATTGGTAGGTCGTCGTCTGATTGAGCGCATTCGTCATCGTCGCCAGCTGGCCGGCGGCGTTGTAGCCGTAGCGGGTCGTCTGGCCGGCCGCGTCGGTATAGGTCAGCGGCAGATGCTGGACGTTATAGGTGAAGGAGGCGATGGTTGAGAGCGTGCCGGCGGTGCTGGTCTGCTGCTGGACAGTCAGCAAGTCGATGTTGTTGGGGGCGTAGGTGAAAACGGTTTTGCGACCGACGGGGTCGATTGTGGTGAGCGGTTTGCCGTAGGCGTTATAGGTGAACTGGTTGTACTGGCTGGTGCCGTCACCAAGGAGCCGGGTCGCCAGATAAGGTGAATCCAGGGTGCCGTTATAAATATTGCCGGGCTGACCGGGATAGTTGTACCAAACGCGGTTTTCGAGTGGATTTTTCGTGCTCTCGATAGTGCCGGAGGTATAGCCGGTGGCATAGTCGTGCAGCCAGTGCTCGATACGGGCCTTGGTGTAGTCGCCGCGCGCGACCTGGAAGGCGTAGCGATCCCAGTGATAGGTGTTCCGGTAGTTGATATAGGAGTTGAACGGGTTGAAGCCGGGGGCACTGGGGACCCTCGGCTCACTGAACGGGATGGTCAAGATGCCGTGGACGAACTCGAACCGCTCGGTAAACCCGAGGGGATCGGTGGCCTCGAGCCAGCGGTTATTGCCGTCTCCGGCATAGGCGAAGGTCGATCTGCCGTAGGGTGTGGTGAGCGCGTTGATCAGGCCGGCGCTGTCGTAGGTAAAGGCGGAGGTCAGGCCGAGAACGTCGGTGATCTGTACCAGGCGCCCCGCCGTGTCATAGGCGAGCTGAGCGCTGCGCCCGAACGGGTCGGTGATGCGGGTGATCAACAGCGGCGTCGCCGCCGCCCCGTAGGTGAAGGTGGTGTTGCGGCCTGTCGCGTCCTTGACGGTGGTCAGACGCAGCTGTGCGTCGTAGCTCAGGGTCAGAGCGTTCCCGGCGGGATCGGCTCGCCTGGTCAGGAAGAGGCGTCGTGGATAGACCGTCGCGCCGTCCGGCTGGGCGTAAGTGTCCACCGCGCCGCTCGGCATGCGCAGTTCGTAGCTGGCTGCGCCAGTGCGTACCAGGACGGCGGCAGCGCGGGGCTCCGGCGTAAAGGCGCCGGTTGACGCGCTGTAGCCGCTATAAGTATTGACGCCGCCACTGGCGACGTAGCGCATGACGTTGCTGCCGGGCGAGCGCGGGTCGTCCTGAACGTAGGCCAGCCAATTGGTGGTCCATTTCGGGCTGACGTTCGAGAAGGTAAAGACGGCAGGCTGGAACGCCTCACGCTGGTTGTAGGTTAGGGTCGTGTGAGCGTCTGGCCCCTTCGGCGGGGTGTAGCCGACGGGGGTGTCGGTAAGGTTCAGGCTTACGACCATGGTGTGAACCGCATAGGTCGCCATGCCGCCTGCGCCGCAGCACGAGTTCTTGCAGGGCTGCGTGTCCATCGACGGCGAATTGCTCATCGAGGCGGAATTTCCGCCGCTGGTGTTGCCGCCGCAGGCCTTCTTGTCGTCGGGCCTGGTGTCTTGCGGCACCTGGTTGGGGGTGCCACCCTTGCCTCGGATGATTGAGGCGTCAGCTAGAGCCACCAACCGATAAGGTTCCGCCGCTTGTTCGGGAACGAGGAAGTAACCGCTGCTCTCCGCCTCGAGGGCTTCGCGGGTGATCCAGAGATTGCCGCCATCGACGGTGGCGTCCTGGAGGTGAAGACGCCCGCCGTCCTCGCCGACGATGGCGGCGAAGTGGTCCGACTTCCAGTGAACGATGGATGGGATCGGAACCGGCTGGCCGGCGGCGCGGCGGACCAGCTTGTGCGGGAGCTTGGCGCGTTCGGCGAGACCGCTCAGCTCCTGGAGGGAGACGCCATAGTCACGGGCTTTAAAGGCGTTGATGAAGGCCGGCGGATAAGACTGCGGGTGGAGTGAGCGCAGCATGCTCTTGAGCGCGATAGGCCCGCACAGATTGGCGTTGCCGGCATCGTGGCGCATCAGCCAGACACCCTCTCGGGCAGCGGTGACGGATTCGGTGGCGCGGCCCGAGACCGGGCGGTCGTCGATTTCCCGGAGCAGCGCCTCGGCGCGCTCCGCATGGCCGAGATTGGTGTGCAGGCGCGCGAGATCGCCGAGGGTGCGATCGACAAGTGCGCGCGCCGGCGCATCGGGCGCGACGCCGCGACCTGCCGTCCATGCGTCCTCGAGCAACGACAGGGCGCGCAGCGTGTAGCCGTCGCGGTAGTAG
This sequence comes from uncultured Rhizobacter sp., assembly GCA_964249855.1. Classification (GTDB taxonomy): domain Bacteria; phylum Pseudomonadota; class Gammaproteobacteria; order Burkholderiales; family Burkholderiaceae_C; genus LMDS01. Next base: position 97,405 of record CAXUDL010000002.1, on the reverse strand, counting down.
CCGAGAGCGAGGTCGGAGAGGACCGCCATGCGCCACGCCGATGACGGGTGCCGGGATGCGAAGGCTTCGAGCGGCTTGGCGCGGACGGCAAAGTCGGCTGCCGCGTCGCCGGGATTTGCGTACGCCGCGATCGCGCGCGTCAGCGCCCGATCGTCACCGTCCGAGGTCGGTCCGGTGGGGACCAGCGGTTCCTCAAGGCCAGGAACGATGCGCATCCTCGGGCTGGACCCCTCCACCGCCCAAGCGGACTGGCATGCGGCGCAGATCAGCGCGAAGATCCAGGCGAAGACGAAGAGCCCCAAGCGACCGTGGCGAGCCGTGCGCATGCTGTCCCCTTTCGGACCATCAACAAAGCGGATGCGCCGTTACAGCGGCGCGGCTGGAAGGAAACCGGTCAGGCGGTGGCGCCGGATCGCCGTCGTCGCTATGCCAGACGCCAGCGCAAGGCGAGAGCGCTAAGGCCCGCCGCCAACAGCGCGGTGGTCGCCGGCTCCGGCACGTTCGACACAGGCAGATCGCTGATGACGAAGCTGGCGTCGTCGATCGTGAACTGCGTGCAGTTAAAGATGCCGCAGGCAAAGGGGTCGGCGCTGGCGGTGGTGCGCAGCGCCGTGAAGGTCAGGGTATCAAGGCGGGTGAAGCTGAACGCCGAGAACACCGCGCCCGTGGTCGAAAGCGTCAGCGTCTGGCTGCCGACCAGCGCACCCTGAAACGAACCGGTGACGCTCAAGGAGAGGGTGTCGTAATACCCTGCCCCAAAGCTGGCGCCGAGAAAATCGAAGGCCTGGCCGCTGAGCGCGGTGATGCTGCTGACGATCGGGGCGACGCCGGGGCCGGCGGTCTCGCCGCCGCCATAGGCGGCGTTGGGGCCGGAGACGATGCCGTTGTTGAAGCCGGCGAAGCCCGGCACCGCCGCGTAGGCGGTGAGGTTTGCCCAGCTGAGACCCTGATACGGGCTCACGATGGGCACATCGGCAAGGCTGGCGTCAATGTCGTCGAAGGCGACGCTCACCGGGCCAGTGGCGGCGGATGAGGCGGAGATTGCCGCCAGTGCGATCAGGAACACCAAGCACCGGGGTCCGCCTGCCTGCATATCCGTCTCCGCCGTGTGGATTCATGCTACGCGGTTGCCCGTGCTTTGCAAAGCCGCGCGCGTTCGAATGGCGGCCCCTCCCTCATCAAACGAGGGGAGGCGCATCGACGCAAATCGTGCCGGTCGTTCAACCGGCGAGGAGCGGAACTGGCGCTTCGGCCAGCAAACGCTGGAGCGTCCGGCGCATCGCCTGGCGCGCGGCGTCGTCGCGGCCGGCGATCAAGACCTCGGCGCGCAGCCCGGCATAAGCGACCATGGCGGCGCTTCCCGGCAGCATTTGGACGACGCTCCAGGTCGCGAGCTGGGCGCAGTCCCCGATCGTGCGGGGATTGGCCGGGACCGGGCGGGCGATGGACATGCGCAGCGCGGCTGCGCGCCGATCGCCGATCTGCTGGCCGGCGAGACGGGCGGTGATAGTGCCGCAGGCGGCGTCGAGATGCCGCCGGGCCGCCGCGTCGCCCTCGGTGCAGGCGCGCGCGTAGGTCTGAAGCGCCCAGAGCGCGAAGCGGTCGGCGACCCGAGAGAGATCAGCGCCTTCATGGATCGCGGCCAGAAAGTCGGGGATGTCCGTCTGGTCCAGCAAGACGAATCCAAGGCCGCCAAGGGCGAGCGGGATGCCAAAACGCTCCGGCCCGGTCTCGGACAGGATGCCGTGGATATAGCGGCTGCCGCTTTCCTCGGCGGCGAGCGCCAGGGCGGCTTCCTTGTCATAGACGCAATCGCGGTAAGCAAGCATGCGGCGATCCTTTGCGAGCCAGTCGCACCAATGCTAGCCGCCGACATGGCGGATGTCACCGCTGCCAAGCGAGATGCCGTGTCGCGGGGCCCCCGCATACCGGCGCATGCGTTAACCCATTTCTCATGGATTTCGGCCAGGGTGGTGGCGAGGCGCGCCGGAGGCGCCCGCCATGGACAACACCGAGAACGAGACCAAGTCAGCCGGGACGGGCAAGCTGGCGCAAACGGCCGGGCGGAGTTTTCCGCTGCAGGTCTGCCGCAGCGCGGCGGGCTTTTATATCGGAACGCTCGATGAGGACGGCTTGCCCTGTTCCCGCGAGAGTCAGGAATACTGGCGCAGGGAAGAGCAGGCACAGGCGGCGCTGGATCACCGCCTGTGGACCCAAAAGCCCAATCCGTAGCGCCGCAGCGATTAGCTTGCCGCCGCTCCAGGGTTAAAACTGAGCGGACGGGTCTCACCATTTCACAAACTCCTCAAAACTTCAGCGCGCGCTAGGGATAGTCGTCTGAGGCCTCGGTTCTAGTTTCCCCTTTTCAACTTTCTCGACTACGAATGGAACCATGCTTAAAATAGCAGCGAGGATGGCTACGCCGATTGCAATCCGCGAGTTTCTAGCATTTCTCTCGGACTCTATGATCCTACCGGCCAGATCAACAGCCTCATTCATCCGATAAAGAACACTTTTGGCATGACTGACTCGACCGGCCAATATGGTCGAATGATCGAGCCACAAAAACTCAAGGTTATCCGTGTCTGCCACCCGATTCGCCTCAAGTCTCATCGAACCAAATACATTTTTGCTACTCTTAAAAAATGCATCAACGTCATTTGACGCCGGAAAACCTTTGGCGACGCACTCGGAAGCACCGATCCGGGAAATGCTTTTCAAATATCGCGGTCCTATTTCATGTATCTTTACAAAATAACGAGCCGCCGTAGTCTTGAGTGTGTCATGATGTACTACCAACAAGCGACGTTCAATATCTATAATAGGGTCGCGCGAAATATCCTGGGCAAGAAATTCATCAAACCTAGCGCGGGAACTTATCCATCCGAGCGGGTAGGCCGAATCGTGCGCCTCCATGTAGAGAGAACTGGCAATATAAAAGTAATTGAATCTTTCTCGTAATCGCTCAATAGCGTTGTCAACTGCAAGGTAAAGGTTCGTCGAAGAAGACGACACGTTGAGTTTTATCCGAGCAGTCGATCCGATAAAGCAGCCTGCTGAGCCAATTCATCTGCCGAAGTTATTCTAATGCACTTGGCTGCGCACTCCCGCTCGAAATCCAACTGGTTGCGTTTATTGAGGGATTCTAGAAATTCTTGTGAAAGCTGCGAGGGGTGCATGCCATGTCTTGCCGCGACTCTCCAGAAGAGCATCGGATACGAAAGCATTTCTTTGACTTCGGCTCGTTCACGATTAAAGTCGCTCATCAAGACATTTGTTATGTTAGTTTCATCAAAGTCAATAGGAGAGTCTTCCTTTTGCTGGGCACTGGATACCTCCAGGGCCGCGGGATCGCTAAAGGCAAACGGGGCTTCCGTGGAAGTAATATGGTCAAAAGTCGGTCTGCTCATGATTGTGGGCCAATGCTTACTTGCTCAGCCTGCATTGTCTCGGTTGCCGGCATGGTCCGTAATAATGAGGGCTCGACTGCGATCGTGCAACAGTTCAGCCGCTTTCTGCGCCTGCGCTGCCGCCGTGAAGATGGCGCGCTTGTCGGCTTTCAGCACGGCCAGCCAGTGGGCGAGATAGGACGCATGGTCCGGTCGCGGCTCCGGCGTGACGCCGAGATCGGCGCAGAGGAACGCGCTGCCCAGTTCGGCGACCAATTCCTCGACCGCGTAGGCATCATCGCCAAAACGTTTGCTGAAACGCCGGGCCAGGCGCTTCTCATGCCCGGTCCAGTGAATCAGCTCGTGCGCCTTGGTGGCGGCGTAGCTTTCGGCGTCGCGGAAGGCCTCGGCGCGCGGCAGCTGGATGAGGTCAGCAGACGGGACGTAATAGGCCTGGTCCCCGCCATGGCGAAACACCGCGCCGGACGCCGCAAAGAAGTCTTCCGCCGCCGCGATCGGCTGCAATGCGGGCGTCTGCACCACCGGCGCAGGGCGGTAGCGCTCTGGCAGTCCGTCGATCTGCTCGACGTTAAAGACGGTGTAGGCCCTGAGGAAAGCGATGCAGCGCTCGACCGCCTCGCCGGATTCGCCGGTCTCGTCCTTGGTGTACCGGTCGGCATAGACGACGAGAGAGCCCTTTTCGCCCTTGCGAACCTGTGCCCCGAGGGCGGCGGCCTGGCGGTAGGTCATCCATGTGCTGGCCGAAAAGCCCTTGTCGATGGCATCGCCCCACAGCAGCAGAACGTTGATGCCGCTATAGGGCTCGCCGTTGTGGCGCAGCGGACGGTTGACGCTGGCGCCGGTTTGGCCGCCGGTCCAGGGTTTGAGCCAGGGGAGGACGCCGGCTTCAAGGTCGGCAACGATGCGGTCAGTGACACGGGCGTAGAGGTTAACGGGAAGAGACGAGGATTTCACGGTCTGGCTCCTTCTAGGGCTCGGGGTTCATGGGTCATGAACCCTTGCCCGTCGGCGAGACCGGGGAGGCAGAGCGCAAGGGGCGAACGGCAGGGAGGGGATCACCCACCCGCCGGGCTTTGCTGGCGGGCGGCCCGCGCTTCTTTGCTCTTGGGCGGGCCGTGTTGGCAGCCCGCATCGCGGGCGAAACATGGGGACACCCTGCGGAGCGGCGCAGCTTCACCCCTTGTGCGGCGCCAGGGGCAGCGCCCCTTAGCGTCTTGGCGGAAGACCGGAGGCGCAGCCTTGGGTCAGGAGCCGGGCGGGAAAGCGGTCGCTGGCGCCGCCAGGGATCGGCATTGGCTCTTGTGTTCGCGAAAGGGATCGTTACCGGATGGCCGGGACCCCGACGCTCTTTGTCGGGGACCCGGTCCCGCCGCCCGTGGCGGGATAGAGCCCGGGCCGGCGCAGCCGGCATCGCCCTTCACACGACCAGAGCAACTACACGCAGATCGATGCGCCGCGCACCGGGTGTAATCCTCTGGATGGATGTACAGTAGGCGCGCGATGCCAGAAGACGCCGAATGATGGCCTAAGGCCGTGAAACGCGTCGCGGACCTTGGCGCATGTTTGGACAGACAGGTTGGCGGCGGAGGTCACTGCAAGGGGAGAGCGTATGGACCTGCTGAGTTCAGTTTTGGTGGATATAAAGGGCGGAAAGCGAAGCTTTGCGCCGACCCTGCTGTCACCGCTTGCAATCGCGGATTTCCAGCCGATTGCCCAGCGACTGCAATCGGCGCACAGAAACGGCTTGATCGCCGATCTGCGTGTTCGGTCCAGCAAAATGCGCGATTCGCATGGCAGTGTCCTTGGCGCGCTCGTTCGCGGCGGCCTGACTTTCGAAGGAGAACAGTTTCTCGCGGCATTGCAGCGTCCGCCGGAACTTGAATCCGTTGAGCCGGTGATCCGGCTGAAACCGACGGTCTGGGGAATGAGCATTGATCTTGATGCGCTCGCGAAGCGAGTATTTCGAAAAATCAAAAGCCGCTAGCAATCAGCGAACCGCCATGCATGACCATTCGAACAGGACGACCGTGAGAATCGCTTGCCAATGACGGGTTGAAAGCACAAGAGAAGCGAACTGCCATGATCAATCTGTTGCCGAAATTCTTTCTCAACGAGCCGCGCCGTCTCGGAAACTTTGGGCAAGGGCTGGTCTGGATCGGCTGCATGCTCCTGCTGTTCGGCGCTCTCGGACACGTCGCAACGGCTGCGCAATCGGCCCTTCATTCGTTCGGCGGCTCAGCCGCCGCCATGCCAACGCTCGCCGCCCTCTATCCGGACTTGCCAACCTGGTGGGTTCCGGAATCGCTGATCGGCTGCCTGCCCGCCGTTCTGCAGATCGGGCTGGGCTGGACGGTCAACGGGATCGGCAAGGAACTTCTCAGGGTGATGTGACCGCCCACATGGCCGCGCCGCGCGACATTGGCGAGCCTGAGGACTGGCCGGGGCCGCTGCCGGGCTTTAGAAACGTCAGCAACGATGACGAACAGGCGCTTGCCGCGCTCGAACCCGCCTGGGGCAAGGCGGCGACCGCCTTTCGCACGGGCTTTCGATTCGGCCATCGCGCTGGCGAGATGCGGTTCCGGTCGTTGGAGGAATTGCATCGCTTTCTCGGCGTGTTCGAAAAGCGCGCGCAATCCGGCGACACGCTGGCCCTCCTTCAAGCCATCGGCGTCTGCGCCGAGGAGAACGTGCCGCTGCCCGCGTGGCTGGCGATTGCCTATCAGGCGCAGATGGCGGAATTTGCCCGCCCGGGCGGGGCGTCGTCGCTTGATACCGTCTTTGCAGACAGGGACGTGCCAACCGGCGCCGCCAAGCGCGCCGCTGCGGCGCGGCTGGACTGGCAGCTGGGTGCGTTGCTGTGGCACGACCTCTGGACGCTGGTGCAGACGGATGAGAGCCTGCTGTCGTTCGATGCCGCCGTCGTGCGCCTGCTTGCCGCCAAATCCTACGGCGTCGCGAAGACCAAGGCGAAAGCCTTGATCGACTGTGCCGGAGCGCGCCAGTCCGCGTATCTTGGCAAAGACCTGTCGGTATCGCGATTTTTGGCAAAACGGCGAAAGCGCGTGACGCGCCCCTGAGCGGGACCTATGGTTGCGACATCGCGCCAAACCGCGCGCCGCAACGTTGATCGCCATGCCTCGTTTTCCAAAGCTGATCGATATCGTTAATCTGGTACAGACGCTCGAGCAAAACCCGTTCGGCGCATTGATTCTGCTCTTGCTCGTCTTGAGCGTTGGCCTGGTTGTCTGGGTCGTGAAGTGAGCAGCGCCGCGCCGTCGTAGACTGATGGGCGGCCGCTTCGGCGGCCAGGAGGAGCCATTGCGATGAGTGATAAGCACGAAGTTTTTATCGAGCGCCGCGAACAGGGCGATTACGCGGTGCGCAACGCGAATGCGCAGCGCGCCAGCGCCGTCGCGCCGACGCAGAAGGAGGCGATCGAGAAAGCGAAGGTGATGAAGCCGGACGCCGCCATCCTGATCGAGCGAGTGCGCAATACCGCGACCGGACACCGCGACAAATGGCGCAAGGCTTAAACCGGCGACGATCTCTCCGCCGTGCGCCGTTCGACGCGCGGCGGAGAGATAGGCGGTTAGAACAGGCTGAGTTGCCGGGCGGCTTCCTGCCGCTTGCGCCAGGCCGGGCTGCGCGCCTCCGCGTCGAGCCAGTCGCGGACGAAGGCCACGGGGCCACCGTTTTCCGTCACCAGATCGGTGCAGACGAAATGCGAGCGGTAGCCGGTCTCCGTGATCGGCAACGGCGTGGAGGCCGGATCGATTGCGCGAACTTGCAGATGGCCGAGTGGCTCATCCCGGTCGCCGAGCCAGTTCGGCTCGTAGACGATTTCGATGGTGATGTCGTGCCAGGCGATGCGGCGCTTGAAGAGTTTGCGAGTCATGGCGTCCTCCGTGCAAACAGTGCGCGGCGCAGGCTGCCATGGCCGGATCGTGGTTGGTCGGTCGTTGTCATGATCGGTCTCCTTTGCTGATCGTTGCGACGGTCCCGGCCAGGACGCGGCCCGCATCCCGCCGCACCGGGTCGCCCGGAGCTGCACAAGCGAAAGCGCGGAAGCGAGGACGACGCGGCAGCGCCTGCTCGTTGCGGCGGGATGCGGGCCGTGTCAGGGTGCGTCGCGCGGAACGATCATTTGGCAAAGGAGAGGCGCAACTGGCGTTCAAGACGTTTCGCAGCGCGACGGCCAAGCGGGCTGTTCCCCCAGGCGCTTTGGCTGTCGCGAAGCCGCCTCCGCGCGGCTTTCCCCGTCTGGCGGCTGACGTTTTGCGTTGACATGTACGGCAATTTGCCGTATCTTGAACTGATAGGAGTGACGATCATGGACACAACAACGGCCCGCCTTGAGGCACGGCTGCCCGGCAGCGTCTACGCGACCCTGAAGCGCGCGGCAGAGCTGACGGGACGCACGCTGTCGGACTTCGTGGTCGGCGCGGCCTATGAGGCGGCGCAGCGCGCCATCGCGGAGGACGGGATCATCCGGCTGTCCGCAGAGGATCAGCAGCGCTTCGCTGCCGCCCTGATCGATCCGCCGCCGCCGAACGACGCCCTGCGCACGGCGGCGCGCCGGCACAAAAGCAGCGTCGACATGCGGTGACGCGGTTCGTCTCCGAAGCGCTTGGGGTTCACGACCGCTCAGCGTTTGCGAGCGGCAATGCCCGCATCGACCGTTATTTCCAGGAGACGGTGACGCAGGACGTCAAGCGCCGCTACGCCGCCTGTTACGTGCTGGTCGAGCGGGACACTGGCCGCCTCGCCGGGTTCTATACGCTGTCATCGCACGGCATTCCGCTGACCGACCTGCCGCCCGAGATGGGCAAGAAGCTGCCGCGCTATCCAAGCGTCCCGGCGGCCCTGATCGGCTGGCTGGGCCGCGACCTGAACTTTCGCGGTCAGGAGATCGGCGCGCTGCTGCTCTTCGACGCCATTGCCCGCCTGGCCGCTTCGCCGGCGGGTGTCCATGCCATCTGCGCCGACGCCATCGACGACGCGGCGGCGGCGTTCTACAAGAGGCATCAGTTCACGGCGTTCGAGAGCCGTCCGCTCGGCTTCTTTTTGCCGATGAAGACGGCAGTGTCGCTGATTTGACCAGGACATTGAGACGCCGTTGCTGCAGGCGGGCGGCCTCTACGCGGGCGCGACACTCGCCCAATAACGGGCCGCTTTAATTGCGGCGACGACCCTCTCCTTCGATCCGGGCTTGCCTGATCTCGTGCTTGCTGAGAAGTCGTCCGACCGCGTAATCGCGGGCCCATTCAATGGCGAGCTCAGCGGCGGTCCGGCCATGGATGTCGAGAATACGGTAGTCGCACCGGCCTGTTGCGACCAGAAGGCGCAGGCAGACGCGCGCGCCGGTCGACGCAACATGATGCAGTGCCGTCATGCCCTCCTCATCGCGGGCATTGACGTTCGCGCCGCCCGCCAGGAGCGTTCGCAGCGCGTTTGCATTGCTGTCAATGGCGGCTTCGAGCAGCCGCAGGTCGTCGCCGCGTGGAGACGGAAGCGGCGCTTCTGCGGCCAGGCTCGGACGCATAAGACGTGTCAATGACGCGTGTCGGTCGCGTCGGGGGCTGACGCCTTGAACGTCGAGACGCCGCAGTTCTCAAGGGTCAGCATCCCGCCGCGAAAATGCTTCTCGCCAAAAAAAGATTCGCCGGTGCGCCAGGCCACGCCAAACCGCACCAGAACCATGTCGGGCGAACCCTCCGGCAGGGTATACGGCTCCGCCTGGATGTAATGCACGCGGTCGGCGGGCGCGGCCCCGCGCAGAAAGACGTGCAGCAGATTCATGCGGGTGCTCAAGAAGGCGTAGCCCTTGCGCAACCGGTGCGCCGCGACATCCTTGGTCTGAGGCGACTTCCTGAACATCTTCGTGTCGACGGCGTGGAACTCCTCGGCCAGGAGGGGCCCGGACTCCTCTCTGCGGGTGAATCGCAGCGTCGTCAGCGCTGTGCCCTGGGCTGATTTCGATGTGACGACATAAGGGTCGGGCACCCGCGCCAGCTTCTCTTGCGCCCCGATGGCGTTGCTTGCCAGGTAGCCGTATAGCGCGAGCATCTCCCCGAAATCACCAGTCGCGTCATCCAGTTCCTCATCGGCAAGAAAATCCTCCGAGACGAGGAAACGGCGCAGCGCATCGACCCGGTCAAAGGGCAGCCCGCCCTCGCCGACGGTGAAGCGCCGTAGCCACTCCTCGGGAAACTTGATCGTGCCCTGCCTGTTGATCATGGCTTGATCGATGGCAGGGGAAGCCGCCAGGCGCTGCATGACGGCGCTGAGCGGCAGCAGGCTGCGGCCAGTCGCATGGGCGATGCGATAGCTGTTCAGCCGGGCGCGGATCTTGTCCGCCTTCCACGCCGCGTAAAGCGGCGGCGGCTTGGATGTCCTGGCCACAGACGTCTTCGTCGAGCGCGGCGATCGCGCACGGGCTGTCATCGCCGCCCCCGGCATTGTGAACGGACGGCGCAATGGCGCCGCGTCCGAGGCCGCCCGAGAGGGCGGTCGCAGCCGTTGCGCGCATCGGCGCAGTACGAGATACGGCGAGGAATGCACGAGGAAAGCATTGCGCCCGCGATCCTACAGTGACCCCTGGCCGCGACGGTCATCGGACTGTCGGGCGCATCGCCCGGGGCGCACGTTCGGACCAGATGGCGCTTCGAGCCAGCATGACGCCAGACGAGTCCGCGCCCGGTTTTTTCACCGCAACCCGATAGGAGCATTTCTCATGAACGACTCTCCCAACGCCCGCAGCGGCGTCTCCGCCACCATCGAATGGGTCGGCAAGGCCATTGGCCTTGCCGCCGCGCTCTTCGCCGCGCCGCTGGCCTATGGGCTGACCCATGCGGCGATCTACAGCTACTTCGTCACCTATGTCGGCGCGGGCTTCCTCGCGGCCGGGCTGACGGTAATCATCGTCATCGTCGAGATCGCCGTGATCTTCGGTCTGGTAGCCCTCGCGATGGCGTTCCTGATCTCATGGATCATGACCGCTGTCGTGATGCGCGGCTTGCGCTGAACGCCTACCGCTGGCGCCAGGCCCATGGCCAGCTTCTACGAACAGTTTCGCTTCGGCTCTGCCTGCTGGGCGGGCGAAGCGGACCTGCAGCGCGCCGGGTTGTTCAGCCAGCGCGGACCGTTCCTCGGCTACTTCGGGAAATGGACGCTGCGCATTGATGGCGACGCGCCGATCATCACCATTGGCGGGGCGGGCAGCGGCAAGCTGCGCGATGTCCTCGCCTACACCGTCTGCGGCATGGCGGCGGCCTACGGCCAGTGGATCGCCCCGCCCCGCCTCTTCGTCAACGATTCGCGCGGCGAGCTGGCGGCGATCTCGATCCAAAACTTCACCCGCCTGCACCGGGCTGCGTACTGCTTCAACCCCTTCGGGTTGCACGGCCTGCCGCGCCATCGCACCAACCCGCTCGACATGCTGCGCCGGGGGTCGCCGACGCTGCATGCCGACGTCAAGCTGCTGATCGCCGATCTGGTGCCGCTCTCCGGCAGCGCCAACGGCGAGTTTTTCGAGCTGCGCGCGCGCCAGTTCTGCGAGGCGTTCTTGTTGATGGCGGTCGAGCGCGGCGGCGGCGTCACGCTGCCGGAACTCTACGACCTCGTCAACGGCGTCCAGGACCCGCGTAAATGGCCGCTGATCGGCAACGCCATGCTCGAATCGGCGCAACCCGAGGTCCGCCGGACCGCCATTGAGATCGACACCAAGCGGGACGACGCGCCGAAAGAGTTCAGCGCGGTGATGAGCGAGATCGTCAAGAGCTTGAGCTTCCTCAGCGACCCGGCAATCCGCGATGCGCTCAGCGCCTCCGACTTCTCGCTGGAGGTGCTCTGCCGCCAGGACTGCGCCGTCTTCAACATCATCCCGGCGGAATACGCGGCGAACCTCGCCCCGCTCAACCGCCTGGTGATGGGCGCGGCGATGCTTTACAAGTTCCGCAACCCCGCCGCCCCGCGCGTCCTCTTCCTCGTCGACGAGGCGGCAACGCTCGGGCGTTTTGATTCGCTCTTGCGCGGCTACACCTACGGGCGCGGCATGGGGGTCCGCATGTGGTCGATCTGGCAGGACACCAGCCAGATCACCCGCAGCTTCGGCCCCGGCGCGCTGTCGAGCTTCCTCGGTTCTTCGCAGACGCGGCAGTTCTTCGGCGTGCGCGACCTTGAGACCGCCAAGCTGGTCTCGGCGATGCTGGGGTCGCAAACGCTCAACTTCGACCCCATCCTCGATCAGGGCGCGGCACGGCGCAACCTGCTGCACTCGGCGCGCGCTCTTTTGGACGGCGAAGACCCGTTCGTGGTCGGCCTCAATGCCCGACACCAGGCCCTCAGCGCGGTCACGCCGATGCAGCAAGCCCGCGCCCTTCTCACCCCCGACGAAATCCTCGGCCTGCCGGAGGAGAAGCAAATCCTCTTCATCTCCGGCCTCGGCCTGCCGCCGATCTATGCGGACAAGAAGCCTTACTACACGCGGGCCGAGATGGCGGGCGGCTACATGCCGAACCCGTACCACCCGCCGCCCGGCAGTGTTCAGGTGATGACGCGGTTCGGCCAAAGCCGCAGGCGCGTCATCACGGAAGCGGTGCCTGACAGGTTTGCCAACCTGCCGCAATACCAAAGCGGGCAATGGTCTTTCATCCAGGGCTACCGGCCCTTTTAAACGGAGAAGCGTGATGAGTGAACAGGACAAGGAAAAGCAGCGCCCTTCGCACCGCGTGTCGTTCGCGCGGCTCAACGGGCAGGACAAGGAGGGCAATGACATCCTCGGCCCCGCTCGCGAAATTGGGTCGGTCTGGCCGCGCCGGGGCAAGGAGGGCGAAGGCATCCTGCGCTTCGACCACATCCCCGAGGAGATGCGGGCGCGGGATGGCGGCGTGCTTTTCGTCAAGGCGATGGAGGCCGAGAAAGAGCCGCCGGCAAGGCCCGCCCGTAAGGAGCGGGATTTCGACCGCGACCGGTAGGAGACGGCCGTGGACGATGAATCCAACCGCAAGACGGTCTCCGGTCCGGACCCGGTCAGCCGCTCGCAGCTGGAGCGGCTGGAAGCGCAGCGCAAGACGCCACGCGCCGAGCGAACGCTGACGCCGACGCTCGGTGGCACCCAGACTGTCGATGCGGGCGAAATGCGGCGCAGGGAGGTTTTGATCGACCACATCCGCGAGCGCCTCGACGGTCAGAAGGGGATCGCCGAGCGCGACTTTGCGCTCGGCAAGGTCCGCCAGCGCGCCAAACATGACTTTGACCGGGGCCGCTGACTACGCAGGTATGCGAAGGCCAGCGGCTTCCGCTCCGCGATGCGATTTTTGTTGCGCTGCGGGGCGGAGATCCGTCATCACTGAACGTTCGTGTTTTGTTCCCTGTAACGGGAACAACGAGGAGCTCGAAAAGGATGCGTTATGAACAACAACCCGAACGGCCTGATCGCGCCGCAAGCGATTGAGAACGATGGTGACGTGACTGCCGAGGCTGGCCTCGCCCCTGTCTCCCAACTGGGCTTTGACGCGGCACGCTACTGGTCGTACCTTGAGGGTATTGAGGCCAGCGACGCCCAGAAGGCGGCGCTGCTCGAGACCCTATGGTCGATCATGAGCCGGTTCGTCGAGATCGGCTTCGGCGTCGATCCGGTCCAGACCGTTATCCCGGCGCTGATCCGCGCCGCGATCGAAGAAGAGCAAGCCGAAGAGACCGCTGCGCGGGTTGACTTCGAGACCGTCGCCGGCTCTCGCTACAAAAAGAAGGAGAACGACGATGACCGGTAAGTCCAGCATGAACGCGGTGATCTATTGCCGCGTGTCCGACACCAAGCAAAAGACCCATGGCGACGGGCTCAACTCGCAAGAGTCGCGCTGCCGTGAATACGCCAAATACCGGAAACATGAGGTCGTCCAGGTCTTCAAGGACGACGCCTCCGGCGGCCTGATAGACCGCCCCGGCATGAAGGCGATGCTGGTCTATCTGCGCAAGCACCGCAGCACGCCCCATGTCGTCATCATCGACGACATCTCGCGCCTGGCGCGCGGGCTGCAAACGCATTTGCAGCTGCGGGCAGCGATCGCCAGCTGCGGCGCGTCCCTTGAATCGCCGTCGATTGAGTTCGGTGAGGATTCGGACTCGGTCCTGGTCGAGAACCTGCTCGCCAGCGTCTCCCAGCACCAGCGGCAGAAGAACGGCGAGCAGACCAGGAACCGCATGCGCTCCCGCCTGCAAAACGGCTATTGGGTGTTCCAGGCGCCGGTCGGCTACCGCTATCAGCGCATGCCAGGTCACAGCAAGGTTCTGGTACGCGACGAGCCGATCGCGTCGATCGTGCAGGAGGCGTTAGAGGGCTATGCGTCGGGCCGCTTCCAGCTGCAGGCGGAGGTGCAGCGATTCCTTGAGTCGCACCCGGAGTTCCCGCGTCCGCGCAAGGGGCCCGTTCACTGCCAGATGGTGACCAACATCCTCACCCGTTCGATCTATGCCGGCTATGTCGGCGCGGAGGAATGGGGCGTGCCGCTGCGCCGGGGCCATCACGCGCCGCTGATCAGCTATGAGGCGTATCTCAAGATTCAGCAGCGCCTGACGGAGAACACGCGCGCGCCGGCGCGCAAGAACCTCAGTGAAGACTTTGCCCTGCGCGGCGCGGTGGTCTGCGCCGATTGCGACGTGCCGCTGACCGCCAGCTGGTCGAAAGGCCGCAGCACGCACTACCCGTACTACCTGTGTCAGCAGCGCGGCTGCGTCAGCTACGGCAAGTCGATCCAGCGCGCCAAGATCGAAGGCGAGTTCGAGACGCTGCTCAAGAGCATCCGTCCGCATGCGGACGTGCTGCGCGTGGCGCGCGCAATGTTCGAGGAGCTGTGGAACCGTCGCCTCTCCACGGCTGAAGCGCGCGCCGATGGACTGCGCCAGGAGCTGGCGAAAATCAACGGCCAGGTCGAACAGTTCCTCGACCGCCTGGCTGATGCCGACGTCCCGTCGGTGATCTCCGCCTACGAGAACCGCATCCGCAAGCTAGAGGAGCAGAAGCGCATCCTTGCCGAAAAAATCGCTGGTGGCGGTCGTCCGGTGCGAAGCTTCGACGACTCACTTAGAACCGCCTTCGACTTCCTTGAAAACCCCTGGAAACTCTGGGCTTCCGAGCGATTCGAGGACAAGCGCGCCGTGCTGAAACTGGCCTTTTGCGACCGGCTGGCCTATGCGCGGAATTTCGGGTTTAGAACCGTCAATTTGGCCTTGCCGTTCAAGGACTTAGCGAACTTTTCAATGGGGAAAGAGGCAATGGTGCGCCCGGCTGGGATCGAACCAGCAACCCCTGCCTTCGGAGGGCACGATTTTCGGTCCGAGCGGTTCCGTACGGTTCGCGATCCAGCCCGTACACCGGGGCAAAAGGTTCCATTGCCTTCCGGCCAGTCCCATGCAATAGTTCCGTACAAGTTCCGTACGGACCTGCAGATGCCCATCAACCTGAAGTCGAAATCAGCCCGCTTGGCGCTCAAGCCAGGTCGGGAGCCGTACTGGCATTGCATCCGCGTCGGGCTGTACCTCGGCTTCCGTCGCACCGCCGAAGGTGAGGGAACTTGGGTTGCACGCCAACTGCAGGAAGGCTCGAAGAAGTACGTCCTGCGCTCGTTCGGCGCCCTGGACGACTACGAGCAGGCGTTGAAGCGAGCCGACCAGTGGGCGAGCGGCGTCGACACCGGCGCAACGCACAAGGCGGTCACGGTCGAAGCCGCCTGCGCCACGTACGTCAAGCATCTGCGGTCGAACTCGACGAAGGCCGCCGCAGTGGATGCCGAGGGCCGGTTTCGGCGGCTCATCGACGGCAAGCCGATCGGCGCTCGACCGCTCGACCGCTTGCGCCTGGGCGACGTGAAGGCGTGGCTACTCGATCAGGTCGACGAGGACGGCGACGACGACGAAGTGCGACGGTCGAAAGACTCGGCAAACCGGAACCTGGCATCGCTCAAGGCGGCTCTGAACCTGGCGCTTCGGGATCGCCAAGTCGCCACGGATGCGGCATGGAAAACGGCGACGAAGTTTCCAAAGGTCGGCAAGCGGCGTGACCGCTACCTCGGCCCTGACGAGCGCAAGGCGCTGCTCGAGCACTGCGACCAGTACATCAAGCCGTTCGTGACCGCGTTGCTGCTGACGGGCGTGCGGCCGGGCGAGCTGGCAAACGCTGACGTGCGGCACTTCGACAAGCAGCAAGGGGCTATCACGTTGACTGGCAAGACCGGCACCCGCACGGTGACGCTTTCGACGGCGGCGCGCAAGTTCTTCGAGGCGCAGGCGACGGACAAGCTGCCGGCCGCACCGCTGATCGCCGACGGCTTCGGCAACCGCTGGAACAAGGACAGTTGGAAGATTCCTTTCCGGCAAGCGGTGGCCGCTGCTGGTTTGCCGGCCGATGTCGTGACCTACACACTGCGCCACGTCGCCATCAGCGAAATGATCGCGGGCGGCGTCGACAGTTTCGTCGTCGCCAAGCTCACAGGCACGTCGACCGACATGATCGACAAGCACTACGGACACTTGCGCCACGAGCAAACGCGCGCGCGGCTCGATGCCGTGCAGATGGTTTAGACCGGCGCCGCAGCGGCCCTGAGGCACAGGCGGCCGGCCCGGGTGGTCAGACACCCGATCCGGCCTAACTCCCAAGCGCATAACTTTTCAGGAGAACGCGCATGAAAGCTGATTTCAATCATAACGGTGGCACCGCTGCCAACCCGGCCGCGGCCATCACCGTTTTCATCAGCCCCGTCATCGAGCGCGAATTCAAGCGCCGTGACATCTTCGCCGAGCTGCGGCTGGAAAACGCGAGGCGAATTCAGAACGGCGCCACCGGCGTCCACGATGTCAGCGTCGAACTTGCCAAAGCGCTTCTTGCCGACGCCAAGGTGATGCAGAACCGCCGAGACTTGCCGCGCGGCACCCCTCTCGCCTACACCGCGCTCGTGCGCAACGTCGGCGCCTTGCTAAGGCAAGAGGCGCGGCGCGGCCTGTGGGCCGACCCCGGATATGACGAGATGAAGAAGCGCGCCGCGGAGTCGCCGGCTCGCTTTCAAGTGGGCGACACGGCGCTCTATTTCAACCAAGACAACGAATACGGCCAGAGGGCCACCGTCGTTGGCGAATACAAGCTGTGGCAGGTTGCCACAGAGTTCGGGCCGTACATCAACGACAAAGGCGAGCGGTCCGAATACAAACCCGGCTACGTCATCCAGACCCCGTCCGACGAGAGATGCTTTGTCCCCGCCCATGCCCTGACTCGCGACGACTGCCAGCCCGCGCACATCTGTTTGGTGGCGCCCGCAACTGCCGGCGCGCGAGGTGCGGCGTGAGCGCCCCCGTCCTTGACTACTACCTCGGCCAACCCTGCGCCTTGTCCCGAGCTCGCGAGCGATTTGCGGAACCCGCCGCGGAGGCGCGCAAGCGGGATGGCGGTACAGCGGAAAGAGGTGTGCTGTGAGCGTCGTCTTACCGCCCGATTTCCAAGCAACGGTAATCAGGGCAGAAGCCGGCGACCCTGCTTCCTGGGGGCGCCTCTACGGCCTTGCAGGCGCGTTCATGACCGGCGGCGTCGATTTGCCGCAGCCTTTACGCGCGGTCATCGCCGCGCGGATCACCGATATCGGCAGACACCTGTCACAACGACCCTTGAACGACCTACGCGCAGGACTCGCGAATGCGGTAGCGCCAGCGAGACGGCGCGTCTACGGCCCCAAGCAGGCGGAGCAGTCACGCGTCGAGATTGCCGCGCAGGCAGCACTCGACATGCTCGCGGTGGACAACCGCCGAGGACGAAGAGTGGCGATAGTCAAGCAAGTTGCGGCAATCGTCGGCTGCGAACCTTCGTCGGTGGACCGAATGATGTCAACGCTGAGCAAACCACCGAAGACCGGATAAATCTCGCGAGTCCCCGCCGCTATTCGCCGGGCTGAGATTTCCAGAAACTTGCTCCTAGTTGCTTGCCCTGCCAAGCAATTAGGAAGCAAGGATGAACACTGAATTTCAGGTAACAGGAACGGCGCGGAGTCGAATCGAGCGCCGTCCCGATGTTGAGTCGCGGACAGGGCTCAGCACTTCGGCGCTCTATGCCGAAATGGCCGCCGGTCGTTTTCCGCGCGCCGTCCGCTTGACTGCCAAAGCTGTCGGCTGGCGCTCGGAAGAAGTGGATGCGTGGATCGCGTCGCGGGAAACGGCGGTGGCCGCGTGACGGGCGCCGCTGTTGACACCGACATCGCTCGCAGAAGCTGGTCAACCCTCGTCGCCCGCGCTGCGCTGAGTGGCTTCCAACTTTGGAGGACTGACCCGGACGACGGCACCCAGCGTTTCATGATCGCGAAGTGGGGGGCGGTTCGCGTGCTGGCCGACCTTGCTGACGTTGAGCGATTTCTCGAACGCGCTGGGGCTGCGAAGTAATGTCGGCGCCGATCGACCTGGTGCTTTCCCGGCTCGAACCGTTCCGACTGCGCGCCTCCTCGTCGGACCGCTGGCGGGCATGCTGCCCGGGGCATGGCGGGAAGAACGCATCGGCGCTCTCCGTGGGCGTCGGCGACAACGGGGCGGTGCTCTTGCGCTGCTGGCACGGCTGCGGCGTCGAACAAGTCGCGGCCGGACTCGGTCTGGAATTGTCGGACCTGTTTCCCCCGCGGCCACCGGCGCCAGGCGCCGGCACGCCGCCGATGAGACGCCGACGGCTGTTGACCGCCGCACAGGCGCTCGAACTGCTCGAACTGGAATCCACCGTCACCATCCTCGCCGCGGCCGACATGGCGAGAGGCGACACGCTCGACGACGAGACGCGGGCCAGGCTTCTGAAGTCCGCGGCGCGGATCACTGCGATGCGTGACGAGGTTCGTGCGTGAAGCGCGACCCGTTGGACACGCTCGACGCCGCGATCGAGCACGGTGGCGGCGCCGCTGCGGTTGTCGATCGCCGGCCGAGGCCACGGAAGCCGAAGCCGCCGCGCTCGACCCGCAACGGCCTGCCGGTGCAGTACGGCGAAACGGCGATGTCGCGCGACTTTGCCGCGCGCTTCGGTCACGACTTCCGCTATGTGCCCGAATGGGGCGCGTGGCTCGCATGGGACGGGACGCGCTGGGCGCTCGACGTGGAAGGACGTGCCAGGCTGGCCGCAAAGGGCCTCTGCGACAACTTCGCCGAGTACGCGAGGCACGACCCCTTGTTCGGCGACGACGGCGCTTGTGAGCGCGCTGCACTGCGGTGCCAGGCCAAGCGGACGGTCGATGCCGTGCTCGACCTCGCGACCGTCGAGGCGCCGCTTGTTGTGCGTGCCGCCCAGCTCGACGCGAACGAATGGCTACTCAACACGCCGACCGGCACCGCCAACCTGCTCGACGGCTCGCAGCGAGAGCACCGGCGAGAGGACCTCATCACGAAGATCACTAGCGTGGGCGCCGACGCGACGGCAAGCGCGGCAACGTTCGAGACCTTCCTGCAGCAAGTCACCTGCGGCGACAGCGATCTCGTCGACTACTTGCAGACCGCTCTCGGCGCGTGCCTGTCGGGTGCGTTGCAGGATCACTGGCTCATGTTCTGGTTCGGCCCCGGCCGCAACGGGAAGAACACGCTCGGCGACACCGTGTCCGACATCCTCGGCGACTACGCCAAGACGGTCCCGGTGCAGACGCTGATGGCCGATGAGCATGGCACCCGGCATCCGACCGAAGTCGCGAACCTGCGTGGGCTGCGCATGGCCGTCAGTTCCGAGATCGGCGAGGGCGAGCACTGGAACGAGGCGCGCGTCAAGGAATTGACCGGCGACTCGACGTTGACCGGCCGGTTCATGCGGCAGGACTTCTTCACCTTCCGCCGCACGCACAAGCATCTGATCTACGGCAACCACCGGCCGATGCTGCGCATCGTCGATCCGGCGATGGCCGCGCGCCTGCACATCGTGCCGTTCGCGGCGACGTTCTCGGCTGAGCAGGGCAACCTCGATCCGCTGATGCCGCAGAAGCTGCGTGCAGAGGCGCCGGCCATTTTGGCGTGGCTCATCCGCGGTCATCAGCACTGGCGCGAGTCGGGCACGCTCAAGCGCTGTGCGAGCGTTGAGGCCAGCACGCGCGACTACCTCGAGTCGCAGTCGACGATCGACCAGTGGATCGCCGAGCGATGCGTCGTGCTGCCGGACGACGGGCGCAGCGGGCGCGGCTGGCCGAAAGCGAGCGTGCTGTACGCCGACTTCGCCGCGTGGAAGCGCGATCGTGGCGAGCACCCGTTGTCGCAGACACGCTGGGGCGAATGGATGGAGCGCCGCTACCGCCGCGTGATGGCGGACGGGAAGCGCTATGTGGGCCTCGGGCTGCAGCAGCAAGAGGGCCGGCAATGGTGACTTGGGAACCCTTGGGACCACATCCCCATAACTCTCTTCACGTGCGCGCATGTGAGACGACTAACGGGGAAGTGCTCCCAAGGGTTCCCAAACGGGGGGCGGGGCAAAAGCTCGAAGCCCGTCGAGGCCGGAAACCGCATGGTTACCCACGCGCGGAAAAAACCCCGCTTTTTGATTGCAATCAAATGGTTTACCTCTGTCTCGCACTCCTTGGGACTCGCTCGGAGATTATCGGAAAGCCCCTTCCGTGCGCTTGATTAAACAGCACATCAACCGGAATCAGCAAATGACCGACAAGTACATCCCTGCGAACGACAAAGCCGCGCTGACTGCACTCGTCGACGACGCGAAGGCAGCGAGCCTGCGACTGGCGTCCGACATGCTGCGCGCGCTGAGCCCGGCAGGCCAGCAAATGCTGGTCGACCTGCAAGACGCAGCCTGGCGCATCGGCTTGGAGGTGACGGCCGATGTCTACGGCGTGCCGCGCATCTGCCTGGTCGCCGTGTCGTCGACCGGCGAGCGCCGACCTGTGGTGACTGTCGCTCAAGGCGCTCCGGCAGATGCGCATTGAGATGGCTCTCTGGTACACTCGCCCCCAGTCGCGAACAACGGGATGTTGTTCGAGGCACTTCACCAGCAGCGCGGGACGTGTCTGCCGAAGTCGAATCGACACCTTCACGGTGTCCGCACTCGCTTTGGACCACCCGCGATGAATCACAAGCATTCCGCTCCCACTTTCGAAGTCCGCGCCCAGCCGGAAGGCGTCATCACCGGCTATGCGAGCGTCTTCGATGGCGTCGACAGCTACGGCGACAGCATCGTGCCGGGGGCCTACGCGCAGACGCTGAGGCAGCACAAGGCGGCCGGTACTGCGCCCGTCATGCTGTGGTCGCACGCGACCAACCTTCCGATCGGCAAATGGGAAAGCCTGGCCGAGGACCGGCGGGGACTGCAAGTCTCCGGCCGACTGAACCTCAAGACCGGCGCCGGCCGCGATGCTTTCGAGCACCTGCGGGCCGGCGACGTCTCGGGGCTCTCGATCGGCTACGAAGTCCCGCCTGGTGGCCGCGAAACGCGGGGCGATGTCAGCTACTTGAAGTCCGTCTCCCTGCACGAAATCAGCATCGTGACGCTGCCGGCCGATGGCAGTGCAAGGGTTACGAGCGTCAAGCAAGTCGACGAAAGACCGGAGACCGTCCGTGACTTCGAGAAGGCGCTGCGGATGCTCGGTTACAGCCAACGCGAGGCGAAACAGATTGCCGCTCACGGGTTCGTCGGCATGACCGAGGCCGACCCGAGCGACGAGATAGCCGAGGCCCTGAAGGCCGCAACTCAACTTTTCACAAAAGCGTAACCATGTCCTACGATCAAGAAATCATCGCCTTTACCCAGGCCGCCACTACCAAAATCGACGCCACCTTTGCCAAGGTCGAAGGCGTCGCCGACCAGCTCGTCGAACTGAAGGAGCGTCAAAAGGAGATTGAGCAGAAGTTCGACGCCCGCCCAATGGGCCGGTTTGGACCGGCGACGGATTCCACGGACTTGGCCAAGCTGGTTCTGGAAAGCGATGGGCTGGAGGCAATTCGTTCGGGCGAAACCAAGAGCTTCCGCGTCGCCGTCCGCGACCTCGGGCTCGGCGTCAAAACGACGGTCACGAGCGCATCAGGTCAAGCGATCCCGGCCTTCCGGGACGCCGAGATGTACGGCCCGCTGTCGCGTCAGTATTCGATCCGTGACCTGCTGCCGCTTCGCCCGACGACGGCGCCGAGCATCGACTATCTGAAGGGCGTTCGGTCGGGCGCTGCAGCGGTGCAAGTGAACGAAGGCGACGTGAAGTCGGAACTCGGCATCACCTTCACCGCTGCGAATGCCAAGGTCGCCACCGTCGCGGTCTGGATTCCGGCGAGCCGGCAAGCGCTCGACGACGGGCCGATGCTCGCCGACTACATTCAGCACGAATTGCTCGACGCCCTGCAGCAGCAAGAAGACACGCAACTGCTCAAGGGCAGCGGCACGGGCGGCTACATCAGCGGCTTGTGGACGAATGCGACCGCCTATAGCCGTGCAGTGACCGGTGACACGCCGGCCGACACGCTGCGGCGAGCGATCACGCAAATCCAAATCGCTCGCGGTGCGCCGAGCGGCATCGTGATTCACCCGATCGGGCTCGAGATGCTCGAACTCGAAAAGGACTCGACCGGCCGCTACATCCTGGCACTCGATGTCACCGTGTCGAACGGCCGCACCGTGACCTGGCGCGTTCCGGCGGTCGTGACGGACGCGCTGACCGCAACCGAATTCCTCGTCGGAGACTTCCAGCGAGCCGCGCGGTTCTACGACCGGCAGCAGGCGACCGTCGAAGTCAGCACCTCGCATGCGGACTTCTTCACCCGCAACCTGATCGCCATCTTGGCCGAGGAACGCTGCGCGCTGACGGTGCCGCGGGGCGACTTGCTGGTCAAAGGCACGTTTGCTTCGACGTGAGCCCACGTTGACGCCGTTCAGACTATGAATCCGGCGGGCGCCTTCGGGTTAGTCACATTTCAAGCGTCCGTCCATCTACCCCGGGTTTGTTGTTCGCTCCTTGAAGCGGCGAGCGGTTGATAAGAGCGTGAGCCCAAAAAGCAGCAGTGATAGCGTTGAGGGAACTGGAAGCACGTTTAGCCTAAGATTGTCAAAGCCAGAGGGCGCGCCACCGCTTCTGGTTGAGAAGACAAGCCAGTCAAGATTTCCCCAGTCCGAGCCGGCAAAGCTATACTCGACGAAGTTGCCGCCTGTCCAATCAAATGAGGCAAAACCGCCTCGTGATGAAAAGACATCCAGGCCGAAAGCGCCGGAGTCGACAGTCACGAAGACCAGCGAATTGAGGCTGAAACGCCGACCGTTTTCCGACGCGACGTACATCTCTCCACCAAATCCCACGCCGGTCGGCCCGAGATAGTTGGGAGGGTCGCCAAACGTTCCTCCGCCGCAGGAACCTCCAGGATCGAAGCCGAGCCACTTTCCGAACGGGGCGGCAACTCGACCACTGGTCCCGTTGTAGGAATCTAGAAGGTCGTAGTGGCACTTGGGAGAGAAGACAAAGCCTTGCGAAGTGAAATTGTCGGTCCGGCTGCCAGTCGGCTGGTCTTCAAAATCTATTGTTACAGGGGCTGAATGCGCTGACACATGAATCGTTGCGAAGAACGCGGTAATAATTAGGGAAAACAGATTCGAGGAAATGCTTTGGCTAATGATTTTGTTTATTGACTGCATGGCCATGTTATCCCGTTAGTTCAATATTTCCTAAAGATGCTGGAAAAGTTGGGTTCAACGAGAGCACAAGTCGTGCCGCCCGGAAAAAGCTAACACAATCAATCGCTTGCCTTAAGGGAACTCGTTTGCGTCGTCAGATCTGTAAGAAAGATCGACTGCTATACGGAGAGTAGGGACCGCCAGCCGCGCCGTTATGACGGGGACACGCGCCGACAGGCCAGGTCCGTCGGGTCGCCTCTCCGCACCGCGGACCAGCCGGCCGCGTCGAACGGGAGGATGTTGTAGCGCGTTGCCAACCGCCATCCTTCCCAAAACTGTCACCCGCCGGATTGCTGTATAAAATACAGTGGAGTACGTCATTGGTCGGCTGTACGCCGATGGCGTGCGCATGCCTTATCACGTCCAGCGGTCGGCCTCGACGCTCGGGACGCTCACAATGACCAAGATGCCCGGCGAGGCAGCCATTCGTGGCGCCGGCCTGGTCATCAGCTTGCGACCGGTTGGCGACTGCAAGGCAACTCCCGACTTGTGCGACGCGAGGCTGTTGGGGGCGCTTGGGCAGTCGTGGGTGCTCGGCGGCTACGAAGAGACTCCAGGCGGGCCTGTGGCGCGTGCACGGCGCTGCTGGCAGGTTTGGCTGGTTGAGCCGGCGGCAATCGAGGACTTGATTCGGACCGGCTACCGACTGGAAGACGCCATGCGGGCACTGCACAAGGCGCAGGAACGGCTCAAGGCTGCAGGCCTAGGCTGACATGCCGCTGTTAGGCGTCAGCGGGCACAGCCGCATGGGTCAGCCAAACAGGGGTAAAGATACGCCTCTGTTCAAGGGTTTACGCTTGTTTGGGGCTGTCAAGTTCGACTAGACTACGCAGCAAGTGGATTGGGGGTTCCCGGTCGGCGCCTGGCCTCGGTGGGTTCACCGGGGCCTTTCGCTTTCTGCGGCGGGTGAACGATTAGTCCAACCCCTTCGTAACCGACACCAAGTCTGTCGCGTCCACCAGCGCAAAAGAACTTGTGTTTTAGCATGTCGAAGGCCTGATTTGGCTGCGTTGGCCGGATCCGACTAAGCCCAACAGGGCGTGCAACCAGATCGGCCAACTGCAAACCAGCAAGGTTGGTCTTCTTGTCTGCAAACACCACTTGAAACGGCAGGGTGCGGTCTTGACTACCGTTGCCGTCACAGATGCGCCGGAACTCAAGTTCTAGCTCCCTGTCCTCCTTTTTGCCGCGACATTCAACTATCACATGCGTCTGCAAATCCTGCTGCCCTTTTTCCGCAAGGAAGTCGTGCAGGCGCTGAAGGCAAATGTCTAGGGCGATATGGTAAGGGTTGGAAGCTTCACCGTCTTGACGGGTCAAGCGCGCCTTGTCGACGACACATGCAATCAAAATAAAGTTGCTCTGCACCATGATGGTGGAGAGAAGGTCCACAAACCTTTCGTACGTCGGCTTATGGCTAAGGAACGCGAAATCGCCACGCTGTTTCCGGATGTCTGTCTCATGGAGCACAACGCTGTCGTGGCCGAAATAGTTGAATTTCAACTTCTCGATTGCCGGGATAATTTTTTCAGCGTAATGTCTCTTGTGGAAAACGCACAGCGCAAGCACGAAGACCGGATATCCTGGATCGATGCTCGCGAGCGAATGGTCGCCGCTCTCGTCGACGTACACAACGAAGTCGCTATAGCGGCGCTCTGCAGGCTGCACCGATAGGAGCGCCTCGACGGGAACTTGATGCAGGCTCTCGAAAAGGGAGTACTGCGTGCCGGGCTGCATTATGGTGTGCTGACGCAAGGTTGACTTCTCGCTCATAGAGCACAACCGTAGAGTTCCGTAAAAGTTCCGCACGACGCCATCCCGACGGCCTGAGAACCCTGCTTTTCACTGGTGCGCCCGGCTGGGATCGAACCAGCAACCCCTGCCTTCGGAGGGCAGTACTCTATCCATTGAGCTACGGACGCGACGGCGCCCATTCTACCAGCGCCGCCCGGGGCGCCGATCCCGGCGGCAGGGGCAGCGACGCTACAATTCCGAGGTTTTGGACCGTGTGGCCAGCGGGGCCGCCGGGCCTTCGAAGGCTGCCGCAGTCGAACCCGCAGTCGAGGACCGAATGACCGACGTCACCCCCCCGCACGCCCACGACGGCGCGCACTCAGGCAGTTCACACGAGGGCCCGATCAAGACCCCGCGCCAGCTGATCATCGCGGTGCTCTTCTCGTTCGTCGTGCCGATCGCCGTGATCGTGCTGCTCGTGAAATACGTGGGCAGCCACAACCGCCCCGGCGCCGGCAGCAACGCGCTGGCACCGGAAGTGACAGCACAGCGGATCGCGCCGGTCGGCATGGTGCAGGTCAAGGACACGTCCGACCCGGCGATGCTCAGGACGGGCGAACAGGTGTTCGGTGCCCAGTGCACGGCCTGCCACACCGCGGGCGCGCTCGGCGCACCGAAGTTCGGCGACGCCTCGGCGTGGGCGCCGCGCCTCGCAGCCGGCTACGACGGGCTGCTGCACTCGGCGCTCGCCGGCAAGGGCGCGATGCCGCCGCAGGGTGGCGGCGACTATACCGACTATGAGATCGGCCGCGCGGTCGTCTACATGGCGAACAAGGCCGGCGGCACGCTGAAGGAACCCGAACCACCGGCGGCGGGCGCGTCGGCGCCGGACGCCGCCATGGCCGCCGCACCGACGCCCGCAGCGGCAGCGACGCCCGCGACGCCCGCTCCCGATTCCGCTCCCGCGCCGGCGCCGGCGCCTGCCGCGACGCCGGCCGCCGCGACCACGGTCGCCGCTGCAGCCCCCGCAGCGGCGGACGCCGGCGGCGCGCCGCCGGCGCTCTACGCGCAGATCTGCCAGGCCTGCCACGCGGCCGGCGTCGCCGGCGCGCCGAAGTTCGGCGACAAGGCGGCCTGGGCGCCGCGGCTCGCGCTGGGCATCGACGGCCTGACCGCGAGCGCGATCAAGGGCAAGGGCGCGATGCCGCCGCGCGGCGGCTCGAACGCGCCGGACGCCGACATCAAGGCCGTCGTGACCTACATGGTCAACAACGCGAAGTAGACATCGCGCGCGACCGCCGAAGCCGGCCCGCGGGCCGGCTTTTTCATGGCGGCGGCGCCGGACGCAGGCAGTAGCCGAAGCGGCGTGGCAGGTCGTCGAAGCCGACCGGCTCGGGCGTCCAGACGCCTGCCTCGACGGCATCGGCTGCAGTTTCCTGGTCGAGCGCGTGGACCAGCCCGAAGCCGAGGTCGGTCGCGATGAAGAGTCGGCCGGCCTCGTCGAGCCAGATCGACGAGGCCGCGGCCCGGGCGCCGGTGTGGCTGTGCACCGCCGGCACGCCCTCCGCATCGGCCGGGCCGAGCCGCCAGACCCACGGCGCCGCTTCCAGATCGACGAAGACGCGCTGCGGGCCGTTCTGGAAAAACCAGCAGCCGCGGTCGTCGGCGAGGTAGTTGCGGCCGATGAAGTCGCGAAGCTTGTCGTGTTCGATCCGACTGCCCTTGACGGCCGGAAAGGCGCCGGCAGCCTGCGCCGCATCGTCGCGCAGATACCAGTCGCCACGGCGGTCGAGCGCAAGCCAGCCGTAGGTGTGCGGCACGTTCGGCCACTTCAAGAGCGCCTGCCTGACGATGTCGTCCATGGCGGATCGTGACAGACGCCCGGCGTCAACGCCAAGCCGCGTCGACCCAGCCGAGGACCTGCTCGGGCAGCGTCAGGACGTGGCCGGGCCAGCGGCCGGCAGGAAAGCCGGCATGCCCGCCGTGCGCTGGTTGCCAGAGCGTGACCGCCGGACCGACGTCGCCCGCCCGCGGCAGGCTCGCCGCCGGCACGAACGGGTCGTTGCGGGCGTTGAGCACGAGCGTCGGCACGCGGATGGCATGGAGGTGCGGCTTCGCCGAGCCGCGGCGCCAGTAGTCGTCGGTGCCGTCGAAGCCGTGCAGCGGCGCGGTGAACACGTCGTCGAAGGCGTGGAGGTCGCGCGCCGCGACGAGCCGCTCCCGGTCGAAGAGCCCCGGATGCGCCGACCACAGCCGCAGCGCCTTCGGCTTCATCGTCCGCAGGAACATGCGGGTGTAGACCTGCCGGTTGAAGCCGGTGCCGATCGCCGCGCCTCCGGCGGCGAGGTCGAGCGGTGCCGAGACCGACGCCACGGCCGAGACCGTCGCCGCGGCCGTCGCTCCGGCCTCCTCGGCCCAGCGGAGCAGGGCATTGCCGCCGAGCGAGATCCCGACCGCGGCGATGGGCCCGGCGTGGCGGCGCTTCGCCTGGGCGAGCATCCAGCCGATCTCCTCGAAGTCGCCCGAGTGGTACGCCCGTGGCGCGCGGTTCATCTCGCCGGAGCAACCGCGGAAGTGCGGCACGACGAAGCGCCAGCCGCGCTCGCGCGCCGCATGCGCGAAGGCCTCCGCGTAGTGGCTGCGCGACGAGCCCTCGAGCCCGTGGAAGAGCACGAGCAGCGGCACGCCGAGGTCGCGCGGCGCGGCGTCCTGCCAGTCGGCGTCGACGAAGTCGCCGTCGGGCGTGTCCCAACGCTCGCGGCGCAGGCGCGGCGGCGCGCCGTCGAAGCGGCGGCCGAAGAGCGCCGGCCAGATCGTCTGCGTGTTGCCGCCGACGAGCCAGCGCGGCGCGCGGTAGCCGTCCATCGGCGCCCGCGCCGCGCTCAGTGGAGGACCGCCGCGACCTCGGGGTCGGCCTCGAGGTCGTGCGCCGAGCCGGGGCTCGCGTGGTGCGCGACCATGCGCCAGCCGTCGGCGCCGAGCAGATAGACGTTGGTCGCGACGACCCAGGCGTCGCGCGGGCCCTCGGACATCGTCACGCGGAGCCGCTCGACGACACTGTGCACCGCGCACGCCGCGCCCTGCAGCCGCCTGACCCTCTCCGGATGGACCGGCAGGCCGCCGTTCGCAAACACGGCGTCGAACGCGGCGCGGATCGCCGCCGCCCCGATCAGGCGCGATCCATCGGGATGGACGCAACAGATGTCGTCGTCGTTGGCCCATGCGGCCATCAGCGACTCGATGTCGCCGCCGCGCAGGGCGTCGTAGAACTGCTGCTCGACGTCGTCGGCAGTGTGCGGCGGCAGCCTGGGCGGCGGGCGGGCCATGGCCGTCAGTCGAACACGACGGTCTTGCGGCCGTTGAGCAGCACCCGGTGCTCGACGTGCCAGCGCACCGCCCGCGCGAGCACCACGCTCTCGACGTCGCGGCCGACGGCGGTGAAGTCCTCGGGGCCGAGCGAATGGTCGACGCGCTCGACGTCCTGCTCGATGATCGGCCCCTCGTCGAGCTCGGCGGTGACGTAGTGCGCCGTCGCGCCGATCAGCTTGACCCCGCGCTCGTGCGCCTGGAAGTACGGTTTCGCGCCCTTGAAGCTCGGCAGGAAGCTGTGGTGGATGTTGATCGCGCGGCCGGCGAGAAACCGGCAGAAGTCGGGGCTCAGGATCTGCATGTAGCGGGCGAGCACGACGAGATCGATCGACTCGGCGTCGACCAGCGACTCGACCAGCTTCTCCTGCGCACGCTTGGCGGCAGCATCGGCACCGGTCGGCAGCGGCAGGTGATGGAACGCGACGCCGTGACTGCGGCAGAGTTCGGCGAAGTCCGGGTGGTTCGAGACCACCGCGGCGATGTCGGCCGCCAGCTGCCCCGACCTGCAGCGGAACAGCAGGTCGTTGAGGCAGTGGCCGTGGCGGCTCACCATCAGCAGGAGGCGCGGGCGGCGTGCCAGCGCATGGATCTGCAGGCGCATGCCGAAGCGCTCGACGAGCGGCGCGAAGCGGTCGGTCATCGCCGCCGCGTCGACGCTCGCCGCGGCGTCGAAGTGGACGCGCATGAAGAAGAGGCCTGTCGCGTCCTCGGCCAGCACGTCGCCGAACTGCTGCGAGTCGACGATGTTGCAGCCGGCCTCGAGCAGCACGCCCGACACTGCGTGGACGATCCCTTTGGCGTCGCCGCAGGAAAGGGTCAGAACGAATTCGGACGGGCTGGACATTCGGGTACGCTTCGAAACCCTCGATTGTACGAAGCCAGCGACCGTCGCCGACCTGGACGGCGCGCTCCGTCGTTGCCCCCACCCCCTGCCGATGCCGACACCGACCGCCGCCTGGACCGACAGCAGCATTGAACTCTCCCATCTCCTGGCCCGTGCCGGTCTCGGGGACCGTGCGGCATTCGCCACGCTCTACCAGCGGACCAGCGCGCATCTGCTCGGTGTCATCCTGCGTATCCACAGAGACCGGGCCCAGGCCGAAGACATCCTCCAGGACGTGTATGTCAACGTCTGGCGCGCGGCGCAGAGTTTCGACGCTGCGCAGAGCCAGCCGAGAACCTGGCTGACCAGCATCGCGCGCAACCGTGCGATCGACAGTCTGCGCCGCGCGCAGACCCGCCCGCAAACCTGGACCGGCAACGCGCGGTCCGACGACGACGAGGAGTCCGACGTGTACGCTACCCTGGCCGACGGCGCGCCCGGCCCGCTCGACCTGCTGAGCCGAGCCGCCGAAGCGCGCGAGCTCGGCGCCTGCATGGCCAAGCTCAGTCCGTCGCAACGGCAGAGCGTCGCACTCGCTTTCTTCGACGGCCTGAGCCATGCCGAAGTCGCCGAGCACATGCGCCAGCCGCTCGGCACGGTGAAGTCGTGGCTGCGCCGGGCGCTGACATCGCTGAAGTCGTGCCTCGAGACCGCGGTGCTGCGCGAGCGCGCCGGCGAGGCACGTTGAGTGGCACTTCCCCAGCTTTCGCTTCGTTCGCGGCCTGCCGGCCTGCCGCATCGCGGCCGTCGCTCGACGGGGCGTCACTGACATGGACTACGGTCGCCCAGACCGCGCCGATCGCCTCGCTGCCGCCTATGCGCTCGGCGAACTGCGCGGGCCCGCGCGGCGCCGCTTCGAGGCACTGTTGCCGGCGCATGCCGCGCTCCGTAGCGCGCTGCGCGACTGGAACGACCGGCTGATGCCGCTGACGGCGGCGGTGGCGCCCGAGGCGCCGTCGGCCGCCGTCTGGCCGCGCATCGAAGCGCGGCTCGGCAGCAGACCGACGGCCGCAGAAGCGGCGGAACCGCGACTCTGGTGGCGCCGCATCGGCGTCTGGCGCCTCACCTCGGCGCTCGTCGGCGGTGCGGCGCTCGGCCTCGCGCTGCTGCTCGGCGCGCCCGGACCGGTGCAGCCGCCCATCGTCGTCGTCCTCGCATCGGCCACGCCCCCGGCTACCGGCGGCGTCGCGCCGGCATCGTTCGTCGCGAGCATCAGCGGCGACGGCCGGGCGCTGGTGACGACGCCGCTCCAGAACGTCGCGCTGCAGCAAGACCGCGCGTTCGAACTCTGGTCGCTGCCCGCGGGCGGCGGAGCGCCGCGCTCGCTCGGTCTGATCTCGCCGAGCGGCACGACCGTCGTCGAACGCGAGCGCCTCGTCGCCGGCGCCGAGGCGCTTGCCGTGACGCTCGAGCCCGCGGGCGGCGGCCCGGGCGGCAAACCGTCGGGACCGGTCGTTTTCGTCGGCAAGCTGCCGCGCTGAGCCGCTCACGCCGGCCCGGCAGGTGCAGCCGGCGCGTGGACAGCAGCACTCTCCGGCGCGGCCGACGCCCTCAGGCCGCCGCCGGTTGCGTTGCAGACCGCTCGTCGAGCGCGTCGGCCAGCGCGGCACCGACGCGTTCCGGCGCGATGCCGGTGAGGCAGCGGGTGTGGCCGAAGCGGCACGCGCGGTCGAAGCACGGCGCGCAGTCGAGCTGCAGTTCGTGCTTCAGCCAGACGACCTTCGCACGCGGATTGCGGGGCGGCGTGTGCGCCGGCGACGTCGACCCGAACACCGCGACCTGCGGCACGCCGAAGGCCGCGGCGACGTGCATCAGCCCCGAGTCGTTGCTGACGACGCCGCGGGCACCGGCGATCAAGGCCATCGCCGTGTCGAGCGAGGTCCGCCCGGCCCAGGTGCGGCAGGCGCCCGCGGGTGCCGCGGCGGCGATGCGATCGCAGACCGCGGCGTCGGCGGCCGAGCCGAGCAGCAGCACGGGCACGGCATCGCGCGCGAACAGCGACGCCGCGAGCGCCGCGAAGTGCGCTTCGGGCCAGCGCTTGGCCGGGCCATATTCGGCGCCCGGCGCGAACACGAAATAGCCGCCACGCGCGACGCCGGCATCCGCTGCCGCGCGCTCGACCGCATCGGCCGGCAACTGCAGCCGCGGCGCCGGCTCCGGACCGGCGACGGCCCCGGCGAGCGCCAGATAGAAACCGACCATCGCCGGCCGCCCGGACGGATCGGCGAGGCGCCGGTTGAGCAGTGGATAGCGGTGCTCGCCGACATAGCCGACACGGTGCGGGACGCCGGCCAGCCACGGCAGCAGCGCCGACTTGAACGAGTTCGGCAGGACGTAGGCGGTGTCGAAGCGGCCCCGCAGGCGCGACGCCAGCGCCATCCGGGCGCCGAGATCGAGCCGGCCGTGCGCGAAGGGCAGCTCGATCACGTCGGCGACGCCGGCCATCGCGCGGCAGACCGGCGCCACCCACGGCACGGCCGCGACGGTCAGGCGCTCGCCGCGTGCGGCGAGCCGCTCGAGCAGCGGCTCGGCCATCACCGCATCGCCGATCCACTGCGGCGCGACGACGAGCGCACGGCCGGCCGCGGCGGCGGCGGCTGGGCCGCGGAGCCGGTTCAATGCGAGGGAAGCTTCTCGCCCGCCCTCAGCCGGTACAGGGTGCCGCAGTACGGGCATTTGCCTTCGCCGGTGGTG
Organism: uncultured Rhizobacter sp.; assembly: GCA_964249855.1. Taxonomy (GTDB): domain Bacteria; phylum Pseudomonadota; class Gammaproteobacteria; order Burkholderiales; family Burkholderiaceae_C; genus LMDS01. The sequence continues at coordinate 65,667 of CAXUDL010000002.1, read as the reverse complement.
CCGACGTCGATGAAGATGCGCGGGTGGCCGCTCCAGAGCGGCATCTTCGGGTTCGGGCAAAAGACGATGCCCGGGCCTTGCAGGTCGGCGGCGCCGACCTCGACGGCCGACGAGGAAGCAGAAGAGGCGGTCATGGCGTTCGGACGGGCGTGAGCCAGGCCGCGTAGGTCTCGTTGCGGCCGTGGACGATGTCGAAGAACGCGGACTGGATCTTCTCGGTGACCGGCCCGCGCGTGCCGGCGCCGATCTCGAGCCGGTCGAGCTCGCGGATCGGCGTGACCTCGGCGGCGGTGCCGGTGAAGAACGCTTCGTCGCAGATGTAGACCTCGTCGCGCGTGATGCGCTTCTCGACGAGCGGCAGGCCCAGGTCCTTGCAGATCGCGAAGACGGTATTGCGGGTGATGCCGTTCAAGGCGCCGGCGGACAGGTCGGGCGTGTAGACGACGCCGTTCTTGATCACGAACAGGTTCTCGCCCGCGCCCTCGCTGACGAAGCCGGCAGCGTCGAGCAGCAGCGCCTCGTCGTAGCCGTCGTCGACCGCCTCCATGTTGGCGAGGATCGAATTCGTGTAGTTGCTGACCGCCTTGGCCTGCGTCATCGTGATGTTGACGTGATGGCGCGTGTAGCTGCTCGTCTTGACGCGGATGCCGCGCTTCAGGCCTTCTTCGCCGAGGTAGGCGCCCCACGGCCAGGCGGCGATCATCAGATGGATGGTGTTGCCGCGCGGCGAGACGCCGAGCTTCTCGGAGCCGATCCACGTCAGCGGCCGCAGGTAGCAGGTCTCGAGATGGTTCTCGCGCACGACCGTCTTCTGCGCCTCCAGCACCTCCTCGAAGCCGAACGGGATCTTCATCCGCAGGATCTTGGCGCTGTCGAAGAGGCGCTGGGTGTGCTCGCGCAGGCGGAAGATCGCCGTGCCACGTGGCGTGTCGTAGGCGCGCACGCCCTCGAAGGCGCCGCAGCCGTAGTGCAGCGTGTGCGTGAGCACGTGGATCTTGGCGTCGCGCCACTCGACGAGGGCGCCGTCCATCCAGATCTTCCCGTCCCGATCGGCCATCGACATGGCGCTCTCCCGATGCGTCTCAACCGGTCGATTGTAGGGAGCGTCGCCGTCGACCGCGACCCGCCCGGCGCGCCGCCCGACCGATGCGCGAGCGGCGGTTCGACCTTGCGGGCCGGCCGCGCGGACATGGCCTTGCAGGCGCGACGCGCAGCCATGGTCCGCGAGGCGCGGGGCCGCAGACATGGCTTTGCAGCCGCAGACGATGCCTGCCGTGCATGCCCCGGCGGCACACGCGGGGCCCCGCACACGCAGCGTTCAGCGCAGCGGAACGTCAGGGCCGCGCACCGCGCGACTTCGGGGGCGTCTCGCGGCTGTGCCGGGGGCACAAGGGCGGCCAGGTGCCCGTCGCATCGGGGCGGACCTCGACCTCCCCAGGCGACGCTCGCGGCGGTGGTGATGGATGTCGGGACGAGCGTGCGCCCCTTCGCCGGCAAGCGCCGGCTGGTGGAGCGGGCGCACGGGGAGGCCGACGACCTGGGCGTCGTGCAGCTGAGCTGGGCACTGACAAGCCTCGGCGCCGCGGCCCTCGCCCGCGCCGCATGATCGAACAGGTTTTCCCGACCGATCGAGGCGATGCTCGACGATTCGCCGATCGGACCGCGCGATTCCGGCGGGCTACACTGCGCCGCCCTGGCCGGACGCAGCACCTCTGCCAAGGCGTCGTTTCTGCCTCCAAATCACCTCAAAACGTTTGCCATGGCCGACAAACTCAGCGAATCCGCGTGGACCGGATTTGCCAAGAAGCAGAACCTCCATCTCGAAGATGCAGCGCTCACCAAGGCGCTCACGAAGCTGGACAAGGTCGACGAAGCGAATTTCGACGCATGGCAGGACGCCATTGACGGCGTAGCGGAGCAGCTGCAGAAGCAGATTTCAGCGCTGGCCAAGCGCAAGAAGGAGTTGGGCGACAAGCTCTTCGGCACAGCCAAGGACAAGCTGTACGAATTGCTGGATCTGGCGAACGACCTGAAGAAGAAGGCGCGCGCCGCTGCCGCCGAGGAAAGCGAAGAGGCCGACACGCCCGCCCTGCTGACGATCAAGATGGTTCCGCTGCTGCGCGAGCTTCGCAAGGGCGAAGCCCAGATGCATGCGTTGATTGGCATCGCCGGCAAGGCGACCGCCGTCCTGATCATGCGACGAGCGATCCCGACGACGCGTCGCAAGCTGCTGGCCGAAGCGATGGACGGGGCGAACGGTGCCAAATACTTCCCGGCGGAATGCCTGTACGAGGACAAGGTGCTGACCTTCGTGGTGAAGGGCCCTGGCGCAGGTCTGGCAAAAAAAATCCGTCAAGCCCTGCTGGAGCAGGTCGACCTGCGCCTCACAGTGAAGGTGCGCGGCGACGACGGCGAAGGCGAAGGGCCCGAGGGCGAGGACGGCGGTGAGGAACAAGCCGGCGCCCGGGTGGAGCGCGACGCGCCGCCAGCAACGGGCAAGCCCGGTGAGGCGGTGGCGGGCCCGTCGCCCGAACAGCTGCTGTACGAGCAACGGCTCGCGGCGCTCGAGGCCCCACTCGCGCAGGCGCGCGCGGGCCGCCATCCCGAGTGGGTGAGGATCCAGGCCGTGGTCGATTTTGCCAGCGCGAAGGCAGACGGGCAGCACGACCACGCCGCGGCGCTCAAGGCGCTTGGCACGCTCGAGAAACTGTTGTCGGTACCGGTGCAGGTCACCTCGGTTCCGACCGCAAGTCAGTCGGAAGCACCGATGCCCACGGAGACCGCAGCGGCACAGCCCGCAACCAGGAAACCCGTGCCCGCGGGAAGCTACGCGGCCATGAAGGCGAGGGCGCAGCCCCGGCTCGACGCCGCAAAGACGCGCAATCCGTCCCTGGCGCAAAAGGTCGTCGCCGGCATCGCGGCCGCGGACGCGCTCAGCGCCGGCGGCGGCGACGGTGCGGCCATCGCCAGCCTGCGGGCGTCGATCAAGGAATTCGAAGAGATCCTCGCGACCGAGCACGACAAGCTCCTGGGGCGGCTCGACTTGTTGGAGAAAAGGGCCACCGCGATCCGTTGGGAGTTGAAGGGCGCCACGGAGCCTTCCGTCGTCAAGGCGACCGTCGCTGCGCTACTGAAGGACTGGGATTTCGACACTGCGAAGGTTTCGTTGGACCGATTCGAGAAAGCCATCGACCAGGCGAGGCCGCTCGACTTCGACGACATCGGCGTCCTCCAGACACGCCGCGCCGCCACGTTCCGCAAGGAGAACGCCCGCGCCGCGCGCAACACCGAGCAGGCCCTGATGGCCGCCAAACGCATCATCGACGACGACGGCAACCTCTTGCTCGGCGCGGTATTGCTCAAAGATCCCGCTCTGGCCAACCCGTCCAAGGACTCGAAGGAGGAAGCGCTCAAGCAGCGCACGGAGATGATGGAGTCGCTGCGCGACCTGCCTCTCGTCCGCGTGGACGACCTGGCCGCGGTGGCCGAAGAGCTCGCCGCCTCGAAGGACGCGGGGCTGCCGCAGTCGGTCCATGCATTGCAAATGCTGCAGCGGCTGCAGTCCGACAAGAAGGTGCAGACGCAGCTGGCGGCAATCAAGGCGCCGCCGGACCCGGCGACGGCGACGACCGAGGAAGGCAAGCAAACCCTGCGCATGGCGCAGAACCTGATCCGCACTTCGCTCGGCCTGGCGCCCGACGCGGTCCTGACCGATGCCGACGCGAAGCGCGCGGCGGCGGCGGCGCTGCTCACGCAGATGCGGCAGGGCGACGTGGGGTCTTGTTTCGCGACAGCGTCCGCGATCCGCGTGCAACGCAACAAGCCGCAGCAGTTTCTCGCCGACATGGCGCAGATCCTCTCGACCGGCAAGCTCACCCGTGAGATCGAGTCGCCGCCCGGTACGAAGCTGAAGATCGAGGTGCCGATCTCGCGCGAGATGATCGGGCGCAAGGTCGACGTGCAGCGCAAGGGCGCCAAGCTGCATCTCTCGCCGAAGATGGTCGCCGCGCTCGACGCGCTGGGCCTGGACCAAGCCAACCACGAGAAGGCGATCGCCGACGCGGCGCGGAGGCTGCGGGCCGAGCGCGCCGTGGCGAAAGCGTTGGGCAAGATCGCCGGCTTTCTGCCCGTCACACATCCGGTCACCACGTTGAGCCAGACGATCCTCGACGATCTGAACGCCAACCCGACCAAGACCATCCGAGCGGCAATGAGCGCGGCGCTCTCGGGCGTCAAGGTAGGTAAAACGGCCGCGGTGCGCAACAAGCGCCGCAAGCTCGCCAGAGATTGCTGCACGGATTTCGACGACCCGGCGGGTTCCGACGACTTCACGCCGGCGGAGCTGATCGAGCAGATCACCAAGACGCGCCCCGGCCCCATTGCCGAAGGGATCCAGGCCCGAGCCCAGGCCGCCTACGACAGCAGTGACAACAATGTGCTCGGCCGCGCCTGGGAGTACACGCTGGCCTCGATGGCGGAACAGGTTCCGGAAGCCGCGACGGTCAACGAGAGCATGGCCGCCGGTATCGGCGCGGGTACCCGGACCGCGGCCAAGCGGGTCACCGATGCGGCCGTTATCGAGAGGAAGCTGACAGGCCAGGCTGCTGATCACGAGCGCTTCCTCGGCGAGCACGTGGCCAAAGCGATGGGCGACCGGCTGGCGAAAGAACTCAAGGTGCTGTACGACCCCCAGGTGAAGAGCCGCTCGGGCGCTGTGTCTGCGGACGGAAGCTCGAGCAAGGGTGGCTGGAGCCTGTTCTTTCGCGGCAAGAAGGTCGACGGACAGGCCGCGTTCGAGGACATGGTCAAGACCGTGCTCGAAGAGTGCAAGCAGGACTTCGGGCCGGGAACTTCGAAGGATTGGGGTAACGCTTTCACCGCACGCGCCAAGGAGATCGCGGAAACGTTGAAGGAACAGGCCGAAACCAAAGACTTCCGCGATGCCGTCATCGACGGCCTTGTGGCCAAGTCAGGCAAGGACAAGGACAAGTTCAACACGCCCTGGACGATGGAGGTCTCGGGCTGGGAGCATGCCGTCCAACAGGTCTACGAAAACCAGGCGACGAAACCACCGGCGGTGATGGTCAAGGCCTACAAGTACAAAGACGCTACGGGCGCCGACAAGTTGGTCGACGATGCCGAAGGCCTGACCCATTTCGTCGTCGACACTTTGGCGGCGCTGGTCAACCGTTTACCGGACGGCGACGCCGCGCAGAGTGCCAACGTGCCGGTGGCAAACAGCCCGCATGCGTTCTCGCTGATGCCGGGAAGTTCGTCGCTGCAGACCGTGCTGAAGCAGGGCAAGCCGGCTGCGGAGGTGATCGCCGACCTGAAGGAAGCGGAAGGAGCGAAGAACGGACAGCGCCGCGCAGTGGCGGTTCCGCTCAAGGATCTGTCGGTCGGTTTTGTCGGCGACGCCATTGCGTCGGCAGCCACCATCCTCCCGGCCGACAAGCGCGCGTCTGCGATGGCGGCGATCCGGAGCCATTTCATGTCGCTCGGTGTCGACTCCCTGCCTCTGATGCAGTTCAAGGCCGAGCTCAAGAACGCGGTGCGGCCCACCTTGAGCGGCGTTTCAATATCGGCTGCCGACTTGGAGAAGTGGTCGAATGCGGGCGCCGATCGGGGAGTCACCGCATCGCGAGTGCTCGATCGTGTCGTACCGAAAGCCGAGTACGGTGCTCTGATCGACGCGGCGATGCGGAAACTGGCCGTGCCGGAGACGTTGCACGAGCCGGTCCGCAAGACGGTCATGGCCGCGGTATCGGGCGACGCAGTTTTGCGCGAGGACCTGGCGAAGGCCGTGCGCGTGGAAATGCGCAAACTGGGCCTTGGCGACGACGGCCAGGACTTCAAGACGGCCCGCGAAGCCTATGACGCGCTCGAGACCGACGCCGAGCGCATCGCCGCGTTCAAGGCGGCAGGCCAGACGGTGGCGACACCGGCCGCCACCTTCGATCAGTTGACGCCCGACGAGGCGGAAGTCCTGCGGGAGCGCGGCGTCTGCGCCCGTCTTGACGCCAAGCTGGACAAGTCGCTGATTGAACCGCGCGGGCTCGTTTTCGCCGACACCAATTGGGGTGACGGCAACCACATGACCCACCTGTCGATGGTCGTCAATCCGCTGAGCGACCCACCGGTGATCGAAATGTGGAAGATGAACGAGGACGGCTCGGACGCGCGTCCGCAGGACGGCTGGATCAAGGGCAGCAACTGGCGCGTCTACGCCGACCCCGAGACCTACGGCGGCGCAATCGGTGCGCACGAGATCACGACGGCCAACGGCAAGACGATGTTGTGGGAGGCCTATCGCGCCGAATTGCAAGTGAAGTTCAACGACTGCGTGGCGACCAACCAGGGCGACGTCGGCAAGCTGCGCGGCATCCTCGACATCGCCGACGCACGGTTCGAAGAAGCCGACTTTGCCGCCGCCGACATCGCGCTCGGCAAGCTGGCCGAGGCCATGGCGCCGGTCGAGCTGCTCGCGAGAAAGATCGCGAAGGGGTTGAAGCCGCTGCAGAAAGTGTCGGACGAAGTCCTGAAGCAGCTGGAAGGCCTGAAGGCCGATGCCAAGGCCAAGAAGCTGAAGGACCCGACCGACGAGCAAAGGGAAGCGACCGCGGGCTTCGAAGTGCTCGGCCGACTCATCCTCAAGCTGCGCAGCGGCATCAAGACGCCGAAGGATCTTGCGACGTTCGTGGCCGACAACCGCGATGCGCTCGATTACATCGACGCGCAGAGCCCGCTCGGCACGCTCGACGTCGTTGTCTCGTTGACCTGATCCCCGATCGTCACCGCACGCCATGGCCGACATCACCGTCTTCATTCGAGGGCTCGCCGGCAAGAAGCAGGCGCCCCGGGACGTCAAGCCCGACGCGCTGGCCAAATTCGGCGCGACCACCGCCCTCGAAGCGGTGATCGCCGAGCGCCAGGGCGGTGCCGACGGCAAGGACAAGGACGAGGCCGCGCGCAAGGCTTACGACAAGATGTTCTCGGCCTCCCGGCCAGTCATCGATGCGGCCCTGGGACTCGGCATGGAGCCGGCTGCTCACCGTGGCAAGCTTGCGAGCAAGCTGACCGAGGCCCAGTCCTGCGGCGCCTGGGACGACTGGAAGGCCGCAGGCGACGCCTTGGCCGAAGCCGGAACGATGGCCCGCGAAATCCTCGATGCGCGCGCGGTCGCATTCCAGACCGCCTGCGATCAGGCGATGAGCAGTATCGGCAATGCCGTCGGCCTGACCGAGATCGGCGGCGGGATGGTCGCGGCGAACCTGTTGGCCGCCAAGGCGCTGGCGGCCACCGGCAAGTACGTAGAAGCGCACGCGCGCCTCGAGAAGACGAAGAGCGATGCGGACCGGGTCAACGAGCGCGCGCCGTTCGTACGAGCCCGTCGCCGCCATGGGCCGACCATCAAGGCCGCGTTCGGGATCGCACACGACGGTCTCGGTCAGCGCTTCAAGGCCGCATGGGAGCAGGCGGAGAAGACGGCGGCCTCGGGCGCCTACGACAGCGCTGCGGCGGAGGTCGAGGCGCTAGCGACCGCGATCGACAGGGCGAAGAACAGCGCCGTCCTCATGGAGAAACGCGACGCGGTGCAAAAGGCGCGTGCCGGCAACATCGCCGCCATGCAACAGGCGCTGGAGGCCGGCACAGTCGACGTGGCGGCATTGCGCCTGCTCGTCGTCAACGAGATCGGAGGCAAGGAGGCCCCGCTCTCCTTTGCGTCCCAAGCGACAGCCGTCGGCGACGACCTGGCCGCCAAGACTCGGGAACCCATCGGCGACGAGGTGTCCGCCGAAAAGCGCTTCATGGAGTCGGACTGGTTCGCGCTAAAGGAGATGCTGCACGCGAAGCAGATCGAGCCCGAGGCGATGTGGGATTGCTGGCGTTACCGGCAACAGTACGTGACGCGGCTGATCGACCAGATCCGCAAGCAATTTCCGACGCTGATCGCCAAGACCTCCGGCAGCGCCGATCTGGAATCGGACATCGACATCACCTTCGCGTCCGGCGAACCGGGTGACGACGTGAAGGCCGCCATGGCGTTCAACAAGGCCGTCAAGGGCAAGTTCGGCAAGCCGCCCGGCCGCGTGTTCGACGTCAACATCTACCCTCGGGACTACAACGCCATCGAGGAGTCGATCAACACCGACTACAACCTCGACCCGCTCGCCGACGCCGACATCGACCAGCCTGAAGGCGCGATGCACAAGCTCAGCAGCGTCGATCAGGACGTGGCGACCCTGGTGAAGCAACGGCGCTTCCTGGACGCCAAAGCCTTCGCCGACCTGATGGAAAGCGTGCTCGACGGCGCGCCGGACCCCGCCACCAAGAAACAGATTCGCAAGCAGTTCGAGGAGGGCGAGGCGATCTTCCTGACCACAGCCCTGGAGAAAGTCAGACTCATCGAGAAGAAGCTGACAGCCAGCGGCACGCCGCTGCCTGCAGAACTGGCCCAACTCAACGCACTGTCGAGAAAGAGCGGAATCGAGGCAGCTCGGGAGGCGCAACAGACGCTGCAGCAAGTACTCGAAAAACTTGAGTCCAGCCACCCTGCCGACGTGATGGAAGCCACCGACGAGGCCTATCTCGCCGGCATGGCCGAGCTTCGGGAAAACCAGACCCGGATCGCGCGACTCGGCGACACCGCCGCCGATCCGGGCGAGCATCACGGACAAAGCAGCTGCGAGGAGCTTCACAGGGGCGTGAGTCACGAGGTCTGGCGTGCGGGCGAAGCGCAACGGCTGAAGGCCGAGGTCAAGAAGGCGCAGTTCACGAACATCATCTTCGCCAACGAGGCCTACATGAGCCAGGGCGCGATCGAGCATGTCGTGGCCGGCATTCAGGCGAAAGACGCGGTCACGAAGCAGGCTGTGCTTGCCAAATTGACACTGGCGACGCTGGTTCAGTCCTGCAACGAGCAGCTCGCCGATTTCTTCAAGGACATGAAGGCGAAGGAAGGCGAAATCGCGCTTGAACAGGACGTCGTCAAAAAGCGGCGCGGAACCGGCGAGGCATTCGTGCATGCCTCCAAGTATCTGGTGCGGCTGCTCGATGCCGCGCAACTGCTGGCTGACAAGTTCGCCGATTTCGATCCGCCCGTGGCCATCGAACTCTCGCTTCTCAAGACGACGAAGCTCGACTCGCCGAAGGCCTTGAAACAGCGGGTTGAATCGTTGCTGCTCGCGCTGCGCAAGTCGTCCACGGTGCCGGCCGACGCCAAAGGCGAAGTCGGCTTCGCCGAAGCGAGTTCGCTCTTCGGCGTCGACAAGATCGATGCTTTCCGTGAGCTCATCACGCGGTTCGGCGCCGAACTCAATCAACAGGTGCGGCGCAACCCGGAATTCAAGGCCGAGGTGGCTGTCGACCAGCAGATCGAACGGCAATATTTTGGCGTACCGCCGATGCCTGACGATTTGAAGGCGCTGCTCGACGACGCGGCGGCGGCACTGAATGCCAGCTTCGGCGAAGGCGTCGTGCTGGCATCGATCGGCGAAGCCGAGGGCGAAACCGATGCGGCCGAAGAATTGCTGTCGGACGCCGGCGATCTCACGCCGCTCCCCAACCACCTCGCCGGGCAATTCCAGGACGCCGCCATTCGTGCGCAGCAGGCATTGTCGACATTCGCGAAGATCGATCCCAAGGCCGCAATTGCGCGGGGTGCGAGCTTTGCGGAGCAGCTGGACGCCAAGATCAAGGCGCTGGACGACTACGACACCGAAGCTCTGCACCACGCCTACATCGGCGACATCGACCGGTCGGTCGAGCGATTGCGCGACAAGGCCGCAGCGGTCGGTCGTCAGGTAGAAGACATCCGGGAAGGCCTCAAGGTAATCATTCCCTTGTTGAGCCAGCAGCTGGCGGTATTGAAGAAGCGGTCGAGCTGAAGCGCGGGGTCTTGCTCGGTGAGCCGCGGGGGCCCTGGTTTGAAGCAAGTCCCTTCGCGGCAGCTCTGGAAGAAGTGTTCAGCGAAGCCGAGTACCCACGCGCGGTGATACATTTCATTGCAACCCAGTTTTTGTAGACGAGATGCCGTTGTCCAAGCATATCGAGCAGGACCTGCCACCTGCCGTCTCCATGATGGCGATACCCTGTTCGCAGTCGGTGGGTATCAGCCGTGGATGAGGCGCTCGTCGAGTCCTGGTTTGAGCCGCTGGTTGAAGACACCACTGGGCAAGATCTGGAGTACGACCCGGCTTATCTCGAACTGGCACAGGCGGTCAATGGCCGTTCGGAGACTCAGTTTGCGGCAGCTGAACCGCCGTCGTGGCCGGTGGCTCGAGAGCTGGCCGAAAGCCTGCTCAGCCGGACGCGCGACCTGCGGGTTGCGATGTCCTGGACCCGGGCCGTCGTCAACCTCGATGGCATCGAAGGCCTACCCGCCGGATTGACGCTGCTGCACGGCCTGATGGACCGTTTTTGGGAGACGCTGCACCCGCGGCCCGATCCTGACGACGGCGACACCTTCGCCCGCGTCAGCACGCTCGCCGGCCTCGATTCCCTGGACGGCCTGCTCGGTGATGTTCGTCAGGCGCAGCTAGCGATGGACCGCCGTCTCGGCGGCCTGCGGGTTCGCGACGCCGAGATCGCCTTGGAGCGCCTGGCGCCGCGGGCCGACGAGCACGCATCCAGCCCGGCCCAGATCACCGGCGTCATTGGCGAGGTGCCGGAACTCGCCGAACGTATCGGCTCGGCGGTCGCTGCCTCGCTCGGCGTCTTGAAGCAATTGCAGCGCCAGATGAACGACCGCTTCGGTATCGCCGCGGCGGTCGACGTCAAGGCCTTGCAGGGCATGTTGACGGCGGTGCAATCGCTGGTGCCGGAGGCTTCTGCAGCGGCGGGCGAAGACGCGGACCGCTCCCCGGCCGCCGATGGCGAAACCGGCGCGCCGCCAGTACGACGCAGCGGCGGCGGCATGAACAGCGTCGAAAGTCGACAGGACGCCGTGCGCGCTATCCATCTGATCTGCGCTTACCTGGAACGCAGCGAGCCGACCAATCCTGCCCAGCAGCTGCTGCGCCGCGCCGAGCGGTTGATCGACAAGAATTTTCTGCAACTCGTGCGTGACCTCGCACCGGACGCGCTGACCGAAGTGGCACGCATCTTGGGTGTCGACCCGGACAGCGTCAACCAGGAAGACAGCGGCGCCTACCGGTAGCCCACGGCTCGCCGAGCCTCACTTTCATCCTAGTTCCTGGCCATCGAACAGCGACGGCCTTCGAGCTTCTTGTCCTGTCCTGACCAAGCGGAGATCCAACATGGGTAGCAGCCAGAAATTCATCGCACGCAACCGGGCGCCCCGGGTCCAGATCGAATACGACGTCGAGCTCTACGGCGCCCAGAAGACGATCCAGTTGCCGTTCGTGATGGGCGTGATGGCCGATCTTGCCGGCAAGCCCGAAGATGCCTTGCCGCCGGTCGCCGACCGCAAGTTTCTCGAGTTCGACGTCGACAATTTCGACACCCGCATGAAGGCCATGAAGCCGCGCGTCGCCTTCACCGTGCCCAACACGCTCACCGGCGAAGGCAACTTGTCGGTCGACCTGACCTTCGAAAACATGGACGACTTCTCGCCCGCGGCGATCGCCTCGAAGGTCGACGGCCTGAACAAGCTGCTGCAAGCCCGCAACCAGTTGTCGAACCTCGTCACCTACATGGACGGCAAGGGGGGCGCGGAAGATCTGATCAACAAGGTGCTGAACGACCCGGCCCTGCTGCAGTCCCTGACGGCGACCGCAAAGCCCGACGCCTGACACCCGAGCACCGGAGCAAAGAATGGCTGAGCAACAAACACAATCGTCGGGTGCGCTCGCGGGCGTGACCTTCGAGGGCAACGACTTCGCGTCGCTGCTGAACAAGGAATTCAAGCCGAAGTCGGACGAAGCCAAGTCTGCCGTCGAATCGGCGGTGCAGGTCCTCGCGCAACAGGCGCTGGCCGACGTCAAGCTGATCAGCAGCGACACCGTCGCCAGCATCGAGGCGATGATCGCGGCAATCGACAAGAAGCTGTCGGAGCAGGTGAACGTCATCCTGCACCACAACGATTTCCAAAAACTGGAGTCGGCCTGGCGCGGCTTGCACTACATGGTCAACAACACCGAGACCGACGAGACGCTGAAGATCCGCGTGATGGCGATATCGAAGCAGGACCTCGGGAAGACCTTGAAGCGCTACAAGGGCACGGCCTGGGACCAGTCGCCGCTGTTCAAGAAGCTCTACGAAGAGGAATACGGCCAGTTCGGCGGCGAGCCTTTCGGCGCCATCGTCGGCGACTACCACTTCGACCACTCGCCGCCCGACGTCGAACTGCTCGGCGAGATGAGCAAGATCGCTGCGGCCGGCCACGCGCCCTTCATCACCGGCGCTGCGCCGAGCGTGATGCAGATGGATTCATGGGGCGAGCTCGCCAACCCGCGCGACCTGACCAAGATCTTCACCACACCCGAGTACGCTGCCTGGCGGTCGCTGCGCGAGAGCGATGACGCGCGCTACCTGGCGATGTGCATGCCGCGCTTCCTCGGCCGTATTCCGTACGGCGCCAAGACCAGCCCGGTCGATGCGTTCGACTTCGAGGAAGACACCGTCGGCGCCGACCATGACAAGTACTCGTGGTGCAACGCGGCCTATGCCATGGCCACCAACATCAACAGGTCGTTCAAGGAATACGGCTGGTGCTCGCGGATCCGCGGGGTGGAGTCGGGTGGTGCGGTGGAGAACCTGCCCACCCACAGTTTCCCGACCGACGACGGCGGCATCGACATGAAGTGCCCCACGGAAATCGCCATTTCCGATCGGCGGGAGGCCGAGCTCTCGAAGGCCGGTTTCCTGGCGATGATCCACCGCAAGAACTCCGACTTCGCCGCGTTCATCGGCGCGCAGTCGCTCCAGAAGCCCACCGAATACGACGACCCCGACGCCACCTCCAATGCGGCGCTGGCGGCACGGCTGCCCTATCTCTTTGCGTGCAACCGCTTCGCGCACTACCTGAAATGCATGGTGCGCGACAAGATCGGCTCGTTCAAGTCGCGTGACGAGATGGAGCGTTGGCTCAATAAGTGGATCGGCCAGTACGTCGACGGTGATCCGACGAATTCCAGCGAAGACGTGAAGGCTCGTCGCCCGCTGGCGGCCGCGGAGGTCGTGATCGAGGAAGTGGAAGGCGCTCCCGGCTACTACTCGTCGAAGTTTTTCCTCAAGCCGCATTACCAGCTCGAGGGCCTGTCGGTCTCTCTACGGCTGGTGTCCAAGCTGCCCTCCGAGAAGTCTTGAGGCCAGTATTCGCTCGTGCCCCGCTGAACCCCCCATTGGAGAGACAACATGCCAGGAAACGCCTTCATCAAGTTCACCAAACCCGGCGCGGCTGCGACTGACGTCATCAAGGGCGAGTCGCTGCAGACCACCCACCCGGCCGAAAAGGGCTGGTGCGAGATCAGCGACTGGGGCTTGGACGTCGAAGCCGAGACGAACTATCTCAAGGGCACGGGCGCCGCGGTCGGCGTCGCCACACCGAGCGTCGTCAACTTCACGCACTCGTTCGACAAGTCGTCGCCGACCATCATGCGTAATATCGTGATGGGCACCGCTTTCGCGACGGTGGTGATCCACATGCTGAAGGCGACCGGCGCTGCAAACGGGCAGCCCGAGGTCTATTTCGGCGCCAAGTTCACCGACGCCTTCGTCACCAAGGTGTCGAGCAAGGGTGGCGAGGACGGTGGAATCACACAGGACGTCGAAATCGTGTTCAAGACGTTGTCGCTCGGCTACAAGAACCAATTGAACAGCGGCGACCTGAACAAGAGCGCTGTCACCTTCGGCTGGAACGTGGCCCAGCGCTCCACGAACACTGGCAACAACGGGGTGCTGCTCGATCCCGCAAAGGATTGAGCCTCTTCCTGGTCTCCCGATCGTTCGTCAAGCAGAAGCATTCATAGGAATCAATCATGCCTGGAAATACATTCATCAATTTCGGCGCAGCCGATCTGAAGACCGGCGAGTCGTTGCAGAAGAACCGCTTGGGCACCGAGGGTTGGATCGAGCTGAACGACTGGAGCTGGGAGATCGAGGCCGAGCACAGCAACCTCAAGGGCAGCGGCGCCGCAGTAGGCAAGCCGAATCCCGGCACGTTGAACTTCACGCACAACTTCGATCTTTCATCGCCGGTGATCCTGATGAAGATCGTGCAGGGCAAAGCCTTCCCCAAGGTCACGATCGACATGCTCAAGCAGACCGGCGGCGACCAGACGGAACTCTTCTTCCAGATCGTGATGTCGGACGTCTTCATCTGCAAGGTCTCGACGAAAGGCAGCGAAGACGGCTCCGTCACGCAAGACGTCGACATGGTGTTCAAGGAGGTCGCGATCGGCTACAAGGCGCAGACGAACAAAGGCACGCTTGAATCGGCGGCAATGGAGTTCGGCTGGAGCATCGCCAAGATGAACACCGCGCCGTCGGATGTACCGCTCGCGATGAAATGACGATAGCGCTTGCGGCCGCGCACGCGCCTGCGCAAGACGCAATCGTGACGGGCCGTTCTGGCCGCTTGTTCCCAGTTGAATTGACCCGTCGCCATGGCTGCATCGCTGCTCCTGCTCGAACTCGAAACCAAGTTCGTCGCGCCGAAGGGCGACTGCACCATTCCGGGCTTCGAAGGCCACATCGTTCTCGAGTCGTTCAGCTGGGGCATCTCCGACAGCACCGGTGGCAGGAAGGGCACGACCGCACGCGTACTGAAAGCCGGCACTGCGCGGTTGAGCAAACCTTACGACAGGTCCAGCACGGCGCTGTGCAAGCTGATGGAGCTCGATCCTGCCAAATCGGAATTCCACTTCCTCCGCGCGACTCTGAAGTTCGTCGATCCTGCGAGCAACAAGGGCACGGCGAACGCCAAGCTGGAATCGATCATGGAAGTCGAGTTCACCGACGGGTTTGTCGATGAAATCTCCGTGCGTGTGAGCGAACAGGGGAAGATGGTTTCGGTCAAAGAGGACATCACGCTTTCGTTCCAGACGGCGGTCGCGGTGCGCTATCAGGTCCGGTCTCCTTCGGGACGCCGTACGGCGCTACCGGAGTTCCTCTACGTTCTGCCCAAGATCTAGCGTTCTTTCGCCGCCATGTCCTCCTCCGCCCGGCTCTACATGTCGCTCATCGTCAACAAAGGCGCCAAGCAAGTGGCCGGGGACGTGCTCGACCCGGATTACGAGCAGGAGATCGAGATCGAGGATTGGGAATGGAAGCTCACCGGTCCGGAGCGAAGCGGGAAAGTCGATGCCGATGCCGATGCCGATGGCAAGGCGACGTCTTTGCGTACGACGGCCAGCGAGTTCACCTTCACCAAGGTGATGGACCGGGCGAGCACGCAAATGTTGTCGTTGCTGGCTTCGGGGGAGGAGCTATCGGCCGTGGTGACCTTGGTTCAGACGAGCGACATCCCGTTCAAGCTGGTCGCGCATCTCGAAAAAGCGCGCATCAGCGGTTACACGCTCAATGCCAAGGACGAGGAGAAGAGCACCAGCATCGAGGAAAGCTGGGTCTTCAACTACGAGACGATCACGCTGGAACACGAGCCGGAGCAGAGCCGGGCGAAGTCGATGCAGGCCTTCACGACGCGGCACAAGCGTGACGAGAAGGACAACCTGCGGAGTATCGACAAATCCAGCACGGCCGCCGCCGACAACTTCAACCGGCTCGGACTGGCCGAGCAAGACGCGTTTCTTCGCGACATCAGGGCGGTCCGCCTCACGACGGGGCAAAAGCGCGATGAGAAAGACGAAGTCCGGGGATCCGTCAGCTCCACCAGGGCGATTGTCGACGACTTCAAAAAGCTCAAATCGGCCGAGCAAGACGCATTTCTTCGTGACATCAAGGCGGTCCGCCGGTAGATAGCGGCGTGCTCTGGACGGCGCTCGCCTGCATTCACACCCCTGCCATGGCACTCGAAAACTATCGTGACACCAGCCCGTCGTCAGGTGCCATCAATGCCGGTTTCCAATTCGAGTTCTATTGCGCGCATTGCGGAAAGAAGTGGCAAAGCGATTTCAGGCCTTATCGGTTAGGGCAAATCACCGGCTTCCTGTCGCGATTCGCTTTCCTCTTGGGTACCAGCGCAGCCACGGCCGCCAAGGCGACCGGTGGCGCGAGCGACTACAGCGTGCGCAGTTCACGAGAGAAGGCGTTGACCGATGCTCAGGCGCAGGCCGAGTCGCGGTATGTTCAATGTGGATCGTGCAAGGCTTACGTGTGCAACGGATGTTTCGAGCTCGACGCGAACGCCTGCAAACGCTGCGCAGAAAAGATAAGTACGTCAGCCGTTACCCATGGCGCTGTCGCGGCGGCCTCCGGTGGCCATGCCTGCCCGAACTGCAGAACCCCCGCCAGCGGCGGTCGGTTCTGCGCCGAATGCGGCTTCGACATGGCCAGCACCCACAAGAGCTGCCCTGGCTGCGGGGTGCTGGCCGAACGCAAGGCCCGCTTCTGCGGCGATTGCGGCTACAGCTTCTAGACCTCTCACCTGGCCCTCCCATGAGACACACTGAACTCGGGTTGCCCAACGCGTCGATCGGCCGGTCCGTCGCAAGCGCCGACCGACCGCCGCCGTGGACAACCCTGCGCTGTGCCAAGCCTAAATCACTCAACAGCCGGACGGTAGTGCCGTGAGCGATGCACTCCGAGCTGCCGAAGACCACGTGCGCGCCGGCGACCCGAGGGCTGCCCTCGCCCAGCTGACGACCGCCGTCAAGGCGGCCCCTGCGAACCCCGCGCTGCGCATCTTCATGGCCCAGCTGCTGTGCGTGCTCGGCCAGTGGGAGCGCGCCCACACCCAGCTGAACGTGGTCGCCGACCTCGACGCGACCACCAGCCCGATGCGCGAGATGGTCGGCCACGCCCTGCGCTGCGAGCTGATCCGCGCCGCCGTCTTCGCTGGCCGCCGCTCGCCGATGGTGTTCGGCCAGCCGGACGAATGGCTGGCGCTGCTGATCGAATCGCTGCTGCAGCAGAACGCGCCGGAGATGGCAGCGCAGCTCGCGGACCGCGCCTTCGAAGCCGCACCCGCCATCGCGGGTCGCCTCAATGGCGAGCCGTTCGAATGGATCGCGGACGCCGACTCGCGCCTCGGCCCGGTGCTCGAGGCGATGGTCAACGGCAAGTACTACTGGATTCCGTTCAGCCGCGTCGGCAGTCTGACCATCGTCGGATCGAAGGACCTGCGCGATCGTGCCTGGCTGCCGGCCAACATCTCGTTCTCGAACGGCGGCGAAGCGATCGCGATGATCCCGACCCGCTATCCCGGCTCGGAGGCCAGCGAAGACGGCCAGATCCTGATGGCGGCAAGGACCGAATGGCGTGATATCGGTGCCGGCCGCTTCGCCGGGCTGGGTCAGCGACTGCTCGTCACGGATCAAGGCGAGCACGACCTGCTCGGGGTGCGGCTGATCGAGTTCGATCCGTCCTCGGCAGGCGCGGTCTGACCGAGACGATGCGGCGCAGTGGCTGAACTCAACTCGCGGGACCGGCTGCAACCCTCCTTGCTGGACCGGCTGATCGACCTAGACCCGAACCACGATCGCGAGGTGCTGGAAGCGCGCGTGCTGACGCGTCAGCAACTGCGCGCCGCCGTGCTTCGCGACCTGAGCTGGCTGTTCAATGCCGTCCGGTCGGAGCCCGAGAGCAACTCGACGCGCCGCGACGAACTGGCACTCTGGGCAGACGCCGACGAGGCCCGCCGCTCGGTGCTGAATTACGGCGTGCCCGCGCTCTCCGGCCTCACCCTTGCGAGCATGGACACCCGCACGATCGAGCGCGAGTTCACCCAGGCGATCCGCAATTTCGAGCCGCGCATCGATCCCGCGACGCTGGCGGTGGAAGTCAAAATCGACTACGCGAACCACCGCAACACCCTGCAGCTGGTGATTCGCGGTCACATGTGGAGCCAACCGGTGCCGCTCGAGCTGGTGCTGTCCGCCGATGTCGACATCGAGACCGGCAACACGCGGGTTCGTGAGCTGCGCGCCTGACCGATGGATGCCCGCCTGCTGCGCTACTACAACCAGGAGCTTCGCTACCTGCGCGAGCTGGGTGGCGAGTTCGCGCGCGAATTCCCGAAAATCGCCTCGCGCCTCGGGATGGAGGGACTGGAGGTCACCGACCCCTACATCGAGCGGCTGCTCGAAGGCTGCGCCTTTCTGGCTGCGCGGGTCCAACTCAAGCAGGATGCCGAGTTCCCCCGCTTCTCGCACCGCCTGCTGGAGCTGATTTACCCCAACTTCCTCGCGCCGATCCCGTCGATGCTGGTAGCGCAGGTCACGCCAGTGCCCGACGCCAACCTGTTGAAGTGCCCGGTGCTGCCGCGCGACACGCCGTTGCTCGGGCCGGCCAGCGCGATCTCGAAGAACCGCTGTGAGTTCCGGACGGCGCAGACCGTGCAGATCACGCCGCTGGTCACCGCCTCGGCCGACTACGTCCTCGACGTGTCGGATCTCGCCCTGGCAGCGCACGCCCAGGCGCGGCGGCCGAGGGCCGCGGTGCGAATCCAGTTGCAGCTGCCCGACGGCATGGGCGTCGCACAGCTCGAACTCGACACCCTCCGCATCTACCTCGGCGGCCAGTCGGACACCGCGACGCAGCTGCAGGAGCTGATGTTGTCCGGCACCGTCGGTGTGCTCGTCGGCGCGCCCAGCAAGCAGGCCGATGCGCCTCGCCACCTGCTGCCGGCCACCTGCCTGCAGCCGGTTGGTTACGCGGACGAAGAAGCGATGCTGCCGGTCACCTTGCGCGGCCTTTCGGGTACCCGCCTGCTGCAGGAATACTTCGCGTTTCCGGAGCGGTTCCTTTTCATCGACGTGATCGGCATGCGCGCGGCCCTGGCCAACATCGTCGGCAGAGCGGTGGAGCTGATCGTGCTGCTGGCCCGGCCCGGCCATGGACTCGACGGTGCGGTGTCGGCGGCGGATTTTTTGCTCCACTGCGTGCCGGCCATCAACCTGTTCCCGAAACGGGCCGACCGCATCCAGGTGACGAGCAGCGACTACGAGTTTCACGTCGTCCCCGACCGCACTGCGCCGCTCGACTACGAGGTCTACGACGTCGTCGGCATGCAGGGCTACACCAACGACGGCGCCGAACGCCGGTTTCTTCCGCTCTACGCACCGGAGCACAAACGCGCTGCGAGCGGCCCCTCGGGCTTCTACACGATCTGGCGCGAGCCGCGGCTCGTCAGCGAGAAGGCCCGGCGCGAAGGACCGCGTTCGGGCTACACGGGTTCCGAGGTTTTCGTTTCGCTGGTCGACCCGAACGACGCCCCGTACGCCGAGAACCTCGACCAGGTGGCGCTGCAGACCCGCTGCACCAACCGCGACCTGCCGGTCTTCATGCCGGGCACCGGCGCGCAGGCCGAATTCGCGCTGAATGCGGGCCTGCCGACACGATCGGTCCGTTCGGTCGCCGGTCCATCGCGGCCGCACACCGCGCTGCGCGAAGGCGGCGTGGCGTGGCGCCTGCTGAACCTGTTGTCGCTCAACTACCTGTCGCTGCTCGACACCGAGGGCGGCGAAGCGGTGGCGGCGCTGCGCGACCTGCTCGGCCGGTTCCCGCAAGGGAGCGATCCCACCGTGCGCCGGCAGATCGAAGGGCTCCAGAACGTGAGCGCCCGCGCCGTCGTGCGCCGCCATCCGGTCGCGGGGCCGATCGCTTTCAGCCGCGGCATCGAGGTCACGCTGACGGTCGACGAGCTGGCGCACGCCGGCAGCAGCGCCTTCCTCTTCGGCGCGGCCATGCACCATTACCTCTCCCGCCATGCCTCGCTCAACAGCTTCGTCGAGACCGTACTGGTCTCTCTGACGCGCGGCGAGGTGATGCGCTGGAAGCCGGCGATCGGCACGAGGCCGGTACTCTGATGGCCACGCCCAACTACGGAGCCTGGCTCCAGCGCGTGTCCGACCAGCCCTGGCGCTTCGACTTCTACCAGTCGCTTCGCCGCATCGAGAGCGCGCACCCGCAATGGCCGCGGCTCGGCGAGGCGCTGCGGCCTTCCGAGGAACCGGTCCGGCTCGTGCAACCGGCGGAGCTGACCTTCGCGCCCGCCACCCTTCATGCGTTGCACTTCAAGACCGACGGCCCGCCGCGGCTGTCGCAGCGCGTCTTCGGGCTGCTCGGGCCGAACGGTCCCCTGCCCCTGCACCTGACCGAGCTGGCACGTGAGCGCAGCCAGCACCACAACGACCCGGGCCTGCAGCGTTTCACCGACCTGTTGACCCACCGTTTCACGCTGCTGTTCTACCGCGCCTGGGCGCAGGCCCAACCCAGCCTCAGCCTCGACCGGCCCGGCGACCGCCAGTTCTCGCGCCGCCTGGGCGCGCTCAGCGGCCTCGGCAACGAGACCACGATGGAGCGCGACGCCGCCGGCGACGCCGCCAAGCTGCACTTCACCGGTCGGCTGTCGCGCCAGACGCGGGACGCCGACGGTTTGCTGTCATGGCTGCGCAGCGAGTTCGACGCGCCAGTCACGATCGAGCCCTGGTGCGGCCACCGCATGGCGCTGGGCGCCGACGAGCGCACCCGACTGCGGTCGGTCGGCATGCACGGCCGCGGCCAGCAGGTCGGCCGCGGAGCCGTGCTGGGGGCCTCGGTGTGGGACGTGCAGCACAAGTTCCGCATCGTCGTCGGGCCGTTGCCAGAAGCCCGCTATCACGGCTTCCTGCCAGGCGGAACGGACTTGGCGCGCCTGCAGGCGATGGTTCGCCAATGGGTCGGCCTCGAATTCGCGTGGGACCTGAAACTCATCCTTGCCCGGGCCGACGTCCCGCGGCTGCGCATCGGCCGCAGCGGCGAGTTGGGCCGCAGCAGCTGGCTCGGCCGCCACGCCCCGTCCCGCGATGCCGACGACCTGGTCATCGA
The DNA here is from genome assembly GCA_964249855.1 of uncultured Rhizobacter sp. Classification (GTDB taxonomy): domain Bacteria; phylum Pseudomonadota; class Gammaproteobacteria; order Burkholderiales; family Burkholderiaceae_C; genus LMDS01. The sequence continues at coordinate 44,778 of CAXUDL010000002.1, read as the reverse complement.
CGTCGAAGGCACCCTTCAAAGACACTCTCGCAAGAGGAGCTGCCCATGAGCGAAATCAGCCGCGTTGCACTGTTCGGCAAGCTCAACCCGATCGCCTACAAGGCGATCGAAAGTGCCACGGTGTTTTGCAAGATGCGAGGCAATCCGTACGTGGAACTGGTGCACTGGGTAGTGCAGCTGGTGCAGAACATCGACACCGACCTCGATGCCATCATGCGCCACTACCAGGTCGACGGCTCGGTGCTCGCGAAGGACCTGACCACCGCGCTCGACCGCCTGCCCCGCGGCTCGACGGCAATCTCCGATTTCTCCGAGTCGATCCCCGATGCGATCGAACGCGCCTGGGTCTATGCCACCCTGCAGTTCGGCGAGAGCCAGGTGCGCACCGGCTACCTGGTGCTCGGCCTGCTGAAGACACCGAGCCTGCGCAACGCGCTCTTCTCGCTGTCCAGGCAATTCGAGAAGATCAAGGCGGACGACCTCGCCGACAACTTCGTCAAGATCTGCGGCGGCACGCTCGAAGCGAAGCTCGGCGCGCAAGACGGCAGCAGCGTGGGCGGGCAGCCCGGCGAGGCCGAAGGCGCGATGGTCCCGGCCGCGATGGGCAAGCAGGAGGCGATGAAGAAGTTCTGTGTCGACATGACCGAACGGGCCCGCGAGGGCAAGATGGACCCCGTCACCGGCCGCGACGAAGAAATCCGCCAGATCGTCGACATCCTGATGCGGCGGCGCCAGAACAACCCGATGCTCACCGGCGAGGCCGGCGTCGGCAAGACCGCGGTCGTCGAAGGCTTCGCGCAGCGCCTGGCACGCGGCGACGTGCCGCCGCAGCTCAAGGAAGTCGCTCTGCTCAGCCTCGACCTCGGCCTGCTGCAGGCCGGGGCGAGCATGAAGGGCGAGTTCGAGCAGCGGCTGCGCCAGGTGATCGACGAGGTGCAGGCATCGCCCAAGCCGATCATCCTGTTCATCGACGAAGTGCACACGCTGGTCGGCGCGGGCGGCGCCGCCGGCACCGGCGATGCCGCCAACCTGCTGAAGCCGGCTCTGGCGCGCGGCAACCTGCGCACGATCGGCGCCACCACCTGGGCCGAGTACAAGAAGTACATCGAGAAGGACCCGGCCCTGACCCGCCGCTTCCAGGTCGTGCAGGTGCCCGAGCCCGACGAGGCCAAGGCGATCCTGATGTTGCGCGGCGTCGCGACCGTGCTCGAAAAGCACCACCGTGCGCAACTGCTCGACGAGGCGATCGAGGCCGCGGTTCGGCTTTCGCACCGCTACATCCCGGCGCGCCAGCTACCCGACAAGGCCGTCAGCCTGCTCGATACCGCGTGCGCCCGCGTCGCGGTGAGCCAGCACGCGACGCCCGCCGAGGTCGAGGACAGCATTCGCCGCATCGAGTCACTCGAGATCGAGGAAGGCATCATCGGCCGCGAGCTGGCGGTCGGCGTGCGCATCGGTGAGCGCGGCAACGAGGTGGCCGCCAAGCTGGCGACCGAGCGCGAACGACTGGTCGAGCTCGAGGTGCGCTGGAAGGAGGAGAAGACGATCGTCGACCGCGTCCTCGCGTTGCGCGCCACGCTGCGCGGCGCCGACCAACCGGTCGACAGCGCTGCCGCCGCCGCCCCCGATCGCGAGGGTCTGCTGGCGGAGCTGCACGCCGAACAGGAGAAGCTCACGGCGCTGCAGGGCGATGCACCGCTGATCATGCCGTCGGTCGATGCGCAAGCCGTGGCCAGCGTGGTTGCCGACTGGACCGGCATTCCAGTCGGCCGCATGGTCAAGAACGAGCTCGACTCGATCCTGCATCTCGGCCAGGCACTCGGCCAGCGGGTGATCGGCCAGCAGCACGGCCTGGACATGATCGCCAAGCGCATCCAGACCTCGCGCGCGCGGCTCGACAACCCGAACAAACCGATCGGTGTCTTCCTCCTCTGCGGCACTTCGGGCGTGGGCAAGACCGAGACCGCGCTGGCGCTCGCCGAGGCGCTCTACGGCGGCGAGCAGAACGTCATCACCATCAACATGAGCGAGTTCCAGGAGGCGCACACCGTCTCGACGCTCAAGGGCTCGCCGCCCGGCTACATCGGCTACGGCGAGGGCGGCATCCTGACCGAGGCGGTGCGCCGGCGCCCCTACAGCGTGGTGCTGCTCGACGAGGTGGAAAAGGCGCACCCCGACGTGCACGAGCTCTTTTTCCAGGTCTTCGACAAGGGCCGCATGGAGGACGGCGAGGGCCGGATGATCGATTTCAAGAACACGATCATCCTGCTGACCTCGAACGCCGGGTCCGAGCTGGTGATGAACATGTGCAAGGACCCGGAGCTGCTGCCCGACCCCGACTCTCTGGCGACCGCACTCCAGGAGCCGCTGATGAAGATCTTCCCGCCGGCGCTGCTCGGCCGGCTGGTCACCATTCCGTACTACCCACTGTCGTCCGAGATGATGGGCAAAATCGTGCGGCTGCAGATGAACCGCATCAAGAAGCGCGTCGAGCAGAACCACCGCATTCCGTTCGATTACGGCGACGACGCGGTGGCCCTGATCGTCAAGCGCTGCGACAACCCCGAGGCCGGCGGCCGCATCATTGATTCGATCCTTACCAACACCGTGCTGCCGAAGGTCTCCATCGAGTACCTGGGCCGCATGTTTCGGGGCGAGACGCTAAAGGGCATCCGGCTCGGCGCCGCCGGGGGCGACTTCACCTACGCCTTCGACTGATCCGATGGAAGCCGTCGTCGAGGCCAAGTTCCTCTGCCCGCTGCCGGAAGACAGCCTGCTCTTCCGGCGGATGGTGGCGCGCGAGGCGCTGGGCCGCCTGCCGGAATACCGCATCGAACTGCTGCGCGAGAGCCGGCGTGCGCCACTCGCGGCGCGGCAACTGCTGGGCGCCAAGGCCAGCATCGAGCTGTGGGTCGACGAGGGCCAGTTCCGTTACACCAGCGGCATCGTGACCCGCTTCGAGCACGGTGGGACGAGCGGCCGCTTCGACGTTTACCGCGTCGAGTTGCGGCCCTGGCTCTGGCACCTGACGTTGGGCGCCGACTGCCGCATCTTCCAGGACAAGACAGCCGTCGAAGTGCTCGACGCGATCTTTGCTGAATACAGTTCGGCGGGCGAGATCGAGAAGAAGCTGATCGCCACGTACCGCACTCGTGCCTTCACCGTTCAGTACCGGGAAAGCGATTTCGATTTCGTCAGCCGGCTGATGGAAGAAGAAGGCATCTATTACTACTTCAAGCACGCCAAGGGCCAGCACGTGCTGGTGCTGTGCGACAACCCGAGCGGCCACCTGCCGATGAAGGGCGCCGAACTGCTCTGGAGCACGAAGCGAGTCGGGGCGCAGGATCTGGCGAACATCGTGACCCACTGGACGAGCACCCACGTGCTCGGCTCGCTCCAGTACACGCACACGGACTTCGCCGCCGAGGCGCCGGCGACCGACCTGACGGCCCAGGCCCTCCGGAGTCCCGGCTATCCGGCACCGAACGACCTCGAGGTCTTCGACTATCCGGGCGGCTACGACGACATCGCCATGACCGCCGGCACGACCGGCGCCAAAACGGCCGAAGGCATGCGGCTGGCGCAGCGCCGGGTCGATGCGATGGAATCGGCCCATGTCAGCGCGCAAGCCGTCTCGCCGTACCGCCAGATCGGCGTCGGCATGACCTTTGACTTCAAGGAACATGCCGAGGCGGGCGGCTACCTGATCACTCGCGCCGACTATGAAATGGAGTTCGACGGCTACGAGGCCCAGGGCGACCGCGACAGCACCGGATTCAGCTGCCGCTTCGACGCGGTGCCGAAGACGGTGCACTATCAGCCGCAGCCGGTCATCCAGCGGCCGATCATCTCCGGTCCGCAGACGGCGACGGTCGTCGGCCCGAGCGGCGACGAGATCGCGACCGACGAGTACGGCCGCGTCAAGCTGCAGTTCCGCTGGGACCGGCTGGGCGGGAAGAACGAGATGAGCTCGTGCTGGGTGCGCGTCAGCCAGCCCTGGGCCGGCAAGCAGTTCGGCATGATCGCGCTGCCGCGCATCGGTGACGAGGTGATTGTCGAGTTCCTCGAGGGCAACCCCGACCGTCCCCTCGTCACCGGTCGCGTTTACAACCGCGACAACATGCCGCCCTACGTGTTGCCTGCCCATGCGACGGTGAGCGGCATCAAGACCCAGTCGAGCAAGGGCGGCTCGCTCCAGAATTTCAACGAGCTGCGCTTCGACGACAAGAAGGGCAGCGAGTACGTCTGGCTGCAGGCCGAGAAGGACTACCACCAGCTGGTCAAGAACGACGCCTACGCCACCGTCCGCAACGACCTGTGGACCGACGTGACGAAGAATTCGGCGCACAAGATCGGCGAGAACTACACGATCACCGTCGGCAAGCAGGCGAACGTCAAGGTCGACGCCGACACCCACGCCAAGATCGGCGGCGACCTGAACATGGCGGTCGACGGCGCGCTCGGCCTCAAGGTCACCGACAAGATCGCGCTGAAGGGCGACGCTGCCGTGGCGCTGGCGGTCGGCGCGGGGCTCGACATCGACGCCGGTGCCGCGCTGAAGATGACGGCGGGCGCCACGCTGCATGTCAAGGGGCTAGGCATCGTGATCGACGGCGGCACCACGCTCACCATCAAAGCAGGTGCGTCGTTCATCACGCTCGGCCCTGCCGGCGTCGTCATCGAAGGGCCGATGGTGAAGATCAATTGCGGCGGCGCCGCCAGTGCCGCCACGGCCGCCACCAGGGCGGCCCCGGCCACGCCCAAGGCGCCGGGCGAGCCGAAGGCGAACACCGACCCGCTGGCCAGCTGAGCGCATGAGCAACGACAGCGCCGTTGCAGTGGCGGACGGCCCGCCGCTGGCCGCGCCGCAGCACCTCGCGGCGCTCTGGGCCGATCGCGACCTGCACGTCTACGCCGTCGTCATGGGCGACCGGGTGTCCGACCTCGCGTCCCGGCTGGCAACGGCCGACGTGGCGGACTTCGATTGCCTGCGGCCCGGCGCGCTCCGGCCCGAAGTGCAGCGCGACGCACCCTACCTGGTCCTACTGAAGCCGCAGTCCCGCTTCACCGACTGGCTGCTGTTCGAGGCGACGGGCGTCTTCGGCGACTGGGGCGTGGTGCTGCGCAGCCCCGCGCGACTGATGGCGTTGCGCACTCACCTCCGCAATCTGCTCGAAGCCGCGCTGCCGGGCGGCCAGCGCATCGCGCTCGACTGGATGGACCCGGTCGTGCTGCAGGCGCTGATGCCACTGTTCGGTCCGGCCGAACTGACGGCCTTCTTCGGGCCGGTGCGAAGCATCACCATTCCGGGCGAGACGGCCTGGCGCCACGCCGAGGTGCGCGCGGGACGGCTCGCGCAGCGCGACGTGCCGGTCCTCAAGGCGGCCTGAAAGCGATGCTGCAGCTCAATTCCGAGCAGGCGGCCGCGCTACAGGCGATCAAGCTCGATCGAGACGTCGCGCGCCTGTCGGCGGCGCTGGCCGCGGCCTTCCCGGAGGTGCGGACCCGTCTGGCCGACCGTTACTCCGCGCTGGTCGCGCACGGCGTGCAGCGCGGCGCCGCCCACGGTCTGGACCATGGCGCCTGCGTCGCCCGTTACCTCGCCTGTTGGTTCATCCTGGGCGCGTCGTTCGAAAGCCGGCCGGAATGCAGCTGGGCTCGCGACATCCTCGCCGCGCCCGGCCGGCCGCAGGGCAGCAAGGTGTTTCAGCTCTGCCGGCGGACCCGCGAGGAACTGACCCGCCAGCTCGCGGATACCCCGAGCCCGGCGGCGTTCGATCTCGCCCTCGGAAGCCTCGACGCCGCCCTGATGCCGCGCGGCCATCTCGGTTCGCTGCTGCCGGCGGTGCCCATGCCGATGGGCGAAGCCTGCGACCTCGATGCCATCGACCTTCGCCTGGTCGAGGCCGCCGGCGGTCGGCAGTCCCACCTCTACCGTCTGGAAAGCGGTCAGTGGCGCCGACTGCCGACCACCGCGCCGCGCACGTCGATCACGCTGACCGCCGGTGCCGAGACCGTCCCGCGGCAGCCGCCGCTGATGCTGCCGGCGCGCTTGCACCTCTTGAGCCCGTTCGCCGAGCCCGGTTGCGCCAGACTGCGCCTGCGCACGCGAAGCGGCCGCTGCTGCGATGCGCAAGTGCACCCGCTGGTGACACTGAGCGGGCCGGAAGGTTCGACGAGCTGGCGCGGTGCGCACGCCGCCGATGTGCTGCTTGATCTCCACCCAGAACCCGAGCCGCCGCCGGCCGACGACGCGCCGCAGCCGACCCTCGCCGTCGAGTCGAATCCGCGCTTCGCCGAGCTCGGCATCGGCAGCTGCGGCCTGCGCGAGTCCGGCCAGGCGATGGGCGACCTGCAGACGCTGTTGGCCGTCTACCCCCGCACTCAGCACTGGATCCACTGGCGACGCGAAGCTGCGCCTGCGCTGCAATGGCCCGAGGCGGCGGCAACCCCGCCGGTCACGCGGCCGGCGATGTGCCGCGTCGAGCGCGACGGGCTGCCGCTGGAAGCTTCGCGCTGGCAGGCCGGCCTCGAGGACCTGGACCGCCAGCTGGTCGAGGGGCTCGGCCGGCTGGCCACGGCCTGGGAGCGGGACAGCGGCGTCGTCCGCGGGCGCATGCAGTGCGAGCCGGCCGTGCTGAGCGGCACCGCGGGCCTGACCTGGGGTTGGGCCGAAGGCGCGGACGGCATGGTCGACACGCCGCATTTCCGACTCGCCGGACACCTCGACCTGGTCGCCTGCCAGCTGAACCTGCGCCTCGGCGGCGAACTGGTCGTCGGCGGCTCGCTCAGCCGGTTGTCCCTGCACTGCAGCGCTCGGACCTTCCTGCGCACCGCCTTCGAACGCGGGCCGGGCGATACCGACGCGCAGGCGGTCGTGCAGCCGGCGCAGACCGCCTTCCGGCACCCGTTCGTGCTGCAGCTCGAATCGATCGCGCCGGCCGAGAGCGTCGCATTGCTCGGCCTCGGCGGGCCGGTCGCCGGCGCGCTGGTCGGCCAGTGCGGACTCCGTCCACGCGCCGGTGCGCCGGGGCTGCAGTGGTTCTGCAAGCTGTCGATCGAGCCTGTGACCGCCGCTCTGCGCCTCTACGACCCTCTGCTGGGCCTGCAGACCTTCGCGCGCTCGCTGCTTCCTACGCTCGACCTGCTCGACTGGAGCCTCGGCTGATGGAACGCCTGCTCGTCCTCAAGCTCGACGCGGTCGGCTGCGACGCCGAGGCCTGGCTCAACGGCGTGGCCGTCGCCCTGATCGACGCGAGCCGCGACCACGCCACCCTGCCGGTCCACGAATTCACCATGGCCGGCATGAACCGGCTGGAGCTGGTGGTGTGGCCAGCGCGCGCGACCGCGGCGGCGCCGGTCGTCGAGCCGGCGCCTTGGCAGGTGTCGAACGGCCTGGCCTCGGCGCACCTGCGGATCCTGCTGCCTCGCGCCGGCAACCCGGTCGACGAGAGCTCGGCCCGGAGTCTCGCGCAGATCGACTGGGCGCCGCCCACCGGCGAGGCCTATCAGGGGCCTGTCAACCTCGTCGAGAACGTGTCCTTGCCGGTCAGCTTCGCCCGCTGGCGCTGGCTCGACGCACCGCTCGCCGAAGCGACGCCGGCGCTGACTGCACAGGCCCTTGGGCTGCTCCAGGCCCTAGCGCGCGAACTTTCGGACGGCAACCTCGACGTCTTCGTCACCGCCACCCGGCTGCGCACCGAGGAACTGGCCGCCGCGTACCAGCAAACGCACGACGACGCCACGCGCCGGATGCGCGAGCACCTCGCCTCCCTCCATGCGGCCGGTGCGTTTGTCTGGGAGCCGATCGACGCGGCCGGCTTCTGGCTGCGGCGACTCGCAGGTGGCCGGCTGCTCGAATGCCTGGACGCGCGCGGTGAGCCGGCGCTGCGGACCGCACCCGACGCGCAGGGCCGTAGCCATCTTTTCCCCATGCGACTGGCGGCCGTGGATGGCAAGCTCTATGTGCTGCGCTGACCCCCTGCAGTCGCCTTCCGAGGACTCGACGCCGTGATCACCCTGACCGTCCTCTCGCTGAACGGCGTACCCAGCGGTAGCGCCCTCAGCGCTCAGTTCGACGAACTCGGCGGCACCATCGGCCGCGCCGACACCAACCAGCTGGTGCTGCCCGATCCCGACCGCGCGATCTCGCGCGTGCACGCCCAGGTGGTCTACCGCAACGGCGGCTTCAGCATCGTCGACCGCGGCAGCAACCCGATCCTGGTCAACGGCGAACCGGTCGGCAGCGGTCGTCAAGTGGCGATCCGCGGCGGCGACCAGGTGCAGATCGGCGGGTTCCTGCTCGAAGTCCGGCAGGTCGCCGCGGCGGCGGCACCGCCGAACGCGATCGACGACCCGTTCGCCGATCTGCTCGGCCCTGCCGGGCGGGCGCCATCGCCGCCCGGTGCGAAGGGCGGATCGCCCCTGTTCGACCCGCTGGCCGGGCTCGGCGGTGCGGGCGGGAGCGCCGGCGCGTCGCAACAGCCGCCCGCAAAAGCAGCGTCGCCGGGTGGCATTCCCGACGACTGGGATCCGTTCGCGCCCGATCCGGTCGCGGCCCGTCCGGAGGCCCGGGACTTCGCGCAGTCGCTCGGTCGCCCACGCGGAGCGGGCAATCTCGGGCTCGACGGTGGCGCCGCCGCGCCGGCGGCGCTGATCCCCGACCTACCGGCCGGTGGAGGCGGCGGCAACGACGATTCGCTCGACGCCCTGTTCGGCCTGAAGCCGGGCAGCGGCGGCGATCCGCTGGCCCACTCGGTGCTCGACGCGCCGATGTCGGCACCGAACATGGCGGCCAGCCAGGACCCGCTCAGGTCGCTGTCGAGCGCCCCGCGTGCCAGCGGACAGACGGCGCGGGACGACAGTTCCGACCTGCACCGCCCCTACCAGCCGCCGCCCGCCGGCGACCGGGCGCCGACGCCGCCCCCGGTTGCTTCGATCCCGCCGTCGCCGCCACCGGCCGCCCCAGCCGGCGCGGTGCTGTCGTGGGACACGCCGGAAGGCGACGGTCGAACCGTCATCCGGCCGGCCACGCGTCCGACGGCCCCGCCGTCCGCTGCCGTGCGGCCGGTGTCGGCCGACCCGCTGGCCGGCTTCGCGACGGGGCCGGCGGACGGCGCGGATCCGCTCGCCGCGTTCATCCGCGCGCCGGCCGTCGCCGCGCCTCCGCCGGCGGCACCCGCGCAGGCTCGACCGACCGCGCCCGCGATCGCGGTCGCCCCTTCGCTGCCGCCCGCGTCGACGCCACCGCACGGGGCGGCCGACGAGGCCGCTCTACTCGCCGCACTGCTCGACGGCCTGGCGGTGCCCGGCCTGCGGATCGAGGCGCTGACCCCCGATCTGATGCGCCTCGTCGGCCAGTTGCTGCACGAGTCGGCGCGCGGCACGGTCGACCTCCTGGTGGCCCGGGCCGCTCTCAAGCGCGAGGTACGCGCCGTCGGCACGATCATCGTCGCGCAGAAGAACAACCCGCTGAAGTTCTCGCCGAGTGCCGAGGTGGCGCTGCAGCACCTGCTCTCGCCGCCGATGCGCGGCTTCATGGCGCCCGCGCCCGCCATGCGCGATGCCTACGACGACCTGCGCGCTCACCAGTTCGGTTTCATCGCGGGGATGCGCGCGGCGCTGGCAGGCGTCATCGACCGCTTCCGGCCCGAGGAACTCGAAGGCCGTCTGGCGCAGCGCTCGGGCTTGCGCGCGCTGCTGCCCGGCAGCCGCAAGGCGGCCATGTGGGACCTGTTCACCGAGCACTACGCGCAGATCAGCACCGAGGCCGAGGAAGATTTCCACAGCCTCTTCGGCGAGGCCTTCCTCGAGGCCTACGAACAGCACATCGCCCAACAGCAGGACGACGCCGAATGATGGAAGCCGTTCCTCTCTACGGGGCCCGGGCGAACGCGGCCGCGCCCGACATCGAGCTGGCCATCCTGTCGCGCCCCGGTGGCCGCCGCTACAACGAGGACGCGTGCGGCCACTGGCATTCCGACCGCCACATCGTCTGCGTCGTGGCCGACGGCGCCGGCGGGCACGGTGGCGGCGATGTCGCGGCGCAGATCGCGGTGCGGCACATCATCGAGCAGTTCGCCGCCGCGCCGCTGGTCCGGCCCGAGGAGGTGCACGACCTGCTGCTCGACACCAACGCCACTGTGATCCGCCACCGCGCCGACACGCCGCAGCAGGCCCAAATGCACAGCACAGTCGTCAGCCTGTTCATCGACCTCGAACGTACCGAGGCGCTGTGGGGGCATGCCGGCGACTCGCGCCTCTACCTGTTCCGCAACGGGCGGCTCAGGTTGCGAACGAGCGACCACAGCGTCGTGCAGTCGATGGTCGACACCGGCGTCCTCGCGCCCGAGCAGATGCGGACGCATCCGCGTCGGTCCGAGCTGCTCTCGGCGCTCGGCAGCGCGGCCGAGCACCTGCACCTCTCGGCCGAACCAGCCGTTTGTGCGCTGCAGCCAGGCGACGTCTTCCTCCTGTGCACCGATGGCCTGTGGGAGTACGTGGGCGACGCCGAACTCTGCGACACGCTCGTGGCCGCGGCGGATGCGCAGGCGTGGCTCGCCGAACTCGAGCTTCGCGTGCTGCGCAACGCCGCAGCGCAGAACAAGCCCGGCCACGACAATTTCAGCGGCATCTCGGTCTGGATCGGCGCCGCCGATCCGCGTTGAGGAAGGAACATCGGCATGCCTCAACAAGTCTGCACCACCGCGGTCCTCGTGTGCACCTTCGGCGTCGCGCCGTCGACTTTCATGGCCACGCCGAGACCCGTCTTCACCGGCAACCAGATGGCCGGCGTGATCACCGACAACATCCCGATGATGAACATCCCGCCGTTCGGCGTCTGCAGCTCGCTGGCGAACCCGACCGTTGCCGCCGCGACGGCCGCTGCGCTCGGCGTGCTCACGCCCATGCCCTGCGTCCCCGTCTTTCCGGCACCCTGGGTGCCAGGTGCGCCGACGGTGCAGATCATGGGCATCCCGGCGCTCGACTCGACCTGCAAGCTCATTTGCGCCTATGCGGGGCAGGTCAGCATCACGCTGCCGGGCCAGTTCACCCACCAGATTCCCTGATCGCAGCAGCTTGCACCCATGACCTGGCACAACAAAGTCATCTGGACGGAGGGCATGTTCCTCCAGCCTCAGCATTTCCAGCAGCACGATCGTTTCCTCGCGCTGCAATCGCACTCCCGCCTCGGCATGACCCAGGGCTACGGCTGGGGCTTCGGGTCCGTCGCGCTCGACAGCTCAGCCCTGAACCTGGGCAAGATCGCACTGGCGGCGGCGACCGGCGTGATGCCCGATGGCCTCGCATTCGACATTCCTGGCCAGGATGCCGCGCCGGCCGCGCTCGACGTCGGCCCCGACGTGCGCGATGAACAGGTGGTGCTCGCGGCCGTGCTGCAGCGGCCGGGCGTCGCCGAGAGCGATGCCGAGGCCGACACCGGCTCGATGCCGCCACGTTACCGGGCCACCGAGGTCGAGGTGGGCGACACCAACGTGACGGGCGAACGCGTCGCGCCGGTGCAGGTCGGCCGCGTCAACCTGCGGCTGATGCTGGCCCGCGACGCACAGGAAGGCTATGCAACGCTGGCGCTGGCACGCATCGTCGAGCGCCGTGCCGACAACAAACTGGCGCTCGACCCCACCTTCATTCCGCCGACGCTGCATGCCGGCAGCAACGACATCCTCGCCTCGCACCTGCGCGAGATCCACGGCCTCCTGCACCAGCGCGGCGAGGCGCTGGCCGCACGGCTTGCGCAGCCGGGCCGTGCCGGCGTCGGCGAGATCGCCGATTTCCTGTTGCTGCAGACCATCAACCGCAGCGAGCCGCTGTTCGCGCAGTTGCGCCAGACCTCGCTGCTCCACCCGAAGGAGCTGTATTTCCACGGCGTCGCGCTGGCCGGCGATCTCAGCACGTTCCGCGAACGCCGGCGTCCTGCTCCTTTGCCGGCCTACCTTCACGACGACCCGGTGCGTTGCTTCAAGCCTTTGATGGACGACCTGCGCCAGTCGCTGTCGATGGTGATGGAGCAGACCGCCATCCCGATCGAGCTGCAGGACCGCAAGTACGGCATCCGCGTCGCGATCGTCCCCGACGTCGAGCTGCAGCGCACCGCGCAGTTCGTGCTGGCGGTCGCTTCGCAGATGCCGGGCGACGCGCTGCGAGCGCGCTTTCCGACGCAGGTCAAGATCGGCACCGTCGAGCGTATCCGCGACCTGGTCAACCTGCAGCTGCCGGGCGTCGCCTTGCGGCCGCTGCCGGTCGCGCCGCGCCAGATCCCGTACCACGCCGGCTACAACTACTTCGAATTGGAGACGCGGGGCAGCGACATGTGGAAGCAGCTCGAGAGCTCAGGTGGCCTCGCGATGCACATCGCCGGTGACTTCCCCGGACTCGAACTCGAATTCTGGGCCGTGCGCGGGTGACCCCCACGGCTCGCGCCTCGCCTGAGACGGAGCGATGAACGACGACAGCAACGACAAGGGCGATCCCTTCGCCGCGTTCAACTCCGACCGCACCGTCATCAAGCCGGCGGCGGGCCGCGCGCGTCCGGCCGGGGCCGAGCCGCCGACGGCAGGGGGCATGGGCAGCGGCCCGGCCGGCGCCGCGACGCCGCCGAGCCGCGATGCTCCGCTGTCGATGGACGCGCTGATGACCGCGAGCCTGAACCCGCTGGTCTCCGCGGCAATGCCGCTCCTGGCCGCGGCGCCGCGCGTGCGCAACACCGCGCGGCACCCGAATCCCGCAGGCTTGAAAGACGCACTGGCCGAGGGCATCCGCAAGTTCGAATCGCAGGCGCGCGCACAGGGCCTGCCGAACGAGCAGGTGATCGCAGCGCGCTACATCCTCTGCACCCTGCTCGACGAGTCGGCAGCCAGCACCCCCTGGGGCGGCCAGGGGTCGTGGGCCACGCAAAGCCTGCTGGTCCAGTTCCACAACGAGACCTGGGGCGGCGAGAAGGTGTTCCAGCTGATGTCGAAGCTGGCCGAGAACGTCGACGCCAACCGCAACCTGCTCGAGCTGACGTACGTGGTGCTGGCGTTCGGCTTCGAGGGCCGCTACCGGGTTCTCGACAACGGCCGGGCCCAGGTCGACAGCGTGCGCCAGCGCCTGGCGCAATTGCTGCGGCAGGGGCGTCCGGGCGTCGACAAGGCGCTGTCGCCGCGCTGGCAGGGCCAGCCCGCGAAAGTTGCTCGACTGAGCGACGGCGTCCCGCTTTGGGTGGCGGCGACGCTCGCCGCGCTGGTGTTGTCGGCTGTCCTGATGGTGATGCGCTTCCAGCTCGGCGACCGGGCAGAGAAGGTCTTCGTTGCACTCTCCGGGCTCGACGCCAAGGCCGCCAGCGTCAGCACCATGCCTCTCCCGCCGCTGCTACAGGCGCCGGCGCCGCGCCTGGCCGGCTTCCTGAAACCCGAGATAGCCGCCGGGCTGGTCCAGGTGCAGGACTTCGCCGATCGTTCCGTCGTCACCATCAAGGGCGACGGCTTCTTCGAGCCCGGTAGCCCGGTCATCGCGGTCAACGTGCGCAGCCTTCTGCCGCGCATCGCCCAATCCCTGAACGACACGCCGGGCCAGGTGCTCGTCACCGGCCACACCGACAACCAGCCGATCCGCACCCTGCGCTACCCGTCGAATTGGCAGCTCTCGCAGGACCGCGCCGACGCGGTCAAGGCCGAATTGTTGAAGACGGTGAAGCCGGAGCGAGTGCGCGCCGAAGGTCGGGCCGATAGCGAGTCCGTTGCCGACAACGGCACGCCGGCCGGGCGCAGCAAGAACCGCCGGGTCGAGGTGACGCTGTTCGCGCAGCAACCGGTCACGGCTCGCTGAAGTCAACCCAGAGTCCGACCCAGGCATGAAGAAAATCCTGCAGACCGTGGTTCACCCGCGCGCCATCGTTCTCTATGGGCTGCTGGCGCTCACGGCGCTGGTCTGGTGGCTCGGCCCGCTGATCGCCTGGGGCAACCATCGACCCTTCGACAGCATGTGGACGCGCACCCTCATCATCGCGGCGATGCTGCTGGCGGCCGTGCTCGTGATGAGCCTCGGCGCCCTGCGCCGCCGGCGGGCAAATGCGCAGATGCTGCAGGGCATGGGCGGCAGCGCCGCCAAGGCCGACCGCGAGGCCGAACAACTGGGCCAGCGCTTCGACGAGGCACTCGCGGTGCTCGAGCAGAGTGCACGCACGTCCGGCAAGCGCAGTTTCTGGAAGCGCGGCCAACACCTCTATGAGCTGCCCTGGTACATCTTCATCGGTGCGCCCGGCTCCGGCAAGACGACTGCGCTGCTCAATGCCGGCCTGACCTTTCCGCTGGCAGCCAAGATGGGCCAGGCGCCGGTCAAGGGCGTGGGCGGCACCCGCAATTGCGACTGGTGGTTCACCGACGAGGCGGTGCTCATCGACACCGCCGGCCGCTACACCCTGCAGCAGTCCGACGAAACGGTCGACGCCTCGGCCTGGAACCGGTTCCTCGACCTGCTGAAGAAAAGCCGGCCCCGTCGCCCGATCAACGGCGTGCTGTTGACCATCAACATCCAGGACCTGCTGCAGCAGAGCCCCGGCGACCGGAAGGAACACGCCTCGCGACTGCGCGCCCGTCTGCAGGAGCTCCACGTACGGCTCGGCGTGCGTCCGCCGGTCTACGTGCTCGTCACCAAGACCGACCTGATTGCCGGCTTCAACGAAACCTTCGGCGACATCGGCCGGGAAGAGCGCGACCAGGTCTGGGGTTTCAGCTTTCCGTACGATCCCCGCGGGCAGGACACGCCAGTGCAGGAGTTCGGCAGCGAATTCTCAGCCCTCGAGAAGCGCCTGCGCGACCGACTGCTCGACCGCATGGAGGCTGAGTCCGAGCCGTTGAAGCGGGCTGCGATCTTCTCGTTTCCGTCGCAGTTCGCCGGCATCAAGGGATTGCTCGGCGGCTTCCTGGAATCGATGTTCGACGGTGGCGGCAGCCTCGAGGAGCGCGCACTGCTTCGCGGCGTCTACTTCACCAGCGGAACGCAGGAAGGCACGCCGATCGACCGCGTGCTCGGCACGCTGGCCCGCGCCTTCGGAGTCGACGGCAAGGTCGCGTCGATCGCCTCCTCGCGGGGCAAGAGCTTCTTCCTGTCGCGGCTGCTGCGCGAGGTGGTCTTCACCGAACAGGGCTTGGTCGGCGAGAACCGTCGGGCCGAGTCGGCGCGGCGGCGCAGACGGCGGATCGGGGCGGCCTGCATTGCGCTCGTCGGCTTCGTGCTGGTCGTCGGCTGGGTCATCAGCTTCACGCGCAACAAGTCGTACGTCGACGAAGTGGCCGCGCGAGTGCCCGACGTCTCGGCTGCGGTCGCCGCACTGACACCGGCGGACAGCAACGACGTCACCGCCCTGCCGCAGGTGCTCGACAAGATCGCCGCGGCGCCGCGCCCGACCGGTTTCGAGCTCGGTCAGCCGCCGCTCCTGAACCGGCTTGGCCTCTACCAGGGCGACTACCTGCAGGCGGGTGCCGACATCGGCTATCGCCACTTGCTCGACAAGGCGCTGCTGCCGCGGGTCGCGCGGCGCCTGGAGGAGCGCCTTCGTGCCGTCGACCGCAACAACCTCGAGCTGGCGTACGAGGCGCTCAAGGGTTACCTGATGCTCTACACGCCCGAGCACTTCGACGCCGATGCATTGAAGACCTGGATCACCCTCGACTGGGACGCCAATCTCGCCGGCACGCTGACGCCTGAGCAGCGCGCGGCGCTCGGGACGCACCTCGACGCCGCCTTGTCCGAAGGCGCGCCGCGGGCGCTCGCGCCGATGGACAAGACGCTGGTCGCCAACGTGCGCGAGATGCTGGTCGCCTATCCGCTGGAGTACCGTGTCTTCAGCCGCCTGAAGCGCGCCCAGGTCGGCAGCGACTTTCCGGAGTTCTCCGCCGCCTCGGCCGGCGGCCCGAACGCGGCACAGGTATTCGAGCGAGCCAGCGGCCAGCCGATCACCCGCGGCGTGCCCGGCCTCTTCACCCGCGATGCGTATTTCAAGGCCTTCAAGGGGTCGGTCGCGGAGGTCGTCAAGCAGCTCGACGCCGAACAGACCTGGGTGCTCGGCGTGCGCAACCCGACCGGCTCGATCGCGACGCAGGCCACCGCCGCACTGTCGAGCAGCAGTGGCGTCGACATGAGCGAACGCGTGCGTCGTCTGTATTTGCAGGAATACATCAAGGTCTGGGACAGCTTCCTCGCCGACGTGCGGCTGGTCAAGCTCGGCGGGCTCGACCGCAGCTTGGCCGTCTCCCGCGTGCTGGCAGCGTCCGACTCGCCGCTGCCGGCCTACCTGCGCGCAGCGGCCCGCGAAACGCAGCTCGCCGCGCAGGCCCGTGCGGAAGCGAGCGCCGGTTCGGGATCGGCCAAGGTCGACGAGCAGAAAGCCAAGGCAAAGCAGCAAATGGCCGCGCTGACCGGCATCAGGCCGGACGCCGCCCCTGGCGCGGCCGGCGCACCGATCGAAGCCATGGTCGACGACCATTTCGCCTACCTGCAGCGGCTGGTCGCCGGAACGCCGCCGCCCCTTGACGACGTGATCAAGCTGTTCAACGAAGTCTTCGTGCAACTCAACGCCGTCGACGCCGCGCAAAAGAGCAAGAGCGCGCCGCCCGCGGCCGCCGGGGGCGGTGCCGCTGCAGCCAAGGCCGCTGCGGCGTTGCAGCCGGAGCCGATCAAGTCGATGCTGTTGGCGCTCGGCGATGCCGGGGTCAGCCAGAGCCGTAGCGCCGAGCGCGAGGGCCTCTCGTCCGAGCTGAAGCCGGTCACGGAGTTCTGCAGCCGCGCGATCACCGGCCGCTATCCGTTCGCCGCCGGCTCGAAATCCGACGTACTGCCCGACGACTTCGGCCAGCTTTTCGGCGTCGGCGGCCTGTTCGACGACTTCTTCCAGCGCCGCCTGGTCAACGTCGTCGACATCGGCGTCACGCCGTGGGTCTACAAACCCCTGGTCGACGGCAGCCGGCCGCCCGGCGGCGCCGGGTTGGCCGACTTCCAGCGCGCCGCGAAGATCCGCGATGCCTTCTTCCGCAACGGCGGCAAGGCGCCGGGCTTCAAGGTCGACCTGCGGGTACTGGAAATGGCCGAGGGGATGAAGGAAATCACCGTCGATGTCGACGGCCAAGCCTTCAAGTTCGCCGCCGGCAGTACCGCGGCGCAGACGGTCTCCTGGCCCAGCACCCGCGTGGCCTCGCAGATCAGGTTGAGCGCGGCTGGCGGCGGCAACCAGCTGTTCGAAGGCCCGTGGGCGCTGTTCCGCATGCTCAACGCGTTCGAGCTCCAGCCCTCGCCGCAGCCGGAACGCTTCACCGTCGTGGTGACCCTCGACGGGAAGAAGGCAAAGATGGAAGTGATCTCCAGCAGCGCGATCAATCCGCTGCGGATGCGGGAGCTGACGACGTTCCGGTGTCCGGACGGTCTTTGATCGCGAGGCCCGTTCACACCCGTGCCGGCCGTATCAAGCTCGCAACCCGTTGCTGGCAGCGGTCAGCGCGGGAAGCTTCGGCAACAGCGTCAGCGGGCAGGCCATCGCGCAACTTCCGGCCGGCACCGCCAGCCCGCCCTTCGCCATCGCGTCGAGAAGCATCGCCAGCGGCCCGGCGGCGGAAAGCTGCGCGGTGGCGACGCCTGACAGGTTGAGCGCAGTCGCGGCGTTGGCGGCAATGCTCGCCGCCGCGCCCGCATTTGCAGCAAGGCGAGACGTCGTATTGGCGTTCGCAGCCGCGCTGCCGGCGAGCACCGCCGATCCGGTCGCGCCGACTGCCTGCGACATGGCGGCGAGCGCCTGCACGGGCAGCGCCGACAAGACGCTGCGCAGATCGGCCAATGCGGTGGGCGCGAGCAGGTCGATGCCCAACCCGAGGCGGATGGCGTTCAGCATGGCTAGAACCGCTTGCAGCATCGCCAGCGGCTGCAACGCACCGACGGCAATCGGCGGCAGACCGGCCGTGAAGGTGGCCAGCGCGCTGGCCTGCGCGTTCGCGGCCAGCACGCCACTGACGTCCGCCTTGAAGCCGAGCGCGGCCAGCAGGCTCACGGTCGCGGACGCCTGCCCGGCCGCCGCGGCCGACGCCGAAGTTGATCCGGATGCCGACGCCAGCGCCGCCAACCGGGCTTGCAAGGCCGGCACCGCACCGGCGGTCCGCATGTCGAGCCTGAGCGCGGCGCGGATCGCCATCACCGCGCCCGACAGATTGCAAAGGTCCGCGAGCTGGCTCGCCAGCCGCACGATCAAGCCGGTACCCCGCTGGACGGCGCCGACATTCACATTGAACGAATTGATCGCCGCGCCGAGGCTTGCTTGCGTGGCCGCCGAAGCGTGCGCCGAGAGCGCCGCCGCCAAGGTCATGCCGATGGCCGCCTGCATCGCCGCCGAAAGGCTCGCCATGACCGACAGGTTGGCCATTGCCACAGCCTGCAACGTGCCCGTCGCGGTCAGACCCATGGGCGGGACGCCGAGCGCGGTCACGAGGTCGGCCGATACCGGCGGCACGACATCTCCCAGCGGAGGAATTCGACCCAGCGAGGACATCAACCCGTTCAGTGAAGCCTGGCAGAAGCAACTCATGGTGATCTCCCCTCGGATCTCGTCCGCCGTCGCTGCGGTTTTGCATCGGCGCGCGATTAGACACCGGGCCCCCAACGGACACGGCTACAGTTCGAAGCTCTCACCGCGAGCGAGCGCATGTCCTCACGCACGACGCCTGCCGAGACGCGCCTCGATACGCCCGGCTGGTACGGCAAGTTGCCGACGCTCGGTGACTTCGCGTCGCGTCGGTTGCCGGCCGACTTCATCGAACCCTGGGACGACTGGCTCTCGCGCGGCATCGCCGCCTGGCGCGAGGCAGCGCCGGACACCTGGCTCGATGCGTACCTGGCAGCACCGAGCTGGCGCTTCGTCCTGATGCCGGGCGCGCTGCCCGCCAGGTGCGGCCGGACGGCGTGGGCGGGCGTGCTGGTCCCGTCGATCGATCGCGTCGGCCGCCACTACCCGCTGACCCTGGCCCAGCCGCTCGATCGCTTGCCGACCGACCTGGCCGAGA
This sequence comes from uncultured Rhizobacter sp., assembly GCA_964249855.1. GTDB lineage: Bacteria > Pseudomonadota > Gammaproteobacteria > Burkholderiales > Burkholderiaceae_C > LMDS01. Next base: position 25,735 of record CAXUDL010000002.1, on the reverse strand, counting down.
CCGAACGACTGTTGCGCTGGCTGCAACGCCTGGACGACATCGCGGTCGATGCACTCCACGACGACCAGCGGATCGACGAGCTCGAGTCGGCGCTCGGACTTGTCGGCGGCTGGCCGCCGCGCGAGGCGCCGACCGATGGCGGCAAGTTCCTGCTGTCCGGCATCGATATCGCCGCCCAGGCCGCGGCGTCGAGCCTGTGGCTGGGCACCGGAGCCGACGGCCGCACCCGCCTGCACGTCGAACCCGGCCTGCCGACCGACGCCTCCTTCGCCCGCCTGCTGGGCGGCCTGCCGCAGATGTCGTCCCCTTCCACCCACCCGCGCGAGCGATCATGAGCACTGATTGGACCCCCGACTTCGGCGGCATCGGCCAAAACCCGCCGACCTGGAACACCAAACGCCCGTTGCGCATCGCCATCCTCGGCGACTTCGGCGGCGGCTCGCTGGCCGGACGACTCGAGACCGGTGCGGCGATCGGCAAGCGCAAGCCGTTGAAGGTGGAGTTCGACACGCTGGAGGAGGCGCTGTCGCGCCTGCAGCTCGAGATGACGCTGCCTCTCGGTGCCGGCGGTGCGCCGGTCACCTTGAGCGTGTCCGAGCTCGAGTCCTTCCACCCCGACGAGCTCTATCGCAACGTCGAGGTCTTCTCGGCGCTGGCGGCGTTGCGCAAGCGCCTGAACAACACCGCCACCTTTGCCGCTGCGGCCGCCGAGATGAAGGGCTGGGGGTTGGACGAGGACCCCGCGGCGTCGCAGGTCGCGATGCACATGCGGGCACGCGGCGCCGCGCCGTCGCGCAGTGCACGGCTCGACGACTTCGCGCGCCTCACCGGCCGGGCACCATCAGCGTCGGCGCCCGGCGCCGAAGTGTCGGTGAGCGCGCTGATGCGAAAGCTGGTCGGCCCGTTCGTGGTGCCGGCCGCCTCCCCGAGCAAGGACGCGCTGGTCGCGAGCGTCGACAAGGCGCTCGCCGATGCGATGCGCGCGGTGCTGCACCAGCCAGACTTCCAGAACATCGAGTCGCTGTGGCGCGGCGTCGACTTCCTGCTGCGCCGGCTGGAGACCAGCCATGCGCTGCAAGTCCACCTGATCGACATCAGCGCCGAGGAGTTCGCCGCCGACCTGAGCCGCGTCGACGATCTGGCCGACAGCGGCCTCTACCGAGCGCTGGTGAGCAAGCCGTCCGAGGAAGCCGATGGCGGCTACAGCTTCATTGCCGCCTGCTACCGCTTCGACGCGACGCCGCCGCATGCCGAGCTGTTGGGCCGGGCGGCGCACGTGGCCGCGCATGCCGGTGCGCCCCTCATCACCGCGATCGTGCCCGACGCCTTCACCGATCGCCGCGAACCGCCGCATCGGCTGGTGCGGGAAGCCTTCACGGCGCTGAAAGCGATGCCGAACGCGTCCTATCTGGCGTTGATCGCACCTCGCTTCCTGCTGCGCCGACCCTACGGCAAGAAGAGCGACCCGATCTCGAGCTTCGCGTTCGAGGAGTTCTCGCTCGACGGGGGCCTGCGAAGCATGCTGTGGGGTCACCCGGCCCTGCTCGCCGTCAGCGTGCTGGCCACCCGCGGCGGCCAGTTGACCATCGGCGATCTCCCCTTCCACTACATCGTCGACGGGGATGGCGACACGATTGCCCTGCCCTGCACCGAACGGCAGATCAACACCGACCAGTCGGCGCTGCTGCGCGACTTCGGCATCAACGCCGTGATAACGCACAAGGGCGAAGCGCTGGTCCGGCTGGCGGGCCTGTCCGCGATCAATGGCGACGGCCTGACCATGTTGACGGGCACGTCCCGGAAGAAGCCGGCCGAAAGCCGCGGCAGCATCGGCAGCCTTGCCAGCGAGCGGGTGGATATCGATGGGGCACCGGCCACCCGGAGGGCCGGCATGGTGGTGGGTGCGCCGGTGCAGCGGCTCGCACCCGCCGACGGCGCCGGCGCCGGCGACAGGGTCGACGCCACGGAGGAAGTACAGGCCGACGCGGCGGCAGGCGACAGCGCCGCGGACGCTTCTCCGAGCGACGTGACTGCAGCCGCCCCGGCCGCAGAGTCCTCCGACGCCGAGCTCGACGCACTGCTGGCCAGCCTGAAAGACCCGGTGCCAGTACCCGCCAGCAAAAAAGTCACGGAAAGCGACGAAGACGACATGGACCCTGAGCTCAAGGCGCTGCTTGCCTCACTTTGATGCACCTTCGGCTCTGCGGCCGGCCATAATTTGGAATGCCTTTCAGCCGACGCATCGTCCTTGGCAGATGCGCGTTGGCGGTGTGGCCCGCACTGACCGCATCGGCTCTCGCCGCGCTGCCTTCCTCTTCGTTTCCGACCCCGCTTCTCACGCTGCTCGACGGTGACGCCGTGCTGTTGCGGGGGGAAGACCGGCTCGCCCTGGCCGAGGGCGTGGCGCTACAGCAGGACGACATCCTGGAGGTCCCCGCGGCCTCGCGTCTGGCACGAATCGAATTTTCGGACGGACCGACGGTCGCGCTCGGCCCTGGCAGCCGTGTGCTGCTGGGGCCGCGCCTGGTCGGTCCGCGAAGCGGCGCGTCTCTCTACCTGCTGGCCGGCTCGGCCAAGTTCAGCTTGCCCGCCGGACAGGCCGCGGGCATCGCCTCCCCCGCCTTTGATGCCTCCACCTCGGGCGGCACCCTCGTCCTGTCGGTGCTGCCGACGGCGACGCGGTTGTTCGTCGAGTCCGGCACTGCAGCGATTCGCCGCCGCGGCGCCGACGCGCAAAGCTTGAGGTCCGGTGAGTTCTTGAGCCTGGCGTCGGTCGACGGCGTCCGGCCGGAACTGTCGATGCGGCCGGCTGCCGACTTCCTCTCGACCCTGCCCAGGGCCTTCATGGACACGCTGCCGTCGCGTGCAGCGACGTTCCGCAACCACCGGGTGACGCCGCGCCGGCTCGGGTCGTTGACCTATGCCGATGCGCAACCCTGGCTCGACGCCGAGGCCGAGCTTCGGCGGGCCAACCTGCCGCGCTGGCGGGCTTTGGCCCGAGACCCGGCGTTCCGTCGCGAGTTGGCAGTCGGGCTGAAGGCGCATCCCGAATGGGGCCCGGTGCTGTCGCCGCCGCCGCCCTCTCCGCGCGCAAGCGCCGCCCGTGTCTCGTCGAAGCCCGTCCCATGAAACTGCTTGCCAAGTTCAATCTCATCTTCCTGCTCGTGTTCCTGATCGGCCTGGCCGGCGCCAGCCTTGTCGCCCGCGACCTGCTGCAGAAGGCGGCCACCGAGGAAGTGGCCGACCGCGCGCGACTGCTGATCGAGAAGGCCAACGCCGTCAGCACCTACACCGCCGCGCAGATCAGGCCGCTGCTCGAGACGCAGATGAAGTACAGCTTCCTGCCGCAGTCGGTGCCCGCGTATTCGGCTGCCGAGGTGCTGGCGGCGCTGCAGAAGACCTATCCGGACTACGGCTTCAAGTCCGCCATGCTGAACCCGACCAACCCGCGCGACAAGGCGGTGGCGTGGGAAGAAGACGTCGTCAACCAATTCATCAAATCGCCCGACATGAAGGAGTTCGTCGGCCGGCGCGAGACGCCTGCCGGCACGGCGCTCTTTATCGCGCGCCCGATCCGCATCAGCAACCCGGACTGCATGTCCTGCCACACCACGCCGGAGATGGCACCGAAGACCCTCGTCGACCGCTACGGCCCGTCGAACGGCTTCGGCTGGAAGCTCAGCGAGGTCATGGGCGCACAGGTGGTGTCGGTGCCGATGGCGGTGCCGATGCGCCGCGCCGACGAAGCGCTGAAACTCGTCGTCGGCGTGCTGGCGGCGGTGTTCGTGCTGATCGGTGCGACGCTCAACTTCATGCTCTGGAAGCTGGTGATCCAGCCGGTCTCGCGTCTCTCGACCATCGCCGACAAGGTGTCGATGGGCGAAGACGCCCCCGCCTTCGAGGTGCGCGGAAAGGACGAGATCGGCGTGCTGTCCGAATCCTTCGCGCGCATGCGCAAGAGTCTCGACCACGCCATGAAGATGCTCGAAGGCTGATGCACCTGCCATGGCCTTCCCCGAGCGCATCGGCAAGTACACCATCTCCGAGGTGCTCGGCCAGGGAGCCATGGGCGTGGTCTACAGGGGCTTCGATCCCCACATCCACCGGCCGGTGGCGATCAAGGTAATCCACAAGGAACTGCTCGGCGCCCCGGACGCACAGGACTCGATCGCTGCACGGTTCCGCAACGAGGCGCAGGCAGTCGGGCGCATCGCCCACTCGGGCGTTGTCGCCATCTACGAGTTCGGCGAGGACGCCGCCACCGCCTACATCGCGATGGAGTACGTGCCCGGTCGCAATCTCGACCAGGTGCTGGCCGGCACGCCGATGTTGGACGATGCCCCGCTGCAGGGCATCATGGATCAGCTGCTCGCAGCGTTGGACGTCGCCCACGGGCACGGCGTCTGGCACCGCGACATCAAGCCGGCCAACCTGCTGCTGACCGCCACCGGCCAGGTCAAGTTGACCGACTTCGGCATCGCCCGCATCGAGCATGCAGGGCTTACGCAGGTGAGCTCTGTGATCGGGACGCCGGGCTACATGGCGCCGGAGCAATACATCGGCGAAGGCGTTGACCACCGGGCTGATCTTTTTGCCTGCGGCGCGCTGCTCTACCGCTTGCTGACGGGCCAGCCGGCCTTCACTGGCAGTGCCGAAAACATCATGTACAAAATTCTTCACGAGCAGCCGGTCGCGCCGAGCGTTGCCTGCCACGGGCGACGATCCACGGCCTACGACGCGGTCGTGGCACGCGCGCTGAGCAAGTCGCCGGCCGATCGATTCGCGAGCGCGGAGGCGATGCGCCAGGCGCTGCAGGCCATCGCCGGCGCCAGCGCATCGTTGCTGGCGGCTCCCGTGCCGGACGGCGATGCAACGGTGATCGTGGCTCCTGGCCACTGGCAGCGCGCGGTCGAGGCCGCGGCACCGGCCGTGCGCGCGCCAGCCTTGGTGGTGGGCGAGACGATGCCATCGCTCGCCGCGGGCAGCGGCTGGGACGCGCGCGAGCTGAGTCGCATCGAACGCGCCCTCGCCAGCCATGTGGGCCCGATGGCGCGGCTGATGGTGCGACAGGCCTCGGGCATCCACGGCGACTTGGTAGGGCTGGCGAAAGCCGTATCGCTGCACATTCCCGAGCCGGCACGGCGCCAACAATTCATGAGTGCAGCGACGGATGGCAGCGTCGCTCAGCCGACAACGTCAGACGCCGGCACGCAGCCTGCCCCAGCCCCGCCGACGCTCGGCGTGGCGTCGACTGCTCGTCCTTCCGTGATCGCCTTGAGCGAAGAGTTCAAGGCCCGCGCGCTGCAACTGATGGTGCGACACATCGGCCCGATCGCGCGGGTTGTGGTGAAGCGGGCCAGCGACCAGTGCAACGGCGACCGTGCGCGCTTCGTCGACTTGCTGGTGCAGGCGACGACCGAAGGCGATCGCGCCACCCTTGCAAAGGCCCTGTCGGCAATCGGCTGACCGCGCCCAGCGGCTTCTCAGTGCCCGGTGTGTGCGCCTGAACCTCCGAGAGGCCGACCTCCAGCGCTGGCGGAAGCGGTTCGCAGGGCACCTGGCGGTGAGGTGCCCGTTGCTTGTCGTCTTCGAGGCGACGGTCGCCGAGCCCGGTCGGAATCTGCTTTTCGGGGACTCGTTTGGAGACTGACGAGGCGCTTGCCGTGCAGCAGCCGGGTCCAATATCCTGACCTTCGCCGCCATGTCTTGGCGAGAGGAAGGCTTCAAGTTCCTGTTGGACGGTGATCCGAGCGCAGCCGCGCTGCGCTTCGGGTGCCCCCTCTACCGACATCGCCCGTTCGAGTTCGTCCATGACCGGGGCATATCCTCTAGTCCACTGCGTCATTGGGAAAGCATTTCTTGTGTGATCGGATGCGGTGGATGGAAAAGATGAATTTGGACGACACGGAGCGTGCAGAGCTGCTGGCTGCTTCGCGTAGCAGGACGATGCGCGCGGCCGACGCGGGCCGAGCGAAGTCGATCCTGGTGCTCGAAGACGGTGAGTCGCGCGAGACAATCATGCAGACGCCGAAGTGCGACTCGCGCTTCATCTCTCGTGGTCGAGTCGCTTTCTGAGCATCCCAAGCCCATGAATGTGCCCGGCGATCGCGAAGAAACGAGGGTGCTGCTGCGCTACAAGGTGAACGGCAGCGCCGAGGTGACCGACACGTCATCGGTACGATCGGCCAGCCGCGTCATCCGAATGAATGAAGTCAGGGCGCGGACGCCGACGCACGCCGCCGCGCGACGGCGCCGACGAGATCGGGCCACGCCGGCTCGCCCGGCGCGAAGCGCAATCGCAGATAGGCCGTGAGACGCGCGATCGCGGCGTCGTCGAGCGCGTCGCGAAAGGCGGGCATGAAGCCGAGTTCGCGCGTCGCCGGCTCCTGCACGCCGTCGAGGATGACCGCGAGCAGGTTGTCGGGGCGTTCGGCGTGGAGCTTGCTCGACCACGCGAGCGGCAGGTTCTGGCCGAAGACGGCCGGGCCGTCGCCATCGTGGTGGCAGGCACCGCAGGCGCCGACGAAGAGGCGCTGGTCGGGTCCGGGGACGCGACCGGCGTCGGCGGCGCGGGCGACGAGCTCGGCCGCACGCGACTCGTCGCCCGACGCCTCGACGTTGAACGACGCGAGGTAGTTCGCCATCGCGCGGAGGTCGGTGTCGGGCAGCGCCTGCAGCTCGCCCACGACCGGCGCCATCGGCCCTGCGGCGCTGCCGTGGCGCGCCGAATGGCCGCGGCGCAGGTAGTCGAAGAAGTCGGTCTCGGTCCAGCGCAGCGGCGCTGCCTGGCCGAGGCCGGTCAACGCCGGCGCCTGCCAGCCGTCGACGACTGCTCCGGCGAGATAGGCCGGGCCGGTGCGCTCGGCGCCGAGCGCGTTGCGCGGCGTGTGGCAGGCGCCGCAATGGCCGAGACCGTCGACGAGGTACGCACCGCGGTTCCATTCGGCCGACCGCGACGGCACGGCAGCGACGGGACCGGGCACGAGCGCCAGCGCGTTCCAGAACGCCATCAGCGGCCGCACGCCGAACGGGAAGGCGAGCCGCGTCGCCGGCGGCTCGGCCGCGACCGCCGGCTGCGCCATCAGCCAGGCGTAGAGCGCGGTCAGGTCGGCGTCGCTCGTCTTCGTGTACGCGGTGTAGGGGAACGCGGGATAGAGGTGGTGTCCGTCGCGCGACACACCTTCTCGCATCGCCCGTTCGAAGGCGCTGAACGACCACGCGCCGATGCCGGTCGCCGGGTCGGGCGTGATGTTGGTGCTGAAGACGGACCCGAACGGCGTCTCGAGCGACCGGCCGCCGGCGTTCGGCCGGCCACCCGGCGCGGTGTGGCAGCCGACGCAGTTGCCGGCCGCGGCGACGAGCCGGCCGCGCTCGATCGTCCCCGCGGCATAGAGGCCGGCGGTGCTGCCGGGCGCGACCGGCGCGATGGCCGAGCGGACGCCGAGCGCGGCCAAGCACACGCCGACGAGCGCCGCCGCGAGCGCGCCGGCGCGCACGGCGAGCCGGCGCGGGCGCGGCCAGCGCGTGCCCGGCGGAACCGCGGGTGCCGCTGCGGGCAGCGGTGGCGCGGCCGGCGGTGGCGGCAACGGACGCAGCGCCGCACGCACGACCTCGGGCGTGAACGGCGGCTCGCGGAAGCGCACGCCGGTCGCGTCGAAGATGGCGTTGGCGATCGCGGCGGTGCCCGGCACCGACGCCGACTCGCCCGCACCGAGCGGCGGCTCGCCGGGCCGCGGCATCAGCAGCACCTCGACGACCGGCACGTCGCGGAAGGCGAGGATCGGGTAGCTGCCCCATTCGCGGCTCGCCGGCAGGCTCGTCGCCGGGTCGAGCGGCAGCGATTCCTTCAGCGCCCGGCTCGTCGTCTGCAGCACGTTGCCGTGGACCTGGTGCGTGACGCCCGCAGGATTCACCATCAGGCCGGCGTCGTGGCCGACGACGACGCGCGCGACGTGCACCTCGCCGGTCTGCGCATCGACCTCGACATCGGCGACCCAGGCCGCCCAGGCCGCGCCGAAGCCGGGAAACTTGCTGTGGACGTAGCGGGCGTAGGCGAAGCCCTGGCCCTTCAGGACCTTGCCGTCGGACGGCTGCTGCCGCGGCCCGGCGTGCGGCTGCCAGCCGGCGCGTTCGGCCGTCGCGCGCACCAGGTCGGCGGCGCGCGGGTCCTTCAGGTGCCGCAGCCGGAACGCCACCGGGTCGGTGCCGGCGGCGGTCGCGAGCTCGTCGACGAACGATTCGTGCGCGAACGCGTTGGGCAGCGCCGAGACGCCGCGCAGCCACGACGCGCGCAGGATCGGCGCCATGTCGTGGGCGACGACGCGCAGCGCCGGCGTCTCGTAGGGCGGCACGGCAGTGCGGTCGCCCATCTCGAACGCGGTCGCGACCGGCTCGACGGCGCGCGTCAGCAGCAGCGCGAGCGTCGGTGCGCCGTTCGAGGGGTACGCGGTCTGGAAGTCGTAGGCGGCGATCGCGCCGTCGGCCGCCAGCCCGCCGGCCACCTCCATCAGCTGCGCCGCGCCTTTCGGCTCCCAGAGCTGCTCCTGCTCACGGCTCAACTGCACCCGCACCGGCCGCCCGACCGCGCGCGACAGCAGCACCGCGTCGGCGGCGACATCGTCGGCGCCGTTGCGGCCGTAGCAGCCCGCGGCTTCCATGCGCACGACATCGATGCGCGGCGCGGGCAGGCCGGTCAGCGTCGCGAGGTCGGCGCGCAGCACGTGCGGGTTCTGCGTGCCGGCCCAGACGGTCAGCGCGTCGCCCTGCCAGTCGGCGACGGCGCACGGCGGGCCGATCGACGCGTGGAGCTGGTAGGGCCAGACATAGCGGCGCGCCATCGGTTCGGCGATGCCGCCGAGCGCGGTGTCGACGTCGCCACGATCGACGAGCACGCGGCGCGTCGACGGATTGGCCTTGAGCGCCTGCGCGAGGTCGTCGAGCGGCGGCAGGCCGGGCCAGGGCTTCCAGACGACGCGCAGACTCCGCATCGCGAGCTCGGCGACGTCCTCGCGCTCGGCGACGATGCCGACGAAGTCGCCGATGGCGACGACCGCGCGGATGCCCGGCAGGTGCGAGATCGAAGCCTCGTCGACCGACTCGAGCGTCCGGCCGACGAAGTCGCCGGCGTCGACGCCGGCGTACGGCGGCCGGACGACGCGGCCGTGCAGCAGGCCGGGCAGGCGCTTGTCGTGGACGAAGGTCTCGACGCCCGCCGCCTTGGCCGGGATGTCGACGCGCGGCAGCGAACGGCCGACGACGCGGTAGTCGGCCGGCGATTTCGGCGTCGCCTGGGTCGTCGTCGACAGGTCGAGGACGACGCGCCGGCCGGTCAGCAGTTGGCCGTAGTCGACGCATCGCGACGGATCGGTGCGATCGGCGACCACGCCGTCCAAGGCGTCGAGCGCCTCCGCCGCCGTGCCGAGGCGCGCCGCCGCGGCGCCGACCAGCCACTGCCGCGCCAGTGCCGCGGCCGTGCGCAGCGGCGCGGCGTGGATCTGGATCGACGCGCTCGCGATCGTCGCGCCCTGGTTCGGCGCGCTCGCGGTGCTGCCCATCACCATCGCCACGCGCGCCGGGTCGACATCGAGTTCCTCGGCGACGATCTGCGTCAGCGCCGTGCAGAGGCCGGTGCCGAGGTCGACATGGCCGTGCAGCGCGGTGACGCTGCCGTCGTCCCACACCGCGAGAAAGAGCTCCGGGCCGTCGGCCGGATCGGCAGCGATCGCCGCCGGCTGCCCCGGCATCGGTGGTGGTGGCGGCGGCACCTCGCGGCACACGAGCAGCACGCCGACCGCGTCGAGGAAGTCGGCGCGTTTGCTCGCGGACTGGGCGCGTCGGCTCAACCGAGGCCTTTCGGGCGAAGCGGTCGCGGGACGTCGTTCATCCGGCCGCGACTCCCGCGGCCCGCCGGACCGCGTCGAGAATCTCGAGGTGCGCGCCGCAGCGGCAGAGGTTGTGCGACAGCGCCGCGCGGATCTCGCGCTCGGTCGGCGCCGGGCAGCGCGCGAGCAGGTCGACCGTCGCGACGATCATGCCGTTGAGGCAGTAGCCGCACTGCGCCGCCTGGCTGTCGATGAAGGCCTGCTGCACCGGGTGCAGCGCGTCGCCCTGCGCGAGACCCTCGAGCGTCGTCACGTCGCGGCCGTCGACGCCGCCGACCGGGATGACGCACGACCGTGCGGCACGGCCGTCGACGAGCACCAGGCAGGCACCGCACTGGCCGAGGCCGCAGCCGTACTTCGGGCCGTTCAGGCCGAGGTCGTTGCGCAGCACGAGCAGCAGCGGCGCGCTGCGCGGCACCGCGAGGCGGTGGCGCGTGCCGTTGACGGCGAGGGCGACGGGAACAGCGTCCGCAGGCTGCATCGCGCGCCGCTCAGTCGAGCTCGGCCGACTGCAGCCGGCGCACGCCGTGCGCTGCCAGGTCGCGCCAGGCGGCGTCGAGCGAGCCGTCGAGGTCGATGGCGCGCGTCGCGTCCTCGACGACGGCGACGGCGAAGCCGGCCGCGCGCGCGTCGATCGCCGTCCAGGCGACGCAGAAGTCGGTCGCGAGGCCGGTGACGTAGAGCGTGTCGATGCCGCGGCCACGCAGGTAGCCCGCGAGACCGGTGGACGTCGTCCGGTCGGCCTCGAGGAAGGCCGAATAGCTGTCGATGCCGCGGTGGAAGCCCTTGCGGATGACGAGCTGCGCCGTCGGCAGGTCGAGCGACGGATGCAGCGCGGCGCTCTCGCTGCCCTGGATGCAGTGGTCGGGCCACAGCACCTGCGGGCCGTAGCCGAGCGCGATCGTCTCGAAGGGCTTGCGGCCGGGATGGCTGCTCGCGAACGAGACATGGCCGGGCGGATGCCAGTCCTGCGTCACGACGATGTTCTCGAAGCGGCGCGCGAGCCGGTTGACGACGGGGACGACCTCGTCGCCGCGCGGCACGGCGAGGCTGCCGCCGGGGCAGAAGCCGTTCTGGACGTCGACGACGATCAGCGCGGCGGCGGGGCCGGAGCGGGAGGCGGTGGGCATGGTCAGACGCTCAGGTAGGCGCGGCGCACCGCGTCGTCCGCCGCGAGCGCCGCCATCGTGCCCTCGTAGCGGATCCGGCCCTTCTCGAGCACGTAGGCGCGATCGGAAACGAGCTCGGCGAAGTGCAGATTCTGTTCCGACAGCAGGATGCTGACACCCTGCGACTTCAGCTTCGAGATCATCTGCGCCATCTGCTCGACGATGAGCGGCGCGACGCCCTCGCTCGGTTCGTCGAGCAGCACGAGGAAGGGGTTGCCCATCAGCGTGCGGGCCACGGTCAGCATCTGCTGCTCGCCACCGCTCATCCGGCCACCCGTGCGGTCGGGCATCTCGCCGAGGTTGGGGAAGAGCGCGTAGAGCGCGGCGGGCGTCCAGACGGGCGCGGCGCTGCCGTCGGGGAAGCGGCGCGGCGGCTGGCGGCCGACCTCGAGGTTCTCCACGACCGTGAGATCGGCGAAGACGCGGCGGTCCTCGGGCACGTAGCCGAGGCCGAGGCGGGCGACCTCGTGCGGCGCGGCGGTCGACACGTCGTGGCCGAGGAACGCGATCCGGCCGCTGCGCTTGGCGAGCAGGCCCATCAAGGCCTTCAACGTCGTCGACTTGCCGGCACCGTTGCGGCCCATCAGCGCGACGACCTCGCCGCGGTCGACGTGGAGCGCGACGTCGTCGAGGACCTGCGCGGCACCGTACCAGGCGCAGAGCCCGCTCGCGTCGAGGAGACGGGTCATGCGGTGGCGGCCTTCTTCTTCTCGAAGGTGGCGCCGGTGCCGAAGTACACCTCCTGGACCTTCGGATGGACGCGGATCTCGGCCGGCGTGCCCTGCGCGATCAGCCGGCCGCGCGCCAGCACGATCGTGCGGTCGGCGTACGCGAAGACGACGTCCATGCTGTGCTCGGTGAAGAGCACCGCCATGCCCCGCTCGACGACGAGGCGCTTGGTCAGCGCCATCAGGGCGTTGCGCTCCGTCGGCGCCATGCCGGCGGTCGGCTCGTCCATCAGCAGCAGCTTCGGCGCGTTCGCCATCGCGATCGCGAGCTCGACGCGCTTGACGTCGCCGTACGCGAGCACGCTGCACGGCCGGTCGGCCTGGGCGCGCATGCCGACCTGCTCGAGGAGCGCGAGCGCGTCGTCGCGGCGGTGGCCGGCCGCGCGCATCCAGAGCGAATAGAGCTTCGCGTCGGCCGAGAGCAGCGCCATCTGCACGTTCTCGACGACGGTCAGCGACGCGAACGTCTCGGCGATCTGGAAGGTGCGGCCGACGCCGAGCTTCCAGATGTCGCGGGGCTTGCGGCCGATCAGCTCGGTGCCGGCCAGGCGGATCGAGCCGGAATCGGCACGCAGCTGGCCGTTGACCATGTTGAAGGTCGTCGACTTGCCGGCGCCGTTCGGGCCGATCAGCGCGAGCAGCTCGCCGGCAGCGACCTCGAACGCGATGCCGTCGACGGCGCGGTTGCCGCCGAACGACTTGCCGAGCCCGTCGACCTGGAGCAGGCTCATCGCAGCGCACCGCGGCGCGGAATCATTTGCGCGAATGCACCCGCGATCCCTTGCGGGAAGACGAGCACGAGCAGCAGGATGATGCCGCCGAGCAGCGCCCGCCAGTAGTCGGTGTTGCGGGCGACGGCGTCCTGCAGCCAGGTGAAGCTGACCGCGCCGACGATCGGGCCTGCGAGCGTCTGCAGGCCGCCGAGCAGCACCATCACCAGGCCGTCGACCGAGCGGCCGACCGAGACGGTGTCGGGCGAGATGCTGCCCTTCGAGAACGCGTAGAGCCCGCCCGCGAGACCGGCGAAGACCGCCGCGATGACGAAGGCGACCCACTGGACACGCTTCACGTCGATGCCGATCGCATCGGCGCGCAGCGGCGAGTCGCGACCGGAACGCATCGCATAGCCGAAGGGCGCGAACAGCACGCGGCGGATCAGCAGCAGGCCGCCGGCGACGAGCGCGAGCGTCAGGAAGTAGTAGTGCTGCTTGTCGGCGAGCCACTCGGCAGGCCAGACGCCGGTGAGGCCGTTGCTGCCGCCGGTGAAGTCGTCCCACTGGAAGACGACCGACCAGACGATCTGCGCGAAGGCCAGCGTCAGCATCGCGAGGTAGACGCCCGAGAGCCGCACGCAGAACCAACCGAACACGAGCGCGCCGAGCGCCGCGACGACCGGCGCGAGCAGCAGCGCCGCCTCCATCGGCAGGTGCAGCGAGCGGAACAGCAGCGACGCGCCGTACGCGCCGAGGCCGAAGTACGCGGCGTGGCCGAACGAGTGCATGCCGGCCGGGCCCATGATGAAGTGCAGGCTCGCGGCGAAGAGCGCGGCGGTCAGCAGGTCGATCGCGAGGACGGTCAGGTACGGCGAGCCGGCGGTCGCCAGCGGCCAGGCGATCAGCGCGACGAGCAGCACGGCGCCCGCCGCCTTCGTCAGGGTGTCGGCCCCGCGCAGCGGCGCTTCGACGGGCGCCGAATTGCGGCTCGTCGCCTGCGGCCGGCCGAAGAGGCCCCACGGCCGGACGACGAGCACGACCGCCATCACCAGGAACTCGACGACGAGCGTCAGCTTCGAGAACGAGAAGGCGATGCCGAAGACGTCGACCGTGCCGAGGCCGATGCAGATCGCCTTGATCTCCGCGATGAGCAATGCCGCGACGTAGGCGCCGGGAATCGAGCCCATGCCGCCGACCACGACGACGACGAAGGCGTCGCCGATCGTCGCCAGGTCGAGGCCCAGGTTCGCCGGCTCGCGCGGCGACTGCAGGGCACCGCCGAGTCCCGCGAGCGCCGTCCCGAGCGCGAACACCGCCGTGAACAGCCACGCCTGGTCGACGCCGAGCGCGCCGACCATCTCGCGGTCCTGCGTCGCGGCGCGCACGAGCGTGCCCCAGCGCGTGCGCGTGAGCAGCAGCCAGAGCCCGCCGAGGACGGCCGGGCCGACCACGATGAGGAAGAGGTCGTACTGCGGAAAGCGCCGGCCGAGGACGTCGACCGCGCCGCGCAGCCCCGGTGCACGCGGACCGAGCAGGTCCTCCGGTCCCCAGAGCCAGAGCGCGGCGTCCTTGACGACGAGCAGCAGCGCGAAGGTGGCGAGCAGCTGGAAGAGTTCCGGCGCCCTGTAGACGCGCCGCAGCAGCACGACCTCGACCGCCGCGCCGAACACGCCGACCGCGATCGCGGCGAGCGGCAGCGCGAGCCAGAAGCCCGCGCCGCCGAGCCTGTCGGCGAGCGTGTACGCGAGGTAGATCCCCAGCATGTAGAACGAGCCGTGCGCGAAGTTGACGATCCGCGTCACGCCGAAAATGAGCGACAGCCCGGCGCCGACGAGGAACAGCGACGACGCGCCGGCCAGGCCGTTCAGCAGTTGGACGACGACGCCCGACAAGTCCATTTGCGCGAATCAGTCGGGTGCGCGCAGTGTCTTCACCCGCTCGTTCGAGGGCAGGAACTTCGCGCCGTCGAAATACCGGTAGTCGACCATCGTGCCCTTGCCGCCCTCGTTCTTCGTCTTGCCGACGAAGGCGCCCATCGTGGATTGGTGGTCTTCGGCGCGGTAGCTGATCCTGCCGAAGGGCGAGTCGACCTGCAGGCCGGCGAACGCGGCGACGAGCTTCTCGGTCTCCGCGCTCTTGGCCTTCGCGACGCCGGCGGCGATCGACTTGATCATCGTGTAGCCGACGACCGAACCGAGCCGCGGATAGTCCTTGTACTTCGCGTGGTAGGCGAGGAAGAAGGCCTTGTGCTCGGGCGTCTGGATGCCGTACCACGGGTAGCCGGTGACGATCCAGCCGTTGGGCGTCTCGTCCCGCAGCGGGTCGAGGTACTCGGGCTCGCCGGTCAGCACGCTCACCACGTCGCGGCCCTGGAACAGGCCGCGCGTGTTGCCCTCGCGGACGAACTTCGAGAGATCGGCGCCGAAGAGCACGTTGAAGATCGCATCGGGCTTGGCGTCGGCGAGCGCCTGCGCGACGCTGCCGGCGTCGACCTTGCCGAGCGGCGGCGCCTGCTCGGCGACGAACTCGACGTCCGGCTGCGCGGCCTTCAGCAGCTCCTTGAACGCGGAGACCGCCGACTGGCCGTACTCGTAGTTCGGGTAGACGACCGCCCAGCGCTTCTTCTTGAGCTTGACGGCCTCGGGCACCAGCATCGCCGCCTGCATGTAGGTGCCGGGGCGCAGGCGGAAGGTGTAGCGGTTGCCGCTGCCCCAGATGATCTTGTCGGTGAGCGGCTCGCCGGCGAGGTAAAAGAATTTCTTCTGCTTCGCGAAATCGGCGAGCGCGAGGCCGGTGTTCGACAGGAAGGCGCCCGCGAGCACGTCGATCTTCTCGCGCGAGACGAGTTCCTCGGCCGCGCGCACGGCGTCGCCCGGGCTCGCGTTGTCGTCGCGGGTAACGAGCTCGATCTTCCTGCCGTTGACGCCGCCCGCGGCGTTGACCTCCTCGACCGCGAGCTCCATGCCCTTCTTGTACGGCTCGAGGAACGCGGGCTGCGCCTTGTAGCTGTTGATCTCGCCGATCTTCAGCGCCGCGCCCTGCTGGGCGAACGCGGTCGTCGCCAGCGGCGACGCGAGGGTCACGAGGGCTGCGGCGAGCAGCAGGGGACGGCGAGGGATCATGAAAGCTCCTGGTTCAAGACAAACTGTGTGGGCGGTCAGCGCAAGCCGTCCTCGCCCGCGATCTCGTGCACCTGCAGGCCGCCGACGCGCGGCAGCGGCCGGCCGCTGTCGGTGACGACGACGGCGACGACGATCTCGTCGGCGCGCGGCGCGTCGGCGATGCGCGCCTCCATCGCGTCGAAGTGGCTGCGGACGAAGGCGGCGTCCTTGTGGCCGAGCGGCACGTCGATCGCGCATCCGAGCCCGCCGCGCTTCTTCGCCGACGGCACCAGCGCCGCGCCTCGTTCGACCGCGCGGCGCAGCGGCGCGCCGAGCTTGGGATGGAGGATCGCGGCGGCGTGCTCGAGCTCGCCGTTCTCGCCGACGATCGCCGCCTTGCCGTAGCTGTGCGCGGCGCCGGGCGCGATGCCGAGCGCGGCGACGCACTTGTCGCCGAGCAGGCCGCCAAGCTCCTCGCCGATGGCGATCAGCGCGTCGAGGTCGTCCTCGTAGCGGCCGGCGCAGGGATTGGCGACGACCGCCATCGCGAGCGCGCGGCGCGTCGGCGGGTCGACGGGGCGGCCCATCTCCAGGCGGGTCTCGTCGACCTGGACGACGATCTTGCGGATGTTGGCGGTCATCGGGCTTCTCCGGAGTTCAGCGCAGGCCGTTCCACTGCGCGATGTCGGCGGCGCGCAGGCCGCCGACCCGCGCATGCACCCGCGGGCCGGTCGCCATCGCGAGGATGAACACGATCTCGTCGGCGCGCGGGCTGCCTGCCACGCGCACCTCGATCGCGTCGAAATGGCTGCGGACGTACGACGCGTTGATGTGCGTGAGCGGCACGTCGAGCGCCGTGCCCGGTGCACCGACCTTCTTCGTCGACGGCACGATGGCGAGGGCGTTGCCGGGTCGGCCGGACGTCTCGTTGCCCCGGGCGGGCGCCGGGTCGTCCGACGCGAAACCGAGCAGTTCGCGCATCGCGTAGCCGCCCGGAACGTGCCACAGCGCGCCGTGCTCCTGCTCGCCGGCTGCACCGACGATCGCGCCCTTGCCGTAGCTCTCGATCGCGCTCGCCGGCACGCCCATCGCCGCACGCAGCCGCTCGGCCATGTCGACGCCGACGGGCTGCAGCGCGTCCATCATCGGCAGGATGTCGGCGACGTAACGGCCGGCGAACGGATTGGTCATGACCACCGCGATCGCCGCCTTGAGCAGCGGCCGTGCGGCCGGCGGGCCGAACTCGTGGCGGATCTCCTCGACCTGCGTGTGGATGCGGCGAATCTCGATCAACGCGGACTCCGGCAAGGTGGCGGTCGACATCATGCGGCGAGCGCGATGGCGGCCGCATCGACGCGGCGCGCGACGCCCTGGCAGACGAGCAGCGCCGCGTGGATCAGGCCGAGGCGCTGCAGCTCGGCCGCGCGGCGCACGCCGGCGTCGAGCGCCCGGCCGACGGCGTCGGCGCCGAGCGGCGGCACGTCGACGGTGACGCGCAGGTCGCCGAGGTCGCTGTCGTCCTTGACCGCGTTCGCCGGCCTGCGGACGATACGCGCGTCGGCCACGTCGACGGCGTTCGCGACGACGGTCGCCGCCGCGTCGGCCATCGCGGCGTTGCGCGCCAGCACCGTGACGCTGTCGGCGATGCCGAGCGACTGGCTGCGACCGCGCCAGCCGCTGGTCGCGACGCCGCGCACCGGCATGGCCGCGTCGACGACGAACGCGCCGTCGGGCACGAGCGCCTGGCCGAGCGCGACGCGCGACAGGTCGGCGACGAGCCCGATGCGGACCGACGCGGCCGGCGCGAGGTGCAGCGCGATGTCGCCGCCGTTGTCGACCCAGGCTCGTGCGACACCGGACCGGTCGTAGCAGCCGATCAACTGCTGCGCGACCGAGCCGGCGACTGCCGCCATCGGCGTGATGAAGCCGGCGTGGAACGGTCGGCAGGCATGCCACATCCGTCGTGCGACCTCGCCCTGCAGCGGGCACGGCCCGCGCACCGGCCGGCGCAGCGTGCGGAGTTCGGCGACGAGTTCGTCGAGCACCGTGCCAAAGCGCTGCCACGCGGCCTCGTGCGCTTCGGCGACGGCGCCTGCATCGCCGTCGGCGCCGATCACGCAATCGATCGGCCCGTGCTGGAAATGCCAGCGGCGGTCGGTCAGCGGGGCTCGTTGCGCCTGCATGGTTCAGCCGAGCAGCGGAGCGCGGCCGAGCGGCCACGGATTGGCCGCCGCGAGCGGCTCGAAGCGCCGCGCCGTCGGTGCGCCGTCGCCGTGCCATGCGCCGCGGGCGAGCGCCTGGTCGAGCGTGCGCACCTGCGCGGCGTGGCCGCCGAGCGCGTCGTAGTCCGCGCGCGCCATGCTGAACTCGATCGGCGCGACGATCGCGGGCGTGGGCACCGTGCCGAAGCTCGCGTCGGGCATGCGCGCGACGTCGACCATCAGCGTGATGCCGCCGCCCGGCCAGACATAGGCGGGCGCGCCGCCGCAGGTGACGTTGACCAGCGCGTCCTTGATCGCGCGGGTGAGCCGCACAGGGTTGTCGGTGACGCCGGCACGCAGGCTGCCGCCGGCGCCGCCGAGGAAGAGCACGGTCGCGAGCGACGGCTCGCAGTTCTCGCCGATGCGTGCGACGACCGCGGCCACGGTCTCCGGCATGGCGGCGGCACGCGGCACGAGCGCGTCGTCGAGGACGAACCACTCGGCATGCTCGCCGGTGGTCGACGTCATCAGGAGCCGCAGTCCCGGCCATGCGACGCCCGGGTCCCAGCCGTCGACGATCGTGAGCGGTTCGCGCAGATCGGTGCCGCCCCAACCGGTGCCAGGGTTCGCGACCTGGAAGAAGCGCCCCGGCGTCGACTTGCGGCCGCGAATGCGCACGCCGGACGGCCGCATGTCGAGGCAGCGGCCCGCCTGGTGCTGCGTCAGCACGCCGGTGATGTGGTCGTCCACGACGATGACCTCGTCGGCGAGGCCGAGGAACTGCTTCGCGAAGATGCCGACCGTCGCCGACCCGCAGCCGACGCGCATGCGCCGTTCGGGCACGCCGTCGACGATCGGCGCCGCGCCCGACTGCACGACGACGGTCGCGCCGCCATCGATCCGCAGCTCGACCGGCTGCTTGTTGCCGAGCGCGAGCATCGTCTCGCAGGTGACGCGGCCTTCCTTCTTGCTGCCGCCGGTCAGGTGGTGCACGCCGCCGAGCGAGAGCATCTGCGAGCCGTACTCGGCCGTCGTGACATGGCCGACGACCTCGCCGTCGCAGCGCACGTCGGCCTGCTCGGGGCCGAGCCAGCGGTCGGTGTCGATCTTCACCTTCATGCTGCAGTAGCTGAAGATGCCTTCGGTGACGACGGTGATCATGTCGACGCCGTCCGCCCGGCTGGCGACGATGAACGGCGCGGGCTTGTAATCGGGATAGGTCGTGCCTGCGCCGACCCCGGTGACGAAGACCTCGCGCGTCGACACGAGCGGATCGCTCGCGGCATCGGACCCGGCGAACGGCACGACCGCCGCCTGACCGGCCTCGAGCGTGCGCTGCAGCATCACGACCGGGTCGACACGCACCAGGGTGCCGCCGGCGTTGGCGTAGCGGTCGCACGCGCCGGTCTTGCCGACCGAGATCTGGCAGAGCACCGGGCAAGCGTTGCACTCGACCTTTCCCGCGGCCATGCGGTCGTTGCGCGGCGGCGCGCGCTCGAGCCCGAGCGTTGCCACATCCGGCTCGGCGGCAGACAGACCATCGGTCTTCGTGTGTTCGACCATCGTGCTCGCCTCGCAGTTTCCGTGCCCCGGCACCTGTCGCCGCGACAACCGTTCATGTAGCATCGACTGAACCACGGTGTAGCGGATGCTACATGCGCGACCGGGCCACCGCAATGCGGTTGGCCCGACTTCGCGCATGCACCGCGGGGCCGCCCGCGGGGCACCGAATCAGCGCCTACCCGACACCCTCACGCCCACGATGAGTGCAACCCGCGCCCAGGGCCCAGGCGTCCGAGAACGCTCGGCGCAGGCGACGCGCGAGAGCATCCTGCGCGCCGCGATCAAGGTGTTCGCGGCACATGGCTACGCCGGCGGCCGCGTCGAGCAGATCTCGCGGGCGGCGAAGTCGCACGACCGGATGATCTATTACTACTTCGGCAGCAAGGAAGGCCTCTACATCGCCGTGCTCGAGGAGATGTACCGGCGCTTCAACGTCGCCGAGTCAGAGCTGTCGCTCGACACCACCGCGCCGCGCGAGGCGCTCCGCGCCGTCGTGCGCTTCATGCTCGACCACTACCGGCGGCATCCGGAATTCATCACCCTGCTCAACACCGAGAACCTCCACCGCGGCCGCCACATCGCCAAGTCGGCACGTGCGCGCGACTACTCGTCGCCGGCCGTCGACGTGCTCGGCCGGGTGCTCGCCAGGGGCTGCGCCGACGGCAGCTTCCGCGCCGACATCGCACCGCGCGACGTCTATCTGATGATCGCCTCGATGGCCTACTTCTACCTCTCGAACCGCTACACGCTCTCGGCCTTTCTCGGCGAGACGCTCGACACGCCGGCCGCGCTCGCGCATTGGGAATCGTTCCTGTTCGACGCCGTGCTGCGCACCGTGTCGGCCGCGCCGGCGCCTGCGGTACCCTCGCGCCCCCGAACGCGAACAACCTGAGCGAGACACCGATGAAAGACTTTCCCTCCCGCGAGAAATTCGATCTGGCCGCGATGGTCGCCCAGTATCTCGTCGTCGCCGGCACGCTCGACAAGGCGTCGGCGCCCGAGGACTACGACCACGCCAACGAGCTGAGCCTCGAGCTCGCGATGCTCTTGCCCGGCCGCATCTACCGGGCGATGGTGCAGGCCGCGGCGCACCCCGACGCGAAGATCAACCAGGCCAGCGTCGCGCTGATGGTCAGGAAGGAGCTGTTCGACCCGCTCGACAACGAACTGCAGCCCGAGCAGGTCGCCTTCCACACGCCCGGGAGCGGGCTGCCGAAGCCGCGCAGCAAGGCGCACTGAGCCGACGCGCTGCCGGCACGGTCGTTGCATATCGGGTCGCTGAAGGTGCAGGCGACGCAGCGCCTCGCCAGCCCCCGAGGTGCCGCTCATGACGATGCTGACCGTGCCGATCATCGATCTGGCGCCGTACTTCTCCGACACGCCGGAAGCCAAGGCGGCGCTCGCCGCGCAGGTCGACGAAGCGAGCCGCGAGATCGGCTTTCTCGTTGTCCGGAACCACCGCATCTCGCCTGACTTGATCGAGCGCGTGTCGGAGCTCTCGCGCGACTTCTTCGCGTTGCCGCTCGCCGCGAAGCGCCGCGTCGACCGGCCGCGCATCGACGCGGTGCGCGGCTACAGCGCGGTCGGCGAGGAGGGCTTGTCGTACAGCCTGGAGGAAGCCGCGCCGGGTGACTTGAAGGAATCGTTCTCGATCGGCCCGTCCGGCGTACCGGACGACGACTACCACCGCGGCGCCGCTGCCGGCGCCCACTTCGAGCCCAACGTCTGGCCGCCGATTCCCGGCTTCCGGAGCGCCTTCGAGGCGTACTTCACCGCCATGTCCGAGTTGTCGGCATCGCTGATGCGCCTCTTCGCGCTCGCGCTCCGCTTGCCCGAGACATTCTTCGACGACAAGATCGACCGCCACATCAGCATGTTCCGCGTGCTGAGCTACCCGCCGCAGACCAGCGCAGCGCTGCCCGGGCAACTGCGCGCCGGCGCGCACAGCGACTACGGCAGCCTGACCATCGTGCTGCCCGACGGGCCGGGCCTGCAGGTCTTCAACAAGGCCGGCGAGTGGGTCGACGTGCCGCAGGTCGACGGCGGGCTCGTCGTCAACATCGCCGACCTGATGATGCAGTGGACCAACGACCAGTGGGTGTCGACGCTGCACCGCGTCGTCAACCCACCGCCCGACGTCGCCGCGACGCAGCGCCGCCAGTCGCTCGTCTTCTTCCACCAGCCGAACTACGACGCGATGGTCGAGTGCCTGCCGAGTTGCCTCGCGCCGGGCGAGTCGGCCAGATACGCGCCGATCTCGTCGGGCGAGCATCTGCGGTCGAAGTTCGTCAAGCAGACGACCTTCGGCGGCAGCAAGGCGATCGCCTGATGGCGCATCTCTCCTACGTCAACGTCTTCGCGAAGGACATCGTCGCGCTCAGCGGCTTCTACCGCACGGTGTTCGGCTTCGAGGAGATCGAGGCGATCCGCTCGCCGATCTTCCGCGGCCTCTCGACCGGCCGGTCGCACCTCGGCTTCAACGCGCTCGCGGCCTACGAGCTGTTGCATTTGGCCGAACATTCCGAGACGTCCGGCGTCAAGTTCCTGCTCAACATCGACGTCGAGTCCGAAGCCGAGGTCGACGCCCGCGTGCCCGTGGCACTCGCCGCCGGTGCGACGCTCGTCAAGCCGCCCTACCTCACCTATTACGACTGGTACCAGGCGGTGCTGCTCGACCCGGAGGGCAACGTCTTCCGGATCAATTTCATGCGCTGATCGTTTCCCGACCTCTCGAGGCTGCCGATGACCCGCTACGCCACCATCATGCTCGCCGCGGCGCTCGCCCTGCCGACCGCTGCCATCGCCGACGGCTTCACGCTGAAGGACAAGCCGAAGATCGCGATGCTCTATTTCGGCCCGAAGAACGACGGTGGCTGGACGCAGGCCTTCGACGAGGCGCGCGTCAAGATCGAGAAGGAGACCGGGCAGAAGATCCAGTTCGTCGAAAGCGTGCCCGAGGACGCGTCCGCCATCAAGCCGGCGGCGGAGAAGTTCATCCAGCGCGGCGCCAACATCGTCATTGGTACCGCCTTCGGCTACTCCGACGCCTTCAAGGACCTCGCCGCCAAGTACCCGAACGTCGCCTTCCTCAACGCCTCGGGCACGACCAACGCGCCGAACCTCGAATCGTTCTACGGCCGCACGTACGAGAGCCAGTATCTCTGCGGCATGGCCGCGGCCGCGGCGTCGAAGACCGGCAAGCTCGGCTTCGTCGCGGCCAATCCGTTCGGCGTCGTGATCTGGACCGTCAACGCCTACGCGCTCGGCGCGCAGAAGGTCAACCCGAACGCGACCGTGAACGTCATCTACACCGGCGCGTGGAACGACCCGGTGAAGGAGCGCGCCGCCGCTGCCGCACTGATCGACCAGGGCGCCGACGTGATCGGCCAGCACGTCGACACGCCGACGCCGCAGATCGTGGCGCAGGAGCGCGGCGTCTACGGCACCGGCCACCATCGCGACCTGCGCGCGTTCGCGCCGAAGGCGACCGTCTGCTCCTCGGTCTGGGTCTGGGACAGATTCCTCGTGCCCGAACTCAAGCGCGTCATGGCCGGCAACTGGACGCCGCCGGCCTACGGCGCCTTCATCGAGATGAAGGACGGCGGCACCGACGTCGCCGGCTTCGGAGCAGCCGTGCCGAAGGACAAGGTCGCCATGATCACCGCCGAGCGCGACGCCATCCTCAAGGGCAAGCAGGTCTACGCCGGGCCGCTCGCCGACGGCACCGGCAAGGAGCGCGTCGCCAAGGGCGCGGTGCTCTCCGACGCCGACCTCTGGAAGATGGACTGGACGGTCAAGGGCGTCGTCACGCAGAAGTGATGACGAGCTCCGGCTCGCCGGGCCCACCCGGCCGCGCCCGCGTCGGCGAACACGGCGTACGCCGCCGGGCGAACGGCTCGCCGCCACGCCCGGCCCGCGGCGCGGCGGCACGGCGGCGCGGCGCCGGATGACCACGGCCGGCTCGGCGACGGCGCTTGCGCTGCGCGGCATCTCCAAGACGTTCGACGGCTTCGCCGCGCTGACCGACGCGAGCGTCGACGCACGCTGGGGCGAGGTCCATGCGCTGCTCGGCGAGAACGGCGCGGGCAAGTCGTCGTTGATGAACATCGCCGCCGGCCTCTACGCGCCCGAAGCCGGTACGGTTCTCGTCGACGACAACGAGATCCGCTTCTCCGGCCCACGCGATGCAGCGGCCGCGAAGATCGGCATGGTCCACCAGCACTTCAAGCTCGTGCGGTCGTTCACCGTGGCCGAGAACGTGCTGCTGACGCTGCCCGCAGCGGCACCGCGCCGGTCGCATCGGCAGCGGCTGTCCGCCATCGCCGATGCGGTCCGTGCCAAGGCCGCCGAACTCGGCTTCGCGATCGATCCGGCGGCGCGCGTCGACACGATCTCGATCGCCGAGCAGCAGCGCGTCGAGATCCTGAAGGTGCTGCTGGCCGGCGCGCGCATCCTCATCCTCGACGAGCCGACGGCGGTGCTGACCGACCACGAGGCCGAGCGCCTGCTCGCGACCGTGCGGACGCTGGCGGCGCGCGGCGCTGCGGTCGTGCTCGTCACGCACAAGATGGCCGACGTGATGGCGTTCGCCGACCGGGTGACGGTGATGCGCGCCGGCCGCAGCGTCGCGACGCGGGTGCCGGCGCAGACGTCGACCGCCGAGCTCGTGCGCTTGACGGTGGGCGAGGCCACCCGTGCGGCCGCGCGCCCGGCCGCGACGCCGCGGGGCGCGGTTCGCCTCGCACTGCACGGCGTGCGCACGCGCGCCGGACCGCAGCTGCTCGCCGGCGTCGACCTCGCGCTGCACGCCGGCGAGATCTACGGCCTCGCCGGAGTCGGCGGGAACGGCCAGGGCGAGCTGGCCGCGGCGATCCTCGGCATCGGCGCGCCGGTCGACGGCCGGATCGGTCTCGAAGGCGACGTCGATCTGACCGCGCTCGCTCCTTCGGCGCGCCGCGAGCTCGGCATCGCGGCGATCCCGGCCGACCGCCAGGGCCTGGCGCTCGCCGGCGCGCTGTCCGTCGCCGAGAACTACGCGATCGGCCAGGTGCACACCGGCCGCTACGGCACCGCGTGGCGAGTCGATCGCCGGCGCATCGACGCCGATGCGGGCCGCGCGGTGGCCGCGTTCGAGGTCCAGGGCGTGCGCTCGCTCGGCCAGAAGGCGGCGCTGCTCTCCGGCGGCAATGCGCAGAAGCTGGTGCTCGCGCGCGAACTCGGCAAGCAGCGACCGGCACTCGTCGTTGCGCACAGCCCGAGCCGCGGCCTCGACGTGCGCGCCGCTGCGGA
This sequence comes from uncultured Rhizobacter sp., assembly GCA_964249855.1. Taxonomy (GTDB): domain Bacteria; phylum Pseudomonadota; class Gammaproteobacteria; order Burkholderiales; family Burkholderiaceae_C; genus LMDS01. Next base: position 1,090 of record CAXUDL010000002.1, on the reverse strand, counting down.
CGTGCATGCGCGGCTGCGCGCCGCCCGCGACGCCGGCGCCGCGGTGCTTCTCATCAGCGAAGACCTCGACGAGGTTCTCGCGCTCGCCGACCGCCTCGGCGTGATGGCGCGCGGCCGCATCGTCGCCGAATTCGCGCCCGACGCCGACCGGCAGGCGATCGGCCGGGCGATGGTCGCCGACCATGGCTGAGCCGCTCGTCGCGGCGTTGCCGGCGCGCAGCGCACCCTGGCTCGGGCGCCGCTACGCGCTCGAGGTGCGGCAGGCGATGCGCTGGCCGTGGCAGGCGCTGGTGCTCGCGGTCTCGGTCGCGGTCGGCTGCGCGCTGTCGGCGGCGATCCTCGTCGCGGCCGGCGTGCCGGCGGGCAACCTCGTCGACGAATTCGTGGTCCAGACGGTGTTCGATGCGCAGAACGCCCGAGCGGTTCTCTTCCAGGCGGCGCCGCTGATCCTCGCGGGCGTCGGCGCGTCGGTCGCGTTCCAGGCGCGCTTCTGGAACCTCGGGCTCGAGGGCCAGATGATCTGGGGCGGCATCGGTGCGACGGCGGTGTCGATCTGGCAGGTCGGACCCGACTCGCTGCGGCTCGTGCTGATGGCCGGCGCCGCGGTCGCCTGCAGCGTGGCCTGGACCGCCGTTCCTGCTTGGCTGAAGCTTCGGCTCGGCGTCAACGAGATCATCTCGACGCTGATGCTCGACTACATCGCCGCCAACGTGCTGCTGCACCTGCTCTACGGCGCCTGGAAGGACCCGAAGGACAGCTTCCCGTACTCGCCGCCGTTCCGCGCCGTCGAGCGACTGCCCGAGATCGCCCCGGGAATCGGCAGCGGCGTCGTGCTCGCGCTGGTCCTCGCCGCGCTCGCCGGCTGGCTCGTGTCGCTCAGTCGCGCCGGCTTCTACCTGCGCTTCGTCGATGCCAATCCGCGGATGGCGACCGCCGTCGGCGTGCCGGTGCAGCGCGTCGTCGCGCTCGCGGTCTGCGTCTCGGGCGGGCTCGCAGGCGTCGCCGGCTTCGCGATCACCGCCGGACAGGACGGCCGGCTGACGCAGTCGTTCTACCAGGGCCTCGGCTTCTCCGGCGTGCTGATCGCCTT
>CAXUDL010000001.1:47640-243155 GCA_964249855.1 uncultured Rhizobacter sp. | reverse complement strand
GCCGACGCCGTTGCGGTTGGCGTCGACCTTGACCTCGCCGGCCGGGCCCTTGAAGTCGGTCTTCTGCAGCGCGTCGCGGAACGCCTTCTGGCCGCCGCCCAGGTCGCCCTTGACGGCATCGAGCGCGTCGAGTGTTGCCTTCGTATTGATGTAGTACAGATAGGCGAAGAGCGAGGGGCTCGGGAAGCCGTCCTTGAACGCGGCCTTGTAGTCGGCGACGAACTTCTTCCATTCGGGCGTGTCGATCGAGTCGGCCATCGGGCCGGCCGACGCCGTGCCGAGCAGCGATTCGCGGCGCTTGCCCTTGAAGTTGAGCACCGTCTGGTCGACGGTGATCGAGCCGCCGACCATCGGCTTGTCGCCGCCGGCCTGCTCGTACTGCGTCAGGAAGTTGACGGCGTCCGAGCCGCCGAGCACGACGACGAGCGCATCGATGTCCTTCGGGATCTTCGCGATCACCGACGCGTAGTCCTTGGTGCCGAGCGGTACCCAGGCCTTGTCGAGCACCTTGCCGCCCTTGGCGCAGTAGCTCGCCATGAAGCCCTGGACCTGCGAGTACGGGAAGCCGTAGTCCTCGGCGATGAGGTAGACCTTCTTGTAGCCCTTGCCGAGCACGTGCTCGCCGAGGCCGACCATCCACTGCGCGCCTTCGGTGTTGAAGCGGTAGAAGTTCGGCGCCGGGTCGACGAGCGTCGCACCTTGCGCGCCCGACGAGCCGTTGACGAAGGTGACGTTGGGTTGCGTCTTCGCGTAGTTCTTGACCGCGATGCCCTCGTCGCCCGAGAGCGGGCCGATCATGATCTGGACCTTGTCCTGCTCGACGGCCTTCCTCGTCGAGTTGACGGCCTTGTCGGGCGTGGCGTCGGACGAGACCTTGACGAACTCGATCTTCTTGCCGCCGGCCATGCCGTTCTTCTGCTTCAGCGCGAGGTCGGCGCCGCGCATGCCGTCCTGGCCCGGCGCCGCGAACGGGCCTTCGAGCGAGGCGAGCAGGCCGATCTTCAGCACGTCCTGCGCATGCGCGACGCCGGCGACCGCGAACAGCGCGGCCGCCGCGACGAGGCCGTGCGCGAAGGGATGTCTCCTTGGGCTCATGTCTGTCTCCTGTGCTTCGGGGAAAGTGGCGGTCGTTGCCGCGGGCGAGTGATCCGAGCGCGCAGGCCGTGCCAGAGGCCGAGCAAGCCGTCGGGCGAGAACAGGACGATGGCGAGGAAGACGCCGCCGATGACGAGGTTGAAGCGTTCGCGGTCGACGAGATCGATCGCGAAGTTCTGCAGCAGCACGAAGACGACGGCGCCGACGAAGGCGCCGATCGGGTGCTTCATGCCGCCGAGCACGGCGATGATGAGGATGTTGATCATCGCGCCGGTGCCGATGGTGCCGGGCGAGATGCGGCCGTTGTACCAGACCATCAGCACGCCGCCGACCGCCGCGAGGAAGCCGGCGACGGCATAGGCGCCGACCCGGTGCGCGACGACGTGGTAGCCGAGCGACTGCATGCGTCGCGGGTTGTCGCGGATGCCCTGCAGCGCGATGCCGAAGGGCGTGCGCACCAGGTGCTTGACGAAGAAGTAGCCGGCCAGCGCGCAGGCGAGCGCGAGCAGGTAGAAGGCGACGGGCTCGCGCAGGTCGAGGTCGAACACCGTCGGCGCGGCGATCCTGCTGAAGCCCTGGAAGCCGTTGAAGACGGTGTAGTTCTGCTGCGCGAGGTAGAAGAACGCGACGCCGACCGCCAGCGTGATCATGATCGTGTAGATGCCCTCGGTGCGGACCGAGAGCCAGCCGATCGCCGCGGCGACCAGCGTCGCGAGGGCGACCGCGAAGACGAGCGCGAGCCACCACGGCCAGCCGAGGCTGATCGCGGCGTTGCTGCTCGTGCCGAAGATCGCGACCAGATACGCGGCGAGCCCCGCGACCGTCATCTGCGCGAGCGACACCATGCCGCCGTAGCCGCCGAGGAACGTCAGCGACAGCGCGATCAGCCCGAGCGCGAGCGACTGCGCGCCGATCTGGAAGGTGAAGAACGGCGTGGCGACGAACGGGTAGGCGAGAAGCAGCGCGAGCACGACGACATGGCGCCAGCGCACCGGCCGGAAGAGGCGCACGAGCCAGGCCGTCGGGTCGACGGGCGGCTGCGGCGCACGCACCGGCAGCGCGACCACCTGCGCCGGAGCGCGGCCCGCCGTCGCGGCCGTCGCCGACGCGTTCATCGCCCGCCGCCACTGCGCGGCGCTCATGTCGCCCGCCCCATCAACCCGCGCGGCTTGAAGGCGAGCGCGACGACCATGATCACGAAGGTGAACACGACGCTGTAGGTCGGCGCGTACGCGAGGCCGAACTGCTCGGCGAGGCCGATCAGCAGCGCGCCGATCGCGGCGCCGACGACGCTGCCCATGCCGCCGACGATCACGACGACGAGCGAGGCGAGCAGGTAGCGCGTGTCCTCGCCGGGCGAGATCGAGAGCGCCGTGCCGCCGACGACGCCGGCGAGGCCGGCCAGGCCCGCGCCGATCGCGAAGGTCAGCGCGAAGACGAGCTGCACGTTGACGCCGGAGGCGGCGAGCATGCCGCGGTCGTCGACGCCGGCGCGGATCATCATGCCGATGCGCGTGCGCGCCAGCAGCAGCCAGAGGCCCACGCCGATGAGCACCGACGCCACCAGGACGAAGAGCCGGTAGCTCGGGAACTTGTCGACCAGCGGCAGCAGGGTCGAGCCGTAGATCCAGGACGGCGGGTCGAAGGTGTAGATCTCGGCGCCCCAGGTCCAGAGCATCAGGTCGGCGAGCACGATCGAGAGGCCGATCGTCACCAGCGTCTGCCGCAGGTCCTGCCCCTGCATGTGGCGGAAGACGAGCAGCTGCATCGCGAGGCCGAGCACCGCCGCCGACAGGAATCCCGCCATCACCGCGAGCACCCACGAGCCGGTGTGCTCGCCGACGAACCAGCCGACGTAGGCGCCGAAAAGGTAGAGCGAGCCGTGCGCGAGGTTGACGTTACGCATCAGGCCGAAGACGAGCGTGAAGCCGCTCGCGACGAGGAAGTAGAGCGAGGCGAGCGTCAGGCCGTTGAGCAGCGTCTTGAAGAAGAGCGGCGCGTTCTCGGCGATCGCCCAGAGCGCGAAGACCGCGATCGGCACGCCGAAGACGACCCAGAGCGCGGCCTGCTTCCGCGTCACGCGGCGCGCCCCCAGGCCCGCTGCGACGCGATCTCGGGCGCCTTCGCGAAGACGCCGTCCTTCATCACGGCGAGCAGCCGCTTCGGGTCGCGCAGGATCGAGAGGTTGGCGAGCGGGTCGCCGTCGACGAGCAGCAGGTCGGCGAGATAGCCGTCCTTGACGACGCCGAGCTCGTCGGGCTTCATCATGATCTGGCCGCCGTAGAGCGTGGCCGAGCGGATCGCCTCCATCGGCGTGAAGCCGAGGTACTTGACGAAGAACTCGAGGTCGCGCGAGTTCTGGCAGTGCGGCGTCATCGCGAAGCCGTAGTCGCCGCCCGGCAGCACGCGGATGCCGCGCTTGTGCATCTTCGCGAGCGACACCTGCGCCGCCTCCCACTCGATCTCGTAGCCCATCTCGCAGGCCATCGCGTGCGTGATGCCGTAGCGCTCGGATTCGTAGAGCATCGCGTGGAGGATGGCGACGCCGGGTGCGACGAAGACGCGGTCCTTCGCCGCCTCGAGAAGGTCGAGCGCTTCCTCGTCGACGAAGCTCGCGTGGTAGATCAGGTCGATGCCGTGGCGCAGCGCCTGCTTGACACTGTCGGACGAGCGCGCATGCGCCACGCCGCGCTTGCCGCGCATCTTCACCTCGCGCATCGCCGCGGCCACTTCCTCGTCGAGCATCCAGCTCGTCTCGGCGCGCGAGTCGGGCGTGAAGTTGTCGCCCGAGAGGTTGAGCTTGATCGAGTCGACGCCGTACTTGAGGAAGAGGCGCACGGCCTTCCTCATCTCGTCGGCGCCGGAGACGTTGACGCCGAAGCTGAACTCGGGAAACGGCAGGTGCGGCAGCGTCTCGTCGCCGAGCGCGCCGAGCACGGTGATCTCCTGGCTCGCGGCCAGGTAGCGCGGGCCCGGGATCTGGCCCGCGTTGATCGCGTTGCGGATCACGACGTCGAGCCGCGGCTTCGCGCACGCCGCGCCGACGCACGACGTCCAGCCGGCCTCGAGGTAGCGCTTCGCGACCTTGGCGCACCACAGCACGTGCTCCTCGAGCGGCATCGCCTGGATGCCGGCGAGCGTGGCCGAGTCGTTCCACGAGAAGTGGGTGTGCGCCTCGCACATGCCCGGCATCAAGGTCGCGCCAGCGCCGTCGATCACCGTCGCGCCGCCCGGCGCGATCGGCGCGGTGCTGCGGCCGACCTGGCGGATGCGGTTGCCCTGGACGAGCACGCTGCCGGTGAACGGGTTCTGCCCGGTGCCGTCGAGGATGCGGACGTTGGTGAAGACGACATCGGCCATGGGGTTCTCCTGGTCACGCGGCCCAGCGGGTCGGCGTGCGCGACGCGCGGGCGGACGGCGCGCGGTGGAACTCGCCGTCCTTCATCACGGCGAGGATGCGCGCCTTGTCCTGCAGCACGGTGATGTCGGCGAGCGGGTCGCCGTCGATCAGCAGGATGTCGGCGAGATAGCCCTCGCGGATGTAGCCGAGCACCTTGCCCATGCGCATCATCGGCCCGCCCCAGGCAGTGGCCGAGAGCAGCGCTTCCATCGTGCTCATGCCGACGTATTTGACGAAATATTCCAGGTCCTTGGCGTTCGTGCCGTGCGGCGTCCAGGCGAAGCCGTAATCACCGCCGGGCAGGATGCGGATGCCGCGCTTCCGCATCGCGCGCATGCTCTCGACCGCCGCCTCGAGCTCGCGGTGGTAGCCCATCTTCCGCGTCACCTCGGGCGTCAGGCCCCATTCGCTCGCGTGGTGGCTGGTGTTGATCAGCCAGGCGAGGCCGGGCGCGATGAAGTGCTCGGTCTTGTGCGCCTCGAGCAGGTCGAGCGCCTCGGTGTCGGTGAAGCTCGCGTGGTAGATGACCTCGATGCCCTGCTTCACGCACTGCTTGATCGACCAGGTCGAGCGCGCGTGCGCGGCGACGCGCTTGCCCCAGGCCTTCGCCTCCTCGACGCAGACGCGGACCTCTTCCTCGGTGAACTGACTCATCTCGCCCGGCATCGCGGTGATCGACTCGCCCGAGAGATTGATCTTCAGCGAGTCGACGCCGTACTTCGCGAACATGCGCACGCAGCGGCGCATCTCTTCGGCGCCGCTCACCACCGCGCCGAAGGCGAACTCGGGCTGCGGCAGGTGCGGCTTGGTGGTGTCGCCGAGGCCGCCGGGGACGGTGATCTCCTGGCTCGCGGCGAGGTAGCGCGGCCCGATGATCGTGCCGTCGTTGATCGCGTTGCGGATGACGACGTCGAGCCGCGGCTTGGCGGCGGCGGCGCCGACGCAGCTCGTCCAGCCCATGTCGAGATAGCGTTTCGCGACCTCGGCGCACCAGAGGATGTGTTCCTCGGGCGGCATGCGCTGGATCGCGTCGAGGCTCGGCTGGTCGTTCCACGAGAAGTGGGTGTGCGCCTCGACCATGCCGGGCATCAGGAACGCGCCGGCGCCGTCGATGACCTGCGCGCCCGCGACCGGTGCCGAGCGCACGCCGTAGCCGGTGCGCACGACGCGCGCGATCCGGTTGCCCTGCACCAGCACGTCGCCGGTGAACGGCGCGTCGCCGCCACCGTCGAACACGCGCACGTTGGTGAACATCACGTCGGCCATGAGAGTCAAGTCCTCGCGTTCTCGGCCAGAAACTCGCGCAGCTCGCGCTGGCACTCGTCGGGCCGCTCGACCGGCGTCCAGTGGCCGCAGCGCGGCAGGACGACGACCCGCGTCGCCTTCGCGGCGTGCAGCCGGTCGGCCATCGCACGCACGGCCTGCGGCGGGCCGACGCCGTCCTCGTCGCCGGTCACGAGCAGCACCGGCGCCTCGATGCGCTCGATCGGCGCGGCCTCGGCGCCGGCGAGCGCCTCGCAGCTGCGCGCATAGGCGTCGCCGTCCTGCCGCATCAGGCTCTCGCGCACGAAGGCGACGGCGACGGGGTGGCGCTGGCGCGTATCGGCCGAGACCGCGGTCTTGAGCAGCGCCTCGGTGATCTCGTGCATGCCGGCGGCGCCCTCGCGCGCCTTCGCGGCACGGGCCTGCATCGCCGCGCGAGCAGCGTCGGGCGGCGCGACGAGCGGGCCGAAGAGCGCGACGCTCGCGACCTGGGCAGGCTGCATCGCCGCGACGTGCTGGACGACGATCGTGCCCATCGAGTGGCCGAGCCAGTGCGCCCGCGCGATGCCGAGCCGCGTGCAGACCTTCAGCACCGCCTCGACGTAGCGCTCGATCGACAGCGCGCCCTCGACGCGCTGCGAGCGCCCGCTGCCCGGCAGGTCGATGCGGACGACGCGGTGGCGCGCGAGCGCCGGCAGCAGCGGGGTCCAGGTGTTGGAGCTGCCGCCGAGGCCGTGGACGCAGACGACGGCAGGGCCCTCGCCCTCGTCCTCGACGGCGATGCGGTCGATGGTGTGGAAGCTCATCGGCGCCCCTCGTCTTGCGCGCGCAGGTCGGTGCGGGTCATGCAGCCGGGCCGCGTCATGCGGCGGCCTCAAAGCGGTTCTCGATCGCGCCGATGCCGTCGATCTCGATCCGCACCACGTCGCCGGGCGCGAGCCAGCGCGGCGGCTTCATGCCCATGCCGACGCCCGCCGGCGTGCCGGTCGCGATCACGTCGCCGGGAAAGAGCGTGATGCCGCGCGAACAGGTCTCGACGAGGCTCGGGATGTCGTGGATCATGTCGGTCACCCGGCCGTCCTGGCGCAGCTCGCCGTTGACCCAGCCACGCACGCGCGTCGTGAGGCCGTCGAGCTCGTCGGCACTGACGATCCACGGGCCCATCGGGCAGAAGGTGTCGAAGCTCTTGCCGAGGTCCCACTGCTGGTGGCGCATCTGCACGTCGCGCGCGGTGACGTCGTTGACGATCGTGTAGCCGAACACGTGATCCATGGCGCGCGAGCGCGAAATGTCGCGGCCGCCGCGGCCGATGACCACGGCGAGCTCGGCTTCGTAGTCGATCTGCACCGAGACGCTCGGCGGCGGCAGCCGGACGGAATCGAACGGGCCGATCACGCATTCGGCCAGCTTGCCGAAGACGATGGGCCACGGGTCGTGGTCGGCGGTCGTCGTGCTGAAGACGGTTGCCGACAGCTCGGCGGCGTGCGCGTGATAGTTCCGGCCGACGCAGAACAGGCCGCGCAGCGGACGCGGCAGCGGCGACCGCAGCGTGACCGCAGCGATCGGCAGGCGTGCGCCCGACGGCGCAGGCAAGGGTTCGCCCAGGGCAAGTTGCCGGAGCAGCGGCAGGACGCCGAGAGACGCATCGGCGACCGCAAGCGGCGTCGCCTCGCGGCCGTCGCGCGAGACGGTGCCCACCTGATCGCGTCCGCCCCATTGCCAGCTGGCCAAGCGCATCGATTCGTCTCCATGCGTCTCGGGATTCGTCCGGGGTCGACCGGCCGCTCGAGATCTGTATTGCAGGATGGGGGCTGCCGCTCCCGTCCGAGAATGAGACTCGTGTCTCAAATCGGGATCGGTGCATCATACGTGCCGACAACCGCCCTTCACAAGCGAATGCCCGCCGTCCCCGACTCCGGAAATACCCCATGGCACGCTTGAAGCACAAGCTGCCGGAGCCGCCCGTGCCGCCGACCCGCGGGGTCAGGGCCGCGACTTTTCGCCTGCTGCTCGACACGGCCATGTCGATCATCCAGAAGGGCGGCCACATCCCGTCGGTCGCCGAGGTCGCGGTGCAGTCGAACATCTCGCGCGCGACGGCCTACCGCTACTTCACGAGCCGCAGCGCGCTCGTCACCGCGGTCATCGACAGCTCGCTCGGCCCGGTGCGGACGCTCGCCTCCGACAACCCGAGCGGCCGCGAGCGGGTGCACGAGCTCTTCCTGCAGACCTTCCCGCGCTTCAAGGAATTCGAGCCGCAGCTGCGCGCCGCGGCGCAGCTCTCGCTCGAGCAGTGGGCGCTCGAGCGCGCCGGCCTGCTCGAGGAGGAGCCCTACCGCCGCGGCCACCGCGTGCGCATCCTGCAGCATGCGATCGAGCCGCTCGCGCCGCAGATGACGCCGGCCGTGCGCGACCGCCTGCACCGGGCGCTGTCGGTCGTCTACGGCATCGAGCCCTACGTGATCCTCAAGGACATCTGGGGCCTGCCCGACCGCGAGGTCGAGCGCACCGCGCTCTGGATGGCCGACGCGCTGATCGACGCTGCGCTGCGCGAGCCCGGCCCGGCGCTCGCCACACGCGGCATGCCACGCGTGAACGGCGAGGCGAGGGCGCACCGCCCGGCGGTCGCGAACGGCGTGGCGACGCCGCACAAGAGAGCGAAGGTCGACGGCACAAGTACGCGCGACGCTCCGGCGCGGCCGGCAGCGAAGCGCGCCACGACGCGACGCGCGGTCTGACCGTCGCCGCGCCGATCACAGCGGAGGCCACATCGTGTCCGATCCATCGCCCGACTGGTTCGACGCGCAGTACAACAACCGGGCGCGGATTCCCGAGCATCTCGAGCTGCTCCGCGCCTGGTCGGACGCCTCCGACGTGGTGCGGCGGGCTCGCGCTTCCTGGTTCGAGACCGCCTACGGTCCGGCGCCCCGCGAGCGGCTCGACGTCTTCCCCGCCACGTCGCCAGGCTCGCCGGTCCTCGTCTACATCCACGGCGGCTACTGGCGTGCGCTCGACAAGCGCGACCAGAGCTTTCTCGCGCCGCCGTTCGTCGACGCCGGCGCGATGGTCGTCCTGCCGGGCTACACGCTCTGCCCCGAGGTCACGATCGAGGACATCGTCCGGCAGGTGGCGCAAGCGCTCGCCTGGGTGCACCGGCATGCCGCGGAGCACGGCGGCGACCCGGCGCGCATCGTCGTCGCCGGCCATTCCGCCGGCGGCCACCTGGCGACGATGCTGCTCGCCCACGACTGGACCGGCGTGGCGCCCGACCTGCCGGCCGACCTCGTCAAGGCCGCGCTGTCGATCTCGGGCCTGTACGACCTCGAGCCGCTGCGGCATGCGCCGTTCCTCGCGCCCGACCTGCGGCTCACCGAGGTGTCGGCCCGCCGCCTCAGCCCGGCCTCGATGCCGCCACCGCGGGGCCGGCTGGTCACCATCGTCGGCGCCGACGAGAGCGACGAATTCCAGCGCCAGGCCGCACTGATCTCGACGGCGTGGCCAGCGACGACGGTCGCGTCGGAGATCATTCCGCGGCGCCACCACATGAACGTGCTGGACACGCTGATCGATCCGGCGTCGCCGACGCACCGCTGGGCACTGCGCCTGCTGGGTCTCGACGACGCCGCGGCCCGTACGGCCCGGCGGCCGCGCACCGGGTGACGCCGGTCCCGCGAGCCGTCGGCGATGCGTGTCGGCCGCCGGCGCGGCGGCACGGCTCGGCGCGAGCGGCAGGCGCACGGCCCCGGCGTGTCCCGTGCGCATGGCGCCTCGGACGGGCTGCGCCCGCCGTGCCGGCCCGCGGCGGTCCGTGCATGCCGTGCGACGTCAGCGTCGCCACGCCCGGCCAGCAGGCTGCGCGGCGCCGACCGTGTCGTCGCATGGCGGAATCGGCCCGATCGAGCGGTCGCGTGCGCCGAGGCGCAGCCGCTGGTCCCGGCGATCGCGCGGCGAGCGGCCTCCCTGGCTCGCGCCATCGACCCATGCGCGCCCGGCCTGCGCCCGCGACGGAAGCGCACAGCCGGTGACGGCGCTCGCGCCGCCCGCGGGACGGCGGTCGGCACGGCCCACGCGATGCCGCTCAAGTCACCCGTGCTTCTTGCCGAAGGACCGTCCGGACAGGCACACTCCGCGTCCGTCCCGAACATTCCGAGAACCTCTTGAACCGCACTCCCGAAGAACGCCGTTGGGCCAGCGCGATCGATCGCGCCCGGTTCGGCGTCTGGGATCTCGATCCTCGGCGCGAACTGGTCCACTACCCGCCGCAATGGAAAGCCCGCTTCGGCTTTCCGAGGATCCATGCGCCCGACAGCAGCACGTTCTGGCGCTGCCGCGTCCATCCGGACGACTTCGCACCGATGGTCCGCTCGCTGCGTGCGCATCTCGACGGCAGCTCGGTGACCTACGAGGCGTGCTTCCGCCTGCGCAGCAACGGCGCCGGCTACCGCACGGTGCGCTCGCGCGGCCGCGTCGTGGCACGCGATGCCGAGGGCCGGGCGACTCGCATGGTCGGCACGATGGTCGATGTGCATCCGCTCGCGTCGACCGGGCGGAAGTCGGGCCTCGCGAGCGACGGTCCGGAACCGTCGCCGCGCTGGTCGGGCCCGCCGTTCCACGCCGTCTTCACGGTCGAAGAGCGCACCGTCGCCGGCGCGGTCGAAGAGCGTCGGCGTCTGGTCGACCGGGTCGGCGACCTGCTCGACGTTGCGCTGCGCGAGTCCGGCGCTGCCGGCTAGGAGCGCCGCCGAAGCGGACCGTCAGCCGGCGGGCCCGTCCTCGAGCGTGAAGCCGACCTTGATCGTCACCTGCCAGTACGCGACCTTGCCGTTCTCGATCTGGCCGCGGGTGTCGCAGACCTCGAACCAGCGAAGGTTGCGCACCGACTCGCTGGCCTTGCCGATCGCGCGCTGGATCGCCTCCTCGATGCCTTGTTCGGACGAGCCGGTCAGCTCGATGGACTTGTAGACGTGGTCGCTCATGACGGGGCTCCTTCGCGAAGAGCGTCGATGGTAGAGCGCGCCGCGGCAATCGTCTCGTGAGCCTCGCCGACCTCCACCTCCGCCAGGTCCTCGCCGCGATGGCCGGTCCGGCGGCGCGGCCGCGCGACGACCAGACGGCGGCGGTCGCCGCGCTCGTCGAGCAGCATGCGCGCGTGCTCGTCGTGCAGGCGACCGGCTGGGGCAAGTCGGCGGTGTACTGGGCGGCGACGTCGGCGCTCCGCGCGACCGGCCGCGGTCCGACCCTGATCGTCTCGCCGCTGCTGGCGCTCATGCGCGACCAGGTCGACGCGGCCGGCAGGGCCGGGCTGCGCGCGGCCACCGTCAATTCGACCAACCTCGGCGACTGGGACGCCGTCTTCGACGACATCGCCCGCGACGTCCTCGACGTGCTGCTCGTCTCGCCCGAGCGCCTCGGCAATCCCGGCTTCGCGCGGCGGCTGCCGGGCCTGCTCGCGTCGACGGGGCTCGTCGTCATCGACGAAGCGCACTGCATCTCGGACTGGGGTTTCGACTTTCGGCCCGACTACCAGCGGCTCGCGAAGACGCTGCTCGCGATCGGTGCCGGCACGCCGGTGCTCGCGACGACCGCGACGGCCAACCAGCGCGTCACCGCCGACATCGCGCGGCAGCTCGGCGCGGGCACGCAGACGTTCCGCGGCTCGCTCGCGCGCTCGTCGCTGCGGCTCGCCGTCGTGCCCGGGCTCGGCGCGCTCGAGCGCACTGCCTGGGTCGCCGACGCGCTCGACGCGTTGCCGGGCTCGGGCATCGTCTACGCGCTCACCGTCGCCGAAACCGAGCGGCTCGCGGCCTTCCTGCGGTCGTGCGGCTTCACGGTCACGGCGTATCACGGCGGCCTCGAGACCGCGGCGCGCCAGGGCATCGAGGACGACCTCCGCCGCAACGCGCTCAAGGCGGTCGTCGCGACCTCCGCGCTCGGCATGGGCTACGACAAGCCCGACCTCGCGTTCTGCATCCACGTCGGCTCGCCGGCGTCGCCGGTCGCGTACTACCAGCAGGTCGGCCGCGCCGGCCGGGCGCTCGACGACGCGGTCGCGGTGCTGCTGCCCGCCGAAACCGACGAGGCGATCTGGGCCTACTTCGCGACCGCCGGCGTGCCCGACGAGGCGCGGGTCGGCAGGATCCTCGCGGCGCTCGCCGAGCGGCCGCGCTCGGTCGTCGAGCTCGAGGCCGCCACCGCGATCCGTCGCGGTCGGCTCGAGGGCCTGCTCAAGATCCTCGCGGTCGACGAGGTCGTGACGCGCGCCGGCTCGGCCTGGACGCTCACCGGCACGCCCTGGACCTTCGACGCCGAGCGCTGGCGCGCGCTCGCACAGGTGCGCCGCCGCGAGGCCGCGCTGATGCGTGCGTTCGCCTCGGGGCAGGGCTGTCTGATGCGCTTCCTGCAAGAGGCGCTCGACGACCCCGATCCGGTCGACTGCGGCCGCTGCAGCGTCTGCACCGGGCAGTTGCCGGGCCCCGGCGCGCTGCCGGGCGGCGAGCGCGTCGAGGCGGCGCGCGTCTTCGCCCGCGGCCAGGACGTGGTGCTCGAGCCGCGCAAGCTCTGGCCGGCCGGCGGGCCGCGCAAGGGCAGGATCGTCGGCTGCGGCGAGGGGCGGGCGCTCGCGTTCGCCGACGATCCGGGATGGGCCGACGTGCTGCGGCCGCTCGTCGACGGGCCGGATGCGCCGGCACCGCAGGCCGTGCTCGACGGCGTGGTGGACGTGCTCGCACGCTGGCGCAGCCGCTGGGGCGCGCGGCCGGTCGCGGTCGTGCCGATGGCGTCGGCCGCGCATCCGGCGCTGGTGGAGTCGGTCGCGGCGCACGTCGCCGCGGTCGGACGCCTGCCGCTCGTCGACGCGCTGCAATGGAGCGGGCCGTCTGCGGACCCCGACCTGCCGTCCGCTGCGCAGGTCGCCGCGCGCGTTCGGGCGTTGTCGTTGCGGCCGGGCGTGGCCTTGCCGGACGGACCGCTGCTGCTCGTCGACGCACGCCTGCGCAGCGGGTGGTCGGTCACCGTCGCCGCGGCGTTGCTCCGCGACGCCGGCGCCTCGGCGGTGCTGCCGCTCGTCGTCCACCAGCTGCCGTGACCGAGGACCGCGCGGACCGCGCGGTCGGCCGGTCGAGCGGTGCGCCGCGCTGCGGCACCGATGCGATCACGTCGCCGCCACGTCCTCAGCCGACGAGCAGCCGCGCGCCCAGCGCGGCGGCGAGCGCGGGCACCATGGTGACCGCGCCGACCTTGAGGAAGCGCCAGAAGCCGACGTCCTCGCCCTCGCGGCGGATCGCCTGCAGCCAGAGGATGGTCGCGAGCGAGCCGGTGATCGACAGGTTCGGCCCCAGGTCGACGCCGATCAGCAGCGCGTCGACGACGAGCCGCGGCGGTTGTGCCTGCGCGACCGCGGTGCTCGCGATCAGACCGGCGGGCAGGTTGTTCATCAGATTCGAGACGACCGCGAGCACCGTGCCGGAGATCGCCGCGCCGCGCACCGGGTCGGCCGCGAGCGTCTTCAACGCCGCCGCGACCTCGCGGATCACTCCCGTGCGGTCGAGCGCCTCGACCAGCACGAAGAGCCCGGCGACGAGCGGCAGCACGCTCCACGAGACGCCGCGGACGAGCGCGACCGGCGACGCCCTGGCGAGCAGGCAGACGCCGAGTGCGGTCGCGACGCCCGCGACGCAGGTCGGCAGCCCGAGCGGCAGGTCGAGCGCGGACATCGCGATCAGCAACAGCGCCGTCGCCGCGATGCCGGCGAGCGCCGCCGTGCCGCCCCTGGACATCGGCGCGCGCTCGACAGTGCTCTCGCATGTGCCGCCCAGGCGCTCGCGCTCGACCCAGCGCAGCGCCAGGTAGGTCACGACGATCGACGCGACCGACGGCAGCCCGAACGAAGCGAACCACTCGCCGAGCGGAGGCATCTTGCCGCCGTAGAGCACGAGGTTCGCCGGGTTCGAGATCGGCAGGACGAAGCTCGCGGCGTTGGCGATCAGCGCACAGGCGAACAGCAGCGGCAGCGGCTCGGCCTTGCTCTTCCTGGCCGCCGCGAACACGGCGGGCGTGAGCACGACCGCGGTCGCGTCGTTCGACAGGAAGGTCGTCGTGACGATGCCCGCGACGTAGACGAGCGCGTAGAGGCGCATCGTCGAGCCCTTGGCGTGGATCGCCGCGGTCGCCGCGACCCAGTCGAACAGCCCGTGGGTGCGGGCGGTCTCGCTGAGCAGCATCATGCCGATCAGGAAGAGGTAGACGTCCATCCCCTTGCCGACGGCGGCGAGCGCCGCCGAGCCGGGCATCAGGCCGAGCACGAGCAGCAGGGCCGCGCCGAGCACGGCCCAGATCGCCTCGGGCCAGCCGAACGGCCGGACGATGACCGCGGCGGTCGAGACGGCGCACACGCCCCACGTCGCGCCGTGGCCGAGCGTCACCGGTGCGCCCCGTCGATCGCCTCGGCGACCCTTCCGAGGCCGCCGGACCTCGGCCTCTGCGGGGGGACGGCAGGCTGCGAGACGTGCTGCGGACCGGTCGCCGAGACGGCCTGCGCCCTGCCGACTGGCCCGAGGTCGGCCGCGGCCCGGTGCAGGCCGCCGGCATGCACCCGACGCACCGAGCCGGTCGTCATGCCGGCGCCGCCTCCGGCTGGTCCGGCGTGCCCGCGCAGGCCGGGCGCAGCGTCCGGGCGAAGCCGAGCCAGAGTGCGACGCTGACCAGCGCGAAGCCGCCGAGGATGAAGAAGGCGGCGTGGTAGCCCAGCACCTGCGCGAGCCAGCCGCCGATCGCCGGGCTGAGCGAGGCGCCGATGCCCTGCACCGTCATCACCGCGCCCTGGCCGACGTTGACGCGGCCGGTGCCCGCGAGCAGGCGCGCGACGAGCCCCGGCACCGCGACGCTCTGCAGCCCGGCGCCGATGCCGTCGAGCGCCTGCACCGGCCAGACGCCCCACTGCTCGATGAACGTGCCCGCGAGCAGGCCGCGCACCGGCAGCACCGCGAACGAGATCAGCATCACGAGCCAGTAGCCGCGGCCGCTCGCCATCCGCATCGCGACGATCGACGCGACGATCATCACCGCCTGCGCCACGACGACCGTCTGCGCGACGAAGAGTGCCGGGTCGCCCTTGTTCGCGCCGACGACGGCGAGGCCGTAGAGCGGCAGCATCGCGCCGTTGCCGAGGTGGAAGCAGGCGAGCGCGGCCGCGAGGATCAGCATCGGCTTGTTGCGCAACAGCGCCGCGAAGCCTTCGGCCCGGCTCGCGGCGCCCTCGTCGCCGCGGTCGTCCGGCCCGGCCTGGTCTTCAAGCCCACGGGCGGCACGGTGGTCGATCGTCGACTCGGGGATCGTCAGCACCGACGCGATCGCGAGCACGCCGAACACAGCGGCGAGATAGAAGATCGCCGGCATGCCGAAGCGCCAGCCGAGCCAGCCGGAGAGCCCCGCGCCGACCATGTTGCCGGCGTGATTCCAGGCCTGGTTGCGCCCGTTCTGGGCATTGAAACCCTGCTGCCGCACGATGCCGAGCGTCATGCCCGCGACCGCCGGGCCGATCGCAGCGCCGGCGATCGCGGTCGCGACCTGGCTCACCGTGACGACCCACGCTGCTTGCGACAGCAGGATGAGGAAGGACGCGAGCACCGTGCAGGTGCCGGTCACCACGACGACGAGGCGCTTCTTCCGGGTGTGGTCGATGAAGGCGCCGGCCGGCACCGTCATCAGCATGCCGGCGAGCCCGCCGATGGTCATCACCGTGCCGATCGGGCCCGATGCCCAGCCCTTCTGCTGCAGGAAGACGCCGAGGAACGGGCCGATGCCGGCCTGCATGTCGGCCATGAAGAAGTTGAGCGCCTGCAGCGCCCGCTTGGCGCGGGGCAGGCCGCTCGCCGGCGCGGCCGGGCGGCCGCGCATCGCCATCGTCGTCGTCGTCGACATCCGCGTTCCCGTGGTGACGCCTGCGCACCGACCGAGCGGCAGCTCGCTGCGGCCGAGAGTCAGGAGAGGGAGGCTGGCAGGGTGCGGACGACTATAACCGTTTGCGCAAATGGAGTTGGCATGCGCTCATGCCTGCGGCGGCTGGCCGTTCGACGCCATGACGCCGCCGTCGACGGGCAGGTTCGCGCCGTTGACGAAGACCGCGTCGTCGCTCGCGAGGAAGGCGACGACGCCGGCGATGTCGGCGGGCTCGGCCACGCGGCCGATCGGCATGCGCTCGCGGAACTTGGCCATCAGGGCGTCGTCGCCGAGCATGTCCTCGGTCATCTTGCTGCGCGTGAGCGACGGGCACACCGCATTGCAGCGCACGCCCTTGGCGCCGAAGTCGAGCGCGATCGAGCGCGTGAGGTTGACGACACCGCCCTTGGCCGCGTTGTAGGCGGCGAAACCCCAGTCGGCGCCGAGGCCGGAGACCGACGCGATGTTGACGATCGCGCCCTGCGTCTTCAGCAGCTCGGGCAGGGCGGCGCGGCAGCCGTAGAAGACACCGGAGAGGTCGGTCGCGATCGTCGCGTCCCAGTCGTCGAGCGAGACGTCGAGCACCGAGCCCTCTCGCGCCACGCCGGCGTTGTTGACGATCACGTCGAGCTTGCCGAAGCGCTGCACGACCGCGGCGACGAAGGCGTCGACGTCGGCAGCCTTCGAGACGTCGCACGGCCGCGCGAGCGTCCGCTCGGTCGGAAACGAGCTCGCGACTTTCTCGAGCGCGGCGGCATCGACGTCGCAGATCGCGATCTCGGCGCCCTCGGCAGCGAAGCGGTGGGCGATGCCCAGGCCGATGCCCGAGGCGGCGCCGGTCACGATGACGGTCTTCTTGGCGAAGCGCATGGCAAGGTCTCCTGCGAACAAAAGTCGAAAGCTAGCGTGGCCGCGCGATGCCGGCTGTAGGACGGCGCTGCACGCCGAGCGCCGCCGTGCGCCTATCCCTGCCGTGCGCAGAGCGTCGCGGTGCGTCGACTGCCTCCGCGCGCGAAGTGCGAAACTCCCGGGAATGCGCCGATCCCGGACCACCGTCTCCGCTGCCCGCTCCAGCGTCCGCCGGAGGCCTGCATGAGGTCGATCGGCAGCGTCATCCTGCTGCTCGTCGTGCTCGCCGTGGTCGCGTTCATGGCGCTGCGCCAGACGCAGACGGTCGTGCCGTCGGTCGCGGGCTCGAGCGCGCCGGCGCCGGCGGAGCGCATGCGCGCGGCGCAGGAGCGCGCGGCGGGCGAGGTGGCGAAGGCGATGGAGGCCGCCTCGGCGTCGCGCAGCGAGGCGGAGAACCGGTGACCCGTGCGCCCGGCGCCGAGGCGGTCGCGCCGGCCGATGCGCACGCGATGCGCATCGCACTCGACCAGGCGCGCAATGCCTGGCTCGTCGGCGAAGTGCCCGTCGGTGCGGTCATCGTCCGCGCCGGCCGGGTGATCGCGACCGGCTACAACCGGCCGATCACCGAGCACGACCCGACGGCGCACGCCGAGATCGTCGCGCTGCGCCACGCGGCGCGACTGCTGTCGAACTACCGGCTGCCGGAATGCGAGCTCTACGTGACGCTCGAGCCGTGCGCGATGTGCGCGATGGCGTTGCTGCACGCCCGCGTCAAGCGCGTCGTCTTCGGCGCGCGCGACCCGAAGACCGGCGCTGCCGGCTCGGTCGTCGACTTGTTCGGCGCGGCGGCGCTGAACCACCATACCCGGGTCGAGGGCGGCGTGCTCGAGGCCGAGTGCGGCGGCCTGCTGCGCGAGTTCTTCGCCGAGCGGCGGGCTCGCTTCCGCGAGCGGCGCGGCG
This sequence comes from uncultured Rhizobacter sp., assembly GCA_964249855.1. Taxonomy (GTDB): domain Bacteria; phylum Pseudomonadota; class Gammaproteobacteria; order Burkholderiales; family Burkholderiaceae_C; genus LMDS01. Next base: position 225,652 of record CAXUDL010000001.1, on the reverse strand, counting down.
TCGCGGCGGAGCTTTCGCCCGAGACCGCCGACCCCGCCGCTGCTGCCGTCGACGCCGACGCCGACGCCGACGCCGGAACCCTCCCGATCCCGGCCGGCGAAGTGCTCGAAGTCCACGACCTGCCGCCGTCCTTCCGATGACGTCGCGGCTCATCGCCTACTCGCCCTCGGGCGCGCTGGTGAAGGCCGCGCCGCTTCGGCTCGCCGCGAAGCGCCTCGCCGCGCACGGCTTCGATGTCCGCGTCGACGACGCGGCGCTCGCCCGGCACCAGCGCTTCGCCGGCGACGACGACACGCGGCTCGCAGCGCTGCACCGCGTCGCGGCGGCCCTGCCCGACATCGCGCTGGCGACGCGCGGCGGCTACGGCCTGACACGGCTGCTCGACCGCATCGATTGGCCGCTGCTCTCGCGCAGCATCGCGCACGGCACGCGCTGGGTCGGCTACAGCGACGTGACTGCGCTGCAGCTCGGCCTGCTCGCCCACGCCGCGAAGGGCGAGCACAACGTCAGCTGGGCCGGGCCGCTCGCCTGCGACGACTTCGGACGGCCGGATGCCGACGGCGGCGTCGACGACATCACCGAGGCCTGCTTCCTCGAGGCCATGGACGGCTCGCTCGAGGCGGTCGGCTTCCGCGAGACGACCGGCGCGCGCGGCGCATCGCCGTTCGACGGCCTGGAGGCCCGCGGCGTGCTGTGGGGCGGCAACCTCTGCATGGTGGCGTCGCTGCTCGGCACGCCGCACCTGCCGCGCATCCGCGGCGGCGTGCTCTTCCTCGAGGACGTCAACGAGCATCCGTACCGCGTCGAGCGCAGCCTCCTGCAGCTGCACCAGGCCGGCGTGCTCGACGCGCAGAAGGCGGTCGTGCTCGGCGCGTTCACTGCCTACCGCAAGTCGGCGCTCGACCGCGGCTTCTCGCTCAAGTCCGTGGTCGCCCACCTGCGCTCGGTGACGAAGCCGCCGATCCTGGCCGGCCTGCCGTTCGGCCATGTCCATCCCAAGGTGACGATGCCGGTCGGCGCGAAAGTCGACTTGCTGGTGCAAGGGCGCGACGTGTGGATCGGCTGGGACCACCATGCGTTGCCGGGAGCGGCGGCGCATCGGCACGCCGGCGTCGCCGACCACCGGCACGGCCGACCCATCGCCTAGACTCCGCAACCGGCCCGCGCTGCCGAAGCCACGAGCTCGAGCGCACGGCCGCCAGCGAGTCTCGGACCCGGCGCACCACCCCTTGCGCCACGATCGAAGGACGGTACGGATGTCGAAGGGGCGCGAACCCACAGTCCTGCAGCGGCTCGTCGCGGTTTCGCTCGCGCTGCTCGCGGTGCTCGTCGCCGGCTGCGACAGCAGCCCCAATCCGAAGGGCAGCGAGTCGACCAACACGCTGTTCGTCGGCTTCCAGGAGCGTTCGCCGCGGCATCTCGACCCGACGGCGTCGTATCTGCTGAACGAGACGCCCTACACCTTCGCCGTCTACGAGCCGCCCTACGCCTATCACTACCTGAAGCGGCCGTACCAGATCGTACCGAAGGCAGCGGCCGACATCGCCGCGGTGCGCTATCTCGACCGCGAGGGCAGGCCGCTGCCGGCCGACACGCCGGGCGAGGCCGTCGCCGAGAGCGTCTACGACGTGCACATCCGGCCTGGAATGCTCTACGCCCCGCACCCGGCGTTCGCCAAGGATTCGGCAGGCGCCTACGTCTACCACGCGATGACCGCGGCGCAGACGCGCGACAAGCGCTCGCCGTGGGACTTCGCGCAGACCGGTACGCGCGAGGTCGTGGCCGACGACTTCGTCTACGCGCTGAAGCGCCACGCGACACCGCGCATCGAGGCGCCGATCTACGGCATCTTCTCCGAATACGTGCTCGGGCTGAAGGATTACGGCAAGACGATCCGCGACGCCGATCGGCTCCTGCGCCAGGGCGCGGACGCGGCGGCGCTCGACAAGCCGTTCCTCGATTTCCGGATGCATGCGCTCGCCGGCGCGGTCGCGCTCGACAAGACGACCTACCGCATCCGCATCAAGGGCAAGTATCCGCAGTGGAAGTACTGGATGGCGCAGACCTTCAGCGCGCCGATCCCGTGGGAAGCCGACGCGTTCTACGCGCAGCCGGGCTTCGCCAAGAACGGCCTCTCGCTCGACCGTTGGCCGGTCGGCGCCGGCCCGTTCATGATGGTCGAGCACGCGGTCGACCGCCGCCTCGTGCTCGAGCGCAATCCCAACTATCACGGCGGCACCTACCCCTGCGAAGGCCTGCCCGCCGACCGCGCCGCGGGCCTGCTCGACGACTGCGGCAAGGCGCTGCCCTTCCTCGATCGCATGGTCTTCAACATCGAGAAAGACAAGACGCCGATGCGCTCGAAGTTCACGCAGGGCTTTCTCGACATGCCCGAGATCGAGCGCAACGACTGGGGGCCGGACTTCCTCGCCGACGCCAACGACTCCGACGAGGTTCGGAAGCGCTTCGCCGAGCGCGGCATGCGCTTCCCGAAGAGCGTCGAGCCGCAGAACTGGTATCTCGCCTTCAACTGGCTCGACCCGGTCGTCGGCAAGGGCGACACGCCCGAGGCACAGGAGAAGCACCGCAAGCTCCGCCACGCCATCTCGATCGCGATCGACTGGGAGGAGGGCTACGGCCGCGTCTTCACGCAGAAGGCCGGCGAGGTGGCGCACAGCCCCTTGCCGGCGGGGCTGTTCGGTTCCCGCCACGGCACGCCGGGCGACTTCGACCCGGTCACCCACGCACTCTTGAACGGCAAGGCGGTGCGGCGGCCGATCGCGGAGGCGAAGGCGCTGCTCGCCGAAGCCGGCTATCCCGACGGCCGCGACGCGAAGACCGGCAAGCCGCTCGTGCTCAGCTACGACTACCAGCGCGTGCCGACGCCCGAATACAAGGCCGAGATCGACTGGATGGTCAAGCAGTTCGCGAAGCTCGACATCCAGCTCGAGATCCGTGCGACCGACTTCAACCAGTTCAACGAGAAGGTGCGCAAGGGCAAGCAGCAGATCTTCTGGTCCGGCTGGTTCGCCGACTATCCGGATGCCGAGAACTTCCTCTTCCTGCTCTACGGCGCCAACGGCAAGGTCAAGCACGAGGGAGAGAACAACACCAATTACGAGAACCCCGACTACGACCGGCTCTACCGGCGCCTCGGCGTGCTCGACGACGGGCCGGAAAAGCAGAAGGTGATCGACGCGATGGTCGACATCCTGCGCGCGGACGCGCCGTGGTCGTTCGGCTACTTCCCCTATTCGGCCGGTGCCTACCAGCAGTGGATCGGCAATGCGAAATACGGCATCTTCACCAACGACCGTTCGCACTATTACAAGGTCGACGCGGCACTGCGCGCACGGCGCCAGGCGGAATGGAACCGGCCGCACTACGCGCCGCTCGCGCTGATCGCGGCGGCCGTCGCGGCGCTCGCCTGGATCGGCCGCCGGGGCTTCGTGCGCCGCGAGCGCGCGACCGCGCTCACCCGGGCGGCCGCGGCAGCCTGACCCGCATGTTCGGCTACCTCGTCCGCCGCTCGCTCTACGGCCTGCTCGTGCTGGTCGGCGTCAACGTCTGCACGTTCATGCTCTTCTTCAGCGTCAACACGCCCGACGACATGGCGCGCCTGAACATCGGCGGCAAGCGGGTGACGCAGGAGCAGATCGACAAGTGGAAGGCCGAGCGCGGCTACGACAAGCCGCTCTACTGGAACACGGCCCGGCCCGGCACCGCACACGTCACCGACACGGTGTTCTGGGACCGCTCGGTCTCGCTGCTGGTGCTGGACTTCGGCCGCTCCGACGCGCAGGCGGCGACCGACATCGGCCACGAGATCGCGACGCGCATGGGCGTCAGCCTGCAACTCGCCGTGCCGCTCTTCGTGCTGCAGATCGTCGCGAGCGTCGGCTTCGCGCTCGTCCTCGTGTTCTTTAAGAACTCGCCGATCGACTTCTGGGGCGTCGTCACCTGCGTCGTAATGCTCTCGATCAGCGCGCTCTTCTATGTCATCGTCGGCCAGTTCCTGTTCTCCCGCGTCTTCCACCTCGTGCCGATCTCCGGCTTCGAATCGGGCTGGGAGGCGGTGCGCTTCCTCGCGCTGCCGGTGCTGCTGTCGCTCCTGTCTCGGCTCGGCAGCGAAGGGCGGCTCTACCGCGCGATGTTCCTCGAGGAACTCGGCCGCGACTACGTCCGCACTGCCCGGGCGAAGGGCCTCTCCGAGCCGCGCGTGCTGTTCCGGCACGTGCTGCGCAACGCGCTGATCCCGATCCTGACGAGCGCCGGCAGCTACCTGCCGTACGTCTTCCTCGGCAGCCTCGTCTTCGAGAGCTTCTTCGGCATTCCCGGCCTCGGCGCCTACGTGATCGATGCGATCACCGGGCAGGACTTCGCGATCGTCCGCTCGATGGTCTTCGTCGGCTCGGTGATCTACATCCTGAGCTACATCCTCATCGACGTCGCCTACACAGTCGTCGACCCGCGCGTGCGCCTCGCCTGACATGCCCAAGCTCGTCGTTCTCTGGTCGGACGTCGTCGTCGTGCTCGCCTTCCTCCTGATGGCGGCCTACGCGCTCAAGGTGCGCGGCAGCGCCAACCGCCGCGCGACCTGGCTCAAGGTGTTCCGCGATCCGGCGGCGATGTGCTCGGCCGTGGTGCTCGTCGTCTTCTTCGCGGTGGCGCTCGTCGACAGCGTCCACTTCCGCCGGGCGCTCGCCGACGTCGCGAGCGCCGGCGCGGGCCAGCGGCAGGCGTACGGCACGCGGACCGAATCGGTGCTCGACACCGTGCTCGCCCGCCAGATCGAGGGTCGCGAGACCTCGTATTCGGCGCCGCTCGCGATCCGGGCGCTGACCAAGGACTCGGTCGACGTCGGCGGCGGGCGGATGGAGCGCATCCACCCGCGGCTGCGGCACGGCGGCGAGACCTTGTCCGACGATGCGCAGTGGCCCGGCGACGTCGCGCGGCGCACAGCGGCCGGCCTGGCCGCCGGCACCGCGATCGCGCTGCTGGCGGCGTGGTCGGTCGCCGCGGCGGTGGCGCGCCGCAGCGGCTGCGGCGTTGTCGACGCGGCGCGCCGCATCGCCGCCAACCGCACGGATCTGCCCTGGCGCGCGGCGCTGTTCACGGTGCTCGGCCTCGGGCTCGTGTTCGGGCCGATCGTCTCGCTCGCGCAGAACTACCACGTCTTCGGCACCGACCGCACCGGCAACGACGTCTTCTACCAGGCGCTGAAGAGCATCCGCACGGCGTTCGTCATCGGCACGCTCTCGACCGTCGCGACGCTGCCGCTCGCCGTCGGCCTCGGCATCGTCGCCGGGTATCTGCGCGGCTGGGTCGACGAGGTGGTGCAGTACGGCTACACGCTGCTGTCGTCGATACCGAACGTGCTGCTGATCGCCGCCTGCGTGCTGATGATGCAGGTCTTCATCGACACCCATCCCGACCTCTTCGAGACCGGCGCCGAGCGCGCCGACGTGCGGCTGTTCCTGCTCTGCGTCATCCTCGGCCTGACCGGCTGGGCGACGCTCTGCCGGCTGCTGCGCGCCGAGACGATGAAGCTGTCGCAGCTCGAATACGTGCAGGCCGCGACCGCCTTCGGCGTGCGGCCGCTGGGTGTCATGGTGCGGCACATCCTCCCGAACGTGGTGCACCTCGTCATCATCACGACGGTGCTCGATTTCTCGGCGCTCGTGCTCTACGAAGCGGTGCTGTCGTATGTCGGCGTCGGCGTCGATCCGTCGATGAATAGCTTCGGCGGGATGATCAACCTGGCGCGGACCGAGATGTCGCGCGACCCGCTCGTCTGGTGGTCGTTCGCCGCGGCGTTCGTGTTCATGGTGACGCTGGTGCTCGCCGCGAATCTCTTCGCCGACGGCGTGCGCGACGCCTTCGATCCGCGCGCCCGTGCGTTCCGCCTGCGCCTGCGCAAGGCGGCGCCGTGACGTCGTTGCTCGCGGTCGACGGCCTGACGGTCGAGCTCGACGCCGATGCCGGTCTGGTCCGCGCGGTCGACGCGCTGGCGCTGACGGTCGATCGCGGCGAGACCTTCGCGCTCGTCGGCGAATCGGGTTGCGGCAAGAGCATGACCGCGCTCGCGCTGATGCACCTGTTGCCCGAGGCCGGCAGGGTCACCGACGGCCGTGTCGCGCTCGATGGCCGCGACCTGCTGGCGATGCCCGAGTCGGGCATGCGCTCGGTCCGCGGCGGCCGCATCGGCATGATCTTCCAGGAGCCCGGCACGAGCCTGAACCCGGTGATGCGCGTCGGCGACCAGATCGTCGAGGCGATCGAGGCGCACACGACGCTGCGCGGCGCCGCGGCGCGCAAACGCGCGATCGAATGGCTCGGGCGCGTCGGCATCCCAGAACCCGAACGCCGCATCGACGACTATCCGTTCAGGCTTTCCGGCGGCCAGAAGCAGCGCGTGATGATCGCGATGACGCTTGCCGCCGAGCCCGACCTCTTGATCGCCGACGAGCCGACGACGGCGCTCGACGTGACGATCCAGGCGCAGATCCTCGACTTGTTGAAGACCTTGCAGCGCGAGCAGGGCCTCGGGCTGCTGCTGATCACGCACGATCTCGCCGTTGTCTCCGGCATGGCCGACCACGTCGCGCTCATGTATGCCGGCCAGATCGTGGAGGTGGCGACGGCGGCCGACTTCTTCTCGGCGCCGAAGCATCCCTATGCGCGGTTGCTGCTGCAGGCGCTGCCGGACGGCACGAAACGGGACGATCGTCTTGCGGCCATCGGCGGGACCGTGCCACCGCTCACCCAGCGCTTCGACGCCTGCCGTTTCGCCCCTCGCTGCGACCGAGTGTTCGACGCCTGCACGCGAGTCCGGCCGTCTCTCGACGACCTCGGGGGCAGGGCGGTGCGCTGCCTTCTCTACACACAGGCCGCCGCCGCCGGATCCGCGTTGGCCGAGCCGTCCCGCATCGGCGTTGCGCTGCCGCAGCCGAGCAAGCGTCCCTCGGTCGCGCAAACGGAGTCGGAGCCGGCGCCCTTGCTTCGGGTCGAATCGCTGAGCGTGCGTTTCGCCGTGCGCACCGGTGCACTGGCCCGGCGCCGGACCTCGTTCACCGCTGTCGACGCGGTGTCGTTCGACGTGGCCGCGGGCGAGACGGTCGCCCTCGTCGGCGAGTCGGGCTGCGGCAAGACGACGACCGGCAAGGCGATCGTCCAGTTGTTGCGTGGCCAGGCCCAGGTGACGGGGACCGCGATGTTCGAGGGCCGCGACCTCTTCGCGCTCGAGGGTGCGGCGCTGCGCGCTGCCCGCCGGTCGGTGCAGATGATCTTCCAGGACCCCTTCGCGTCGCTCAACCCGCGCATGCGGGTGATCGACGTGCTCGAGGAGGGCTTGCTGGCGCTGCGCTCCGACTTGCGCGCACCCGACCGACGCGCGCGCATCGAGGCGCTGGTCGACCAGGTGGGGCTGCGCGCCGACGCCCTCGAGCGCTACCCGCATGAATTCTCCGGCGGGCAGCGCCAGCGCATCGCCATCGCCCGTGCGCTGGCCGTCGGGCCGAAGCTGATCGTCTGCGACGAGCCCACGTCGGCGCTCGACGTGTCTGTGCAGGCGCAGATCCTCAATCTTCTGAGGCAGTTGCAGGACGAACTCGGCCTGTCGCTGCTGTTCATCACGCACAACGTCGGGGTGGTCGAGTACTTCGCCGATCGGGTGGTGGTGATGAATCGAGGAAGGGTGGAAGAAGCGGGGCCGGTCGCCGCCGTGTTCGCGTCGCCGCGCCACGGGTATACACGGACCTTGCTCGCGGCAGTGCCTCGTTTGCAGGGCGCTGCGGCGCTGCGTTTCAACTCCGACTGAGACGACGGCTGAAGCGCAGGACCGGTCGACGTCACACGTTGGTAACACGCGACAGCGGGAAATCCTTTGCGAGGCGCCAGCCCGGGTCGCTCGACAATTCTTTGCGACCGTTTGCGATCAGGTGGCGCCGGTTCACAAAGTTGGTCCACGACTTGCTCGCAGACGCCCGTTGATCCACCTACCCCCTGGAGCTTCCTCAATGTTCAAGAGAACGATGTTGTCCCGCAGTCTGCTCGTTGCCTTTGGCAGTACTGCTGCTCTCATGGCAGGTGGTTCAGCGAGAGCGCAGCAGGCTGCGCCTCAAGAGTTGCAACGTGTTGAGATCACCGGATCTAGCATCCGCCGCACTGACACCGAAACGGCGTCGCCGGTCCAGATTATTTCCAAGCAGGAGATCGATCAGTCGGGCAAGGCGACCGTGGCCGAGTATTTGCAAACGCTCACGGCGGACAGCCAGGGCTCTGTTCCGTTCACGTACGGCCGCGGTTTTTCGGGTGGGACATCCTCCGGCATTTCGCTGCGGGGCCTGGGAGCCAACGCCACGCTGGTGCTGATCAACGGACGTCGGGTGGCGACGGCGGTACTCGCGGATGACGCCCAGCGAACTTACGTCGATTTGAACCAGATTCCGCTGGAGGCGGTCGAACGGGTCGAAGTCGTCAAAGACGGAAGCTCCGCGATTTACGGCTCGGATGCAGTGGCAGGCGTGGTTAACATCATTCTGCGCAAAAATTTCACCGGCACAACCGCGAAGCTCCAGTACGGCATCGCCCAACACGGCGGGGATGGCAAGGAGCCGCGCGCCTCCATCACGTCCGGCTTCGGCGACCTCAATGCCGACGGATATAATCTGTTGTTGAATGCCGAGCTCGGGAAGCGCGACCCCATTTATTATCGCGACCGTGCCGGCCGCAACGGAGTCGGCGTCTCGGCAATCGGCCAGCCCGAATGGGGTTTCGATCCGAACGGCGGCCCCAACAACAACATTCCGCGGTACGGCGGCAACGGAACCATTCCAGTGAATTCGGCGACCGGCACGCTCTTGAACAATACGGCAGCCACCTCCTACGTGGGCAATGTCCGGAACCCGACCTCGCTCGACTATTACAGCCGCAGCAATACGGCTGGCGCGGGCTTCACTCGCCCCTTCCCGAATGCGCAGGCGTACTGCCTGTCCAACACGAACCTCCCGCAGAACAATGCGGGCGGGGGTTGCATCTACGACATCCGGCAGCAGTTCAATCAGGTTCAGCCTGAACAGGAGACGGCCAACTTCTTTGGCCGTTTCACAAAGCAAATCACGCCGGATATCGAGGCTTTCGTGGAAGCCGGTTACTACCGCTCGCGCTCAATCGTCGACGGCCTCCCCGTCTCTCCGAGCGCCACCTACTTCACACCGGATGGCGTCGGCCACTCGCAGACGGCCCTTACGCAACTCGGCCAGGCGCATCCCGACAATCCGTATTTCGGCACCGCCGCCCGGCTTGCCTACCTTCCGCTCGAGAATGGCCGCTCGGATACGCGCTCGAAGTCGGAGTCCTACCGGGTCGTCGGCGGCCTGAAGGGCACCTGGAACACGATCGACTTCGATACCGGCTTCACCTACTCGGAAGCGCGCCAAACCGATACATCGACCAACGTGTTGAATTGGCGAGTAAGCAACGCGCTTCTGAACCCGACCGCCGAAAACGTCAACGTGGCGACCGCCAACAGCTCTGCCTACGCGGCGCTGCCTGCCGGTACCGTTTGGCGCATCGGTGAAAACGCCGGACTGAATAGCGCCGCGATGTACCAGGCACTGCTCGCCGACAAGTCGCGCGAAGGTTACTCGAAGCTCTACAGCGTCGACTTCAAAGCTTCGAAGCCCGACGTGCTCGTCTTTCCTGCCGGCACGGTCGGCTTCGCTGCAGGCACCGAGTTTCGCCGCGAGTCGAACGGCCTGCCGCTTTACGATGGGCTGGGTGACTACAGCGGCTTGTCGTTCACGACCTACGGCGGCGGTCGCAATATTTTCGCGGCGTATGGCGAAGCCGACGCCCTCCTTTTTAAGCAACTAGAGCTCAGCACGGCGGTGCGCTACGACCGCTACACGATCGGTGGCAATGCGGTCACCCCGAAGGCGGGTCTGAAGTGGAAGGCGCTGGAAGCCCTGGCGTTCCGCGGCACGTATGCGAAGGCGTTCCGGGCGCCGTCGTCGACCGAAAACAGTGCGGCTTCGTTCGCCGCGTTCGGCGGGGCGAGCATCAACGACAATGCCCGGTGTGCCGCCGGCGTGCCGGACGCCAGCTGCAAGAATATTGCCCCGACGTTCGTCCAGCAGGGCAATCCCGGCCTGAAAGCCGAGAAGTCGACCAGCATGACGCTAGGCACGGTTTGGGACATTACGCCAAAGACCAGCCTGGCGGCGGACCTGTGGCGTATCAAGCGTACGGGCCTTCCAGTCCTGAGTGATCCGCAGGCTGCAGTGGATGCCGGCAACGTGATACGTGATCCGTCGACTGCGCAGACGCCCACTGATCCGGGCGGAATCTTGGTTGGCTATGTGAAGTTCGTGAACTCGGCGCAGAGCCTGACCAGCGGGCTTGACCTTGACTTCAAGTCGCGGTTCGACCTTGGTGGGGGCTTGGGGCGGCTCACGGCGGGCGTGACTTGGACGCACATGTTCACCCAGAAGGTAATTGACGAGGACGGCACAGTTCACAACTACGCCGGCACCCACGGCGATTGCAATATCACGAATTGCATGGGGTCGCCGCGTGACCGGGTCCAGCTGACCGGTTCGTGGGACTACAACCAGCTCCGGCTGGGCGGAGTGATCAACTTCCGCGGCTCGATGTCCAACAAGGACGAGCAAGGCCAGGACGAATGCAGCCAGACCCTGCTGAACGGCTCTGATTTCCCGAACAACTGTAGGGTCAAGTCGTTTACGACGCTCGACATGTCGGCCAGCTACCAATTCACGAAGCAGTTCCAGCTGTTCGGCTCGATCAGCAACGTGTTTGACAGCAAGCCGCCGGTCGACTTCACGACCTACGGCGCTGTCGGCTATAACCCGCTCGATTACGAAGGCGCAATCGGCCGCTATTTCCGCATCGGCGCTCGTTATACGTTCTGATCGGGACCGTTGACCTGGCGGGCAGCCTTGATCGACCGAAGGTTGCCCGGCAGGTCAGTCTTGCCGAAGACCGGTGCTTGCATAGAACGGGGTGTCGCCTGATCGCGACTGCGCAGCCCGCTTTTCCAAAGGAACGGTCTCACGCAGGCCGTCCATCCAGGCTTTAGAGGCCGTCGTCCGGGTTGCTTCGATGCCCCCACCGTTCGATCATGGTGGATGCAATCGCACGACGCGGCGTCGCCCAGGCTTTGCTATGTGTTTGTTCTTCTGATCGACTTCGGCGCCGACAGAGCTGTCGTCACGGAAGCCCCGCGATCCTGTCGATCCCCGACCCGTCGGTGATCTGCTGTGTGTACCGAAATCACCGAACCGTTTGGGTCTCCCCAGCGGTCACCTATACTTTTCGCGATGGACTATTCGCAACGCGAAGCCGACCCACGCCGCCACCTGGTCGGCATCACCGTCGTCATCCTCTTCCACGTCCTGCTGGTCTACGCGCTCGTCAACGGCCTCGCGAAGAAGATCGTCGACGTGGTCAAGGCGCCGATCGAGACGAAGGTGATCGAGGAGGTGAAGAAGCCGCCGCCACCGCCGGAGATCATCGTGCCGCCGCCGCCCAAGCTCGAGGCGCCGCCGCCGCCGTACATCCCACCGCCGGAGGTGCAGATCGCCGCACCGCCGCCGCCTGTGCCGACGATCACCGCGGCACCGGCGCCGACGCCGCCGGCACCGACGTTGATGACGCCTCCTGCACCGGTCGCGCCCGCACCCCCCGCGCCACCGGCGCCGCCTGCGCCGAAGCCCGCGGTCGTCGCCATCGGCGTCGCCTGCCCGACGATGGTCCAGCCCACCATGCCCGCGAAGGCGCTTCGCGAAGGCCTGTCCGGAAGTGTCCGGGCCCGCGCCACGATCAAGGGCGGCAAGGTGATCGCGGTCGAGATCCTGTCGTCGAATCCCCGGGGCGTCTTCGACAACGCGGTCCGTACCGCGATGACGCAATACGGCTGCTCGGCGGCCGGCGACGACGAGATCAAGGCCGACCAGACGTTCGACTTCAAGCTCGAATAGTCCGTGCGCAGCCGACCCGCCGCTTCCACTCCAGGCCTTCCATCCCAATCACCAGGACTTCTCTCGATGACTTTCGATCTCCTCGTTCGACGCCCCCGGGCACTGCTTGCAGCCCTTGCGATCGCCGGCAGCTGCCTGGCAGCGCCCGTGGTCGCGCTCGCCCAGGGCGCGTCGGCGCCCGCGGCCGCGATGCCCGTCGCGTCCGACGTGACTCCCGCTCCCGCCGACACGACTGCGGTCGGCGCCAACAACACCGTCAAGGAGACCGTCGACAACCCCTACGGCCTCGGCGCGCTGTGGGCGCAGGGCGATTTCGTCGCCCGCGGCACGCTCCTGATCCTCGTCGTGATGAGCATGGGCAGTTGGTACATCCTCATCACCAAGCTCTACGAGAGCCTGAAGATCAGCGCCCAGGCGCGCGACGTGCGCAAAGGCTTCTTCAAGGCCGCGACGCTCCCGGAGGCCGTCAAGACCTTGAAGGAAGGCAGTGCCTTCCGCTTCATCGCCGAGAGCGGCATCGAGGCCGACCGCCACCACGAAGGCACGCTGACCGACAACATCGATCGCACGACCTGGGTCACGACCAGCGTCCAGCGTTCGATCGACAACGTCCAGAGCCGCCTGCAGGACGGGCTCGCCGTTCTCGCCACGGTGGGGTCGACGGCGCCTTTCGTCGGCCTGTTCGGCACCGTCTGGGGCATCTACCACGCGCTGACGGCCATCGGCATCGCCGGCCAGGCGTCCATCGACAAGGTCGCCGGCCCCGTGGGCGAGGCGCTCATCATGACCGCCATCGGCCTGGCGGTCGCGGTGCCGGCGGTGCTCGGCTACAACTGGCTCGTGCGGCGCAACAAGGTCAACATGGAGTCGGTGCGCAATTTCGGTGCGGACCTCTACGGTGTGCTGATGGGCGCCAAGATCGGCGCCACGCGGTGAGTTTCGCGACGTTCGCGTCTCCCGTTCTCATTCGATTGCGCTGGAAGGAGGCTTCCCATGGCCATGCAACTCGGCGGCGGTGAGGAGGACGATGTCGTCTCCTCGATCAACACCACGCCGCTCGTCGACGTGATGCTCGTGTTGCTGATCATCTTCCTGATCACCATCCCCGTCGTCACCCAAACCATCGCGGTCAGTCTGCCGAAAGAAACCAATGTCGCGCGGCAGACCAAGCCCGAGAACATCGAGATCGCGGTCGGCCGCGACGGCGACATCTTCTGGAACGCCACACCGGTCGCCGACAGCGAGGCGCTGTTTCAGCGTCTCAAGACGGTGGCCGTGATGAATCCGCAACCAGAAGTCCATATTCGCGGCGACGAGAAGGCGCGCTATGAATCCGTCGGCCGTGTCGTCTTCGCGTGCCAGCGCGCCTCGATTCTCAAGGTCAGCTTCGTCACCGAGCCGCCGCCCAAGGGCTGAGCGCGAGGGGCGGACAGACAACAAGCACGCGGCAATCACCAGCCGCAAAGACCACAAGGACTCCATCCCATGGGCATGAACGTCGGCTCCGGCAGCAGCTCGGGCGATCCCGAACCGATGATGGACATCAACACCACGCCGCTCATCGACGTGATGCTCGTGCTCATCATCATGCTGATCATCACCATTCCGGTGCAATTGCACTCGGTCAACCTGAACATGCCGGCCGGTAACCCTCCGCCGCCTTTGAAGGACCCGGTCGTCGTGACCATAGACGTGGACTTCGACGGCACCATTCTTTGGAACGGCGAGACGATTCCCAACCGCCAGGCGCTCGAGGTCAAGCTCCACGACGCCGTCGCGCAACCCGACCAGCCCGAGGTGCACGTGCGGCCGAACAAGCTCGTCGAGTACAAGTACGTCGCCGAGGTCCTGGCCGAGGCGCAGCGGCTCGGCGTCACCAAGCTGGGCATGGTCGGCAACGAGCAGTTCGTGAAGTAGCCGCACACACCCACGATGAAACAAGCTTTCTCGCGTCGGATCGCCGTCGTCTCCGCCGCTGTCGGCGCCTCGCTCGTCCTTGCGACCGCGACCCTGCCCGCCCGCGCGCAGGCCCTGCGCCCTGAAATCGGCAGGCCGTTGCAGGCGGCGCAGGAGATGGTTCGCGCCGGCAAGTTTCGCGAAGCGCTCGCCAAGGTCCGCGACGCCGATGCCGTGTCTGGCAAGACCGGCGCCGAGCAGACCACGATCGAGCGCATGCGGCTCGCCGCCGCGTCCGGCGCGGGCGACGCCGACACGGCAGCGAAGTCCTTCGAGCAGATCTCGTCCGGCGTCTCGGTGCCCGACCGGCAGCGGATGATCGAGTCGATCGCCGGGAGCTATTACCGCGCCAAGGAGTACGCCAAGGCGCAGACGTGGTACGCGCGCTACTTCAAGGAAGGCGGCACCAGCAGCGCCAACCGCACGCTCATGATCCAGACGCAGTACCTGGCCGGCGACCTGGCCGGCGCCACGAAGGAGCTCACGGCCGAGATCAACGCCGCGGAGAAGAGCGGGGCGGCGCCGGCGGAGGACCGGATCAACCTCCTGATGAACGCGGCGGTGCGGCAAAAGGACGTGGCAGGCGAAACCTTCGCGCTCGAGCGGCTCGTCACCTACTACCCGAAGAAGGAGTACTGGGCGACGCTCGTGAACCGGCTCCAGCGCAAGCAGGGCTTCTCGGACCGGCTCTCGCTCGACGCGTATCGGCTGCAGCTCGCGACGGGGAGCCTCAGCGCGGCGGCGGACTACTCCGAGATGGCGCAGCTCGCGCTCCAGGCCGGCTCGGGTGCGGAGGCCAAGCAGGTGCTCGACAAGGGCTTCGCGGCGGGAGTGCTCGGTAGCGGGGCGCAGGCCGACCGCGACAAGCGGCTGCGTGATCTGGTGCAAAAGCGCCTCGACGAGTCGAAGAAAGCCGAGGTCGAGGACGAGCGACAGGCGATGGCCGCGAAGGACGGCAACGACCTCGTCGCGATCGGCTTCAACCAGGTCTTCGCGGGCGAGAAGCAAAAGGGTCTGCAGCTCATGCAGCAAGGGCTCGCCAAGGGCAATCTGAAGCGTCCGGAGGACGCGAAGCTGCATTTCGGGATCGCGCAGCTCAACGCCGGCGAATCGGCCAAGGCACAGCAGACGTTCAAGACCGTTGCGGGCAGCGACGGGACAGGAGATTTGGCGCGGCTGTGGGGCTTGTACGCCAAACGAGCGAAGGCTTGATCGCCGGTTGAGCGTCCGGTCCTTCGGATTCGGCATGTGCCCTTGGCGGGCCGGGCCACGGGCCGTGGGTACGCGGTATGCGGAAGCTCGCACGCTCGTCTTCGGTCGGGCGCGCTCGCAGCAGCTTGTGCTTGCGAATCGACGCCTGCGCTTCCTGGCCGGGCGTGACCTGCGTGGCCGGCCACTGTCGGCTGATCCAGCGGCCTGATCTTCACCCAAGCCGCACGAGTCGTGCGCTCGGCGTGCCGCCCACGATCCGGCTCTTGAGTGCCCGAGGTGAAGTGCGCCGGACATCCGCCTTCGATCGGAGGAAGACGGCGCAGGATGGACGGCTTGACGCTCGCCGAGTCAGCGGCCGCAGATGCGCGCTACTTCGGCGCCAGCCGAATCGCTCCGTCGAGCCGGATCACTTCGCCGTTGAGCATGTCGTTGGTCACGATCTGGTGCACGAGCTTGGCGTAGTCGGCGGGCGTGCCGAGGCGGCTCGGGAAGGGCACGCCGGCGGCGAGCGAGTCCTGCACCTCTTGGGGCATGGAGAACAGCATCGGCGTGCCGAAGATGCCCGGCGCGATCGTCATGTTGCGGATGCCGTTGCGGGCGAGGTCACGCGCGATCGGCAGCGTCATCCCGACGACGCCTCCCTTGGACGCCGCATAGGCCGCTTGCCCGATCTGGCCGTCGTACGCGGCCACGCTCGCGGTCGAGATCAGCACGCCGCGCTCGCCGGTGGGCTCGGGCTCGTTGCGGCACATCGCTTCGGCGGCCAGCCGGATCATGTTGAAGCTGCCGATCAGGTTGACGGTCACGACCTTGGTGAAGGTCGCCAGGTCGTGCGCGCCGTTCTTGCCGACGGTCTTCGATGCGGGCGCGATGCCTGCGCAATTGACGAGCCCCATCAGCTTGCCGTGTTCGACCGCTCGGGCGACCACGGCCTGCGCGTCGGGCTCGCGGCTGACGTCGCATGCGACGAAGGCGCCGCCGAGTTCCGCCGCGAGCGCCTCGCCCTTGTCGACCTGCAGGTCGGCGACGACGACCGTCGCGCCGTGCGCCGCGAGCATCCGCGCAGTGCCCTCGCCGAGACCCGAGGCGCCGCCAGTGACGATGAAGACCTTGCCTGCGATGTCCATGTCGACGCGGCGCTCAGCTCAGCGCCGCGAGGGCGCGCTCGGTGATCTCGTCGACGGTCCCGGTGCCGTCGATCTTCCGGTAGCGCGGCGCGCCGGCGTCGCCGTTCGCGGCCCAACGCGAGTAGTAGTCGATCAGCGGCAGGGTCTGGCTGTTGTAGACCGCGAGCCGGTTCTTCACGGTGTCCTCGGCATCGTCCGCGCGCTGGATCAGGTCCTCGCCGGTCGCGTCGTCCTTGCCGGGCACCTTGGGCGGGTTGTTGACGACGTGGTAGACACGGCCCGACGCGGGATGGACGCGGCGGCCGCTCATCCGTTCGACGATCGCCTCGTCGGGCACGTCGATCTCGAGGACGAGGTCGAGCCGCACGCCGGCCGCCTTCATCGCATCCGCCTGGACGATCGTGCGCGGAAAACCGTCGAACAGGAAGCCGTTCGCGCAATCCGGCTGCGCGATGCGTTCCTTGACGAGGCCGATGATGATGTCGTCGCTGACCAGACCGCCCGCATCCATCACCTTCTTCGCCGCCGCGCCGAGCTCGGTGCCGGCCTTGACCGCAGCGCGCAGCATGTCGCCGGTCGAGATCTGCGGGATACCGAAGCGCTTGCAGATGAACGCGGCCTGGGTTCCTTTGCCAGCACCGGGAGCGCCCAGCAGGATCAATCTCATGAGGGTCCTTGTTCCGAATGTCGCGCCCGCGCCGGCGAGGCTCTCGGCCCGCAGCGGGCGGTCGAAACGAGAATACCATGCAGGTCCGAGCTCGAAGAGGGCCGCTCGGCCCGGGATTTCACCCGTGCGCGGCCGACTTGCCGCTCGCCGCGCTGGAACGATTTCGGGGCGTCTGCGCCGCGGCAGCAGACGCTGCAGATCGAGCCGCAGAACTTTGACGTCGTCTCTTCGACAGCGGATGCCGGCCACGGCGCGCAGCGGCATTCCAGACCGGAACGGCGTGGCGGGCGCGCTCGTCGCGCAGCCTGCGAGCCCGTCCGAGCGTCGCGACGCGGTCCGTCTGTCTCTCGCGGATGCTCACGTCCCGGCGTCGAACACCGCCCTGACCCTGGTCAGGTCCTCGAGTGTGTCGACGCCGGCTCCCGGCACCGAGTCGCTGACATGCACGGCGATGCGTTCGCCGTGCCAGAGGACGCGCAACTGCTCGAGCGACTCGGCCACTTCGAGCGGGCTCGCTTCCAGCGACGGAAAGCGCCGAAGGAAGCCGGCGCGGTAGGCGTACAGGCCGACATGGCGGAGCGTGTTCGCTGCATTGGAGGCGCGAACGTCGCGCCGATGCGGAATCGGTGCCCGCGAGAAGTACAGCGCGCGCCCGGCGGCATCGAGCACCACCTTGACGACGTTCGGATCGAGACGGTCGGCTTCGTGCGCGAGCGCATGCGCCGCGGTGCTCATCGCGCAGTCCGGCCGCGCAGACAACAGCATCGCGCAGGCGTCGATCAACACGGGATCGATCATGGGTTCGTCGCCCTGGACATTGACGACGATGTCGCTGCCGTCGAGACCGAGCTGCTCGCACGCCTCGGCGAGCCGGTCGCTGCCGCTCGGATGATCCGCTCTGGTGATCAGCGCCTCGACGCCGTGCTCCCGGCACGCGGCGGCGATCTCGGGCCCGTCGGCAGCGACGACGACACGCGACGCCCCCGACAGCGCGGCGCGCCGGGCCACGCGCACCACCATCGGCATCCCGCCGATGTCGGCGAGCGGCTTGCCGGGCAAGCGCGTCGACGCCAGCCGAGCCGGCACGAGCACGGTGAAGTTCACGGCGGCACGGTCGTCGCCGGTGAAGCGACGGGCGCGTCGAGGGAACGCGCTTCGCTCTCGAGCATCACCGGAATGCCATCGCGGATCGGGAAGGCCAGTCCGTCGGCCCGGCATACCAGCTCGGCCATCGGTTGCAACGGCGGGCGGAGATGTTCGAGCGGGCCCTTGCACACGGGGCAGACGAGCAGATCAAGCAGGCGAGTTTCCATGGTCCGGTCCGGAACGGGTCTTCGCGCGGCGGGCGACGGGCGAACTGCGGAGAAGGTCGAGCAGCGCGGCGTCGAAGGTCTCGGGCGTCGAGAAGTCTAGCGCCACGACCCAGACCGTCGTCGCGCCGACGGCGGCCGCATCGAGCTTGACGGCATCCTTCTCGGTGGTGACGACCTCGCGCGTCGTGGCCGGCCAGGGCAGGGTGGCGTACTGCTGATGGTCCGCGAGCGGCAAGACGTCGAACGACAGCCCAGCGGCGGCGAGCATGCCGAAGAACCGCTGCGGCTGCGCGATGCCGGCGGCAGCCAGCAGACGCCGGCCGCGCAGGTCGTCGATCGGTACCTGCCGCTCGCGTCGTTCCGACTGCCAGTCGGCGAGCCCGACGATGGCGCCGAGGCAGCGGCGCGCCAGATGGCCGGCGAGCGGCGTCGAGGGCGTCGCCGCGTTGTAGAGCACGACGGTGCGAGGCGGCACGGACGCGGGCAACCGCTGGCGCAAGGGCCCGGCCGGCAGCATCCAGCCGTTGCCGGCGCCGCGCTCGTCGAAGACCAGCACCTGCGCGTCGCGCGCGAGCCGCAGGTGCTGCAACCCGTCGTCGCTGACGAGCACGTCGACGTCGGAGTGCCGGCGCAGCAGCTCGCGTGCCGCCCCGACGCGATCGCGCCCGACGACGACGGGCGCGCCCGTTCGCCGCCGGAGCAGCAGCGGCTCGTCGCCGACCGCGCTCGCCGACGCGCCGGGCTCGACGGCGGCGATCGTCCGGTCATCGGCCCGGCCCCAGCCGCGCGACACGATCCCCGGCACGAAGCCCGCGCGCCGGAGCAGCGACACGACCGCGATGACGGTCGGCGTCTTGCCGGCGCCCCCGACGATGAGATTGCCGACCACGACGACCGGCACCGGCAGGCGCACCGGCGTCCGCAGGCCCAGCCGGTACGTGACCCGCCGAAGCCCGGCGACGAGCGCGAACACGACTGCGAGCGGCCACAAGGCGACGGCGATCGGGCCGCGCCGTCGCCACGCTTCGACGAGGATGCGTTCCAGCACGGCTGCCGGCGCACGCGGCCGTGTCGGTGCGCGGCCGGTCAACGCGGCTCGGCGCCGGCCGTGCCGGTCTGGGTCGCGAACGTGATGTGGGCGAGGCCGGCGCGTCGCGCTGCGTCGAGCACGTTGATGACGCTCTGGTGCGCGGTGGTCGCGTCGGCGGAAATGATGACGGCGCGGTCGTTCTCCCCGCCGGCCGCGGCGGCGAGTTCTGCGGACAGTCGCTCGACGCTGCGGCCGTCGACCGGCTTGCGGTCGACGGCGTACCGGCCGTCGGCAGCGACCGAGACGACGATGTCGCGCGGTCGGTCGCGGGGCTTGTCGGCGTTGGCGACGGGCAGGGAGATCTGCAGCTCGGCGAAGCGCGAGTACGTCGTGGACAGCATCAGGAAGATGAGCACGACGAGCAACACGTCGATGAACGGAATCAGATTGATCTCCGGCTCTTCCGGAGCCCGCTTGCGGAAGTTCATCGTGCTGCGCGAGCGGCCGCGGGTGCCGGACGGTCGACCGCCGAGAAGCGCATGAGGTGCGGGACCAGCCGGTCCGCGGCCTGTTCCATGTCGATCGTGTAGCTCTCGACCTTGCCGCGGAAATAGCGATAGAACATCAGCGACGGGATCGCGATGACGAGTCCGAACGCTGTGTTGTAGAGCGCCGTCGAGATGCCGTGAGCCAGCACCGCGGGGTTGCTGCCGCCGGTCGGCGCCTGCGAGCCGAAGATCTCGATCATGCCGATGACGGTGCCGAGGAGACCCAGCAGCGGCGCGGCGGACGCGATGGTGCCGAGCGCGTTGAGATAGCGCTCCAGCCGGTGGACAGCGACCCGGCCGGCCGACTCGAAGGCGTCGCGCAGCGCCGGCTCGGTCGTCCGCGGATCGACGATCATCGTCCGTAAGCCCGTCGCGAGCACCATGCCGAGCACCGAGCTCGCGGCGAGCTTGTCGACGACGTCCGTCGCCGGAAGGCTCGCCCGGGTGACGGTGATGACTTCTTCGGTCAGCTTCGACGGAACGACACGCGCCGACCGGAGGCTCGAGAGCCGCTCGACGACGAGGGCCAGCGCGGCCACCGAACAGCAGAGCAGCGGCCAGATCGGCCATCCGGCCGCTTGTATGATCGACAGCAATCAGGGCCCCTTCGGCACGCGCGGGAATCCGGAACGGCGCGATTATGGGCCTGCTGAAGTGCCTTTCGGCCGTCGGGCGGATCGAGGCGAGTGCCCCTCCAGCACCCTGAACAGTTCGACTTCGGCGATAGCTCGTCGCTCCGGTCGTTGTGGATAACTTTGTGGGTATCCATGCTGTACAGCCTGGCGGATCGAGCTTTTGCGCTTCTGGTGCATGGGTGCTGATTCCAGTGGCACCAATTTCTCGAGTCGAATCAACCACTTGCACGGTGGCACTTGGGCCCGTGCCGAGCACCGATCGATCGATTCGTCGGAGTCCAAATTGTGGAGTTCTCTCGATCAATCATGGATGACGCACTGCGCCCGTCGCAATCGTCGCCGGTGGGTACCCGGCACCTTCCGAGCGTCGCCGCGTTGCTGCGCGCCGTCGGCGATGCGCTGTCCGCGCGGTTCCAGGCGTCCGCGGTGCGCGGCGAGCTCTCGGGCTTCTCGCGCGCCGCGAGCGGGCACTGCTACTTCACGTTGAAAGACGCCGACGGCGAGGCGGCGGTATTGAAATGCGCGATGTTCCGGCGCGCGGCGAGTCTGAGCGGTTTCGTGCCGACCGATGGTCAACTCGTCGAACTGCGCGGCAGGCTGTGCGTCTACGAGCCGCGCGGCGAACTCCAGTTCGTCGTCGAGTCCATGCAACGTGCCGGCGCCGGCGCGCTGTTCGAGCAGTTCCTGCGCATCAAGGCGCGGCTCGAAGCCGAAGGGCTGTTCGACCCTGCGCGCAAGCGCGTGCTGCCGTCGCATCCTCGCGCGGTCGGCGTCGTCACCTCGCTCGCAGGTGCGGTGTTGCACGACGTCGCGACGACGCTGGCGCGGCGTTCGCCGCACGTCGCCGTCGTGGTCTACCCGAGCGCGGTGCAGGGCGCAGGCGCGCCGGCAGCGCTGTGCGCCGCGGTCGCTGTCGCGGCGGCGCGGCGCGAGGTCGACGTCTTGATCCTCTGCCGTGGCGGCGGCTCGCTCGAAGACCTCTGGGCCTTCAACGACGAGCACGTGGCGCGGGCGATCGCGGCGTCGCCGATTCCCGTGATCACCGCCATCGGCCACGAAACCGACGTGACGCTTGCGGACTTCGTCGCCGACGTCCGGGCGCCGACGCCCACTGCCGCCGCGGAACTCGTCGCCGCGTCGGCGCAGAGCGCCCTCCAGCGGCTCGACGGCTTGCAGCTGCGCCTCGAGCGTCTGCTGCTGGCACGCCTTGACGCAGCCGCGCAGCGGCTCGACCGGCTGGCCGAGCGGCTGGCGCGGCCGGGGAAGGGCATCCGACGCCAGAACGAGCGTCTCGTGCACTTGCAGCTTCGGCTCGGTTCCGGCCTGCGCCGCGGCCTCGACGAGCGCGGTGCCCGAGGCGACCGGCTCGCCGTCGACCTGCAGCGGGCATTCGTGTCGCAAACCCGCCGCCATGTCGAACGGCTCGCGCAATCCGATGCGCGTTTGCGCGTGCTCGATCCACGCCAGGTGTTGTCGCGCGGATTCGCCTGGCTCGCCGATGCCGCGGCCAAGCCGGTCATGTCGGTGCAGCAGTTGGCCGTCGGCGAGCCGCTGATCGCGGTGCTGGCGGACGGCACCGCTTCGGTTCGCGTCGAAGGAACGGACGACGCGCGCCGGTGAGGGCGGGGGGACGGGCGACGCTCCCAGGCAAGCTGCCTACAATGCACGCATCCTGAAACTTCGTGTCGAGGAACCCATGGAACACACGCTGCCGCCCCTGCCTTACGCGATGGATGCACTCGCTCCGCACCTCAGCAAGGAAACGCTCGAGGTCCACCACGACAAGCACCACAACGCCTACATCGTCAACCTCAACAACTTGCAGAAGGGTACCGAGTTCGAGGAAATGACCCTCGAGCAGATCGTCAAGAAGTCGTCCGGCGGCGTCTACAACAACGCCGCGCAGACGTGGAACCACACGTTTTTGTGGAACTGCATGAAGCCGGGCGGCGGCGGCGAGCCCAAGGGAGCACTTGCGGACGCCATCAGCGCCAAGTGGGGCAGCTACGCGGCGTTCAAGGAGGCGTTCTCGAAGAGCGCCGTGGGGAATTTCGGTTCCGGCTGGACGTTCCTCGTGAAGAAAGCCGACGGCGGCGTCGACATCGTCAACATGGGCGCGGCCGGCACGCCGCTCACCACCGCCGACAAGGCGCTCCTGACCATCGATGTTTGGGAGCATGCCTACTACATCGACTACCGCAATCTGCGCCCGAAGTACTGCGAAGTGTTCCTGAACTCGCTGGTCAACTGGGACTTCGCCGAAGCCAACTTCGCTTGACGAGCGTCGCCCGGCGCGGTGTCGGCGGCGGCGTGCTTCGCGGGCCGGGTGCGCGTCCTCGGCGACCGCCGGCCGGCGGCGGGCCGTCGGTCACCGTGAAACCCTTCGCGCTCCGAGCTTCGGTCGCGACCCTTTCCTGAATCACGCGGAGCCCTCCAGGCCATGTACCAGCACATCAAGGTCCCAGAAGGCGGACAGAAGATCACCGTCAATCCGGACTTCTCGCTCAACGTGCCCGACCAGCCGATCATCCCGTTCATCGAAGGCGACGGAACGGGTGCCGACATCACCCCGGTGATGATCAAGGTCGTCGACGCTGCGGTCGAGAAGGCTTACGGCGGCGCGAAGCGCATCCACTGGATGGAGGTGTATGCCGGCGAGAAGTCGACGAAGGTCTACGGCCCCGATGTCTGGCTGCCGGCCGAGACGCTCGAGGTCGTCAAGGACTACGTGGTGTCGATCAAGGGACCGCTGACCACCCCGGTCGGCGGCGGCATTCGATCGCTCAACGTCGCGCTTCGACAGGAACTCGATCTCTATGTCTGCCTGCGGCCGATCCAGTACTTCAAGGGCGTGCCCTCGCCGGTGAAGGAGCCCGAGAAGACGAACATGGTGATCTTCCGCGAGAACTCGGAGGACATCTACGCCGGCATCGAATTCGAGGCCGAGAGCGACAAGGCGAAGAAGCTCATCAAGATCCTGCAGGAGGAATTCGGCGTCAGGAAGATCCGCTTCCCCGACACCTCGGGCATCGGCATCAAGCCGGTCTCGCGGGAAGGAACCGAGCGCTTGATGCGCAAGGCGGTCCAGTACGCGATCGACAACGACAAGCCCTCGGTGACGATCGTGCACAAGGGCAACATCATGAAGTTCACCGAGGGGGGCTTCCGGGACTGGGCGTACAACCTCGCGCAGTCCGAATTCGGCGCGCAGCCGATCGATGGCGGTCCGTGGTGCAAGCTCAAGAATCCGAACACCGGCAGGGACATCACCATCAAGGACTCGATCGCCGACGCTTTCCTGCAGCAGATCCTGCTCCGGCCGGCCGAGTACTCGGTGATCGCCACCCTGAATCTGAACGGCGACTACGTCTCCGATGCGCTTGCGGCGCAGGTCGGCGGGATCGGCATCGCGCCGGGCGCGAACCTCTCGGATTCGATCGCGATGTTCGAGGCCACCCACGGCACCGCACCGAAGTACGCCGGCAAGGACTATGTCAATCCCGGATCGGAAATTTTGTCCGCCGAGATGATGCTGCGGCACATGGGCTGGAAGGAGGCGGCCGACTTGATCATCAGCTCGATGGAGCGGTCGATCGAGTCGAAGAAAGTCACCTACGACTTCGCGCGGCTGATGGACGGTGCGACGCAGGTGTCCTGTTCGGGCTTCGGTCAGGTGATGATCGACCATATGTGAGAGGCCGCCCGCCGTGGCGCCGAACGCTCTCGCGAGAACAAGAGCCCCAGCGCGCCGCGACGCCCAGGGCTTTTTTCATGTTCGGGAATCGTCGGCGATCGGGCGAGCCGTACCTCCGCGCGGTGCCGCGCCGTCGGCCGGAAGTTGGCCGCAGCGAAGGCGATCCGCCGCGAGCGGCGCCGAAGGGAGGCCAGCGGATCGATGCTTGGGCGTCGATCCGAGTGGTCGCCGCGCGGTCAGGTCGTCCGGCTGGGCAGTCGCGCGTCGGCGACGGCCTCTGCGGGCGTGTCCGGAGTCGGCGCGGCATCCAGCGGGGAGATGTTTTGGGCCAAGCGACCCTTCGGGCCCTCGACGACATCGAAGCGAACCCGGCCTCCCTGCTTGAGCGTCCGAAAGCCGTCCATGTGGATCGCCGAAAAGTGCGCGAAGACGTCTTCTCCGCCTGCCTCAGGCTCGATGAAGCCGAAGCCCTTCGCGTCGTTGAACCATTTGACCGTTCCGGTGATCATTCCGAGCTCCCCGTCGATGAGTGGGGCAAGAATTCTTGCGCCGGGCGATTTGGGCTGTCAACGGCGGCAACCCTGGGCGACGGCGACGCCCACGCGGCCGTCGCCACCGTGAACAGTGCGGTCCGCATGGGCAGATCGATGCTTGCCGCGGGGCCCACGAGCGCAATATGGAAACGGCAGCACGCAGACGCCAACTCGATAGAATGAATCATGCCTGACGAAGTTCCCCCGCCCAAGGCGCCGCCGACGGCGCGGCCCCTGCCCGACGACGGCCAGGGCGCGGTCGTTGCCGAGCGGCAGGTTGCAAAAGTCGAACCACCCCGCATGTACCAGGTGGTTCTGTTGAACGACGACTACACGCCGATGGAATTCGTCGTGATGGTCCTGCAGGAGTATTTCAAACGCGACCTCGAAACCGCGACCCAGATCATGTTGAAGATCCACCATGATGGTCGAGGCGTCTGCGGCGTCTACTCGAAAGACGTCGCGGCGACAAAGGTTGAATTGGTGCTGGCCGCTGCCCGTCGTGGCGGTCACCCGTTGCAATGCATTATGGAGGCCGCATGATTGCCCAGGAACTTGAAGTCAGCCTGCACATGGCGTTCGTCGAGGCGCGGCAGCAGCGCCACGAATTCATCACCGTCGAGCATCTCCTGATGGCGCTGCTCGACAACCCGTCGGCTGCCGAGGTGCTGCGCGCCTGTTCGGCGAACGTCGACGATCTCCGCAAGAGCCTGCTCGGCTTCATCAAGGAGAACACGCCGACGGTCGGCGGCTCCGACGAGGTCGACACGCAGCCGACGCTCGGCTTCCAGCGCGTGATCCAGCGCGCGATCATGCACGTGCAGTCGACCGGCAGCGGGAAGAAGGAAGTCACCGGCGCGAATGTGCTCGTGGCGATCTTTGGCGAGAAGGACTCGCACGCTGTCTACTATCTGCACCAGCAGGGCGTGACGCGGCTTGACGTCGTCAACTTCATCGCGCACGGTATCAAGAAGAGCGACCCGCCGGAGCCGGCGAAGCCGGCCGAGGGCAATGGCGCGAGCGGTGGCGAGAGCGAAAAGGAAGACGGCGACGGCAAGGGCTCGCCGCTGGACCAGTTCACGCAGAATCTCAACCAGCTCGCCCGGGACGGCAAGATCGACCCGTTGATCGGTCGCGAGCACGAGGTCGAGCGGGTGATCCAGGTGCTGTGCCGCCGCCGCAAGAACAACCCGCTGCTCGTCGGCGAAGCCGGCGTCGGCAAGACCGCGATCGCCGAGGGTCTCGCTTGGCGCATCACCCAGGCGGAAGTTCCCGAGGTGCTGGCCGACTCGGTCGTCTACTCGCTCGACATGGGCGCGCTGCTCGCGGGCACGAAGTACCGCGGTGACTTCGAGCAGCGGCTCAAGGGTGTGCTCAAGCAGCTGAAGGACCAGCCGAACGCAGTGCTGTTCATCGACGAGATCCACACCCTCATCGGCGCGGGCGCCGCGTCCGGCGGCACGCTCGACGCCAGCAATCTGCTCAAGCCCGCGCTCAGTTCGGGCGCAATGAAGTGCATCGGCGCGACGACGTTCAGCGAGTACCGCGGCATCTTCGAGAAAGACGCGGCGCTGTCGCGACGTTTCCAGAAGGTCGACGTGACCGAGCCGTCGGTCGAGCAGACTGTCGAGATCCTGAAAGGTCTCAAGTCGCGCTTCGAGGAGCACCACAGCGTCAAGTACGCGGTCGGTGCACTGCAGGCGGCCGCCGAGCTGTCGGCGAAGTACATCAACGACCGCCACCTGCCGGACAAGGCGATCGACGTGATCGACGAGGCGGGCGCTGCGCAGCGCATCCTGCCGAAGAACAAGCAGAAGAAGACGATCACGCGCAACGAGGTCGAGGAGATCGTGGCCAAGATCGCCCGGATCCCGCCCGCCAGCGTGTCGAGCGACGACCGCGGCAAACTGAAGACGCTCGACCGCGATCTGAACAGCGTCGTCTTCGGCCAGGAGCCGGCGATCGAGGCGCTCGCCGCCGCGATCAAGATGGCGCGCTCGGGTCTCGGCCGGCCCGACAAGCCGATCGGCTCGTTCCTGTTCAGCGGCCCCACAGGCGTCGGCAAGACCGAGGTCGCGAAGCAGCTGGCGTACATCCTCGGCATCGAGCTGATCCGCTTCGACATGAGCGAGTACATGGAGCGCCATGCGGTCAGCCGCCTGATCGGCGCGCCGCCGGGCTACGTCGGTTTCGACCAGGGCGGCCTGCTGACCGAGGCCGTCTCCAAGAAGCCGCATTCGGTGCTGCTGCTCGACGAGATCGAGAAGGCCCATCCGGACGTGTTCAACGTGCTGCTACAGGTCATGGACCACGGCACGCTGACCGACAACAACGGACGCAAGGCCGATTTCCGCAGCGTCATCATCATCATGACGACCAACGCGGGGGCGGAGACGATGAACAAGTCGGTGATCGGCTTCACCAACTCGCGCGAGGCCGGCGACGAGATGGCCGACATCAAGAAGCTCTTCACGCCCGAGTTCCGCAACCGGCTCGACGCGACGGTCAGCTTCAAGGCGCTCGACGAGGAGATCATCCTGCGCGTCGTCGACAAGTTCCTTCTGCAGCTCGAGAGCCAGTTGAGCGAGAAGAAGGTCGAGGTGACGTTCACCGACGCGCTGCGCAAGCAGCTCGCGAAGACCGGCTTCGATCCGTTGATGGGCGCACGTCCGATGCAGCGGCTGATCCAGGACACGATCCGTCGTGCGCTGGCCGACGAACTGCTCTTCGGCCGGCTCGTGGAGGGCGGTCGCCTGACGGTCGACGTCGATGCCGACGGCAAGCCGGTGCTCGACATCCAGCCGAGCCGCCGCAGCGACAAGCCGAAGGCAGAGCCGGCAACGGCTTGACGCGTCGACGACGCGCCTTCTGCGACTGAAAGGGGCCCGCGGGCCCCTTTTTCACGACCGGGGCAGGTGATCGCGTCCCTTGGGATCCTGGCGGTAGAAACCGCTGAGCAGCTCGTGGAACCGCGGATGTTCAGCCCGGAACTCCGCGGGCGCGACGAAGAACGCCTCCGAAGCGACCGCGAAGAACTCCTCCGGCGCTTCCGCGGCGTACGGGTCGAGCAACGTCGCGTCGCCGGTGTCGACGCGCTCGCAAAACGCGTCGTACTCGGCGTCGAGCACCGATCTCCATTCGACTTCCGCCCCGCGCGATGGCAGCACCGGAACGCCGTCCGCCTCGCCGTTGCGCATGTCGAGGACGTGCGCGAATTCGTGGATGACGACGTTGTAGCCGTCGATCGCCGACTCGCCCGCGTCGTCGACGTCCCGCCAGGAGAGCATCACCGGACCGCCGTGCATCGCCTCCCCGGCGAGTTCTTCGTCGTACTCGTGGACGACACCGGCCTCGTCCTCGACGCGGCGCCGCGCGACGACGACGTCCGGGTGGACGACGATGCCGACGAAGCCGTCGTAGTGCTCGAGCCCGAGGTGCAGCACCGGCAGGCAGGCCTGCGCGGCGATCGCGACGGCCATCGCGTCGTCGACCACGATGCCGCCGGCGCCGGTGAATTCCTTGTCGGCGAGGAAGAGCGTCGTCATCTCGCGCAACCGCGCGGCTTCGTCGCGATCCGTGCCGGTCAGGAACGGGAAGCGGGCCAGCGTCAGCAGCCAGAGCGCATCGGGAATCGCGCGGCGTTCCAGCGTACGGGCGGTCCGCCGCCGCTTCAGCCAGTCGAGCATGCGACGCGGCGGCACCTGCGAACGTGTCCGCCGCACCCGAGGGGCAGCAAGCACCGGCGCCGACCGATCGAAAAGGCGCACACGCGCTCTGTGCTCCGGCGAGCATCTGCGACGACGACGAGCGGCGTCGCCCCAGGCTGCCGAACGGGTGTGCCGGCCACGTCCACGGAATTCTTCAACCGGCCGCGGCCGGAGCGATGCGCTGGAAGCCGCCGTCGGTCCAGCGCAGGACCTCGGCACGGACGTCGGTGCCGTCGTCGAGCGACCAGTCGCTGAGCACGTGGCGGGTCGTGTCGGGGCCGATCGCAGCGCTGCCGGGCCGGTGCGTGTGGCCATGGACCAGGACCGATGTCGCGTTCGCCGCCAGCCAGCGTCCGGCGAGCACCGCGTCGACGTCGGCCCAATCGCCCGGCGCCCGGCCTGTCGCGTGCTGCTCGCTCTGCGCCCGCAGCTGACGCGCGAGCACTTTTCGCTGTGCGAGGCTCTGCGTCAGCGCCGCTGCTTGCCACGTTGCGCTGCGCAGCGTCGGGCGGACGCGCTGGTAATCGGTGTCTGCGAGGCACCAGGCGTCGCCATGGGTGAGCAGCACCCGCTCCCCGAAGGCGGCGACGACCGTCGGGTCGGCGATGCGGTGGACGCCGCAATCGACGAGCAGTTCCGCGCCGACCATGAAGTCGCGATTGCCGACCATGAAGCCGACGAAGCGCTTCGCGGCGGCCCGCTTCAAGACAGCGGCGCAACGCGCTTCGAACCCTTCGTGCCGTGCATCGTCTCCGGGCCAGGCGTCGAACAGGTCGCCGAGGATGAGGACCGCGTCCGCGCGTGTGGTCTCGAGAAATGCGGACCACGCCTCGAACGCGCGGGGTGTGTCGTCGGCGAGATGCAGATCGCTGATGAAGTCGATCGCCTGCCACTGCATCGGCGCAACGAATTCGGGCGCGGCGGCCGGCGCGCTCGCCGCCTCGAGCGCGACCCCGGCGCTCACGCGTGCAGCTCCGTCACTCGACGCGCGTCGCGCTCAGCAGGACGACGTCCTCGACCGGCACGTCCGCATGGCCGCCGCTGCGCCCGGTCTTCACGCCTTCGATCGCGTCGACGACGTCGTGGCCGCCGACCACCTTGCCGAAGACCGCGTAGCCCCAGCCGTCCTGGCTCTGCGCCTTGTTGAGGAAGCCGTTGCTCGTGGCGTTGATGAAGAACTGCGAACTCGCCGAATGCGGCGCCGAGGTGCGTGCCATCGCGAGCGTGTACTTCTCGTTGGTCAGGCCGTTGTGCGACTCGTTCTCGACCGGCGGCTGCGTCGGCTTCTGCGTCATGCCCGGTTCGAAGCCGCCGCCCTGGATCATGAAACCGGGAATGACGCGGTGGAACACCGTGCCGTCGTAATGGCCGCTGTCGACGTACGACAGAAAGTTCTTCACCGTCGCCGGCGCCTTGGCGTCGTCGAGCTCGACGAGGATGTCGCCGCGGCTGGTCTTCAACTGGACGCGTGTCATGTTCACTTCTCCACTGTGGCTGATCGGATGATGACGGGCGTCTGCGGGACGTCGTCGTACATGCCCTTCGACGTCGTCGGCATCGCGCGGATCTTGTCGACGATGTCCATGCCCGACACGACCTTGCCGAAGACGGCGTACCCGTTGCCGTCGGCGGCATTCGACGCGTCGAGACGCAGGTTGTCCTGGACGTTGATGAAGAACTGCGCGGTGGCCGAGTTCGGATCGCCGGTGCGCGCCATGGCCACGGCGCCGCGCACGTTGCTGAGGCCGTTGCGACTCTCGAGAGGAATCGGCGGCCGCGTCGGCTTCTCCTTCATGTTCGGGCCCATGCCGCCGCCCTGGATCATGAAGCTCGGGATGACGCGGTGGAACACCGTGCCGTTGTAGTGGTTCGTGCGTACGTAGTCGAGGAAGTTGGCCGTCGTCTTCGGCGCCTTCTGCGGATCGAGCTCGACGACGATGTCGCCGGCGGTCGTCGCGAGCTTCACCTTCTGCGCCAGTGCGGCGCCGGAGGCGACCATCGTCGCGACGAACGCCGCGACGGCGGCGACACGGATCGAATGCGAACTCATCGGGATCGGAGTCCTTCGTGGCAGGCGGCGCGATCAGCGCGCGGCGGTGGCGCTCGCTGCGGCAGCGGCCGGCGACGCGTTCAAGAGCTGGCGGACCAGCGCGAGCTTCGGGACGAGGCCCGTGCTGCCCGGCGCGAGTTGCGCCGCGCGTGCATAGGCCTGGCCGGCTAGCGCGACATAGACGTCGCCGAGGTTCTCGTGTGCCGTGGCGTACGACGGGTTCGTGCGCAGCGCCTGCTCGAGCGTGCTGCGCGCCTTGGCATAGTCGCCGCGCGCGGCGTAGATCGCGGCGAGATTGTTGTAGGGCTCGACGAGGTCGGGATGGTCCTCGGTCAGCTTCTGGAACACCGCCGCCGCCTCGTCGCTTCGCTTGCGGTCGACGAGCAGCACGCCTTGCATGAAGCGCATCTCCGGGTCGGCGGGCTTGTCGGCGAGGAACCGGTCGGCGCGGGCCAGCGCCGCGTCGGCCTGGCCCGCGCGGTACAGGCGCTGGACGTCGGCAAGTTCCCCATCCGCGGCACGGCTCGCGTTCGGCGCCGTTGTCAGCAGCGCCGCCGTCGCGAGCAGCACCAGCGCGTGCACGAGCAAGGTCGGCGAAACGGTGGAGGGAATCGGCATCCGGGGTGAGCAGGGGGCAGGGACGCGAGGCCGGCCGCCGGGAGCGCGCCGCTATACTGAAATCGATTCTAGTGCAGCCTTTTCGAACCCGCGGCCGACCCGCTCGCTCGGCGGTCCGCTTCGCCCCGATCGCGTCCGCTCGACCCGGCCGACCCGCGGCCCGCCCCCTCTGCCGTCGCATGACCCTCCGCATCCACAACACCCTCTCCAGGGCCGTGCAGGACTTCGTTCCGCTCGAGCCAGGTCACGTCCGGATGTACGTCTGCGGGATCACGATCTACGACTTCTGCCATGTCGGCCATGCGCGAATGATGATCGCGTTCGACGTGATCTACCGCTGGCTTCGCGCAACCGGCTACCGCGTCACCTATGTCCGCAACGTCACCGACATCGAGGACAAGATCATCCGGCGCGCGACCGAACGCGGCATCACGATCCGCGCGCTCACCGACGAGATGATCGCGGCGATGCACGCCGACCTCGACGCCCTCGGCATCGAGCGGCCGACACACGAACCGCGCGCGACCGAGTACGTGCCGCAGATGCTCGGCATGATCGCCTCGCTCGAGCGCAAGGGGCTCGCCTACCGTGCGGCCAGCGGCGACGTGAACTTTTCGGTGCGGAAGGATCCGCACTACGGCAAGCTGTCGGGCAAGTCGATCGACGAGCTCCGCGCCGGCCAGCGCGTCGCCGTGTCGGAGGACAAGGACGATCCGCTCGACTTCGTGCTCTGGAAGGCCGCCAAGCCCGAGGAACCGGACGAGGCCAAGTACCCGTCGACCTACGGCCCGGGAAGACCGGGCTGGCACATCGAGTGCTCGGCGATGTGCGGTGCGCTGCTGGGCGAGCGCTTCGACCTCCACGGCGGCGGGGCGGACCTGCAGTTCCCGCACCACGAGAACGAGATCGCGCAGAGCGAGGGCGCCAACGGCGTCGGCCCGGCGGTCGTCTGGGCGCACAACGGTCTGCTCAACGTCGACGAAGTGAAGATGTCGAAGTCGCTCGGCAACTTCTTCACCATCCGCGACGTGCTCGAGCGCTACGACGGCGAGACCTTGCGCTTCTTCATGCTGCGCTCGCACTATCGCAGCCCGGTCAACTTCAGCGATGCGACGCTCGACGACGCGCGCAACGCGCTGCGCCGTCTCTACACCGCGATCTCGAGCGTCGCCGCGGGTCCGGTTGCCGCAGCCGCCGTGGACTGGGCCGCGCCGCGCGCCGCCGACTTCCGCGCCGCCATGGACGACGACTTCAATACGCCCGGTGCCGTGGCCGTGCTGTTCGAGCTGGCAGGCGAAGTCAACCGCACCGGCGACCCGTCTTCGGTGGCGCTGCTGCGGTCGCTCGGCGCGACGCTCGGCCTCCTGCAGCAGCCGGCGCGCGCCTTCCTGCAGGGCGGCGCCGGCCTCGACGAGACGCGCATCCAGAGCCTGATCGCCGAACGCGCTGCCGCCAAGGCCGCGCGCGACTTCGCGACCGCCGACGCGATCCGCCGGCAACTGGCGGACGACGGCATCGAGCTGCAGGATTCGGCACAGGGCACGTCCTGGGTGAAGGCCTGATGGCGCCGCGTTCGGCGAAAGGGCCGGAGCCGGCCGAGGCGGGTGCGGCCGTCGGCGCGCCAGCGCGCATCGCGTCGATCGAGGAGGCAGTCGAGACGATGCCGGCCGCTGTCGTGCACGTCCGCCCCACGTACTGGGACGAGGCCTGCCGTCACCTGAGCAAGCGCGACCGGGTGATGCGCAAGCTCATCGCCAAGCTGGGCGACGGCTGCCTGCAGAGCCGCGGCGATGCCTTCACGACGCTCGCGCGCTCGATCGTCGGCCAGCAGATCTCGGTCAAGGCCGCGCAAGCGGTCTGGAACCGCTTCGCGCTCCTGCTCGGCGACGGGACGCTGCCGATCGCCCCGGCGGCGGTCCTGCGGCTCGAGACCGCGCAGATCCGCGCCGCCGGCTTCTCGGCACGCAAGGTCGAGTACCTGTGCGACCTGGCACAGCACTTCGCGTCGGGCGCGGTCCACGTCGGCCAATGGGACGCGATGGACGACGAGAGCATCGTCGACGAGCTCGTCGCGATCCGCGGCATCGGCCGCTGGACCGCCGAGATGTTCCTCATCTTCCACCTCCTGCGGCCCGACGTGCTGCCGCTCGACGACGTCGGTCTGCTCAAGGGCATCAGCGTCAACTACTTCAGCGGCGAGCCGGTGTCGCGGGCCGAAGCGCGCGAAGTCGGCGAGGCGTGGGCGCCTTTTCGGTCTGTGGCCACGTGGTACATTTGGCGGAGCCTCGACCCCCTCCCGGTCGACTATTGACCCGCCGACCTGACGCTCTCGCGTCGTCCCGCGGGCAGCGTCCAGCAGGGCCGCATCGACGTCTCCGGACTCTCCCCGAATGAGCAAACGACATTTCCTCGACTTCGAGCAGCCGGTCGCCGACCTGGAATCGAAGATCGAGGAGTTGCGCTACGTGCAGAACGAGTCGGCGGTCGACATTTCCGAAGAAATCGACCGGCTGGGCAAGAAGAGCCAGCAGCTCACCAAGGACATCTATTCGAGCCTGACGCCGTGGCAGGTCACGCAGATCGCCCGCCATCCGCAGCGGCCCTACACGCTCGACTACGTCGGCGAGCTCTTCACCGACTTCGAGGAACTGCACGGCGACCGCGCCTTCGCCGACGACCAGTCGATCGTCGGCGGCCTGGCGCGTTTCAACGGTCAGCCGTGCATGGTGCTCGGCCACCAGAAGGGCCGCGACACCAAGGAACGGGCGCTGCGCAATTTCGGCATGTCGCGCCCCGAGGGCTACCGCAAGGCGCTGCGGCTGATGAAGCTCGCGGAGAAGTTCAACCTGGCCATCTTCACCTTCGTCGACACGCCCGGTGCCTATCCGGGCATCGGCGCCGAAGAGCGCGGCCAGTCCGAAGCCATCGGCCGCAACATCTTTGAGATGGCGCAGCTCGAGGTGCCGATCATCGTCACGATCATCGGCGAGGGCGGCTCGGGCGGCGCGCTCGCGATCAGCGTCGGCGACCAGCTGCTGATGCTGCAGTACTCGATCTATTCGGTGATCTCGCCGGAGGGCTGCGCATCGATCCTCTGGAAGACGTCGGAGCGCGCGTCCGACGCCGCCGATGCGCTCGGCATCACCGCGCACCGCTTGAAGGCGCTGGGCCTCGTCGACAAGATCGTCAGCGAACCCGTCGGTGGCGCGCACCGCGAGACCAAGCAGATGGCGGCACTGCTCAAGCGCGCGCTCAACGACGCGCTCCGCCAGGTCGCCGACCTGAAGCCCAAGGAGCTGCTGCAGCGGCGCTACGAGCGGCTCCAGTCCTACGGCCGCTACACCGACACGACCGAGCGCTGACCCGGTCGAAGGAGCCGCGCGTGGACTCGGTCGCGGTGGCCTACAGCGGCGGTCGTGACTCGACGGCGCTGCTCCATGCGACGCTCGCGGCGGCCGTCGGGAACGACTGGCGCGTCGTCGCGGTCCATGTCCATCACGGCCTCCACCCCGCAGCCGGCGATTGGCTCGCCCATTGCGCGGAACAGTGCCGACGCTGGTCGGACGACGGCCGTCCGGTCACCTTCGTCGGCCACCGGCTGGCAGGGCGACCGTCGGCTGGCGAGAGCGTCGAGGCCTGGGCGCGCGCCGGCCGGTATGCGGCGCTCGCGCAGCTCGCCCGCAAGCACGGCGCCGACCTCGTGCTGCTCGGCCATCACCGGCGCGACCAGGCCGAGACGTTCCTGCTGCAGGCGCTGCGCGGCGGCGGACTCGCGGGCCTCTCTGCCATGCCCCGGCGCACCGATCGCGACGGCATCGCATGGCTCCGGCCGTGGCTCGACCGGTCCGGCGCCGACATCGCGGAGTACGTTCGGCGACACGGCCTGACCCACGTCGAGGACGACAGCAATGCCGATCCGCGCTTCGCCCGCAACCGCCTGCGGCTCGCGGTCTGGCCGGTGCTCGATGCGGCGTTTCCGGGCGCCGAGGCCGCGCTCGCGACGTCGGCGCGATGGGCGCAGGAGGCCGACGCGGCGCTTGCCGAACTCGCGGCCCTCGACCTCGCGGCGGTGGCGGACGGCGAGGCGCTCGACCTCCTCGCGTGGTGCGGGTTGTCGCCGGCCCGGCGAAGCCTCGCGTTGCGGGCCTGGCTCCGCGCCGCGACCGGCCGGGCCGCGTCCGCATCGCTCGTCGGCCGCTTGCTCGACGAACTTCCTGGCCGGCACGGCGGCAGCTGGCCGACCGGCACCGGCACCTTGCGCGCGCACCGCGGGCGCTTGCGGATCGAGCCACACGACGACGAACTCGACGCCGCCGATGCCGTCGCCGCGCCGGTGCGCGAGATCCATATCGCCGGTCCGGGGCTCTACCGGCTGCCGGGCTGGGGCGGCAGTCTCGACGTCGCACCGGTCACGGCGGGCGGCGTGCCGCTCGCATGGGTGTCGCGGCTCGAGCTCAGGCGGCGCGAAGGCGGCGAGCGCTTCCAGGCCGGACCCGGTCGGCCGCCACGCAGTCTCAAGAAGCAATTCCAGGCGGTCGGCGTGCCGGCGTGGAATCGCGCAGCGCCGTTGGTCTACCGGGGCGCGCAGCTGATCTTCGTGCCCGGGCTCGGGCTCGACGCCCGTGTCGTCGCGCCGCCCGGGCAGCCTGCGGTCCGGCTGCGGTGGCTGGCCGCACGCGGCGGCCGATAGAATCGTCGGCTAGCCGCGCGGTGGGCGCGTCGGTCGTACGCTTCCTCCATTCCGCTGTCCTCGTCTCGTCCATGGCCCTCATCGTCCACAAATACGGCGGCACCTCGATGGGGTCGACGGACCGCATCCGCAATGTCGCCAAGCGGGTCGCGAAGTGGGTGCGGGCGGGGCACGGTCTCGTCGTCGTGCCCTCGGCGATGAGCGGCGAGACCAACCGCCTGCTCGGCCTCGCTGCCGAGCTCTCGCCCGGCCCGACGACCGTCGAGACGCGCCGCGAGCTCGACATGATCGCCTCGACCGGCGAGCAGGTGTCGTCGGGGCTGCTGGCCATCGCGCTGCAGGCCGAGGGTGTGCCGTCGATCAGCTACGCCGGCTGGCAAGTCAAGATCGCGACCGACGCGTCGTACACGAAGGCGCGGATCGAGAGCATCGACGGCGAGCGTGTGCGCGCCGACCTCGCGGCGGGCCGGGTCGTCGTCATCACCGGCTTCCAGGGCGTCGACGCCGACGGCCACATCACGACGCTCGGCCGCGGCGGCTCGGACACATCGGCCGTCGCCATCGCCGCGGCGCTGCAGGCCGACGAGTGCCTGATCTACACCGATGTCGACGGCGTCTACACCACCGACCCGCGCATCGTCGCCGATGCCCGGCGGCTCACGACCATCAGCTTCGAAGAGATGCTCGAGATGGCGAGCCTCGGCTCGAAGGTGCTGCAGATCCGCTCGGTCGAGTTCGCCGGCAAGTACCGCGTGCCGCTGCGCGTTCTCTCGAGCTTCACGCCGTGGGACATCGACCTCGCGGAAGAAGCCGGCTCGGGCACGTTGATCACTTTCGAGGAAGACGAAAAGATGGAACAAGCCGTCGTCTCTGGCATCGCGTTCAACCGCGACGAAGCCAAGATCAGCCTGATCGGCGTGACCGACAAGCCGGGCATCGCGTCGATGATCCTCGGGCCGGTGGCCGAAGCGAACATCGACGTCGACGTGATCATCCAGAACGTCGCGCACGACGGCCGCACCGATTTCTCGTTCACCGTCCACCGCAACGACTACGCGCGGACGATGGACCTGCTGCAGACGCAGGTGCTGCCGGTGACCGGCGCGACGCGCATCGTCGGCGACGCCAAGATCTGCAAGGTCTCGATCGTCGGCATCGGCATGCGCTCGCACGTCGGCGTCGCGAGCCGGATGTTCCGGGTGCTGAGCGAGGAGGGCATCAACATCCAGATGATCACGACGAGCGAGATCAAGACCAGCGTCGTCATCGACGAGAAGTACATGGAGCTCGCCGTGCGCTCGCTTCACAAGGCCTTCGACCTCGATCGCGCGCCTGCCTGACGGCGTATCGCCGCGGTTAGAATCTCGCTTGGCTCAGGAGCTGTGACCGAGTGGCCGAAGGTGCTCCCCTGCTAAGGGAGTATGTGGGCAAAACCTGCATCGAGGGTTCGAATCCCTCCGGCTCCGCCAACCGCCATTCCGCCGGCCGCGTCGTTCGCGGACGCGCTTCTTGCCGGTACGACCGGCTTTCCTCGTCCCACCGCCCGGCTCCATGGCTCGCTGTCGGCGTACCTCCGGCAAGCGCCGGAGGCCGGTTCGGTGTCGAGCAGTCGATCGGCTGCGGAGCTCGCACAGCCGCGAGGTTCCGTGCAGCGAAGCGGAAGCGAGCGCGGCCGGCGTTGCCGAGCGCGCTTCGGCTGCGATCGGGTTCGCTCCGGTCTGAACGGCGCGCCGACCCCCGGCTCGACGCGCGGCAGTGGACGCCCGTCGTCAGCGCGCGGTCAACGAGCCAAGCGCCGACCGCGTTGTGACGAGGACGGCAGCATCGCCGTCGACAACACAACGACCTGGAGCCCCCAATGAAGCAAACGCTGATTGCCCTGACCCTCGCACTCGCCACCGCTGGCGCCTTCGCCCAAGCCGGCACCGCCGTCAAGGAAGCTGGCAAGGCGACCGCGGAGACCGCCAAGCAGGCGACCGAGAACGTCAAGGCGGCAGGCAGCAGCGAGCCGGCGAAGACCGTCCACAAGGTCAAGGGCAAGGTCCACAAGGCCAAGGCCAAGCATGCCGCCAACGAGGCCGGCGCCGCCGCGAAGGACGCCGTCAAGTAAGGTCGCCAGGCAGGTCGGGGCATCCCGATCAGCCTGCGACGCCGCTTCGGTCGATGGACCGCCATGGCGGCCGAAGACGCGAAAGGTCGTCGCGTCGAACCGAGTGCGGCCGCTTCGCTCCATTCGTGCAAATGAATCCTGAACCCGCGACGCGCTGGTTCGCGCTCGACGTCGGCCGCTCACGCTCCTAGCCGATCGTCATCAGGCTGGCGTTGCCGCCGGCGGCCGCGGTGTTGATGCTCAGCGACCGTTCGACGAGCAGGCGTTCGAGAGCGATGCCCGCGT
This sequence comes from uncultured Rhizobacter sp., assembly GCA_964249855.1. Lineage (GTDB taxonomy): Bacteria > Pseudomonadota > Gammaproteobacteria > Burkholderiales > Burkholderiaceae_C > LMDS01. The sequence goes on along the minus strand of CAXUDL010000001.1, from coordinate 187,475 downwards.
CTCCCGGCGCGTGGCGCTCGACGCCCACGATCGGCCCGTCGCGCCGGGCGAGCGCCTCGGCGACGGCCCGCAAGGTGTCGACGCTGCCGTGCAGAAACACCGCGTCGAAGCGGACGGCAGGCGACATCCAGTCGTTCGCGAGCACGACGTGGCTGCGCAGCGCCGCCGGCAGGCGATCGAGCAGCGAACCTGCGGTCGCCGGCCAGACCGCGCGGCTGCCGACCGCGAGCACCGCGGCGAGCTGCAGCAGGCGGTCGGCATCGTCGTCGGCGATGCAGAGCACGGCCTCGCGCGGCAGCAGCGTGTACACGTTCGATTCGCCCGTCGGGCCGCGCAGGGCGCGCGAGGCACCGCTGCGGGACCGGCGCGCGAACGCCGTGCAGGCGGCCGCCACGGTTGCCATGCCAACCGCGGCGGACCAGTCGCGCAGGCCCGCCAGCGCGGTGCCAGGCTCGACCCCGTGGTCTTGCGATGTGCCGGCACCCGCTGCGTCCAGCGCCCGCGTCGCCGCGTCGTCCGGCTGCACGGCGAGCAAACGGACCAGGTAGAGCGGCCCGCCGGCCTTCGGCCCGGTCCCCGACAGGCCTTCGCCGCCGAACGGCTGCACGCCGACGACCGCGCCGACCATGTTGCGGTTGACGTAGACGTTGCCCGCGTGCGCCGTCGCGACGACGCGCGCGATCGTCTCGTCGATGCGCGTGTGCAGGCCGAGCGTCAGGCCGTAGCCGGTGGCGTTGATCTGGCCGAGCAGCACGTCGAGATCGCGGCGCTCGTAGCGCACGACGTGCAGCACCGGGCCGAAGACTTCGCGCTCGAGCTCGGCGAGGCTCGCAAGCTCGATCAGCGTCGGCGCGACGAAGGTGCCGCGCCCGGCATCGGCCGCACGGGCTTGGAACACGCGGCGCCCGCGGCTGCGCATCGCCTCGACATGGCGCTCGAGCGCCGCGCGCGCGTCGGCGTCGATCACCGGCCCGACGTCGGTCGCGAGCCGCCGCGGGTCGCCCATGGACAGCTCGGCCATCGCGCCGCGCAGCATCGTGAGCACGCGGTCGGCGGCGTCCTCCTGCACGCAGAGCACGCGCAGCGCCGAGCAGCGCTGGCCGGCGCTGTCGAAGGCCGACGCGACGACGTCGGCGACGACCTGCTCGACCAGCGCCGACGAGTCCACGATCATCGCGTTCTGCCCGCCCGTCTCGGCGATCAGCGTCACCGCGCGGCCATGCGCGTCGACGCGGCCGGCGACCGACCGCTGCAGCAGCCGCGCCACCTCGGTCGAACCTGTGAACATCACGCCCATCGTCCGCGCGTCGCCGACGAGCGCGGCGCCGACGGTCTCGCCGCGGCCGGGCAGCCATTGCAGCGCGGCGCGCGGCACACCGGCGCGGTGCAGCGCACGCACCGCTTCGGCGGCGACGAGCGGTGTCTGCTCGGCGGGCTTGGCGACGACCGGGTTGCCGGCCGCGAGCGCAGCGGCGACCTGGCCGGTGAAGATGGCGAGCGGGAAGTTCCACGGGCTGATGCAGACCACCGGGCCGAGCGGCGTGTGCGGCGCGCCGTCGAGCCCCTGCCGCGCCTGCAGCGCGTAGAAGCGGAGGAAGTCGACGGCCTCGCGGACTTCGGCCACCGCGTTCGCGCAGGTCTTGCCGGCTTCGCGAACCAGCAGCGCGATCAGGCGGGGCATGGCCGATTCGAAGTCTGCTGCAGCGGTCTCGAGCGCCGCCGCGCGGGCCGCCGGACGTGTCGCAGCCCAGGTCGGAGCGAAGGCGGTCGCAAGCGCGAGCGCGCGGTCGACGTCGGCGGCGGTCGCTTCTCGGACGCGGCCGACGAGATCGTCGCGTTCCGCGGGGTTGCACACCGGCTGCCACGCCGCGGTCGACGCGGTCTCGTCGGCGAGCATCGGCTCGGCCTCGTGCGGGGTCGCGCTCGCGAGCGCCTCGGCGAGGCGAAGGAGCGTCGCCTCGTCGGCGAGGTCGAGCCCGCGTGCGTTGCGGCGCGCCTCGCCGTAGAGCTGCGCCGGCAGCGGGATCGATGGATGCGGCAGGCCGACCGCGCCCTCGCGCCGTCCGGCCTCGGTCACCGTCTCGACCGGGTCCTCGACCAGCGCGGAGATCGCGATCGTCGGGTCGGCGATGCGGTTGACGAACGACGTGTTGGCGCCGTTCTCGAGGAGCCGGCGCACGAGGTAGGCGAGCAGCGTCTCGTGCGTGCCGACCGGCGCGTAGATGCGGCACGGCCGCCCGAGCTTGCCGCTGCCGACCGGGCCGACGACCTGCTCGTAGAGCGGCTCGCCCATCCCGTGCAGGCACTGGAATTCATATTGCCCCGGGCGGTAGCGGCTCGGTCCGGCCATCTCGAAGATCGCCGCGAGCGTGTGCGCGTTGTGCGTCGCGAACTGCGGATAGACGGCGTCGGGCGCGGCGAGCAGCTTGGCGGCGCAGGCGAGGTACGACACGTCGGTGTGCGCCTTGCGGGTGAAGACGGGGTAGTCGTCCTGCCCGTCGATCTGCGCGCGCTTGATCTCGCTGTCCCAGTAGGCGCCCTTGACCAGCCGCACCATCAGCCGGTGGCCGCTCCGGCGCGCGAGGTCGACGAGGAAGTCGACGACGAACGGGCAGCGCTTCTGGTACGCCTGGATCACGAAGCCGATGCCGTTCCAGCCGGCGAGCGCGGGCTCGTGGCAGAGCGTCTCGAGCAGGTCGAGCGACAGGTCGAGCCGCTCCGACTCCTCGGCGTCGATGTTCAGGCCGATGTCGAGCCGCCGGGCGCGCAGTGCCAGGTCGCGCAACACGGGGTAGAGCTCGGCCACGACGCGGGCGTACTGGGCGCGGGCATAGCGCGGGTGCAGCGCCGAGAGCTTGATCGAGATGCCCGGGCCGTCGTAGACGCCCCGCCCGGCGGCCGCGGCGCCGATGGCGTCGATCGCGACTTCGTAGGAGCGCCGGTAGCGCGCCGCATCGTCCGCGGTGAGCGCCGCCTCGCCCAGCATGTCGTACGAATAGCGGAAGCCCTGCGCTTCCAGCGGCCGGGCGTTCCCGAGCGCTTGGTCGATCGTCTCGCCGGTGACGAACTGCTCGCCCATCATCCGCATCGCCAGATCGACGCCCTTCCTGATCAACGGTTCGCCGCCGCGGCCGATCAATCGGGTGAGCGTGGCCGACAGGCTCGATTCGCTGTGTGTCGCGACGAGCTTGCCGGTGAGCAGCAGGCCCCACGTCGCGGCGTTGACGAAGACCGACGGGCTGCGGCCGGCGTGCGCCTGCCACTGGCCGCGAGAGATCTTGTCGCGGATCAGTGCGTCGCGGGTCGCGGCGTCGGGGATGCGCAGCAGCGCCTCGGCGAGGCACATCAGCGCGACGCCTTCCTGCGAGGACAGGGCGTACTCCTGCAGCAGGCCCTGGACCAGCCCGGCCCGGCCACCCGACTGGCGGCGCGTGCGCAATTGCTGGGCGATGCGACGGGCGAGCGTGGTCGCGGCGCCCGCGGTGGCGGCGTCGAGCCGGGCCGCGTCGAGCAGCGACACCACCGCCTCGGGCTCGGCGCTGCGGCAGGCGGCGGCGATGCGCGAGCGCAGCGGGGACGGCGCTGCGGTCCGGTCGTCGAAGCGCGAAGCGGGCGGAGACGCGACGGCCGCCGCGGCGCGGTCGGCCGTCGTGGCGGTCCTGGTCGTGTCGGCGGCTGCGGGCCCGGTGAATTCGATTGTCATGACTGCTTCCTTGCGACAGACTTTCATCTTGCCAGGCACGACACCGAACATTCTTTCGATCTCAGCACCCGATGCCGAACAAACAGCCGTCGGCTGCGCATGAACCGCATCCCGGGTTGGACCGCCTGGACCTGCGCATCCTCGCCCGCCTGCAGGACGACGGCCGCATCGCCAACCTGAAGCTCGCCGATGCCGTGGGTCTGTCGCCGACCGCGGTGCTCGCGCGCGTGCAGCGGCTCACCCGTGACGGCTTCATCCTCGGCTACGAGGCGCGGCTCGATCCGGCCAAGCTCGGCGCCGGGCTGCTCGTCTTCGTCGAGGTGCTGCTCGACCGTACGACGCCGAACGTCTTCGAGGAGTTCAAGGCCGCCGTCCAGGTGCGCGCGGAGATCATGGAATGCCACATGGTCGCCGGCGGCTTCGACTACCTGCTGAAGACGCGCGCGGCCGACATGGCGCACTACCGCCGCTTCGCCGGCGAGGTGCTCTGGCGCCTGCCCGGAGTGCGCGAGACGCGGACCTACGCGGTCATGGAGGAAGTGAAGCATTCGGGCCGCCTCGCCCTGCCGTGAGCACGGGCCGCCGCGCCAGACAGCCGCGAGATCGCGTTCGACGTTCCGCTGGCATGCGAAATGCAACGGCGCAGTCGGTCTCTCGCTTGCGCCCCACGTCGGACAATTATTTTCCACGTGAAATAAATTCTTGACAGCTCAAGCACGTGGCGCACAATGAATCGGCGCCGGGCCCAGCCTGGCGCGCGGCGCCAGGCGCAGTGTTCGAGCCCGCGCCGGCGAACCCGTCCCTTCCGACTCCAGGAGCGTTCCATGGCCATCACCCGTCCGTCGTCCGCACAGATCCAGGCAGTCGCCGAGAGCCTCGGCATCCACCTCGACAGCGCCAAGGCGGAAACCTACCGCAAGCTGCTTCAGCCGAACTTCGACGCCTACGACATCGTCGACGCGATGCCCGATTACCTGCCCGCGGTGACCTACCCGCGCGGCGCGTCGTACAAGCCGACCGGCGACGAGAACCGCTACGGCGCGTGGTACGTCAAGACGACCATCACCGGCGCTTCTGGCGGCAAGCTCGCCGGCAAGACGGTCGCCGTGAAGGACAACGTCTGCATCGCCGGCGTGCCGATGATGAACGGCTCGCCGACCCTGGAAGGCTTCGTGCCGACGATCGACGCGACCATCGTGACCCGGCTGCTCGACGCCGGTGCGACGATCGCCGGCAAGGCGGTCTGCGAGCTCTTCTGCTTCTCGGGCGGCTCGCACACGAGCGCCAGCGGGCCGGTGCACAACCCGATGCGTCATGGTTACTCGGCCGGCGGCTCGTCGTCGGGCAGCGCGGCGCTCGTCGCGGCCGGGGAGGTCGACCTCGCCATCGGCGGCGACCAGGGCGGCTCGATCCGCATGCCGGCGTCGTATTGCGGCATCTACGGCATGAAGCCGACGCACGGCCTCGTGCCCTACACCGGCGTGATGCCGATCGAGCTGACGATCGACCACACCGGCCCGATGACCGCGACCGTCGCAGACAACGCGCTGATGCTCGAAGTCCTCGCCGGGCCCGACGGCCTCGATCCGCGCCAGCACGCCGGGCAGGACGCGAAGCCCTACACCGAGCTGATGCAGGGCGGCGTCGCGGGCCTGAAGATCGGCATCGTCACCGAAGGTTTCGGCTGGCCGCAATCGCTCGCCGCGGTCGACGACAAGGTGCGCGCCGCGGCGAAGCGCCTCGCCGATCTCGGCGCGACCGTCGCGGAGGTGTCGGTGCCGATGCACCGCGTCGGCCCAGCGATCTGGGGGCCGATCGCGACCGAGGGCGCCACCCAGCAGATGATGAAGGACGGCGGCTACGGCTTCAACTACAAGGGCCTCTACGACACCGCGCTGATCGACTTCCACAACGGCTGGCGGCAGCGCGCCGACGAGCTGTCGGAGACGCTCAAGCTGACGATGGTTTTGGGGGAATATTTCATCCAGAACCACACCGGCCACTACTACGGCAAGGCGCAGAACCTCGCGCGCCAGTTGAAGCAGGCCTACGACGACGCGCTCGCCGACTTCGACCTGCTGTTGATGCCGACGCTGCCGCTCGTCGCCACGCCGCTGCCGGCCCCGGATGCGCCGATCGAGGACGTCATCGCCCGCGCCTTCGAGATGCTGCCCAACACCTGCCCGATGGACATCAGCGGCCATCCGGCAATGAGCATTCCGTGCGGCCTCGTCGACGGCCTGCCGGTCGGCCTGATGCTGATGGCCAAGTTCTACGACGAGGCGACGATCTACAAGGCGGCGCTCGCCTTCGAGCAGTCTGGCGACTGGAAGACCTTCTGACGCTGCGACGTTCTCGCTTCCCACTCCGGACGGCGCCGCCGCCGTCCTCTTCACGCTTCGAGGCCCTGTCCATGCACCGTCGTTCCTTCCTCCAGTCTTCCACGGCCGCATTCGCCGGCACCGCGCTGCCGCTGCTGCCAATGGCGGCTTACGCAGCCGACGAGATCGTGGTCGGCAGCATCATCGACATGTCGGGCGGCCTCGACATCTACGGCAAGCCGATGACCGACTGCATGACGCTGGCGGTGGAGGAACAGAACGCGGCCGGCGGCCTGCTCGGCAGGAAGTTGAAGCTCGCCAACTACGACCCGCAGTCGAACATGCAGCTCTACGCGCAGTTCGCACAGCAGTCGGCACTGCGCGACAAGTCGACCGTCGTGATGGGCGGCATCACGTCGGCGTCGCGCGAGGTGATCCGCCCGGTGCTCGGCCGCAACAAGACGCTCTACTTCTACAACACCCAGTACGAGGGCGGCGTCTGCGACCGCAACACGTTCTGCACCGGCGTCACGCCCGGCCAGACGGTCGCCAAGCTGATCCCGTACGCGATGAAGAAATGGGGCAAACGGGTCTACGTCGTCGCGGCCGACTACAACTACGGCCAGATCACCTCGCAATGGGTGAAGAAGTTCGTGCAGGACAACGGCGGCTCGGTCGCGTCGATCGACTTCTTCCCGCTCGACGTCACCAACTTCGGCCCGACGATCTCGAAGATCGAGGCCGCGAAGCCCGACATGATCGTCTCGGCGCTGGTCGGCGGTGCGCACATCGCGTTCTATCGGCAATGGGCGGCGGCCGGCCTGACGAAGAAGATTCCGCTCGCGTCGACGACCTTCGCCGGCGGCAACGAGCACATCGTTCTCTCCGCCGCCGAGACCGACGGCTTCCTGATCTCGTACAACTATTTCCAGAACCTCGACACGCCGCAGAACAAGGCCTTCAAGGAACGTTTCTACAAACGCTTCGGCAACGACTACCCCAACATCACCGAGCTCGCGATGGGCACCTACCAGGGCTTCAAGCTCTGGGCCGAAGGCGTCAAGAAGGCAGGCTCGCTCGACCGCGAGAAGATGATCGCGGCGCTCGAATCGGGCGTCAGCGTGGACGGCCCGAGCGGCAAGGTGTCGCTCGACCCCGAGACGCACCACTGCGTGCTCAACGTCAGCATCGCCGAGGTGCGCAACAAGCAGTTGAACATCGTCGAGACCTTCCAGCAGCAGCCGCCGGTCGACACCAGCGCGGTCTGCAACTTGAAGAAGAACCCGAAGGACAACCAGCAGTACGTCATCAAGGTCTGACGATGAAGCCCCCGCGTCGCTTCGCTCCTGCCACCCGGCCGGGGCGTCAGTGGCTTCGGGCGGCCACGCGCCACTGACATGGATCTCGCAGCCGTCGTCCTCATCCAGGTGCTCTACGCGATCGCGAGCCTGGTCATCGTCTCGGCGGGCCTCGCGGTCATCTTCGGGATGATGAAGGTGATCAACCTCGCGCACGGCGAGTTCATGATGCTCGGCGCCTACGCGGTCATCACCGCGTTGAAGTACGGCGTCAACCTCTGGCTCGCCATCTTCATCGTCGCGCCGATCGTCGTCGGCGCGATCGGCATCGTGCTGGAGCGGCTCGTCATCCGCCGGCTCTACGGCCGGATGGTCGACACGATGCTCGCGACCTGGGGCTTGTCGCTGCTGCTCGTCGGCATCGTCACCTCGGTCGCCGGCAACACGACGGCCGGCGTCTCGGCGCCGCTCGGCAGCTTCTCGATCGGGGCCTATTCGGTCAGCGGCTACACGCTCGTCATCATCGCGGTCGCGGTCGTGCTCGCGCTCTCGATCCGCTTCGTGCTCACCCGCACGCAGCTCGGCCTGATCGCCCGCGGCACCATGCAGAAGCCCGACATGGCCAATGCGCTCGGCATCAGCCCGAGCCGCGTCTACTCGGTCACCTTCGCGGTCGGCGCGGCGCTTTCTGGCCTCGCCGGCGGCCTGCTCGCGCCGCTGACCGGTGTCGTGCCGACGATGGGCGCGGCCTTCGTCGCCAAGGCCTTCATCACCGTCATCGGCGGCGGCCCGGCCATCCTCGCCGGCCTGCTCGGCGCCTCCACCCTCTTCGGCGCGATCAACCAGCTCGCGACCTTCGTCACCACGCCGGTGCTCGGCGAAGTCGCGCTGCTGCTCGCCGCGATCGTGATGCTGCGCCTCTTGCCGCAGGGCATCACCGGGCGCTTCGTCAAGGGGTCGCTGTGATCCTGCCCGGCCGCCCGAAAGGCGAACGAAGCGTTTGCAGCACGGGGGTCGCTTCGTGAGCCGCTTCGCGAAATCCTGGATCAGCGCGGCGCTCAGCCTCGCCATCGGCGTCGCGCTGCTCTTCGGCCTGCCCCGCGCGCTCGACGACTACACGCTGATCGAGGTCACGATCTACGCCGTGATGTCGATCCTCGGCGTGAGCCTCGCGTTCATCTGGGGGTTCGGCGGCATCCTCTGCTTCGGCCAGGCGGCGTTCTTCGGGCTCGGTGCCTACACCTACGCGATCGCGGTGATGAACCTCGGCGACAGCACCGTGCCGTTCCTGCTGGCGATCCTTCTGCCGGCGCTCTTCGCGGCGCTGCTCGGCTACGTGATCTTCTACGGCCGGCTCTCCGACGTCTACATGGGCGTGATCACGCTGACCGTCACGCTCATCCTCTTCAACCTGATCAACTCGACCGCCGGCCCCGAATGGCACATCGGCACCGCGCCGCTCGGCGGCTTCAACGGCATACCCGCGATCCCGACACTGAACTGGCCCGGGCAGAAGGACGAGTTCCTCACGCCGAAGGACCTGTTCTACGTCACCTTCACCTGCCTGCTGCTCGTCTACCTCGGCCTGCGCGTGCTGATCAGCTCGAAGATCGGCAGGGTGATCATCGCCGCGAAGGAGAACGAGCAGCGCGTGCTGCTGCTCGGCTACGACGCCCGCGCCTACAAGCTCTTTTCCTTCACGCTCGGCGGCGGGATCGCCGGTCTCGCCGGTTGCCTGTTCGCGAACTGGGGCGCCTTCACCAGCCCGACGATCTTCGGCCTCGCGCAGTCGGCGCAGATCATCATCTGGGTCATCGTCGGCGGCCTCGGCACGCTCGTCGGGCCGATCGTCGGCTGCGTCGCGATCCAGTGGCTGACATCGCAGATCGGCACGCAGCAGGCCTTCAACGCCAACCTCGTGCTCGGCGCGATCCTCGTCGTCTTCGTGCTGCTGGTGCCGCGCGGCATCGTGCCGACCATCGGCGACCTGCTCGAGAAGGGCTGGCGCCGGCTGCGTCCGTCTCCGGCTCCCGCGGCCGAGCCGACGGCGCCGCTGAGCGTGAAGCGCCAGACGACATGATCCCGACGCCGCTGATCGAGACCCGCAACCTGAACGTCCGCTTCGGCGGCGTGCATGCCACGCGCGACGTCAACTTCAGCCTCGCCGAGGCCGAGCTGCGCTGCGTGATCGGGCCCAACGGCGCGGGAAAAAGCACCTTCTTCAAGCTGCTGACCGGGCAGGTCAAGCCGACCTCGGGCCAGATCCTGTTTCGAGGCAAGGACATCTCGAAGATGCAGCCGCACGATCCCGGCCGGCTCGGCATCGGCATCAAGACGCAGGTGCCGAGCCTCTTCAACGGCCTGTCGGTGCGCGAGAACGTCTGGCTCTCGGCGCGCCGCGTCAATACCGCCACGCAGGCCGACCGCATCACCCGCGAGACGCTCGAGCGCGTCGGCATGACCGCGCACCGCGACGTTCCCGCCGGCCTGCTCGCCCACGGCATGCGCCAATGGGTCGAGATCGGCGTCGTGATCGCGGCCGACCCGCCGCTGATCCTGCTCGACGAGCCGGCGGCCGGCATGAGCGACGCCGAAGTCGCGCGCACCGCCGAACTGATCCTCGAGATCAACCGCCAGCATGCGCTCGTCGTGGTCGAGCACGACATGAACTTCATCCGCATGATCGCGAGCAAGGTGACGGTGCTGCACCAGGGCGCGGTGATCAAGGAAGACACGCCCGACCGGATCATGAGCGACCCGATGATCCAGCAGATCTACCTCGGCAAGAAGCCGCACTGACGGGGCCCGGGCATGCTGCAGGTCAAGGGGCTCCACGCCGGCTACGGTTCCATTCCGGTCCTCCACGACGTCTCGCTCGCGATCGCGCAAGGCGAGTCGGTCGGCATCCTCGGCCACAACGGCATGGGCAAGACGACGCTGCTGCGCACGCTGATCGGCGCGCTGCGCGTCACCGCCGGCAGCGTGCAATTCGCGGGCACCGACGTCACGCGCCATGCGCCGCACGCGCGGGCGGTGCTCGGCATGGCCTACGTGCCGCAGGGCCGCGAGATCTTCCCGACGCTGTCGGCGATGGACAACCTGCGCATGGGGCTCGTCAAGACGGGTGAGCGCACCACCGAGACGATCGACCGCCTGCTCGCTGACTTCCCGCGCCTGAAGCCGCTGCTCGACCGCGCCGGCGGGTCGCTTTCGGGCGGCGAACAGCAATTGCTGGCGCTCGCCCGCGCGCTCGCCGGCAAGCCGCGGCTGCTGCTGCTCGACGAGCCGACCGAGGGCATCCAGCCGTCGATCATCGAGGAGATCGCAGAGACGCTCGCGTCGCTGCGCGACCGCATGAAGCTCACGATCGTGCTCGTCGAGCAGAACCTCGAATTCATCGCCGCGGTCTCGCAGCGGGTGCTCGTGATCAAGCGCGGGCAGATCGGCGACGAGATCCCGCGCGAGCACCTGGGCGACATCGAAGTGATGAGCCAATACACCGGAGTCCATGGATGAAATTTTCGAAGAGCATTTCTTCAACGGCAGATCGGGCGCCGGGCCGCCCCGCGCCGGCCTGCATTTCCTCGGGGGATCGGCCGGTGCGGTCGCCAGGCGAGGGGCTGTCATGAACGAGTTGCATTACCTCGAGCTGACCGACGTCGGCCAGCGCATCCGGCGCAAGGAACTGTCGCCGGTGGAAGTCACGCAGGCGCAGCTCGACCGCATCGCGTCGGTCGACGGCGACCTGAAGAGCTATGTGATGGTGCTCGCCGACGATGCGCTCGCCGAGGCCCGGCGCGCCGAGGCCGAGATCGGCCGCGGCGAGATCCGCGGCCCGCTGCACGGCGTGCCGGTCGCGGTCAAGGACCTGTGCTGGACGGCGGGCCATCCGACCGCCGCCGGCATGACGCTCTACAAGGACTTCGTGCCGGCCGAGGACGGTACCGCCGTGCGCAAGCTCCGCGAAGCCGGCGCGGTGATCCTCGGCAAGCTGGTGCTCACCGAAAGCGCCTATGCCGACCACCATCCCACCGTCACCCCGCCGGTCAACCCGTGGAACGCGGCGCACTGGTCGGGCGCGTCGTCGAGCGGCTCGGGCGTCGCGACCGCGGCCGGGCTCTGCTACGGCTCGCTCGGCACCGACACCGGCGGCTCGATCCGCTTCCCGTCGTCGGCCAACGGCCTGACCGGGCTGAAGCCGACCTGGGGCCGGGTCAGCCGCTTCGGCGCGTTCGAGCTCGCCGCGACGCTCGACCACATCGGCCCGATGACGCGCAGCGCCGCCGACGCCGGCGCGATGCTCGGTGCGATCGCCGGCGCCGATCCGAAGGACCCGACGGCAAGCCTGGCGCCGGTGCCGAACTACCTCGCCGGCATGACGCGCGGCCTGCGCGGCCTGCGCGTCGGCATCGATGCGCGCTGGAACGAGGATGTCGACGCGGCCACCGCGACGGTTCTCGCCGACGCCCTGCAGGCCGTGCGCGACGCCGGCGCCGAGGTCCGCGAGCTCGTCTTCCCCGACTCGGCGCAGGTCATCGCCGACTGGTTTCCGCTCTGCGGCATCGAGGCCGCGGTGGTGCACGCGAAGACCTATCCCGCCCGCAAGGAGCTGTACGGGCCGGCGCTTTCCGGCCTGATCGATCTGGGCCGGGCGCAGTCGGGCACCGACTACCAGAGGATCGTCCTCGAACGCCTGGCCTTCACGGGCAGGGTGCGTGCGCTGTTCGAGGGCGTCGACCTGTTGCTCATGCCGTCGCAGGGCGTGGCCTCGCCCACGCTCGAACGCATGTCGACCTTCGGTCAGGATGCCGAACTGATGCGGGCGATGCTGCGCTGCACCTGCCCGCTCGACATGAGCGGCAGCCCGACGATCACCTTGCCCGGCGGCTTCACCGACGCCGGCACGCCGGTCGCGTTCCAGTTCGTCGGCCGGCATTTCGAGGAAGAGCTGCTGGTGCGCGCGGGCTGGGCGTTCCAGCAGGCCACCGACTGGCATCGACGGCATCCGGCGATCTGACAGGCGCGACGCATTCGCTTCGGCCCGCCGGGACTGGGCGCGCAGCGGACGAACGCTGCGCTCGATCGACCTGGACCGGATGAAAGCGCCGAAGGTCGAGTCGGTTTCCCGCAGTGCCGGCAGGCAGCGGACGCGAGCCGCCTGTCGATTCGACCATGGTCAGGGTTGAAGGAAGGTCTAGGGATGGCTCGCTACGCCTTCGCGTTGGAGACTCCGTCTTCCGACAACGAACGAGCACCGCCATGAACCCGAATCAGGCTCTCTGGGAAAAGGGCGACTTCACGCGAATCGCCGAGTCGATGCGCCGAAGCGGCGACGACTTCGTCGGCACGCTCGGCATCACGCCGGGACTGAAAGTGCTCGACCTCGGTTGCGGTGACGGCAACACCGCGTGCCTTCCGCGAAACGCGGCGCCGACGTGCTCGGCGTCGACATCGCGCGCAATCTCGTCGAGGCGGGGCGGCGCCGCGCCGAGGCGTTCGAGCTCGCGAATCTCCGCTTCCAGCACGGCGACGCGTGCGCGCTCGACGGCCTGCAAGACCATTCGTTCGATCTCGTCGTCAGCGTGTTCGGCGCGATGTTCGCGCCCAAGCCGTTCGACGTCGCCCGCGAGATGGTCCGCGTCACGCGGCCGGGCGGCCGGATCGTCATGGGCAACTGGATCCCGAACGACCCGACGCTCGTCGCGCAGGTCCTGAAGATCAGCAGCGCCTATGCGCCGCCGCCGCCCGAAGGCTTCGTGAGCCCGATGACCTGGGGCGTCGAGGACAAGGTCGTCGAGCGCTTCGTGGCGGCCGGCGTTCCGGCCGCGAACGTCGTGTGCCGCAAGGACCGCTTCGTGTTCCTGTACGACATGCCGGCCGGCGCGGTTGTGGGCGAATTCCGGTCGTTCTACGGCCCGACCATGAACGCCTTCGACGCCGCGGCGAAAGACGGCCGCGACGGCGAGTTGCAGCGCGAACTCGAAGCCCTGTTCGTGGCGCAGAACCAGAGCGGCAGCGTGGACACGACGCGCATCCGGGCGGACTTCCTCCGCGTGACCGTGACGTTGCCCTGACCGCACGGCCACGACGCCGCTCGAGAAGGCACCTGCGACAGCAGAGGTGTCGCCACGGGCCGCGCCACGGCGATCACCGTCTCCATCGCCGACCAGGTCTTGATCGTCTCGCCGGCAGTCAGCCCAAAGTACTCCTTGAACAGCGGGCCGGCAATGACGACCGCCGACATTGCCGAGCACGCCGTCGGCGCCGGTCTCGTACGAGCCGATCACCTTGTCGAGCGGCAGGCCGGAGCCCGCGCCGACGACGATTGCGCCGATCGTGAGCGCGATGAAGCGTGCAGCTTGAACGCGACGATCACGACGAAGAGCGCGCGCCGCCGACGAGCGCGGCGACGAGCACGCGGCTGTCGTGCGCGGACCACGGCTGGTGCAGCACGTCGGGCGCGGCCGCGACGGCGAGGCTGGGCAGAGCGGCGACCGGAGCGGCGAGGCCGATCGAAAGCGACGCCCCCGTCGTCATGCCGCGCCGTTCAAGCCGAGCCTTCCAGGCCGAGCCGGTCGGCGACCGTCTGTGCGATCCACGCCGGCGGTGGGCCGATGTCGACGCGGACCGCGGGTTCGTCGGCACCGGGCGGCTCGAGGTCGGCGAACTGGCTGTCGAGCAGCGCCGGCGGCATGAAGTGCCCATGGCGGCCGGCGAGCCGCGCCGCGATCGTCTCGCGGCTGCCGGCGAGATAGACGAAGACGACGCCGCCGTGTTGCCTGCGGATGCGGTCGCGGTACGCGCGCTTCAGCGCCGAGCAGGTGATGAGGCCACTCTGGCCGGTGGCGAGCCGCGCCTCGCACCAATCGGCGATCGTCTCGAGCCAGGGCGCGCGGTCGGTGTCGTCGAGCGGATGGCCAGCGCGCATCTTGTCGACGTTGCCTTGCGGATGCAGGCCGTCGCCTTCCTCGAGCGCCCAACCGAGGCGGCCGGCGAGCGAGGCCGCGACGGTCGTCTTGCCGCAGCCGCTCACGCCCATCAGGACCAGCACCGCCGGCAGGGCGAGCGGCAATGACATCGGTGTCGCAGGGGTTTGGTCCATGGTCGGGTCGTGCGGAGCGTCACCGGATCGTAGCCGCCGGAATGCCGCGTCGCCGCGAGGCGCCCGGCCACGCCTCGGCCGGCGCCGGGGTAGCATCGTTCGACCAAACGCCCGCGGCGCAGCATCGCGCTCGCGGAAACCCGAGACGATGACGAGGAGGATGTCTGCCATGTCGACGATGACGCTTTGGGGCTTCAACGGGTCCACGTATGTACGGACCGTGAAGATGCTGCTCGCGGAAAAGCAGTACACCGATTTCGAGCAGGTTCCGCTCAATGTGCTGGCCGGTGAGCCCAAGCAGCCGGAGCACCTCGCGCGCCACCCGTTCGGCAAGGTGCCGGTCGTCGAGCACGACGGCCTGCGCTTGCTCGAGACGTCGGCGATCGTGCGCTATCTCAACGACGTGCTGCCGGGCAAGTCGCTCGTTCCGGCGACGCCGCAGGCCCGGGCCAGGATGGACATGACGATCGGCCTCGTCGACTCCTACGGCTACGGCGCGCTCGTCGGCGGCGTGGCCGCGTTCCATCTTTTTCCCGAGTTCGTCGGCGGCAAGAACGAGGCCTTGCGCGCGAAAGGCGTCGAGGACGGCCGAAAGGTGCTGGAGCTCGCGCTGCAGGACCGCAGCAGCGGCTCGCGTTTCGTCGCCGGCGATCTGAGTCTCGCCGATCTGTACCTCGCACCGATCATCGGCTATGTGTCGATGACGCCCGACATGGCGGCGTTTCAGGACATCGACGGCTTCGGCGACTGGTGGAAGGCGACGCAGGCGCTCCCGAGCTTCCAGAGCACCTTGCCGGGTTGACGCGATGAGCCGGCCGACCCGGATGTGGCGACGGGCTTCGCGGGGTCCCCGGACGGCGCTGCACTGTCGAGACGTCCGCGGTCGGCTACCGCCTGCTTGCCGATCCACGAGGTCTGGCTCGAGCATCGGTTGCCCCGGACGCCGCGATTGGACACGCTCGGCCAGTCTTCGAGCGGCACGAGCGACGGTCCCGATCCGGCTGTGAGCTGCCGCACCGCATGAGCGTCGAAGCGTCGCATGGCCTCGGGGCCGAGCGCATCGCCGTCGTGACCTACGCGGACGCTCTTCACCGGGACCAGATCATCGCTCTCTGGCAGACGGTCTTCAGGTACGACGCAGCGCACAACGCGCCGGGCTTGTCGATCGATCGCAAGTGCGCTGTCGACGACGGTCTGTTCTTCGTCGCCGTGACCGATGCGACGGCGGTCGGGACCGTCCTCGCCGGCTACGACGGGCACCGTGGCTGGCTCTATTCCGTCGCGGTGCACCCGTCCTGCCGGCACCAGGGGCTCGGCACGCGTCTGGTCCGCCACGCCGAAGCGGCTCTGACGGCGCGCGGCTGCGTCAAGATCAACCTGCAGATCGCCGATGGCAACGATGCCGTCGCCGCGTTCTACAAGACGCTCGGCTTCGCAGTGGAACGCCGCATCAGCATGGGCAAGTCCATTTCCGCAAATATTTCCTGACACGGCGCGTCGTGTGATGGAAGGCCCGAGGCGCTTCCTGCGGACAGCCGGCGTGCGACCCGAGGGCTGAGCCGTGACGTCCGCACTGGCCGGCTCGGGTCCGCGCAAGCGGTACGGAGCTCCCTGCCGGGCTGTCGCGGTCGCGCGCGCTGCCGGTGGCAGTCGGGCGAAAGGCCGAACGTCGATGCCGCGCGACCGTCGACGCTCCTCGTCAGGAACGTGGGCGGCGGAAGGTGGCTCCGGCTGCGTTCGGCGAATTCGACATCCAGGCGTCGATGCTCGCGTCGCCGTCGGCGGCTCTGCGGAGTCGGAAAGAATCCACCACCGCAGGATCGCGCTCAGGGTTGACCAGCTCCCGGTCGGCGTCACGCCGGGTTCGCAGCTGCAGCCGCGGCGTGTCGACGGTGATGACGGCTGCCATCCTGCCGTCCACGCCGGGGCCTGGGCGGACGGTCAGCTTGCCCTGGACACGCTGCGGTCCGCGCCCTCCCCAGACCAGCTGCGCAGCTTCCCGGGGTTGAGCAAGCCCTGCGGATCGAAGCGCTGCTTCATCGCGATCACGGCCGGGTCGAGCGCGCCCTGCTTGCCGTCCTCGACGACGTAGACGTGCGGGTTGTTGATCGCGACGCCGTGGTCGCGGTGGATCTGCATGATCTCGTCGAGCCGCGCATCGTCACGGTAGCGGATCAGCTGCAAGCCGCTGCAATTGAAGGCGCCGTCCTTGGTCCGCAGGAACTCGAGGTGCATCAGCACTTCGCCGCCGAGCGCGCGCTGGAGCGCCTTCACCTGCTCGACGTGGCGCGGCGGGTCGAAGCCGCTCTGGATGTAGGTGAGCGTCTTGTCGGACTTGAGCGCGACGAGCGTCGTGTGGTTCCATGTGTACTCGAGCAGCGTGCGGTTGCTGCGCGCGACCTCGTCGGCGGTGCGCCGGTAGCTCACGCGCCCTCCGAACTGGCCGACCATCGCGCCGAGGGCGTCCTCCGACGACGGCGCGACGAGCACCAGCACGGCGGCATGGCCGGCGGGGATGTGCTCGGCGAGGCCGGTCATCAGCGCGGCGGTGTCGGCGTCGAAGAAGCAGACCTCCTTCTTGACCAGCCCCGGCGCGCTCGCGAACGCACTCGCGAACTCGAGGCCGGCGTCGAAGCTCTCGAAGACCGCGATGCATTCGCTCCAGTCGATCGCCGGCGCGAGCGCGACCTCGAGCTCGAGGACGATGCCGTTGCAGCCGTAGACGTGGTGCATCAGCATCGCCTCGGGCGAGCGCAGCTCGACGATGCGCGGTTCGGGCTCGACCGTCATCGCGCGCACGCCGAGCACGTTGCCGGCCGCCGCCATCGGGCCGTAGTTGATCGAGCCGGCGCCGCCGAAGCCGCCGCCGAACAGGCCGCCGAGCGTCGCGCTGCGAAAGGTCGACGGCAGCCAGCGCAGCTCGACGCCATGCGGCCGGGCCTGGCGGTCGAAGTCGGCGAGGCGGATGCCGGCCTGTGCCCGCCCGACGCTGCCCTGCACGCCGCCGAAGCCGGCGTAGCCGCTCATGTCGAGCAGCACGCCGCCATGCAACGGCACGAGCTGGCCGTAATTGCCGGTGCCGCTGCCGCGCAAGCTGATCGGGATGCGGTGCAGCGCACAGGCGCCGACGACGCTGCGGATCTCGTCCTCGGTGCGCGGCCGCACGGCGATGTCCGCGCGCTTGTCGGCGAGCTGGCGCTTGAGCACCGGGCTGAACCAGTTGAAGTCCTGCGACAGCCGAGCCACGCGAGGCGGGTCGGTGATCCAGTCGATGTCGGGCAGGGCAGTGGGGAGCTGGAGGGCGAGGTCGGCGGTCATGGGGCGGAGAGTGGCGACAAGGCGCATCGGGCGGCCGAACGGTCCGGCCGGAAGTCTGAGGAGGCGCCGACGCGTCGCAGCGTCGCCGGCGCGAGGCGGCTCCACGGCGATGCCGGCGCGAGCCGCCACGGCGACCCTGGCACGAGCCGCCAGGGCGACCCTGGCACGAGCGGCCAGGGCGACCCTGGCGCGAGTCTCCTCGGCGGCGCCGGCACCTGCATTCGCTGCGCCACGCCTTGCCTGCGGACGGGCTGTCCTGTGGTGTCGACGGTGGCTCGAGACGGGAGAGTGTGGGGAGGCGCCTTGCTCGCGAACAGGCTCGGGGCAACGGCGGGCATGTGGCGGAGGTGGCCGCACTCAGTCATTCGAGATCTCGCTCGCGTGCCAAGACCCGAGCGCCCAGCGGCTCAACCACGCCATCGCGGCGAAGAGCGCGACGCCGGTCAGCGAGATCAGCAGCAGCGCCGCGAACATGCGCGGAATGTTGAGCCGGAAGCCTGCCTGCAGGATCTGGTACGCGAGCCCGGCACCGGTGCCGCCCGTGCCGGCGACGAACTCTGCGACGACCGCGCCGATCAGCGCCAGGCCGCTCGAGATGCGCAGGCCGCCGAAGAAGTAGGGCAGCGCGCTCGGGATGCGCAGTCGGACGAGCGTCTGCCAGCGCGTCGCGCGGTTCATGCGGAAATAGCTCTGCAGGTCGGGATCGATGCTGCGCAGGCCGAGCGTCGTGTTGGCGATGATCGGGAACAGCGCGACGAGCGCGGCGCAGATCACCATCGACGCGGTCGGATCCTTGACCCAGATGATGATGAGCGGCGCGACGGCGACGATCGGCGTGACCTGCAGCAGCACCGCGTAGGGAAACAGCGCCATCTCGAGCAGGCGGCTCTGCACGAAGACGAACGAGATCAACACGCCGACGACGATCGCCGCGACGAAGGCGATCAGCGTGATCTTGAGCGTGACCGCGAGCGCGGCGCCGAGCGCCGCCCAGTCGGTCACGAGCGTCTTCGTCATCAGGAGCGGCGACGGCACGAGATACGACGGCAGCTCGAGCGCGGTCACGAGCGTCTGCCAGGCGGCGATCAGCACCACCGCGAGGACCGACGGATAGACGATGCGCTGCACCCGCGGCTGTTGCATCAGCGGACGCGGACGCGGGCGCGGCTGCGATCGCGGCGGCGCGGCGGTCGTGGCGTGGGGGGACAGCGCGGCGGGCGCCGCCGGCGCGGCGGCCGACGCCGAGTTTCCGAGCGACGATGCCCGCGCGTTCATGCTGGCCGCTCCTCGAGCGAGCTCGCGTGCAGCAGGCTGTCCTGCAGGCGCTTCGCGTAGTGGCTGAACTGCGGAGAGACCATGAAGTCGGGCGTGCGCGGGTGCGGCTCGGCGATGCGCAGGTCCTCGATCACCCGGCCCGGGCGGGCGGCCATCATCACCACACGGGTCGAGAGGAACACCGCTTCGTGGATCGAATGGGTGACGAAGACGACCGTCAGCCGCTTCGCCGACCAGAGCTCGAGCAGTTCGGCGTCGAGCCGGTGGCGGGTGATCTCGTCGAGCGCACCGAAGGGCTCGTCCATCAGCAGCAGCTTCGGCTCGGTGACGAGCGCGCGGGCGATGGACACGCGCATCTGCATGCCGCCCGACAGCGACCGCGGCAGTTCGCGCGCGAACTTCGTCAGGCCGACGAGTCGCAACGCGTCGGCGACGCGGCCGGCGGTATCACCCTTCGGCACGCCCGCGAGATCGAGCGGCAGCCGGACGTTGGCCTCGACGCTCGCCCACGGCATCAACGTCGGCGACTGGAACACGAAGGCGAGGCGCCGCGCCGCGGCTTCGCCGAGCGACACGGGCTTGCGCCACAGCAGCAGCCGGCCGTCGCTCGGCGCGAGCAGGCCCGCGATCATCTTCAGCAGCGTGCTCTTGCCGCAGCCCGACGGGCCGAGCAGCGTCACGAACTCGCCCTCGGCCACGCGCAGGTCGACCGGCTGCAGCGCATGCGTGCCGTTGGGATACGTCTTGCCCGCCGACAGCACCTCGACCGCCGGCGCGCCGGTCGCGTCGTCGTGGGTCGGCATCGACGCCGCGAAGGCGGGTGTCGTGGTCACGGCAAGACCTTGATGTCCTTGACGAACTCGGTCGTGTACGTCTTCGCGAGCTCGACCTTGGCCGGGTCGAGCAGCTTGGCCGAAACCAAGAAGTCGTAGCTCGCCTTCGAGCGGGCGTCGGTCATGATCCCGATGCCGTACTTGGCGGCGTCGCCGCCGGCGATCATGCCGGTGTCGTTCAGCTTCTTGACGCTGAAGGCGAGCTGGTCGTCGGTCATCTCGGGGTTGTCCTTCTTGATGAGCGCGTTGCCGGGCGCGGGGTCCTTCAGATAGCTCTTCCAGCCTTCGGCGCTCGCCTTCACGAACGCGGCGACGGCCGCCTTGCGCTCCTTCAACGTCTTCTCCATGCACGAGACCGTCGTCGCATAGGCCGGGTAGCCGTAGTCGCTGAACATGAGCGTGTTCGCCTTGACGCCCGCCTTCTCGATCGCATAGGGCTCGGAGGTGATGTAGCCCTGCTGGACGGTGTTCTTGTCGGCGACGAAGGGCTGGATATTGAAGGTGTACGGCCGGGTCTGCGAATCCGTCAGGCCGAATTTCTGCTTCACCCACGGCCAGTAGCCCTGGTTGGCGCTCGCCGCGATGAGGATGGTCTTGCCCTTCAACTGCTCGAATGTCTTCACGTCCTCGTGCGCGATCAGCACCTGCGGGTCCTTCTGCATGATCGCGGCGACGGTCACGATCGGCAGGCCGTTCTCGCGCGTCTGCATGATCTGCAGGTCCGACGAGCCCATCACGCAGTCGGCCTGGCCGGCGGCCATCAGTTGGAAGATGTTGACCTGCGGCCCGCCCATCTTGATCGTGACGTCGAGGCCCGCCTTCTTGTAGAAGCCCTGCGCGACCGCCTGGTAGAAGCCGCCGTGCTCGGCCTCGGCGAACCAGTTGGTGACGTAGACGAACTTTTCGTCGGCCCGTGCGGCGCCGGTGGCAGCGAGGCCGAGCAGGCCGGCGCCGAGCAGGCGGCGGGCGACGACGGAGCGGACGAAGGGCGTGAAATTCATGGCGGCGTCTCGGCGTGGGTGGGAAATCGGAAGGTGTCAGTCCAGCGAGCGCTCGACGTGGCCGGTGTGCTGCGCGCGGCCCCAGGTGGCTTCGTCGCGCGCCGCCCAGCGCAGCTGGTGCAGCTCGGTGATCGCCTGCGCCCAGCTCGTCGCGAGCGATTCGAGGATCGCCTCGCCCTGCTCGCGCGTGGCGGGGAGCGGGTCGCCGATGACGCCGCTCGGGCCGAAGTCGCGCGCCGTCCAGGCGCAAGCCGGGCGACCGTCGGGCGACAGCAGCTTCGACGGGAACTCGGGCGGGTAGTTGGCGACCGCGCGATCCATGTGGACGGTGTCGGGCGCGAGCGCCAGCATGATCGCGGTCTCGCCGTGGCCGGCGTGCATCGCGAGCTTCTTTTCCTTGTCGGCCATGTAGCGCCCTGCCACGTTGGGCAGCCGCCAGGTGCTGTGCGGCACGACGATGTAGTCGCCGTGGCGCAGGCGCATCTCGCGCGCCATGATCTCCATCACCTGCGGCTGGCCGCCGTGGCCGTTGACGATCAGGAGCTTGCGAAAGCCGGCGCGATACACCGACTCGGCCACCTCGATCATCGTCGCGAGCAGCGTCTCGCCGGTCAGCGTGATCGTGCCGGGGAAGTGCAGATGCTCCTCCGACTTGCCGTAGGTGATCGGCGCCATCGCGAACGCCGGCACCTCGGGCGGCAGCCTGCCGAGCGCGTGGCCGATGACGCCGGCGCTGATGATGGTGTCGACGAAGCACGGCAGGTGCGGTCCGTGCTGCTCGGTGGCGCCGGTGGGCAGCACGACGACGGTGTTCTCGATGTCGGGCAGCGCCGCCACCTCGGTCCAGCTGAGGTACGGCAGGAAGCGCGACGGCGGGTTGTATCCATGCAGCATGGTCGGGACTCCTCGTGTGTCAGCCGCCGAGCCAGGCGGTCGCTTCGACCTCGATCAGGATGTCGGCGGTGGGCAGCATCGCGCTGACCTCGACGACGGTCGAGACCGGCGGCTCGCCGTGGAAGAACATCCTGCGCACCCGGCTGAAGTGCGGAAAGTGGTCGAGGTTGCGGAAATACTGCACCAGCTTGAAGACGTCGGCCATCTGCCCGCCCGCGTCTTCGACGGTCTGGCGGATGCGGTCGAGCACGTACCAGCTCTGTGCAAGGATCGGGCCTTCCTTGACGTCGGTCGAGAATTCGCCGGTGCGGCCAAGGCGGTCGGCGGCCTGCGCCGGGATGTCGGCGTAGCCGCGGACGATGCGGCCGGCCTGCGGGTCGACGGCGATCACGCCCGAGAGGAACAGGAAACCGCCGCGGCGGCGCCATGCTGCGTAGCGTGCGAGCGGCTGGGCGATGCCGGCGTCCGGCAACGGCTCGGTCATCGCGGCGCCTCCGCGAGCGGCTGGCCGGCGCGCCAGACGGTGCGTGTCTGCGCGCGCGACGGCCAGCCGGCCACATCGGCGCGGGGGAAGGCGACGAAGTCGGCCGGCGCGCCGACGAGCCGGAACGGGCCGGTCGCGGAGCGCGTCAGCCAGTCCGCACGGCAGATCGTCTCCGATGCGACGTCGAACGCCGGCGCCCATTGCGCGACGAGCACGCCGGTGTGCAGTGCCTCGAGCGGGTCGTAGCTGCCGACCGCGCAGAACGGGTCCTGGACGTTGTCGCTCGCGACGAGCAGCGGGATGCCGCGCTCGCGCGCTTCCTTGACGAGCGTCAGACCGCGCTGCCGCGGCGTGCGGCCGGTGCGCGCATCCTGCAGCAGCAGGTTGGTGATCGGCAGCGAGACCATCGTGATCGGCACCCTCGCGACCGCGTCGAGCGTCGCGAGCGCCACCGACTCGTCCTGCGCCGCGAGCGCGCAGGTGTGGCCGCACACGACGCGGCCCTCGAAGCGGAGCTCGGCGAGCAGCCGGGCGATCTCTGCAAGGCCGCAGGCTGCGGGCTCGAGCTCTTCGTCGACGTGCAGGTCGACATCGAGGTCGTGCGAGCGCGCGGCCTCGAGCAGATGGCGCAGTGCGGCCGGATCCCACTTCGTCGAATGGATGAAGCCGCCCATCAGCGCCCCCGGGCCGGAGCGCGCGATGCCGCGTGCGAGCGCCTCGGCGCGGTCACGGTCGCCGAAGAGCGTCAGCGGCATCAGGCTCACGCGCTCGACGGCGATGCGTCCGGTCCACTCCTCGGCGAGTTCGCGCAGCACGTTCCACGCGAGCGGCATCGGTTCGGCCTCCCACCAGTCGACGTGGGTGCGCAGACGCGTCACGCCCGCGTCGAACGCCCAGCCGAGCGCGCGGCCGGCGCGGCGGCGCACGTCGTCTGCGGTCCAGCGCTGGCGGTCGTCCATCATCGCGTCGATGGCGCCGAGCAGGCCGGGCTCGACATGGCCGAGCCGCGACAGCGTGAAGGTCTTGTCGAGGTGGGTGTGGGCATCGACGAGTGCCGGCAGCACGGGCGCGCCGCGAAGATCGGTGCGGTGCGGCTGCGGTGCGCCGCTCGGCCGCACGGCGGTGACGCGGCCGGCGTCCCAGTCCACGTCGGCGGGCAGGGGCTGGCCGTCGGCCACGGGCCAGTCGGCCGGCAGGCACCAGCGCGGCAGGCGGGCGCGTCCGAGGCCGGCGGCAGCGGGAGGGGGCATCGTCATCAGGCGAGGCGCGTCATCGCCTGCGCGACCCGCGCCTTGAAGCGCTCGAGCCGGGGCGGGGTCGCGACGTTCATGTGGTAGCAGGCATGGTAGTCGACCCGTGCCCGGCCGCCGGTCAGCAGCCGCAGGTAGCGGGTGACGACCTTGCGCGGCGGGTCGCTCATCAGCAGCGCGGTCCAGCGCGGTCGGCCGTAGGTGACGACGGCCGAGATGCGCCGGATGTGCGTCATCGCCGGCCGGACGTTCGCCGGGTCGCTGATGTCGAAGGCGACGCCCGGAACGAAGACGCGGTCGAAGAAGCCCTTCAGGATCGCCGGCAGGCCGAAGCACCAGGTCGGGAAGCAGAAGACGAGCGCCTCGGCGCGCTGCAGGCGGTCGACATAGCGCTGGATCGGCACGAGGTTGCCCGGCACGTCGTGGTAGCCCAGGCGCTCGGCGCGCGAGAGCACCGGGTTGAAGTCCTCGGCGTAGAGATCGCAGTCGTCGACCTCGTGGCCGGCGGCGCGGAGCGCGTCGACGACGGTGCGGTGCAGCGCCGCGTTGAAACTGGTTTCGACCGGGTGGGCGTAGATCACGAGCACGCGCAAGAAGACTCCTGGAATTCGGACGCGGGCCGGCGTCGTGCCGAATGCTGCAAGAGGAGTGCCAGTGTTGATGCGGCCCGTGCGCGACCGACCCGGCAGGGTCGGCCGCTCGAAGGTCTGGACGAACTCGTGATCCGCCCTGGTCGGGTGACCACGGCCTCGACGGTACCGTCGACGACCGACTGTTCGGTCGATGCGACGGGGTCGCGCATCGTCCTCAGCGCAAAGACAACTTCCTGACCACTCTCGCCGTCATCCCCATCAGCGGCGCGCGCGCCAGCCTGATGTCGGGTCTGGCGCCGGGTGCGACGAACCTCGGCTTCCTGGGCGTGATGGCGTGTCCATCGTCCGCAACGAGCTGCAGAAGGAGCGCGGCAAGGCGGCTGGCGTGCGGGGCTGGATCGTCGAGCCGTTCAAGGGCGAGGCGGTGCTCGAAACCTTCAAGCGTCCGACGACCTGACGGGGCTGTCGCGCACGCCGCGCCATCGGCAGGGTGCCCGACCGGTCGCGTGCTGCGTGGCCGCGCGACCGACGCGCTCAGAGCGGCTTCTCTCCCGTCGGCACGGGCGCCGCTTCGGCCGGCGTCTTCTCGATCTCCGACGCATGGTGCTCCATGTGCGGCTTCTTGCCCGGCTGCGGCGTCTCGTCGGCGCCGGGTGCGATCTCTTCGGAGCGGTGCTTCTTTTCCTGCTGCACCTTCTTGTCGTGGGCGATGTTGCGCGGATCGGTCATGTCGATGGTCCAGTGGTTGGCCATCGAGTGTGCTCGGCCGTGCTTCGGCGTCGGTAGGAGAAGCCGACGTTCGGCACCGGACCGCGCGCTCCTTGCCGGGTCGAGCCGCCCGCCGACGATGCGGCCGAATCCTCCGGACGCTCGAGGTCACCCCGCGAGCAACGCACCTGCCGCCGCGGCGAAGACGACGACGCGGACAGGGGACTGCCGGCCGACGACGAGCAAGCCGTAGGCCGCCAACGCGAGGCCGGCATCGGTGCGCGAGCGGATCGCGCTCGTCCACACCGGGTCGTAGAGCGCCGCGCCCAGCACGCCGACGACCGCGGCGTTGACGCCGGCCACCGCGCGTCGCGTCGCTTCGCCTCGGCGCAGCCGCTCCCAGAACGGCAGCGCACCGGCGACGAGCAGGAACGCCGGCAGGAAGATCGCGGCGAGCGCCGCGAGACCGCCGGTCCAGCCGCCGAGCGGGCCGCGCATCGCCGCGCCGAGGTAGGCGGCGAAGCTGAACAAGGGCCCCGGCACGGCTTGCGCAGCGCCGTAGCCGGCGAGGAACACGTCGCGGGCGACCAGGCCCTCCGGCACGACGCTCGCCTCGAGAAGGGGCAACACGACGTGCCCGCCGCCGAAGACGAGCGCGCCCGATCGGTAGAACGACGCCAGCACGGCGAGCGCCGGCGAGCCGACCGCGGTCGCAACGATCGGCGACACGACGAGCAGCGCTGCGAATGCGAGCAGCAGCGCGGCGCCGGTGCGCGGGCGCACCGGCGGCTGGTGGTGCGCCGCGGCCGCCGGCAGCGGTCCCGCGGGCACGGCCCAACGGCCCGCGAGGGCGCCGGCGACGATCGCGCCGATCTGGCCGGATGCCGACGGCAGCGCCAGCACCAGCAGCGCGGCGACGACGGCGATGGCCGCCCGCCCGCGGTCTGGGCAGAGTGAGCGGCTCATGCCCCACACCGCCTGCGCGACGATCGCGACGGCGACGACCTGCAGGCCGTGGACGACGCCCGACTGCGCCCATCCGGCCCAGCGGTCGACTGCCAGCGCGAAGGCGATGAGCGCGACCGCCGACGGCAGGGTGAAGCCGAGCCACGCGCACATCGCCCCGGGCCATCCGGCGCGTCCGAGCCCGAGCGCCATGCCGACCTGGCTGCTCGCCGGCCCCGGCAGGAACTGGCACAGCGCGACGAGGTCGGCGTAGTCGGCGTCGTCGAGCCAGGCCCGGCGGCGCACGAATTCGTCGTGGAAGTAGCCGAGATGCGCGACCGGGCCGCCGAACGATGTCAGCCCGAGTTTCAGGAACACCAGGAACACCTCGAGCGCCGAGCCGTGCGGCCGCCGCGCGTCGGCGGGCGCGTCGGCGGTGCGGGGGGCGGACACGACGGTTCGGCTCCGCTTCACGCGCCAGCTCGGGTGGCGCCGCCGCGTCGCGGCCGGTTCCGGGCCGGCGCGGCGGGCGGCTGCGGGCGGGTCGAACGGCGTGAGGGCGCCCGGTCCGCATTGGCTGCGCCCCGCGCCGCGATCGACGCGGCGTTTCGGCGCCGACCTGCGGACGTTGGGGTCCGCGCCCGCGCCGGCCGGCCACACGACCTGGGACGGCGCCCCGCTCGCCGGCCTCGATGTCGAACGGGCTCGCACCGCGGCCGACGCCTGGATCGGACCTCACTGTCGGCGCGCGCCGTGGCGCCGCGGCGCCCGCCGGCTCGACGAGTGCATCGTGGCAGCGGCGCGCCGCGTGGGCGTTTCACGACGAGCCGCCAGGCCGCGCCGTCAGCGCCTTTCGTCCAGCATCGTCTCGAAGCCGCCGAAGATCATGCGCTTGCCGTCGAACGGCATGTTTTCTCCGAGCGCCTTCATGCGCGGGTCGGCCATCATCTTCGCCATCACGTCGTCGCGCACGGCCTTCGACGGGTACTCGATCCACGAGAAGACGACCGTCTCGCCGGGTCCGGCCTTCACGGCGAGGCGGAAGTCGGTCAACTTGCCATCGGGGACATCGTCGCCCCAGCACTCGACCTGGCGGGTCGCGCCGAACTCCTTGAACATCTGCCAGGCCGTGGCTGCCTGGGTGCGGTACTCGTCCTTGCGATCGTCCGGGACGGGAATGACGAATCCGTCGACGTAGCTCATGGTGGGGCTCCGAGGCTGAGAAAGCGTTGTGGATCCGGGCGACGCGTGGCGCCGAGACGACGCCCTGCGGCCGCCCGCACGGTCCGCGGAGCTTAGCGATTCGCCACGTCCTCGCGTCGCTGGCGAGCTTTTGTCCGGCTGCGTGCAGGGCGGGTAGCAAATCGTCTGGATGTGCGTCGAAGTGTGGCGATCGGTGACGGACGTCGCTCGTCCGGTGTGTAGCCGCCCAGCGCGCACCTTGTCGCCGCATGCACCGAGCTGCACCGCGTTCGACAGCGGGTTGCACTGCACTTGCCGGAGGCGTCGCCGGGCGCCGAGGACGTGCGTCGCGCGTTGGCGAAACCGAACGCGATGCCGGCCTGTGCCGCGACCGGCTCGATGGTCTTGAATCCGCCGTGGATGTCGCGGCCATGCGAGGGGCGCGGATGCAGCGACGGTTCGGCGACGCCGGCGCACGGTCCGCACGCACCGACGGTCGGCGCAGAATGCGGCTCGACCCATCGACCGCCCATGCCGAACTCGACCCGCCGCGCCCTGCTCGTCGCCACCATGGCGTCCGCCTGGCCGTTGCGTGCCCTCGCCGGCCTCAACGTCTGGAACGGCGAATACACGGCGAGCCAGCAGGAGCTGCAGGCGATGATCGCGCGCCAGTTCCCGCGCTCGCAGCGCTATGCCGAACTCGTCCGCGTCACGCTGAGCGAGCCGCAGCTCGGCCTCGACGCTGCGGCCAACCGGGCGGCGGTCACCGCGCGGCT
Organism: uncultured Rhizobacter sp.; assembly: GCA_964249855.1. Taxonomy (GTDB): domain Bacteria; phylum Pseudomonadota; class Gammaproteobacteria; order Burkholderiales; family Burkholderiaceae_C; genus LMDS01. Next base: position 159,792 of record CAXUDL010000001.1, on the reverse strand, counting down.
GGCGATCGCGAGCCCGTTCCTGCCCGCCGCGGTCGACGGCACCGTGGCGCTCAGCAGCGCGTTGCGCTTCGATGCGGCGACACGCGCGCTGCGGCTCGAGCAGCCGCGCGCCGAGCGGCTGTCGCTCGCGGGTGTGCGCGGCGAGGCCGCCGAGCGGCTGCGGCAGATCGGCGGCCTGATCGCGCAGGAACTGCTGCAGGGACAGGTGCTGCGCAGCTTCACGGCCGAGGAGCTGAGCTTCGGTCACAAGACCTACGAGATCGGCGACATCACCGTGCTGCCCGACGGCATCAAGGTGCAGCTCAGGTAGCGACGCCTCGGCTCGGCGCCGGCCGGCATGACCGCCGAGCGCCTAGCATGCAGGCATGGATCGATTGCGCGCTCAGCTGGATCGCCTCTATGGCCTGGCGCCGGCCGCTGCCGCCTCCGGCGTCGACGATCGGCCGGCCGACATCCGCGTCGCGGTGCTGGCGGCGCAGCTTCCGGCAGGCTGGGACGCGCTCTCGCAGGTCTGGCGCGGCGTCCAGTCGGACCTCGGCTTGCCGGCGCCCGCGATCGCGGTGTCGGGCAGCGACGCACTACATCTGTGGTTCTCGTTCGCGGTGCCGGTGTCGCCGGTGGCCGCCGCGGGCTTTCTGCAGGCGCTGGCCGCTCGCTATCTGGCGGGCGTCGCGCCCTCGCTGCTGCGCGCCCTCGCCGACGCCGCCGCGCTGCCGCCGGCGCCGTGCGTCGAGATCGGCCCGCAGCGCTGGTCCGCGTTCGTCACGCACGACCTGGCTTCGATCTTCGGCGAAACGCCCTGGCTCGATCTGCCGCCGAACGACGAAGGCCAGGCGTCGATCCTGCGGGCGCTGGAGCCGATGGGGCAGGGCGCCGTCGCGGCGGCGCTGCAGTCGCTCGGTCCGCGTGACGACGCGTTGCCGGCAGCGCCGGCGCCGACCGCCGTGCCGGTGCCACCCGGCACGTTCGCCGCATCGGCTGCGCTCGCGGCCGGCGACGGCTCGGGCGACGCCGACCCCGCCGGCTTCCTCGCCGCCGTCATGAACGACGCGACCGCACCGCTGGCGCTGCGGATCGAGGCGGCGAGGATCCTGTTGCCGTACGCCCGGCGCTCTTGAGCAGCGACGCAGCGGCGTCGGCGCGAGACGCCCGCTCGCCATGCACGCCCGCGCTCACTGCGCGCCGCGCATGACCTCCGCCAGGTCGTCGCTGCCGCGCGCCGCGAGCGCATCGGCCGCGCCGAGCCGATCGCGCGACGCCTTGTTCTGGCTCAGCTTCGACTTGCCGACCAGCGCGGTGACCGTGAGCTCGATGCCGACGACCTGTGCGAGCAGCCCGTCGATGAAGTCGGCAGCGGAGTCGCCCATCTTCCAAGGCACCGGTTCGCCGGCCTCGTGCTGCCGCGTCAACCGGGCGAGCAGTCCGCGCACGAAGCGCGCGTCGTCAAGCACCTCGAGCCGGCCGTGCGCGTGGACGACCTCGTAGTTCCACGTCGGAACCTGGCGATGCGCCTCGTGCTTGCTGGGGTACCAGTTGGGCGAGATGTAGGCCTCGGCGCCGCGGAACACGACGAGCGCGTCGCAGCCCGACCCGCAGCGCCGCCAGAGCGGGTTGGCGCGGGCGATGTGTCCGGACAGCGTGCCGAGCGGTCCGCGCGACGGGTCGAACTCGAACGGCAGGTGGTCGGCGTCGAGGCCGTCCGGGTGCGAGAGTACGAGGGCGCCGAGCGGATGGGCGCGCAGGATCCGGTGCAGCTCGGCGGGATCGGTGACGGCGAAGTGCGGCGGGATGTACATGGAAGCGACTCCGGTTGGCGTTCGGAGAACGAACGACCCATGGTCGCGCCGACCGTCGGGTCGGTCGCCGGACCTGGAAGCCGCGATTGTCCGCCGTCGGCGGGCGCCGATGCGGCGACGGCCCGTCACCAAGGTCGCCAGTGCGCCGATGGCCCGTCGCGCCACACGACGATCCCTCCCGGCACCGGCTTGCTCGGTAAGGTCCGACCCCGGGCGCGGCCCGTTCGCTCAAGGAGGCGCCGCCCGGGCGCGCGTCTCGTGCGACCGGTCGAAGATCTCCTGGCAGGCGATGCAACGAAGCGCCGAGGGCAGCGCCTGCAGTCGCGCCGGCGCGATGTCGAGGCCGCAGTCGATGCAGGTGCCGTAGACGCCGAGGTCGAGCAGCGTCAGCGCCTCGTCGACGTCGCGCAGTTCTGCAACGTCGCGGTCGCTCTCGCCATGGCGCACCGCGTGGCGCGTCCGCTGCTCGGCGACTTCGCCGTTGTCCTCGACCTGATCGCCCGGTCGATCGGCGAGTTCGGCATCGACGTCACCGATCTGCGCGCGCAGTGCGTCGCGGCGTTCGAGCAGGCGCGTCTTCGCGGCGTCGAGGTCGAGGGAGGTAGCGGGCATGGCGACGGTGCAGGGCGGTTGGGCAGCGTCACGGCAACGGACGTGCCCGTCGCATCCGCCGATACGGCGTCGGCCGGCCTCGGCAGCGCGGTCGACGCATACTGCAGCGCGAGAGCATGTTGCCCTTGATGCCCTCGTACGGCAGCCCAGGCGGCGCGTCGCCGGCGAAGGGCATCGCGCCGCCCGGCAGCACGAGCCGCGCGTGCATCACGCCGTCGCCGCTCGGCGCGACGCCCCTGCCATCGTCCGCCGGTGCCGTCGGCGATGCCGGCGATGCCGGCGATGCGGGCGGCGCCGGCATGTCGGCGAAGGTCATCATCCTCCGGATCTCGGCGCCGAGCGCCGCGGCGTAGAGCTCGAAGGCGTCGCGGGTGGTGTCGGGAAAGGCGAGGTACGGAGTGAGGGTCGTGTGCATGGCGGCGTCCTGCCGAGAGATCGAGACGGAACGGGCGGGCACGGTTGTCCTCACCTGCGGCGCCACGGCGCGTGCGCGTGTTGCCGGATCGGCTGCGCCGCAGCGGCGCCTGCCGGCGGAGCGCGCTCGCCTGTCGCGGCGGAAAGGAGCGGACAGCGGCACAGCGGCGCCCGGCAGCGAGCGCTGCGTCCGTGCGCCGGGATGACGTCCATCTCGGCCCTCGCGGCGAGCCCCGCAGCCACGCTCCTCCTCGTGGCGATCCTCGCGATCAGCGCGGTCACGCTGCTGGCAGCGCCGGGGTGGATCGCGCGCGGCGTGTTCCGGCCCTACTGGTGGCTTCGACGCGGCGAACACGCGACCGTGCTGACGAACGCCTTCCTGCATGCCGACCTGGCGCACCTGGCGTTCAACGCGTTCAGCCTGTGGGCGTTCGGCCCGGGGCTCGAGCGGGCGATCGGCACCGGCGCGTTCCTGCAGCTGTATGCCGTCGGGCTCGTCGCGAGCGACCTGCTGACCTGGATCCGGCATCGGCACGACCCGGGCTACGCGACGCTCGGCGCGTCCGGCGCGATCCTCGCGGTCGTGTTCGCGTCGATCGTGGTCGCGCCGTCGCAGTCGATCTATCTGCTGCCGATCCCGGTGCCGATCCCCGCGCCGCTCTTCGCCGCCGGCTATCTTGCGTTCAGCGTCTACGCGAGCCGGCAGCGGCTCGGCGGCGTCAACCACGACGGCCATCTCGGCGGCGCCATCGCGGGGGTGGCGTTCATCGCCCTGACCCAGCCGGCGGTCTGGCGGCGGGCGTTGCAGGCGGTCGGGCTGGCGGCGTGATCGCGTCGCGGCCGCAGCGGCGCGCAGGGCGGCCGGTTCAGCGCGTCGCGGCGCTTGCGATCGCGGACTCTTCCGGGCCGGGGTCGAGCGCAGCGAACCAGTCGGCGTACGGCGTCGTCCTCGCCATGCGCCGGTTGTAGTCGGGCGCGCCGTCGGTCCACCACACCGGGCCGCGCTCGCCGAGCGCGACCTTGGCATCCTCGACGACGCGGCGTGCGGCCGCACGCTCCTCCACGGATCGCCGGCCGCGCAGCGCCTGCCGCGCGGCCATCAGCCGGCGCACGAGCGCCTCGCGGACGTCGTCCGCCAGCGCCGGATTCGAGCGTCGCCAGAGCCGACCCCTCACGACGAAGTAGCGGCCGTCGGGCGTCGTCGGATGCACGTCAGGATCGCGGCACCGCGCCGGGCGCGCCGGGCGCCGTCGTCACCGCCGCGACGGTCCACGCGGCCATCCCGTCGAGCACCTCGGCGAGCACGTCGGCGGCGGTGCGGCCCGAGCGCACCAGCACGTCGAAGCCATGGTCCGCATGCGCGATCGACAGCAGCGTGGCGGCGGCGCCGAGCCGCGCGACGACGGCTTCGATGCGCGCGAAGTCGGCGAGCTTGTCGCGCGTTCCCTGGACGAAGAGCATCGGCACTCCGACCTGCGCGAGATGCGCGGCACGTTCGCTCGACGGCTTGCCGGGCGGATGCAGCGGGAAGCCGAGGAACGCCAGCCCCACGACGCCGGGCAGGTGCTCGAGCGCTTCGGCCTGCGAGGTCATCCGCCCGCCGAACGACTTGCCACCCGCGACCAGCGGCAGCCCGGTCGCGTCGCGCGCGGCACGGCACGCGGCGCGGACCGTCGCATGGGCGACGGCCGGACTGTCCGGGCGCTTCGCGCCGCGGTCCATCGCCGGGAACTGGTAGCGCAGCGTCGCGATGCGGCGCGCGGCGAGGCCGTCGGCGACCGCCTGCAGGAACCGGTGCGTCATGCCGGCGCCCGCGCCGTGGGCGAGCACGTGACAGGCGACGGCGTCGACCGGCGAGCGCAGCAAGGCCGCGACCGAGGCCGTGCCGTCGAGCACGACGCGAAGCGGCCGGTCGAGCGAGGCGGGCGATGCGGTCACGCGGCGAGCGTACAGCGTCGGGCCGACGCACGACAACGCCCGACGCCGCAGTGACAGCGCCGCCTGCGCCCCGTACCATCGCGTCCCGCGCCTCGACCGGAGCCTCCATGGCCGCACGTTCCATCGCCACGCTGACCTTGAGCTTCGGCCTCGTCTCGATCCCCGTGCGGCTCTATTCGGCGACCGAGAGCGCGTCGAGCGTCAGGTTCAACCTGCTCGCCAGGGACGGCTCGCGGCTCAAGCAGCAATACGTCTCCGAGAAGGACCAGTCGGTCGTCGCCCGCGCCGACATGGTCAAGGGCTACGAGGTCGAGAAGGACCGCTTCGTGCTCTTCAGCGCCGACGAGCTGAAGCGCCTCGAGGAAGGCAGCAGCCACGTCGTCGAGATCGTCGCGTTCGTGCCCGAGAAGTCGGTCGACCCGCGCTACTACGACAAGGCCTATCTGCTCGCACCCGACAAGCGCGGCGGCAAGCCGTACGCGCTGCTGATGGAAGCGATGCGCGCGAGCGGCAAGTCGGCGCTCGCGAAGTGGGCGTGGAAGGCGAAGCAGTACGTCGTGCAGGTCCGCGCGACCGCCGATGGCCTGGTGCTCCAGCAACTGCTCTACGCCGAGGAGGTCCGCTCGTTCGACGAACTCGGCATCGAGCAGGTGCCGGTCACGCCGGCCGAGCTCCAGCTCGCGCTGCAGTTGATCGACCAGATCGCCGAGGACGCCTACGACCCGACGCGCTTCAAGGACGAGGAGAAGCAGCGCGTGCTCGAGGCGATCGACCGCAAGATCGCCGGCCAGGAGGTCGTCGCCTCGGTGCATGCCGAGGACGCGCCCGCCGGCGGCCAGGTCATCGACCTGATGGCCGCGCTGCAGGCGAGCCTCGGCAAGAAGGCGGCGGCCGTGCCGGCGGAGCTGCCGGCGAAGCCGGTGCCGTCCAACGTCACTGCGCTCGCCGAGCCGAAGGTCCGCAAGGGCGTCAAGCGCGCACCCGCCGCTGCTGAACCGGCGCCGGTCGCCGCACCGACCCGGGCCCGCGCCAGGAAGTGACCGAGACCTCGCTCGGCGCGACGACGTTCACGTCGAAGCGCGTGCAGGAACTGCTGGGGCTCTCCCGGACGACGATCTCGGGGCTGATCGCGGCCGGCTTCGTCGCGCCCGTCCGCGGCCCGCGCAACGAGCATCGCTTCTCGTTCCAGGACCTGCTCGTGCTGCGCACGGCGTTCGCGCTGCAGCAGGCGCGCATTCCGCCGCGCAAGATCCTGCGCTCGCTCGCCAGGCTCAAGGCCGACCTGCCGGCCGAGCTGCCGCTCACCGGTCTTCGCATCACCGCGGTCGGCGCCGACGTCGCCGTCCGCGACCGGTCGGGGCAGTGGCAGGCCGACTCCGGCCAGCTGCTGATGGACTTCGAGGTCTCGGAAGTCGGCGGCGCGGTGTCGATCCTGTCCGCCGCCACCACCACCACGCCGCCGCAGGCCGACGTCGACTGGTTCGCGCACGGCCAGGCGCTCGAGGCGAGCGACGCGGCCGGGGCGGAAGCGGCGTACCGCAAGGCGATCGAGCACGACCCGGCGCGCGCGTGGCCGGTGCTCAACCTCGGCGCCATCCTGTCCGAGACGGGCCGCGGCGACGAGGCGGTGGCGCTCTACGAACGCGCGGTGGCGCGGGTCGGCGACGAGCCGCTCGTCCACTTCAACCATGCGATCGCGCTCGAGGACCTCGGCCGCGACGCCGAGGCCGTGGCGGCGTACGGCCGCGTGCTCGCGCTCGACGCGGCATTCGCCGACGCGCACTACAACCTCGCGCTGCTGCTCGAGCGGCACGGCGATCCGCAGGGCGCGCTGCGGCACTTCAGCGCGTACCGAAGGCTCGCGCCGGGCACGGGCGGCTGAGGCTCCACGCCACGCGGCGTGGCGACCGAGCGTGCCGCTCGAAGCAACGCGGCACCGCGTCGCGCTGCCAGCCGCCGCAGGTACGCGGGCTCTCAATTGACAGGCCGAGGCTCAGCGGCCGCGCCGGCGGGGTGCGGTCGAGGCCGTCGGCGCCGTGTAGCCGAGCGTCTTCATCGCCGGCGTCAACGTCTGCGCCGACGTCCAGTAGCCGGCCCAGGGATCGTCCTGCCGGAACGAGAGGAACTCGCGCGCCGTCACGATCGTCCACTGCGCGCCGCCCTTGAGCGACGCGAGCTGCTCCCACGACACCGGCATCGACACACCCAGCCCCGGCCGCGAGCGCGCCGAGAACGCCGCGGCGGTCGTCTGCCCGTGGCCGTTGCGCAGGTAGTCGATGAAGATCTTCCCGATCCGGTTGCCGCCGCCGCTCTTCGCGACGAAGCGCTGCGGGATCACCCGCGCCATGTGCTGCACCACGGCCTGCGAGAAGCCCTTGACCGTCTCGAAATCGAACCGCGCCGCCAGCGGCACGACGACGTGCAGGCCCTTGCCGCCCGAGGTCTTGAGCCAGCTTTGGAGGCCGAGGTCGTTCAGCATCGCGCGCGTCAGCACGGCCGCTTCCTGCAGGTGCGACCAGCTCACGCCCTCGCCGGGATCGAGGTCGAAGACGACGCGGTCGGGCTGCCCGATGCGCTCGGCGGTCGAATTCCAGGTGTGGAACTCGACGGTGTTCATCTGCGCGGCGGCGACGAGCGCCTCGGCGCTGTCGATGCCCAGCAGCGCCGCATGACCGGGCCACAGCGCCGGGTCGAGTTCAGTCAGGCCCGGCATCTTCGTCTCCGGGTGCTTCTGGAAGAACAGCTCGCCGCCGATGCCGGTCGGTGCGCGCACCAGCGACACCGGGCGGCCCGCGAGATGCGGCAGCATCCAGTCGGCGATGCTCTCGTAGTAGCGCACGAGCTCGACCTTGCGCAGGCCGGTGCTCGGGTCGACGACGCGGTCGGGGTTCGTCACCTTGACGCTGGTCCGCGCAGCGGCGGGCGCACCCGACGGCGGCTCGGCCCGTTCGCGCGTCACCTCGCCGACCGGCTTGTCCGCGCGCAGGCCCTGGAACGTCGGATGGCGGACATGGCCGTCGGGCGTCCATTCCGTGAACGCGACCTCGACGACCAGCTGCGGCCGGACCCAGCGCTCGGTGCCCGCGACCCGCTTGGACCAGCGGCCCGGCGCCACCGTGCTCGCGTCGACGGCCGGCCGCTCGACCTCGAGCGCGGCGAGCGTCGCGTGCAGCGCCCGCCCGGTCGCGTGGCTCCAGCCGGTGCCGACCGACCCGGCGGACCGCAGCCGGCCGTCCTCGTGGTAGGCGAGCAGCAGGCCGCCGACCTCGTCGGCCGCGCCGCGGCGGTCGGTGAAGCCGATGACGACGAACTCCTGCCGCTGCCGGCACTTGAGCTTCAGCCATGTCTCGGAACGCGCGGCGACGTAGGGCGCGTCGGCGCGCTTGACCATTACGCCCTCGAGCCCGAGCTTGCATGCCGCCTCGAGCAACTGCGCCGGCGGCGCGTCGAAGGCTGCGCTGAAGCGGACGCGGTCGCCGGTGCGCCCGCCGAGCGCCTCCTCGAGCGCCGCGCGGCGGCTCGCGAGCGGCACGCGGCGCAGGTCGGCGCCGCCGAGGAAGGGGGCGTCGAACAGGAAGTAGACGATGCCCTCGCTCCGTGCCGAGTCGATGGCGTTCTGCAGGCGGTTGAAGTCGGGCTTGCCCGTGTCGTCGAACACGACGATCTCGCCGTCGAGCCAGGCCGTCTCGATGCCGAGCGCCTCGACCTGCGCGGCGAGGTCGCCGAGCTTCGCCGTCCAGTCGTGGCCGTTGCGGGTCAGGAGCCGCGCCCGGCCGCGCTCGAGCCGGGCGAGCAGGCGGTAGCCGTCGAACTTGTTCTCGGTGATCCAGCCGTCGCCGGGCGGCGGGGCCGCGGCGAGCGTCGCGAGCTGCGGCGAGAGCGTGTCCGGCAGCGCGGCGTCCCCCGCGTTCGACAGGTCGGCCTTCGCCGGCGCGGGCGCCGCGCTCCCGCGGCCGCGCGGCGCCCGGTCCTCGACCGGCCCGAGCGGATGCGCCACGACGCTGTCGGGCAGACCGGTGATGACGTCGTACTCGGCGAGCGGCCGGGCCCAGGCGTCGCCGCGCTTTTTGAAGAGGATCCACTGCTCCTGCGAGGTGCCGCCCGGCTTCGAGATGCGGACCAGCTCCCAGCGACCGGCGAGCTTCTGGCCGTGGAGCGCGAAGACGAGCTTGCCCGCCGCGAGCCCGTCGTGCGGATCGCCGGCCGGCTCCCAGGTGCCGCGGTCCCAGACGATGACGGTGCCGGCGCCGTACTCGCCCTTGGGGATCGTGCCCTCGAAGCTGTTGTAGGCGACGGGATGGTCCTCGACGCGAATCGCGATCGGCTTGTGCGCCGGATCGAACGACGGGCCCTTCGGCACCGCCCAGCTCAGCATCACGCCGTCGAGCTCGAGCCGGACGTCGTAGTGCAGCCGGGACGCCCAGTGCTTCTGGACGACGAACGTCCGCGCCTGCGCGCCGTTCGGGCGCGCGTCGACGACGCCGGCAGGCTCGGCGGTCTTGCCGAAGTCGCGCTTGCGGTTGTAGCGCGCGAGCGGCGCGCTCGGCGAGGTCGTGGTTGCGGCGGTCGTGGCCGACGGTGGTGCGGCGGTCGTCGCGGCGGGCGGTCGCGCGCCCGTCGGCGGCCTCGCGGGCCGTCGCCGGGCCGTCGGCGTCGCCGGCCGGAGCTCGGCCCACACCGGGGCGTGGTCGCTGGCGTTCTCCTTCGCCCGTTCGTCGCGGTCGACGCCTGCAGCGACGACCGAAAGCGGCGCGGCGACGAGGATGTGGTCGATGCGCAGCCCGGCGTCGCGTTCCCAGCGCTTGCGCCGGTAGTCCCAGAAGGTGAACGGCGTCTGCGCCGGGCGGGCGGCCTTCAGCGCATCGGTCCAGCCCTGGGCGAGGACCGCTGCGAACGCCGCGCGAGGCCCGGGCTGCAGCAGCGCGTTGTCGCGCCAGGCGTCGGGCTTGTCGACGTCGGCGTCGGTGGGGACGACGTTCCAGTCGCCGAGCAGCACCACCGGCTGGCCCGAGGCCCACAGCTCGGTCGCGCGCCGGCGGAGCCGCTCGAACCAGCGGAGCTTGGCGTCGAACTTCGGCCCGGGCTGTGGATTGCCGTTGGGCAGGTAGAGGCAGCCGAACAGCACGCCCTGGATCGCCGCTTCGACGTAGCGCGCCTCCTTGTCGGTCGGGTCGCCGGGCAGCGCGGTCACGACCGGCAACGGCGCCGTGCCGCGGGCAAGCAGCGCCACGCCGTTCCACGAGCGCTGGCCGACGACGAGCGACGCATAGCCGGCGGCCTCGAGCGCGGCGGTGGGAAAGTCGGCCGTCGGCGTTTTCAGTTCCTGCAGCGCGACGACGTCGGGCCGGGTGCGCCCGAGCCAGTCGACGAGCAGGTCGAGCCGCTTGACGACGTTGTTGATGTTCCAGGTCGCGACGCGCACGGCCTCAAGCGCCGTGCAGGCACCCGGCGTGCAGCGCGGGCGCGCGGCAACGCGCCTCGACGGGGCCGGCTGCGCAGGCCCCGTCCGCCCGACGTCGAGGCGTCGGGACGACGCGGCCGTACCGAGCGGACAGGTCGAGTGCGTCCACGGTCTGTCAGCGCTGCATGCCGGCGATCGCGTCGCGCCAGCCGAGCCCCGCCGTCGTCCCGCCCGGTGCGGTGCCACGTGCGGGGCGGTATTCGCAGCCGATCCAGCCCGTCCAGCCGCACGCCGCGGCGACCTCGTCGATGACCCCGACGAGGTAGGCCGCGTTCAATTCGCCGATGTCGGGCTCGTGGCGCTCGGGCACGCCGGCGATCTGGACGTGGCCGACGCGGCCGGTCGGCAGCAACGCGCGAATCTTCGTCGCCACGTCGCCCTCGACGACCTGGCAGTGATAGAGGTCCATCTGCACCTTGAGGTTCGGCGCGCCGACGGCTTGCACCATGCGGTGCGCCTCGTCCTGGCGGTTGAGGAAGAAGCCGGGCATGTCGCGCGTGTTGATCGGCTCGATCAGGACGTCGCAGCCCGCGCTCGCCGCCTCGCCCGCGGCCCAGGCGAGATTGGCCTCGTAGGTCGCCTGCAGGCGGGCACGGTCGGCGCCGGCGGGCGCGAGCCCGGCCATCACGTGGACGCGCGGGCAGGCCAGCACCTGCGCATAGTGCAGCGCCTGCTCGACGCCGCGGCGGAACTCGTCCTCGCGGCCCGGCAGACAGGCGATGCCGCGCTCGCCGGCCGCCCAGTCGCCTGGAGGCGCGTTGAAGAGCACCTGCTGCAGGCCGTGCGCGGCCAGCCGTTGCGCGAGGACGCCGGCGGGATGCTCGTACGGGAACAGGTACTCGACGCCGGCGAAGCCGTCGCCCGCCGCCGCCGCGAAGCGGTCGAGGAAGGCGTGCTCCGGGTAGAGCATGCTGAGGTTGGCGGCGAAGCTTGGCATGGCAGGGGGCTTCCGAAGGTTCACCAGCGCGCGCCGAGATGCGTGCGCAGGTCGTCGATCTGTGCCGGCTGCAACGACGGCGGGCGCGTCATCAGCCAGAGCCGTGCAGTCTCCTCGAGCTCCTCGAGCACCGCGCTCGCCTCCGCCGGGCTGCGATGCCAGACGTTGGGGCCGAGACGGTCGAGCAGCACGGCACGGATCGGCGTGCCGGCCTCGCGCATCGTCGCGATCCGCAGCGCCACCGCGTCGCCCACGGCCGGATCGCCCGGCCGGTGGTACGGGATCAACGGCACGTGGCCGACCTTCATCACGTAGTACGGCGTGATCGGCGGCACGACGTCGTCGGCGCGCCACACGCCGGTGAGCGTGAGCGCGACGAGGTGCGTCGAATGCGTGTGGATCACGCAGCGTGCCTCCGGGTCGGCGGCGTAGATCCGTCGATGCAGGGCGAGCGTCTTCGACGCCGGATCGCCGGCGGTCTGCACGCCGTTCGCGTCGACGACCGCGAGCCGCGCCGGGTCGAGCCGGCCGAGGCAGGCGTCGGTCGGGGTGATGAGGAAGCCGTCGTCGGTGCGCACGCTGATGTTGCCGGCCGTCGCGTGCACGTAGCCGCGTGCGAAGAGCGACGCGCCGACGCGGCAGATCTCGTCGCAGAGGTCTTCGTTCATCGCGTGCCGCCGAGCACCGCGAAGGCCCTGGTGAAGAAGTCCGTGCCGCCGAAGTTGCCGGATTTCAGCGCGATGTGCAGCGGCGCATTGGCGCACGCCGGCGACGCGGCAGCCGTCCAGGGCACGCCCGGATCGATCTGCGGCCCGATCGTCATCTGCCGCACGCCGAGCGCCTGCACGACCGCACCCGACGTCTCGCCGCCGGCGACGACGAGGCGCCGGACGCCCTGCCGGACCAGCGCGACCGCGATCTGCGACAGCGCCTGTTCGACGAGCTCGCCGGCGCGCGCGCTGCCGAGCCGCGACTGCACCGCGCGCACCGCGTCGGCGCCGGCAGTGGCCGCGACGAGCACCGGCGTGGCGGCGAGGCGTGGAGCGGCCCACGCCAGCGCCCGGCCGACGACGTCCTCGCCGGTCGCGAGCGCCAGCGGGTCGACCGCGAACACCGGCAGGCCACGGCGCGTGAAGTCCTCGACCTGCGCCTGCGTCGCCGCGGAGCAGCTGCCCGAGACCACGGCGGCGAGGCCGGACGCCGGCGGCAGCGCATCGGCAGCCCGGCCGGCCGCGAGCTGCCAGTTCTGCGGCAGGCCGATCGCGATGCCCGACCCGGCCGTCACGAGCGGCATGCCGGCGAGCGCGGCGCCGATGCGGAGCAGGTCGGCGTCGGTGACGGCATCGACGACAGCGATGCCGACGCCCTCGGCCTGCAGCGCGGCGAAGCGCGCGCGGATCGCGTCCGCACCGCCGGCGACCACGTCGTGCGCCACCAGCCCGACCTTGCGCCGCGTCTGCGCCTGCAGCACCCGGACGAGGTTGGCATCGGTCATCGGCGTCAGCGGATGCGTGCGCATGCCGCTCTCGCTCAGCAGCTGGTCGCCGACGAAGAGATGGCCCTGGAAGACGGTGCGGCGGTTCTCGGGAAACGCGGGGCAGGCGATCGTGAAGCCGCGGCCCGGGCCCTCGAGTGCGTCGAGCAGCGCGTCGATGACCGGGCCGATGTTGCCGGCGGGCGTCGAGTCGAACGTCGAGCAGTACTTGAAGTAGACCTGCCGCACGCCCTGCGCGCGCAGCCAGCCGAGCGCGGCGAGCGACTGCGCGACCGCCTCCGCCGCCGCGATGGTGCGCGACTTCAGCGCGACGACGACCGCATCGGCGGCGCCGGCGAGCGGCTGCTCCGGCACGCCGATCGTCTGCACCGTCCGCAGCCCGGCGCGGACCAGGTTGTTGGCGAGGTCGGTCGCGCCGGTGAAGTCGTCGGCGATGCAGCCGAGAAGAAGCGGCGCCATGGTCAGCGCTTCGCCGGCAGGTCGATGCCGGGAAAGATCTTGATCACCGCGGAATCGTCCTCGCGGCCGTGGCCCGCCGAGGACGCCTGCATGAACATCTGGTGCGCCGTCGCCGAGAGCGGCAGCGGGAACTTGCTGGCGCGCGCCGTGTCGAGCACGAGTCCGAGGTCCTTCACGAAGATGTCGACGGCCGAGAGCGGCGTGTAGTCCGCGGCGAGCACGTGCGCCATGCGGTTCTCGAACATCCAGCTGTTGCCGGCGCTGTGCGTGATGACGTCGTAGAGCGCGTCGGCGTCGACGCCCTCGCGCAGGCCGAGCGCCATCGCCTCGGCAGCGGCGGCGATGTGCACGCCGGCGAGGAGCTGGTTGATGATCTTGACCTTGCTGCCGTTGCCCGCGCGGTCGCCGAGCCGGTAGACCTTGGCCGCCATCGCGTCGAGCGCGCCGCCGGCGCGGGCATAGGCCTCGGGGCGCCCGGCGGTCATCATCGTCATCTGCGCCGTCGCCGCCCTGGCCGCGCCGCCCGAGATCGGCGCGTCGAGGTAGAGCAGGCCGCGGTCGGCGAGCCGCTGTTCGAGCGCGACCGACCACGTCGGCGCCACCGTCGAGCACATCACGAAGACGCTGCCCGGCGCCATCGCCGCGGCGACGCCGTCTTCGCCGAAGAGCACCGCCTCGGTCTGCGCCGCGTCGACGACCACGCCGACGACGACGCCGCAGCGCGCGCCGACGTCGGCCGGGCTCGCGCAGGCGACGCCGCCCTCGGCCGCGAAAGCGTCGACCGCGTCGCGGCGGATGTCGAACACGTGCACCGTGTAGCCGGCGCGGCGCAGCGACTGCGCCATGCCGCGCCCCATGGCGCCGAGGCCGATCACTCCGATGTCCCGATCCATGGCATGCGCTCCAGTGCGACGTTCGGCGGCGGGGCGCTCGATCGTCAGGGGGCTCCGGGGGCGACGGCGTTCGCCGGCCCGGCGTGTCGTGGTGGCTGCCGTCGCGCCCGGCGCGCCGCCGGCGGGCACGCCGGACCGCGCGCGGACGCCGTCGACGGACGCGATCGTGCCACGCTCAGCCACGCACTGCGCCCCAGACCGCGCGCTTCACGTCGCGCGTGGTCGCGTTGCCGCCGAGGTCGGGCGTGAGGACGCCCGCGCCGGTCGTCGCCTCGATCGCCGACATCGGGCGACGGGACGTCACACCTTCGGGATGCCGTATCCCGACGCCGCGTCGAGCACGTTGCAGCTCGCCATCACGTCGACACGGATCACCTGTGCGTCGGGGTGCGTCATGATCCGCTGGAGCGCCGCGAACGACACGTGGCGCCTGGACCGGAGCCCCGCACCATGACCCCACACGAACTCGTCGTCGGCGTCGACATCGGCACGCAGAGCACCAAGGCGGCGCTGATGTCGGTCGACGGCCGCCTGCTCGCGCAGCATGCCGAGGCCTACGCGGTCGACATGCCGCGGCCGCTCTGGGCGCAGCAGGCGGCGCAGCCCTGGCTCGACGCCGTGCGCCGCTGCATCCGCGGCGTCGTCGACGCCCACCGGCGCAACGCCGGGATGGCCGACGGCGCGGTGCGCGCGGTGGCGATCAGCGGGCTCTACGGCGGCAGCGGCATCCCGGTCGACGACCAGCTCGAGCCGCTCCATCCCTGCCTCATCTGGATGGACCGCCGCGCCGAGGCGCAGGTGCGCTGGGTGCGCGAGCACGTCGACCTCGCCGCGCTGCAGCGCATCACCGGCAACGGCGTCGACAGCTACTACGGCTTCACCAAGATGATGTGGCTGCGCGACCACGAGCCGGAGGTCTGGCGGCGCACCTGGAAGCTGCTGCCGCCGAACGCCTGGGTCATCGCGAAGCTGACGGGCGAAGTCGCGATCGATCACTCGTCGGCCGGCAATCTCGGCGGCGTGTACGACCTGTCCGCGCGCGGCTGGTCGGGCGAGATGCTCGACCGGCTCGAGCTGCCGCGGCGCCTGCTGCCCGACCGGATCGTCGCCTCGCACGCGGTCGTCGGCACGCTGCGCGCGGCCGAGGCGCCCGCGCTCGGGTTGCCGGCCGGCACGCCGATCGTGGCCGGCGGCATCGACGCGGCGGTGGCGACGCTCGCCGCCGGCGCGGTGCGGCCCGGCCGGCACGTTGCGATGCTCGGCACGAGCATGTGCTGGGGCACCGTCCGCGACGGTCACGAGGGCGGGGCCGGGCTGATCACCATGCCGCACGTCGCCGGCGCGCTCGACCGCGTCTACACCTTCGGCGGCGCGTTGACCGCCGGCGCTGCAGAGGTATGGGCACGGCAGGCGCTCTGGGACGGCGGCGCCGTGCCCGAGCCGGCGGCGCTCGAGCGCGAGGCCGCCGCGCTGCCGGCGGGCGCCGACGGCCTGCTGTTCCTGCCGTACCTGATGGGCGAGCGCAGCCCGGTGTGGGACGCACGGGCGAGCGCGAGCTTCCTCGGCCTCGGCCTGCGCCACCGGCGCATCCACCTCTACCGCGCGGTGCTCGAAGGCGTGGCCTTCGCACTGCAGCACAACATCGCGTCGGCGCTCGCGAGCACCGACGGACTCGACGAGGAGCTCATCGTCGTCGGCGGCGCGGCGCGCTCGGACCTGTGGATGCAGATCGTCGCCGACGTCACCGGCCGCCCCGTGCGCACGCTCGCCGAGGACGTCGAGGCGACGCAGGGCGCGGCGATGCTGGCGGCGCACGGCGTCGGCCTCGTCGACGAGGACGCGATGGCGCGCGGCTGGGTGCAGCCCGTGCCGCGCGCGATGCCGGACCCGACGCGCCGCGCCGTCTACGCGTCCGTCTACGAGCAGTACGTCGCGGCATACCCGGCACTCGCCGGCGTGATGCACGGCCTTGCAGGCGCCGGTTCCGCGTGAGCCGGATCCACCGACCGCCGCGGTCGACACGACACGAGACACGGACATGACGAAGAACAGCCTTCGCGCCTTGGCCGACGACCTTGCCGGCGCCGCGCGCCGCGCCGCCGACGAGATCGCCGCGGTGATCGCAGGCGTCGACGAGGCGCAGCTCGAAGCCGCCGTCGAGTCGATCGCGAGCGCCGACGTCGTCGCGCTGCACGGCCTCGGCCGGGAGGGCCTGCAGATGCGCGGGCTCGCGATGCGGCTGCACCACCTCGGCCTCCGCGCGAGCGTCGTCGGCGACATGGCGTGCCCGCCGGTCGGCCCCGGCGACCTGTTCGTCGTCTCGGCCGGCCCGGGCTCGTTCGCGACCATCGCCGCGCTGCTGGCGACGGCGCGCGCCGCCGGGGCGCGCACGCTCGTCGTCACCGCACAGCCGTCGGGCGCCTGCGCGGCCGCGGCCGACCTCGTCCTCGTCGTGCCCGCGCAGACGATGGCCGACGACCTCGCCGCGCCGACCTCGATCCTGCCGATGGGCTCGCTGTACGAGGGCGCGCTCTATCTGCTGTTCGAGCTGACCGTCTTGCGCCTGCGCGACCGCCTCGGCGTGACGCCCGAGGCCATGCGCGCGCGGCATACCAACCTGGAGTGACGCACCGATGGACCTCGGCATCGACCTCGGCACGTCCGAGCTGAAGACCTGCCTCGTCGACGAGGCGCAGCGCGTCGTCGGCTCGACGTCGGCGCGGCTCGAGATCTCGCGGCCGCGGCCGCAGTGGTCCGAGCAGGCGCCCGAGGCGTGGGTGCTGGCGCTGCACGAGGCGATGGACGCCCTCCGGTCGCGCCATCCGCGCGAACTCGCGGCGGTGCAGGCGCTCGCGGTCTCGGGCCAGATGCACGGCGCGGTGCTGCTCGACGCGCGGCGCGACGTGCTGCGGCCGGCGATGCTCTGGAACGACACGCGTGCGCACGCCGAATGCGCCGAGCTCGAGGCGGCCGTGCCGGCGGCGCGCGAGATCACTGGCAACCTCGTCATGCCCGGCTTCACCGCGCCGAAGCTCGCCTGGCTGCGCCGCCACGACCCGGCGCTGTTCGCGCGGGTCGGCACCGTGATGCTGCCCAAGGACTACCTGACGCTGCACCTGACCGGCGAGCCGGGCACCGACATGTCCGACGCCGCCGGTACCGCATGGCTCGACGTCGCACGGCGCGACTGGTCGGATGCGATGCTCGAGGCGACCGGCCTCGGCCGCGGCCACATGCCGCGGCTGCGCGAGGGCTCGCAGCCGGCCGGCGAGCTCCGGCGGGACTTGCGCGAGCGCTGGGGGATGTCGGCGCCGCGCGTCGTCGTCGCCGCCGGCGCCGGCGACAACGCCGCAGCGGGGCTCGGCGCCGGCGCGATCGGCGGCGGCGCGGCGACGGTCTCGCTCGGCAGCTCGGGCGTGATCTTCGTCGCCGCCGACCGCCATGCGCCCAACCCGGCGCAGGCGGTGCACGCGTTCTGCCACGCGCTGCCCGCGCGCTGGATCCAGATGACGGTGACGCTGTCGGCGACGACGAGCCTCGGCTGGGCCGCGGCGCTCTGCCGTGCCGAGGGCGACGCCGCGTTCGCACGCGGCGCCGAGTCGGCCGACATCGACCGCGCGCCGCTGTTCCTGCCCTACCTCAACGGCGAGCGCACGCCGCACAACGACGCCGGCGCCCAGGGCGTGCTGTTCGGCCTGACCGGCGGCACCGACGCCGCGGCCGTCGCCTACGCGGTCATGGAGGGCGTCGCGTTCTCGCTCGCCGACGGCCATGCGGCGCTGGCCGTGGCCGGCACCCGGGTCGACGAGGCGGTCGTGCTCGGCGGCGGCAGCAACAGCGCGTTCTGGCTGCGCCTCGTCGCCGCCGCGACCGGCATGCGCCTCACGAAGCCGCAGGACGCCGACAAGGGCGGCGCGTTCGGCGCCGCGCGGCTGGCGATGCTCGCCCGCGGCGCCGGCACGGCCGAGGCGCTCTGCACCGCGCCGGCCGTCGCCGCCGAGATCGAGCCCGACGCCGCGCTGCGCGACCGCCTCGCGCCGCGGCTCGACCGTTACCGCCGGCTGTACGAGCGCACGCGCGAGCTGATGTCGGCGACCTGACGCGGGACAGGACATCGACCGCCTGCTGGGTGCGGCGACCGGTCCGATCGACGGACCATGCCCGTGCCGCCAATCTCAGTGCGGGTCATCGGGCCCATCGTCGTCCTGCAATGAACCGTGGGCCGTGATGACGCCCGTCTCTGTCGTGGTCCGATCTTCGGCGCGCATGGCCGTGTTGATGATCCGCAGGAGCGCTTTCGGGTCGACCGGTTTGACGACGTGGTGGTCGAAGCCGGACATCAACGCGCGATCCGTGTCGGCAACGGCGCCGTACCCCGTGAGCGCAATGAGCGCAGGGCGTGGGTCGTGGTGCAGGCCGCGGATTCGGGAGGCGACCTCGTACCCGTCCATGCCCGGCAAGCCGATGTCGCAGAGCACCACTTGCGGTCGGATCCTCTCGAAGCGCTCGAGGCCGCTCGGGCCGTCGGCCGCGATGTCGACCTCGTGCCCGGACAACTGCAGCAGGTTTGCCAGCATGGCGGCCGCGTCGACGTTGTCTTCGATGATCAGCACCCGGGCGGGGACGGGAGCCGGTTCGGCGACCGCCTCGTGCTGCGCCGGGCTCGTGGCTGCTTGCTCGACCGCCGGCAGCCTCACGGTGAATTCGCTGCCCTGGTCTCGGCCGGCACTGCGGGCCTCGACGCTGCCGCCGTGCATCTCGACGAGCCGGCGCACGATGGTCAGTCCGATGCCGAGGCCGCCCTGGACCCGGCTGAGATGGCGTTCGTCCTGCATGAAGAGGTCGAAGACGTGCGGCAGCGCCGCAGCGGAAATCCCGTGCCCAGTGTCGCGGATGCTGATGCGCACCCACCGATCCTCCCTGCGGACGACGATGCCGATCTCGCCTTCTTCCGGGGTGTACTTGTGGGCGTTCTGCAGCAGATTGCAGACGATCTGGGTCAGGCGGACGAGGTCGCCGTCGACGAAGGACGGGGTGGTCCCCAGGTCCACCGAAAGCCTCTGGCGTCGCGCGTCGATGGCATGGCGGCAGGTCTCGACCGCCTGCTGGACGAACTCGGTCACCGCCGTCGTTCGCCGGTGCAGCACGATCTTGCCTTCGTTCACCCGGGAAACGTCGAGCAGGTCGTCGACCATGCGCACCAGTTGCCGGATCTGGCGACGCGCGACATCCGGGAGCTTCGGCGGAATTGGTTTGCCGCTGAGCCTGCTGAGCAGTTCCACCGCGGCGCTGATGGCGGCGAGCGGATTGCGCAGCTCGTGCGAGAGCATGGCCACGAATTCATCCTGGCGCCGCTGGGCCCGCTGTGCGGCGTCCTTGAGCTCCTGCGCCGCGAGCGTTGCCATCACGAGCCTGGCGTTCGCTTGGCGAAGCTCTTCGTTCTGCTTCTCCAGCTCGACCATGGCCAGGTCGACGAGCCGCTGGGCTTCTTCCCGCTGCCAGACGCTGTCCTCGCGCTCGCGCAGCGCGGCCTCGCGTCGGGCGAGCAGGGCTTCGATCGCCTCCGATCGCGCTGCGACCGCTTCGTGCAACGCCCGCAGATCGGTTTCGCGCTCGTCCAGCCGGACCGACCGCTCTTCGAGTCGCCGCAGATCGGGGAGCGGCGGTTCCCCGCGTTGCGCGCCATCAACATTCACAGCCGCAATCTCCTAGGCAAGCCGGCCCTGTGCCGGCGTCGTCATGGGATGACCCGTCAGCAGCGCGTCGAGTTCCGGGCGCGGCGTCGCGATCGCGATGCCGGCATCGGTGATGTCGTAGAAACGCAGCGCATGACTGTGGGCGCTGTTTCGGACCTTGACGACCGCCATGACCCGCTTGAGCTCGCCCTCGAATTCGACGTAGCGCTGGACGATGATGGCGTCGGTCAGGAACGCCGCCCCGTACGGGCTGAAGCGCAGGTCCATGTACCTGTCCTCGAGCTCGGAAATCATCAGCACCGTCGCGCCCATGGCGGTCAAGACCGCCACCATCCGGTGCAGCGATTCGCGGAAGTCCTCGCGGAAGGTGGGTGCAAGCGCCAGCTCGAAGCCCGAGAGCGAGTCGATCACGACGCGCGTCGCGCCGGTGCTCCGGATCAGCTCCGTCAGGGCGTGGAGCGTCTCGTCGATCGACAGGTCGAGCGCCTGCGTATCGACGACGCCGACGTGGCCCGCTTCGACGAGGGCCTTGAGCCGCGGGTTGTGGGTCTGGCCGGGGCTCTTCTCGAACGCCGCCACGACACCCTTCTCGCCGAGCCGGGCGCCTTCGGCGAGGAACGCCGTCGCCAGCAGCGACTTTCCCGACCCCGACGGCCCCGCGACCAGCAGCGAATAGCCGGCCGGCAGCCCGCCGCCCATCATCTCGTCGAGCGCCGGGATTCCGATGCCGAGCGGAGGGCGCTCGACGGGTGTGCCGTCACCGCCCGCAGCCGTCTCGCCGGCGTTCTGCATCGACAGCGTGCGCGGGAAGATCCGGATTCCGTCGTTGCCGATGCGCAGGGTGTGCAAGCCCGCGACGGTCGCCTGGCCGCGCGACTTCGAGATCTGGATCTTGCGCACCATCGAGTCGCGTTTGATGCTCTGCATCATCAGGAAGACGCCGTCGGCGATCGTGAACACCGGGTTCTGCTCGCTGTCGACCGTCGTGTACTCGCCGATCAGGAACGTCGTCGCCTGCCAGCTGGTCAGGAGCATCCCGAGCTTCTGGACGAAGGCCTGGAGCACGGTGCCACCGTGGCCGCCACTCATCGCGGCCTGGACCACCGACCGGAACGAATCGACGAAGACGAGGCCGGGCTCGAAGGCCTCCACCTCCGAGACGATCCGCGCCAGCACGAGATCGAAGTCGCCCTTCAGGACCTCGTCGCCCAGGTTGATGAAGCGGACCGAGCCGTCGAGCTTCGCGTTGTCGAAAAAAGTGTATTGCTGCTGGTAGCGCAGCATCTTCAAGGCCGGCTCGCCGAGGACCGTGAAGAACAGCGCCTTGCGTTGCGGATTGGCGAGCGAGAACATGATCTGGTGGCCGAGCGTCGTCTTCCCGGAACCCGGAGCGCCGGCGATGATATTGAACGAGAACTCCGCAAGGCCGCCGCCCAGCAGGAAGTCCAGTCCGGGCACCCCGGTCGGCAAGCGCCGGATCAACACCTTTTCGTCGTCGCTCATCGCGGTTTCTCCTTGGAACCCTGGGCGCCAGCCCGCATTCCCCAAGCCTTTCCGAGCAAGCGGTGAGTGAGAGATCCGCCGATCAGCGAAACCAGCAGATCGACGAGCGAAGTCAACAGTGCACGGCTGGCCTGCCGTGCCTCGGCAGCCGACCGCCCCGAGAGCTCGCGGTGGAGCGGCGCCAGGAGCTCGTCGTCCGTCCGGGCGTCGTCGGGCAGGCGGGCGAACGACGACCGGGCCAGGTTGACGCTGCGTTTATAGAGCGCGCAGGCTGCCATCTCGCCGACGAGGGGCTTGAGCTCGCGAAGCAGCAGGCGAACGGCGCTCACCGTCGACGTGGCGATCAGCGCCGGCTCGGCGTCGTGCGCCGCACCCTTGCCGAGGGCGTGCTCGATCCATTCGTGTCGCATCGACCCTCTCTGTGGTCTCCCGAGCAGGTTGGCTCGCGAGCGGACGCGGACATCGGTGGCAGCCCGGGCCACGACCTGCCGACGCGACAGGCCCCCGAAACGCTGTTGCAGGAATCTACTCGATCCGAAGGCGGGAGGCGGGGCAAGCATTCGATGTCGCCACCGGGACTTGCCCAAGCCCCGATCTCACCGGCATGCGCATGAGGCGACCTGCTCGTTCTCGGGTCGGGAGCTGCACGACCCGTTCGGCCGCGTCGGCCCCGTGTGGCACTGCCGATGCGCCTGCGGGCGCGAGGAGGCGATTCCGGCCTCGACGAATCGGCCAAGAACGGAAGCTGACGAACAGGCGCTCCCGGAACGCAACTGCGCTCTCTTCCGTCATTCGTCCACTTCGACGACGTGGAGGCTGGCGGGCTCAGGCAGCCGAAAGATCGGCCCACGGCAGGTACGGGCGGCGGCCATCGCCAGTTCGGCGGTGGGGAACCTCGAGGCCCGATCCGCGTGGTCGCCGTCCCAGGCGAACCAGTCGGACGACGTGCCGACGAGATAAGTATCCTGACCCGCAACCGCTTGGTTGGAACCGTTGGGGGCGATGACACCATGGACGATGTACTTCATCCTGCCACTCCAGTTCGCCGCTGACCGATGTCGGCAAGGGGTCGATCGTTCCACTTCGCGGTCGGTGACAGGGCATCGTCGGGGATGGGTGTCCGCAGACATTCGCGTGCCATCCCTGACCGGCAGCACCCAGTCCCGCACAGCCGTCCGAGCCACCTGCGGCACGGAGCGCGGAGACTTCAGCGCCCTCGCTTTTGAATCGCCTCAGCGCCCCTTGAGCGGGTGCCGAAGCGCGCTCAGGATGGTCGATTGCGCGTCCGATGCCGATCCGAAGGTGCCGTCCGCCCCGATCCCGTGGCCGCCGAGCCGACCATCGCTCGGGATCAACGCGTCGCTGAACGCACGGCCGCTGACAACGACGACCATGTCCGGGTTCAGCGACGCGATGCGTGCACTTGCGATCGTCCGTTCGACCTGGTCGAGTCGATGGTCCCGACGAAAGCACGTGCTGAGCGACAGGTCCAGAGCGTCGATCCACGTGCCTGCGACGAGTGTGTCGAGAGCGCCGCTGTTCGCAGGGAAGTCGACCCGCGGGCTCCAGCCCGCCTGCCACAACATCTCCGCGTCGAGCACCGCGCCCAGCATGTGGGCCTCCCCCGGATGCGGTGCGACCAGCACGACGGGTGGGTGCGAGGCACTGAGGCGCGTCGTCGCCAGACCGAATTCACGTGCGATGTACTGCAAGCGGATCAGGCCCAGCGTCACCTCGATCTCGCTGCACTCGTCCGATCGCCAGAGATCGCCCAGCGCGCGAGCGGTCGGCTCCAGCAGTTCCGCCGACAAGCTTCCGAACGACGCGTATCGATGCAGCGTGGACTGGATGACCGCGGTCGCCGCGGCCGGGTCGACCGCGGCCAGGAGAGCCGCCAGCTTGGCGAACGGCGAGGACGGCGTGCTTTCGAGAGTGCGCTGCGCAGCTCGCAGGCGGGGCGCGACGGCCGTTTCGATCAGGCCGATCAATGCGGATCTCGAAATTCGGAGCGCTTCCCTCGCGATGATCAACGCGGCGCGGCCCTCCGCGACGGCCGGCTCGAAACCATCCCGCAGGCTTTCCGGTTGCTCGCCCCGACAGAGCCGGTCGATCAGCCCGGACGGTTCGGCGGTCATGCCCCGTCGTCCCAGGCCCGCCTGCGCGCCGTGGACGGACAGCTTCAGACCCCAGCCCTGGAACTGGCGCTTGTCGGCGGTTGCTTCGGCCACGACGTCGATCGCGGCGTGGCGTCTGTCCCGGCGAATCGACTTCCAGACGCGGTCGAGGCCCTCTGCCGGCCCTTCCAGACCCTGGAAGATCCAGCCGCGGTCGTAGACCATGAAGCCCGTGACGCCTTCGCGGCCGTTCCTGAGCCGGGCGGCTCGCGCGAGGCGGTGCAGATCGAGCTCGGACATCGGCGCGACGGCCCGGCTGCGGTACTTGAGCGTCGAGACAAGCGCGAGGGACTCGCTTCGACCAGTGAAGGACTCGCCTGGCCTGGCCAGGGGCGAAATGTCCGAACCCATTCGCATGCTCCTCGATCAACGCTCGGCGAACCGCCGTGCCCCGGGCGACACGCAGCCGCCCTTCGCCGTGCACTCTTGCCGAAGTATCGCTCTTCGGCGGCGCCGCGCACGTCCAGATCGTCTGCATCGAAAGCCGCGCCGCAGAGAGTCGCGGGCCGCCAGAGGGAATCGCTGACCGATGACCGAGCTCAGGCACGCGCGCTGCGGGGCGGATGGCGATGCAATGGACGAGTCGGCGACGTCGTCGCTGCGAGCGCATCGCTTCCACGCACGGCGCGCAGGCCGAGGCGCGGTACGCGCGACGTCGGCAGCGGCAGCGGCAGCGGCAGCGGCAGCGGCAGCGGCAGCGGCAGCCCCGCAGCCAGTTCGCGCAAGACACGTCCGGCCCGCGCCCGCTAGGCTCGTGCATCGCCGCGTCTCGCCTGCGCCCCCGGGCCATGCTCGAATCACCGCCGCTCGCACACTACTTCTCGCCCGACCACGAACAGTTCCGCAGTGCGCTGCGCGAGTTCGTCGCCA
The DNA here is from genome assembly GCA_964249855.1 of uncultured Rhizobacter sp. GTDB lineage: Bacteria > Pseudomonadota > Gammaproteobacteria > Burkholderiales > Burkholderiaceae_C > LMDS01. The sequence goes on along the minus strand of CAXUDL010000001.1, from coordinate 135,544 downwards.
GCGAGATCACACCGTTCGTCGACGAGTGGGACGAGGCCGCCACGTTCCCGCGCTCGCTGTACCGCGCTGCCGGTGAGCTCGGCGCGCTCGGCGTGGGCTTTCCGCAAGCGTACGGCGGCACGCCGGCCGACGTGTTCTACAAGCTCGTGCTGGCAGAGGAGTACGCGCGCTGCGGCTGCGGCGGGGTGGTGGCCTCGCTCAACTCGCACACCATCGGACTGCCGCCGTTGCTTGCCGCCGGCAGCGAGGCGCTCAGGCAGCGGGTGATCCCGCCGGTGCTGCGCGGCGACAAGATCGCCGCCCTGGCCGTCACCGAACCCACGGGCGGCTCGGACGTCGCGGCCGTCAAGACGACCGCGGTGCGCGATGGCGACCACTACGTCGTGAACGGCGAGAAGACCTTCATCACGTCCGGCATGCGGGCCGACTTCATCACCGTGGCGGTGCGCACCGATCCGCACAGCAAGGGCGCCGCCGGCTTGTCGGTGCTGCTGGTCGACGGCGACACGCCGGGGCTGCAGCGCACCGCGCTGAAGAAGATGGGCTGGTGGGCATCGGACACCGCGCACCTGCGCTTCGAGAACTGCCGCGTGCCAGCAGCCAGCCTGGTCGGCGAGCCGCACCAGGGCTTCAAGCTGGTCATGAACAACTTCAATGCCGAGCGCCTGTTCATGTCGGCACAGGCCTACGGCTTCGCTCAGGTCTGCCTCGACGAGGCGCTCGGCTGGGCGCGCGACCGCAGCACCTTCGGCCAGCCGCTCGCGCAGCGCCAGGTGATCCGCCACAAGCTGATGGACATGGCGCTGCGCATCGACGCAGCGCGCTCGCTGGTGCACGAGCTGGCCTATCGCATCGAGCACCGCCTGGCCGACCCGCAGCAACTGGTGGCGCGCATCGCGATGGCCAAGGTGCTCTCGACCCAGGCGATGCAGTTCTGCGCCGACCAGGCGGTCCAGATCCTGGGCGGCATGGGTTTCATGCGCGGCCTGCGAAGCGAGCGCATCTACCGGGAGGTCAAGGTGATGATGATCGGCGGCGGCTCGGAAGAGATCCTCAAGGACCTGGCAGCGCGCCAGCTGGGCATCTAGGATGGGCCAGGCGTCTTGCTCCCTGCGCCCGCTCCAGCCGAATCCGGCGCAGCCGCGTCCCATGACCGCAGGGCGCCACTGACATGCCGACTCCCGTCGCCGACGACATCACGCGCGACCTGCTCGCCGAACACCGCGACCTGGCCGGCCTGTGCACGACGCTCACGCCCGCGCAGTGGCGGCTGCCCAGCGCCTTCTACGGCTGGACGCCGTGGGACGAGATCGCGCACCTGCGCTACTTCGACGAGACGGCGCTGCAGGCCGTGCAGCGACCCGAGCGCTTCGCGACCGAAGCAGCGGCGCTGAACGAACGCACCGCGCGCGGCGAGGAGATCAGCGCCATCGCGCGCCAGAGCTTCGGTCATCTCGACGGCCCCGCGCTGCTGGACGCATGGCGCGGCGTGCACGAGCAGCTCGTCGCAGCCCTCGCGCAACTGGACCCGAAGGCGCGGCTCGGCTGGTACGGCCCGCCGATGAGCGCGCGGTCGTTCGCCACCGCGCGGCTGATGGAGACCTGGGCCCATGGCCAGGACGTGTGGGACGCGGTGCGCCGCCGGCGCCCGGGCAGCCCGCGGCTCCGGCACATCGCCCACCTCGGCGTCACGACCTTCGGCTGGACCTTCGTCAACCGCAAGCTGCCGCCACCGGCGGAGGCGCCGCACGTCGCGCTGCAGGCACCCGACGGCAGCACCTGGACCTGGGGCACGGCCGGCTCGGCACACCGCGTCACCGGCAGCGCCGAGGACTTCTGCCTGCTCGTCACGCAGCGCCGCCACGTCGACGACACCGGCCTGCGATACACCGACGGCCCGGCGAGCACGTGGCTGCACATGGCGCAGTGCTTCGCCGGCCCGCCGGTCGACGGCCCGGCGCCGGGCGTGCGAAAGGTCGGGTACTGAACGCTGCGATGCCGTCGGCAGCGGCGGGCGAGGCGCTGACGCTGGCGCACCGTGCCGAGCTCGAGCCGTTGCTCGCCGCCAGATGGTCGGGAGCCGACCCGCCCGAGCACACGCTGTCCGATCCCTGGTTCGCCAACCTGTACCTGTTCCGCGCGGTCCACGACTGGCGGCTGCGGCGCGGGCCGCTGGCCTGCATCTCGGGCCGCGGCTACGACGGCGCGCGCCTGCTCGTCCCGCTGTTCGACCTCGCCACCGCCAGCGACGCAGGCCTGCGCGGGCTGCTGCAGGATCACGACGCCTTCGCGCCGCTCGGCAGCGCCCAGGCCGCGCGCCTCGACCCCGCACGCTTCGTCTTCAGCAGCTCGCGCGACGACGCCGACTACCTGTACCCGGCCGGCAACTTCCTGCACTACCGCGGCACGGCGCTCCACAAGAAGCGCAACCTGGTCAAGCAGCTGCAGGCGGCCCACCGCGTCGAGGGCGTGCCCTACACCGAGGCGCTGGCCGACGAGGCGCAGGCGGTGCTGCACGGCTGGATGCAGGCCAAGTCCAAGAGCCCCGGGGAAGCCGACCACGCCGCCTGCACCGAGGCGCTGTCGCTGAGCAGCACGCTCGGGCTGCAGGGCTTCCTGCACCGCATCGCTGGCCAGCCGGTGGGCTTCGTGCTGGCGCAGCCGCTCGCACCCGGCGTGGCGGTGATGCGCTTCGCGAAGGGACTCGACGCCTTCAAGGGCATCTACCAGCACATGTTCCAGCACTTTTGCCGCGCGACGCCGGCGCTGCGCTGGCTCAACTTCGAGAACGACATGGGCCTGGCCAATTTCCGCCGCACGAAGCTGTCGTACCGCCCCGCGGCATTGCTCGACAAGGTGCGCGTCGGCCTGGCCGGCTGATATCAGCCAGTACGCGCAAGACCCCCGCTGCCACGCTGCCTACGCTGCATGCACCCGATCCCGCGCGCGCCATGGCCACCATCGAATCCACTCTCTCGCCGAGCAGCGAGACCTTCGCCGCGAATCGCGACGGCATGCTGTCGCTGCTGGAACGGGTGCGTCTCTACCAGCGGCGCGCGGTCGACAAGTCGGCTGCATCCCGCGCCCGCTTCGAGAAGCGGGGTCAGCTGCTGCCGCGCGAGCGCGTGTCGCTGCTGCTCGATCCCGGCGCGCCGTTTCTCGAGCTCTCGGCGCTGGCCGGCCTGGGGCTGGACAACCCCGACCTCGACAAGAGCGTGCCCGGCGGCGGCGTGATCGCCGGCATCGGCACCGTCGCGGGCGTGCGCTGCATGATCAACGCGTCGGATTCGGGCATCGACGCCGGTGCGCTGCAGCCGATGGGCCTGGACAAGCAGCTGCGCATGCAGGAGCTCGCGCTGGAGAACAAGCTGCCGTACGTGCAACTGGTCGAGAGCGCCGGTGCGAACCTGATGACCTACCGCGTCGAGGAGTTCGTGCGCGGCGGCAATCTGTTCCGCAACATCGCGCGCATGTCGGCCGCCGGCCTGCCGGTGGTCACGGTGACGCACGGCTCGTCCACCGCGGGCGGCGCCTACCAGACCGGGCTGTCCGACTACATCGTCATGGTGCGCGGCCGCTCGCGCGCATTCCTGGCGGGCCCGCCGCTGCTGCTCGCGGCGACCGGCGAGGTCGCCACCGAGGAAGAGCTCGGAGGTGCCGACATGCACACCGCCGTCTCGGGCCTGGGCGACTACATGGCCGAGGACGATCGCGACGCGATCCGCATCGCCCGCGAGATCCTCGGCCACATCGACTGGCCGCGTGAAGCCACCACGGCGCGCGATTTCAAGCCGCCGCGCCACGATCCGGAGGAGCTGCTGGGCATCATGCCGATGGACCACAAGCGTCCGGTCGACATGCGCGAGGTGATCGCCCGCATCGCCGACGATTCCGAGTTCCTGGCCTTCGGCGAGAACTACGGCAGCGCCACGGTCTGCGGCCACATCCGGCTGGAAGGCATGCCGGTCGGCGTGATCACCAACAACGGGCCGATCGACGCGGCGGGCGCGACCAAGGCGACGCACTTCATCCAGGCGTGCTGCCAGTCTCGCACCGCCATCCTCTACCTCAACAACACCACCGGCTTCATGGTGGGCAGAGCCTTCGAGGAGGCCGGCATCATCAAGCACGGCTCGAAGATGATCCAGGCGGTCACCAGTGCGACGGTGCCGCAGATCACGCTCTACTGCGGCGCGTCCTTCGGCGCCGGAAATTACGGCATGTGCGGCCGCGGCTTCCATCCGCGCTTCTGCTTCTCGTGGCCGAACGCCAAGACGGCGGTGATGGGGGGCGAGCAGGCCGCCCGGACCATGGCCATCGTCACCGAGGCCGGCATCCGGCGCAAGGGCGGGCAGGTGGACCGGGCCGAGCTCCAGGCGCTGGAGGACCGCATCATCGACCGCTTCGACCGGCAGATGAGCGTCTTCGTCACCAGCGCGCACGTGCTCGACGACGGTGTGATCGACCCGCGCGACACGCGCGCCGTGCTGGCCGAGGTGCTGGCCGTGTGCCGCGAAGGCGATGCCCGCGCGCCGCAGCGAATGCAGTTTTCGGTGGCGCGCCCGTGACGACCGCGTTCGCCACGTTTCTCGTCGCCGCGCATGGCGCGGCCCTCCACGGCGTCGAGCCCGGCGCGCTCCGGCAGCGACGGCGACGAAGAGAGAGCCCATCCGCGCCGCTCCCCGAGCCGGTGCGGTCGGGGCGCCTGCACGTGACCACGTGCGCGCAGGTGCCGGCCACGCGCATGGTGGCGAACGTTCCAGAGGACCAGGAGACACGCCGATGAGCGCACAGCCAACCCCGACAGGCGACACGCCACCCGCCGTGCTGCACGACAAGCGCGGTGCCGCCTTCTGGATGACGATCAACCGGCCTGACAAGCGAAACGCCATCAACGCCGAAGTGATCGCCGGCATCCGTGCGGGCTATCGGGCGGCGCACGCCGACCCCGAAGTCCGAGCGATCGTGCTCACGGCCGCGGGCGACAAGGCCTTCTGCGCGGGCGGTGACCTGCAGCCCGGCAAGGGCTTCGCCTTCGACCTCGCCCGGCCCGGCATCGACTACGCCGACCTGGTCCGCGAGGCGCAGAACGCCACGTTGCCCAGCATCGCACGCGTCAACGGCACCTGCATGGCGGGCGGGATGGGGCTGCTCTGCATGACCGATCTGGCGGTGGCGGCCGACCACGTGCTGTTCGGCCTGCCGGAGGTGAAGGTGGGCGTGTTCCCGATGCAGGTGATGAGCCTGCTGCAGCGCATCGCGCCGCGCCGGCAGGTGCGCGAATGGGCGCTCAGCGGCGAGCCGTTCGGCGCCGGCGAAGCGCTGCAGGCCGGGCTGCTCAACCACGTGGTGCCCGTCGCGGAGCTGGACGCCAAGGTCGACTGGCTGCTCGGCCGCATCGTCGACAAGTCGCCCACCGCGATCCGGCGCGGCAAGTACGCGATGCGCGCGATCGAGGCCATGTCCTTCGATCAGGCGATTGCCTATACGGAAAGCCAGATCGCCGTGCTGGCCATGACCGAGGACGCGAAGGAGGGCCTCCTCGCATTCAACGAGAAACGCAAACCGGTGTGGACCGGCCGCTGAGGCGTGTCGGGCCGGCGCGCTGCCGGCCCGTCGCGTGATGGACCTCGCGGCGTCGCTGCGCTGGTTCGCCGGCATCGGGCCGGGCAGGCCGGCGCCGACAGGCGTGTGCTGCTCGGCGAGTCCGCGCAGCTGCCGGGCCGAGGCACGGGCGCGTCGCTCGCGCTCGGCGTCGCCGGGCGCGAGCCGGCCCACGACGGGCTGCCGCGCGAGCTGCGCATCGTGGCGGTGGTGCGCGGGATGCGACGAGCGTGGCGCACGCCGCCGCCGTTCGGCACGGCTGCGTGCCATGCGGCGCGAGCTTGCGCGGAGTCGCGCCCGTCGGGACGGCGGCACCGCTCGCCCGGCGCCTCCGACCGGCCGAATCGCGCCAGCCACATCCCACAAGACCGCCGCCCCGGCTCCGGCTAGGCTCGCGTCCTCGGCAACTTCCCTTCGCGACGCGCGCTCGGCGCGCCTCAGCGGTCGCACGCCATGACGTCTTCCGTCCTCTTTTCCACGCAGGACCGCATCGGCCTGCTGTGCATCGACAACCCGCCGGTGAACGCGCTGTCGGCGCAGACCGTGGCCGCGCTCGTCGACGGCTTCGACCGGTTCGGCGCCGCGCCGGAGCTCGACGCGCTGGTCATCCATTGCGCCGGCCGCACTTTCGTCGCCGGTGGCGACATCACGTCCTTCGACCTGCCCGACTTCAGCGCCGAGCCGTACAACCGCCTGCTCGGCCGCATCGAGGCCAGCCGCAGGCCGGTGGTGGCCGCGCTGCACGGCACGGTGCTGGGAGGCGGGCTCGAGCTGGCGATGGCGTGCCATCACCGCGTGGCACAGCCCGGCACGCGGCTGGGCCAGCCCGAGGTCAAGCTCGGCCTGCTGCCCGGCTCGCTCGGCACGCAGCGGCTGCCGCGGCTGGTCGGCGCGCCGCTGGCGCTCGACCTGATCCTCAGCGGCCGCATGATCGACGCGCAGCAGGCGCTCGCCGCCGGCTTGGTCGACGCGTTGATGGAGCGCGATCCGCGTGCCGCCGGCCTGGAGGCGGCGCGGGCGCTGCTGGCCGCCGGCCAGCCGCCCCGGCGCGCCAGCAGCCTGCCGGTGCCCCCGGTGCCCGAGGGCTTCTTCGCGAAGGCACTGGCCGATGCCGGCCGCAAGCCCGCCTATCCGGCGCTCTCGGCGATCGTGCGCAGCGTGCAGGCCGCGGCCGAACGGCCCTTCGACGAAGGCGAGCATGTCGAGGCGCGCGAGTTCGAGGCGCTGCGCACCTCGGCGTCGTCCAGGGCACTGCGCCACCTGTTCTTCACGGAGCGCGAGGCGGCCAAGATTCCGGGCCTGCCGCGCGACACGCCGTTGCGCCCGATCCGCCGCGTCGGCATCCTGGGCGCCGGCACCATGGGCGGCGGCATCGCGATGAATTTCGCCAATGCCGGCATCCCGGTCGTGCTGGTCGAGGCGACCGACGAGGCGCTGCAGCGCGGCCTCGGCCTGGTGCGCCGGAACTACGAGGCGAGCGCGGCCAGGGGCAAGCTCACGGCGGAGCAGGTGCAGCAGCGCATGGGCCTGCTCGCCGGCACGCTCGACGACACGGCGCTCGGCGATTGCGATCTGGTCGTCGAGGCCGTGTTCGAGAATCTCGAGCTCAAGAAGCAGGTGTGCGCCAGGCTGGGTGCGGTCGCCAAGCCGGGCGCCATCATCGCCACCAACACCTCCACGCTCGATGTGGACGTGTTGGCCCGGGCCACCGGCCGGCCGGCCGACGTCGTCGGCATGCATTTCTTCAGCCCGGCCAACGTGATGCGGCTGCTCGAGGTGGTGCGCGGCGCGGCCACCGCGCCCGATGTGCTCGCCACGGTGATGAAGCTCGCGGCCCGCATCGGCAAGGTGCCCGTGGTGTCGGGCGTGTGCTACGGCTTCATCGGCAACCGCATGGCCGAGGTCTACATGCGCGAGGCCGAGTTCCTGCTGATGGAAGGCGCCGAGCCGCGGCAGGTCGATGCCGCCGTCGAGGCGCTGGGCATGGCGATGGGCCCGTGCCGCATGCTCGACATGGCCGGCGTCGACGTCGGCGCGAAGACGGTCATCGAGTACGGCAAGGCCGGCGGCCTGCCGCCCGACGACAGCTATCGCGCGGTGGTGCGCAAGCTCTTCGAACTCGGCCGCTTCGGCCAGAAGACCGGCGCCGGCTACTACCGCTACGAAGGCCGCACGCCGGTGCCGGACCCCGACGTCACCGCCATCACGACCGCGCTGGCGCAGGCGCACGGCATCGCGCGGCGCACCGACATCGGCGACGCGGAGATCGTCGAGCGCCTGCTCTACCCGTTGTTCAACGAGGGCCTGCGCATCCTCGACGACGGCATCGCCTACCGGCCCGGCGACATCGACGTGGTGTGGGTGGCCGGCTACGGCTTTCCCGACCACCGCGGCGGCCCGCTGTTCATGGCCGGCCAGATCGGCCTGCCGCTGATCGCCGCGCGCCTGGCGCACTATGCGCAGCTGCGCGGCAACGCGTTCGGCTACTGGACCCCGTCGGCCCGCCTCGTCGAGGGAACCGCCGGCTGAACGACGCCTTCGTCGGCTCGACGCCCGCGCGTCGGGCGCGGCGGACGGGGCAGGTCCGACCCATCGCGTCGCCCACGACTCCGGGCCCGCGCTGGCGCACGCCGGCAGCGCTCGGACGCTGCGGCCGCGTCCGGGACGCGCTGGCCGTTCCTGTGCCGGCAACGCCCGGACCGCCGGCACCGACCCGTGCCCGACGCGGCCATGACGCGGCCCTGTGCTCTGGCGACCGCGCGCCCCTGGGCGTCAGGCGAAGCGCGGCGTGCGCTTGCCGATGAAGGCGCTCACGCCCTCGGCCGATTCGGCGTCGCGGCCGCAAGCCACCATGCCCTGGTGTTCCTGGGCGAGCTGCTGCTGCAGCGTGCGGTCTGCGGCGCCGTCAACCAGCGCCTTCGTCCGGCCGATGGCACGCGTGGCCGACGCGGCGAGTCGATGCGCCAGCGCCAGCGCCCGCGCGTTCAGCTGCGCGGCGTCGGGCAGCACCTCGCTCACCAGTCCCCAGGCTTCGCATTGCCGGGCACTCGCCTTGTCGTTGCAGAAGAGGATGCGCTTGGCCCGCTGCGGCCCCAGCAGGCGGGCCAGGAACCACGAGGAGCCGACGTCGGGCGACAGGCCGATGGCGCAGTAGCCGCCGCGCAGCACCATGGTTTCGGCCGCGAGCACGATGTCGGCGCACAGCGCCAGGCCGATGCCGCCGCCACCGATGGGGCCGTTGAGCGCGCTGATCACCGGCACCGGCAGCGTCGCGAGCGTGTGGATCGCGTCGTGAAGCGGCGGGATGAAGCGGTCGAGCAGGCCGGCCAGACCGTCGGCCGCATGCGCGAAATCCTGGATGTCGCCGCCGGCGCAGAAGCTGCGGCCGGTGCCGCGCAGCAGCACGCAGCGCACCTCGCCCGCCGCCACGCCCTGCGCCACCGAGGCGACCGCGGCGATCAGCGCGCTGCTGGCCGGCAGGTCGAGCACGTTGTGGCGATCGGGCTGGTTCATCGTGATGATGGCCAGCGCGCCGTCGTGCTCCAGCAGCACGGGGGATGAGTCTGTCTGCATTGGGTTTCCTCGTCGATGTCGGGCGGCGTCAATGCGCGTCAGAGCGCAGTGGCGCCACGTGGGACTTGCCGGCCGGCGTGAGCGGCGGCTCTTCGCGGCTGGCGACTGCCGCGGCACCTCGTCGTCGGCCAGGCCTTCTTCAAGCCACGCTCGCAGCGTGGCGTCGCGTGCGCTCGATGCGGCCGCCGCGGCGACGACACGCATCGCCGCGACCACGAGCACCGACCACTCGATGCGGCGCGCCGACAGCGGCTCGATGCGGTCGCCGCGCCCCGGGCCGGGCTCGAGCCGCAGTCCGGCCATGCGCAGCCGGGCCTCGTCGAACCCACCGCACGATGGACGCTGCCCGCTTGCAGGACGAAGGCGGCATCGCCGCGGCTCGGCGCGGCTGCGCTCGGGGCGCGCCACGGACTGCGGGGGCAGGGCGCGGGCGTCATGGCGTGCGGCTCACAGCTGTGCTGCCAGCGACACGGGCACCCGCACCGGCATGTCCAGCAGCATCTGCGCCATGCCCTTGCCCAGCGGGTCGAAGCGCGGCGACGCCGGCCCGCCACCGGCCAGGGCGTCGTGCAGCACCAGGTTCATCGCGGCGATGCCCGGCAGGTGATAGCGCTCGACGTGGCCTCTGACCAGGTGGGCGAAGTACTGCCGGACCGCCTCGGGCGTGATGCGTTGCCACAGCAGCGGCAACCATTCGGCGCGTCGCGCGATGAGGCCGATGTTCGAGAGGTCGCCCTTGTCGCCGCTGCGCGCCCAGGCGAGCTTCACCAGCGGCACCTCCACCAGCATGCCGTCGGACGGCTCGGACCACGCGTGCGGCGCCGGGCTCGCGGGCGCCGGCGTCGCATCGGCGCTGCCGCAGGGAATGTCCACCGCCATGCGCTCGCCGTCGATGTCCAGGCTCACCGGCACGCGCCGCTTGTCCAGCAGGAAGGAGAAGGGCTTGATGAGCGGCGAGGGCGACGGCCGGCCGCCCGCCGGCATGGTGGTGCCCGGCGACCACGAGGTCCCGGAGGGCGCGATCTCGCGCGCGAAGATCTCGAGCGCGTTCTTCAGCGGATGGTCCACCACCACCCGCACCATCGCCTCGCGCGACGCGCCGGTGCGCGCGTGCGGGCCGTACAGCGTTTCCGCGCCCAGCAGCTCGACCTGCGCCGAGGTGTAGTCGGGCAGGCCGGCAGCGGCCAGGATGTCGCGCGTGCGCTCGACGATCGCCTCGCCGGTGCGCCGCGCCTTGGCCGCCGCGTCGATGCCGACGACCACCATCGAGCCGGCGCAGCGGTAGCCGTCGCGCTGCGTGGCCGACACCTTGTAGCTGCGGCCGGGCGCGCGGCCGAGCGCGCCGCTCACGCGCACCCGTTCGTCGTCGAGCTGCTCGATGCGCACCTCGCGGAAGTCGCAGGTGACGTCGGGCAGCAGGTAGGCGCCCGGGTCGCCGAGCTCGTAGAGCAGCTGTTCGGCGACGCAGGCGCGGCGGATCAGCCCGCCGGTGCCGGGCGGCTTGTGCAGCTCGAAGCTGCCGTCCGCGGCGCAGTCGATCACCGGATAGCCGATTTGCGCCCAGTCGGGCACCTGCTGCCAGTCGGTGAAGAGGCCGCCGGTGGCCTGGCAGCCGCACTCGATGATGTGGCCGGCGAGGCTGCCGCCCGCGAGGCGGTCGTAGTCGGTGGCAGACCAGCCGAACTCGTGGATCAGCGCGCCCAGGGTCACGGCGCTGTCGACGCAGCGGCCGGTGATCACGATGTCGGCGCCCGCGGCCAGCGCGCGCGCCACGGGCAGCGCGCCCAGGTAGGCGTTGGCGCTCAGCACGTCGCCGGGCAGCGGCTCCTGCGTGAACATGTCCCGCGTGCCGGCCGCGCGCAGCTCGGCCATCTGCGCACTGACGTCGTCGCCTTCGACCACCGCGATGCGGGGCGCGAGGCCCATGCCGGCGGCCAGCGCCTTCAGCGCCGCGGCACAGCCGCGCGGGTTGATGCCGCCCGCGTTGGCGACGACCTTGATGCCGCGCTCCATCACCTCGGGCAGCACCTGCTTCATCGCGCTGTCGACGAAGTCGGTGGCGTAGCCGAGCTCGGGCTTCTTGGCGCGCGACGCGGCCAGGATCGCCATCGTCGTCTCGGCCAGGTAGTCGAACACGAGGTAGTCGAGCAGCCCCGAGGCCACGAGCTGCGGCGCACCCACCATGCTGTCGCCCCAGAAGCCGGACGCGCCGCCGATGCGGACCACGGTTCGGGCCGATGTGTTCGTGCTGTCCATGCGTGCTCCAGGAATCAGGATCCGGCGCGGCCTCGGAAGCCGTAAGGGAATTCAGCGCGCCCGTGCGGGCGCCGCAAACGGCGCCGAGCGAGGCGCAATGCGCAGCCGCGGCTCGGGCTGCGGCGAGCAGTTGCAACGACGGGTGGCGTCGTTCGCGGCGCACGAGCGGGTGGGTGGGAAGTCTTCACAGCTGCTCAGCCGACCTGGCGCTGCTGGCCGGCCCAGTACGGCTGGCGCAGCACGCGCTTGAGCAGCTTGCCGCTCGGGTTGCGCGGCAGCGCCTCGACGAAGTCCACCGACTTCGGGCACTTGTAGCCCGCCAGCCGTTCGCGCAGCCACAGGATCATCGCCGCGGCGTCGGCGGCCTCGGAGGGGCGCAGCACGACGCAGGCCTTCACCGCCTCGCCCCAGCGCGCGTCGGGCACGCCGATCACCGCGCACTCGGCGACGGCAGGATGGGCGGCGAGCGCGTTCTCGATCTCCGCCGGATAGATGTTCTCGCCGCCGGAGATGATCATGTCCTTCATGCGGTCGTGGATGAACAGCACGCCGGCGTCGCGGTAGCCGGCGTCGCCGGTGCGCATCCAGCCGCCGGCGGCATCGCGACCCTCCGGGAACACGGCCGCGGTGGCCTGCGGATTGCGCCAGTAGCCCAGCATGTTGGTGGGCGAGCGCACCCATACCTCGCCGACCGCGCCGTCGTCGCAGTCGGCGCCGCCGGCCGGGTCCACCACGCGCACTTCGGCGCCCGGCGACGGCGTGCCGGCGGAGCGCAACAGGGCGGCGCGCGGGCCGCCGGGGTCGTGGTCCTCGGGCAGGAGCCACGTCATCGGGCCGGTGGCTTCGGTCATGCCGTAGCTCTGCAGCAGGCCGCAGCCGAAGCGGCGTCGCGCCTCGGCGAGCAGGCTCTCGGCGACGGGCGAGCCGCCGTACGCCACCATGCGCAGCGAGCTGAAGTCCGCCTGTGCCGCGGCCGGGTGCTGCAGCACGAACAGCATCATGGCCGGCACCAGGAACACGTGCGTCACGCGGGCGTGCGCGATCGTCGCGACGACGGCCGGCGCGTCGAACTGCGCATGGTGCAGCGTGGTGCCGCCCTCGATCAGCGTGGTGAGCGTGTTCTCGACACCGGCGATGTGAAACGACGGCAGCGCGTTGAGCATCACCGTGCCGGCGTCGATGCGGCACACTTGCGCATACACGCAGCACGCGACCAGCAGGTTGCGGTGCGAGATCTCCACGCCCTTGGGCAGGCCGGTCGTGCCCGAGGAATAGAGCTGCAGCGCGGCCTCGTGCTCGCTGCCGTCGCACTGCGGGTCGGTGGCCTCGAAGCCGGCGAGCCAGTCGTGAAAGCCCGGCCGGCCGCCGTGCGCGCCGTCGGTGAGCAAGGTCTGCCGCAGCAGCGGCAGGTCGCGTCCGACGATCGCCGGCAGGAACTCGCGGTCGGCCAGCAGGAAGCGCGCTTCCGAGTGGTGGACCACGTACTCGACCTCCGGGCCGGCCAGGCGCCAGTTGAGCGGCGCGCACACCGCGCCCAGGCGACTCGCGGCGATCAGCAGCAACGTGCAGTCGGCGCCGTGGCGGGTGAGGCAGGCAACGCGGTCGCCGTGCCCGATGCCGAGCGACGCCAGGCCGCGCGCGACTCGGTTGGCCGCCGTGTCGGCCTCGGCGAACGTCCAGCGTCGCGACGGCGTCACCCAGGCGAGACCGTCGGGGCGGAGGGCTCGATGGCGCCTGAGCACGTCGCCGAGCAGCCGGTCGGGCGGCACGATGCGTTCCGCCGGGATCGTCGGGCGGAGGATGCGGTCGGGCGTCATGGCAGCGCGCACGGCATCACTTGGCGTGGACGCGGCCGAGCCGGCTGCGGAGCATGTGCTTCTGGACCTTGCCGGTGCCGGTGCGGGGAAAGTCCTCGACGAAGACGATGGCCTTCGGCACCTTGAAGCCGGCGAGGCGCTCGTGGCAGTGCTGCAGCAAGCCGACTTCGTCGACGCTGCAGCCGGGCCGTCGCACCACCACGCCGGTGATGGCCTCGCCCCAGTGCTCGTGCGGCGCGCCCACGGCGACCGCCTCGGCCACTTCGGGGTGGTCGAGCAGGCAGCGCTCCACCTCGATCGAGGCCACGTTCTCGCCGCCGGTCTTGATGACGTCCTTCTCGCGGTCGGTGAACCAGATCGCGCCGTCCTCGTCGATGCGGGCGACGTCGCCGCTGTGGAACCAGCCGTGGCGCAGTGCCTGCCGGCTCGCATCCGGCTGGTTCAGATAGCCGTTCATCGCCTGCGGACCGCGGTACACCAGCTCCCCCGTCTGCCCGCGCGGCAGCAGCCGGCCGTTCTCGCCCATGATGGCCGCGCGGGTCATCGCCGTGGCCGTGCCCCAGCTGGCGGCCTTGCTCCACTGGTGCTCGGGGCGCTGCATGCAGGTGGCGGGCGTGAACTCCGTCTGGCCCGAGCCCAGCACCACGTCGGCGTTGGGGAACATGGCATGGATCGCCCGCAGCCGCTCGTCGGGCATCGGCGCCATCGCATACATGGCGCGCCGCATGGCGGGGAAGGTGCGGCGCGCGAGCGTCGGGTCGTCGAGCAGCTGGCCATACATCATCGGCAGCAGCACCACGAGGTGGATGCCCTCGGCATCGAACACGGCCGCGTCGCGCCTGGCGTCGAAGCCGTGGGCGAGCACCGCCCGGCCGCCGGTCACCATCAGCGGCATGACGACGGAGTTGAGCATGGCGCAGTGGAACAGCGGCAGCCCGACGAGCGCCGCATACCCCGGCGTGCACTGGTGGGCCAGCGCGTTGGACAGCGCCGCCATGGTCACTGCCAGGTGGCTGGTGAGCACGCCCTTGGGCTGCGCGGTCGTGCCGCTGGTGTAGAGCAGCTGCACGGCATCGCGGTCGTTCACCATCACTTCGAGAGGATCGTCGCTGCCGCTCCCGAGCAGCGCCTCGAAGCCGTCCGCTGCATCGGCGCCCGCGGCCGGATCGAGCCAATAGCGGTGGCGCAGCTCCGGGAGCGCTTCGGCGAAGACCGCGTCGGCCTGCGCGCTCAGCGCCCGCTCGGTGATCACCACGCGCGCCTTCGCGTCGCGCAGGCACCAGGCGATCTCGGCGGGCCGCAGCGCCAGATTGAGCGGCGCGCACACGAGCCCGGCGCGGGCGCAGGCGAAGTAGGTCACCAGCAGCTCGGCGCAGTTGCGCGCCATCACCGCCACGACGTCGTGGCGCTTCAAGCCGAGCGCGAGAAGCGCGTGGCCGAGCCGCGTGACCATGCGGTCGAGTTCGGCATATGTGATGCGCCGTGCACCGTCGACGAGAGCCTCCGCGTCGGGATGCACGTCGGCCGTGCGGGCGATGATGTCACCCACGCACACCCGCTCCACCAGGTTGACCTCGAGCCGGGTCGGCTCGGTTGCGGCGGAAGGCTCGGGGTCCGACATGGCAGGCGTGGCTTTCGAGGCGAGAAGGGCGTGCAGGCACGACGGTGCCAGCCACGGCAGGGGCTGTCTTGCGCGAATTGGCTGACCCTGCCGCAGCCACTTTCCGCAAGATGGACGCCGGCGACCGGCATAGCGTCGCGGGCCGGGCACCCGGGGGAATCGCATGAAGCTGACGCACGAGCACGAGCAGGTCCGCCAGACCGTCAAGCGCTGGATCGCCGAGCAGGTCAATCCGCACGTCGACGCCTGGGAAGAGGCCGGGCGATTCCCTGCCCACCAAGTGTTCAAGCAGCTGGGCGACCTCGGCCTGCTGGGACTGGACAAGCCGGTGGACAACGGCGGCATGGGGCTCGACTACAGCTACGCCGCGCTGCTGGCCGAGACGCTGGCCGACATCGACTGCGGCGGCGTGCCGATGGCGATCGGCGTGCAGACCGACATGTGCACGCCGTCGCTGGCCCAGCATGGCAGCGCCGAATTGCGCGCCGAGTTCCTGTCGCCCGCGATCGCCGGCGACGCCGTGGGCTGCCTGGGCGTGTCGGAAGTCGGCAGCGGCTCGGACGTGGCGTCGATCAGGACGACCGCCCGCAAGGTCGGCGGCGATTACGTGATCGACGGCGGCAAGATGTGGACGACCAACGGCACCCAGGCCGACTTCTGCTGCGTGCTGGCCAACACCTCGGACGGGCCGGTGCACCGCAACAAGAGCCTGATCGTGGTGCCGATGAAGACGCGCGGCGTGCAGGTGGCGCGCAAGCTGCGCAAGATGGGCATGCACTCGTCCGACACCGCGCAGCTGCACTTCGACGGCGTGCGCGTGCCGCAGCGCAATCGCATCGGCGAGGAGGGGCAGGGCTTCATCTACCAGATGGAGCAGTTCCAGATCGAACGGCTGTGGGGCGCGCTCAACACCACGGGCTTCGCGCAGCGCGCGATCGACATGACGATCGAGTACGCACGCGAACGCAAGGCCTTCGGCCGCTCCATCCTCGACAACCAGGTCGTGCACTACCGGCTGGCCGAGCTGCAGGCGGATGTCGAGGCGGTGCGCGCGCTCAGCTGGCGCGGCGTCGAGCAGGTGGTGGCCGGCGAGGACGCCACCCGCGTGGCCACCATGGCCAAGCTGAAGGCAGGCCGACTGGTGCGCGAGGCGGCCGACAGCTGCTTGCAGTTCTGGGGCGGCATGGGCTTCATGGAGGAAAGCCTGATCTCGCGGATCTACCGCGACATGCGCCTGCCCTCCATCGGCGGCGGCGCGGACGAGGTGATGCTGCAGATCCTCTGCAAGTCCATGGGCACGTTTCCGAAGCAGGCTTGAGCCGCGCTGCCTGGTCCGGCGAGCGCGCGCAGCGCTCCGGCGTTCGCTTCGGTCGCGTGGAGCGCGCGCCCGCCGATCGTGGACGCCGGCCGCGCCGGCCGCGCCGGGCCGACGCGACGCAGCGGCGCCTCAGACCGGAGCGCGCGCCGAACGCTCGCGCAGTGTGCCCACGATCCCCGTGGGTAAGAAGTACACCGCGAGCACGAACACGAGGCCGAACCACAGCAGCCAGCGGTCCGGCTCGAACAGGTGCGCGACGAGCGGCACACTGCCCAGTGCGACGCTGACCTTCTGCAGCAGCAGCTGCAGGTAGTTCTCGGCCAGCGTGAACAGCACCACCCCGAGCACCGCCCCGTACACCGTGCCCAGGCCGCCGATCACCGCCATCAAGAGGATGTTGAGCATCACGTTGAAGCCCACGCTGGTCTGCGGGCCGACGTAGCGCAGCCACAGCGCCATCAGCATGCCCGCGGCGGTGGCGATCAGCGCCGCCAGCGTGTTGATCGCGAGCCGGTAGTAGAGCGTGCGGTAGCCGATCGCCTCGGCGCGGAATTCGTTTTCGCGGATCGCCTCCAGCACGCGGCCGAAGCGCGAGTTCACCACCCGCAGCATCAGCATGAAGAGCAGCAGCGCGGCTGCGAGCACAAGGTAGTAGGTGATCAGCTTGCCGTTGATCGACACGCCGAAGACATCGCCCTCCAGCAGCTTGAAGGCGGGCGTCAGCGCCTCGGGCACCCTGAAGTTGCGGCCATCGTCGCCGCCGGTCAGCGACGAGCTGCGCAGCACGACTGCACCGAAGGCCGCCGCCACCGCGAGCGTGGTCATCGTGTAGAAGATGGCCTTCACCCGCAGCGACACGAGCGCCATCAGCACCGAGAGCAGCGCCGACAGTGCCAGTGCCGCCAACGCACCCGATGCGAGCGAGCCCCAGGTCGGCCCGAGCTCGTGCAGCGAGATCGCGATCCCGTAGGCGCCGATCCCGTAGAACATGGCGTGCGCGAACGACACCATGCCGCAGTAGCCCAGCAGCAGGTCGAACGAGCCCACCACCACGAGGAACACGCAGATCGTCACCGCCACGTTGAGCGAGCGTGCGCCGGGGAAGAGGAACGGTGCCGTGACGAGGTAGGCCAGCACGGCGACGAGCAGGAGCGAGAGCACCCGGCTGCGCGGCAGGTCGTCGGACAGCAGGTGCGATGACAACGCCTTCAGCATGGTCGGTTGCCGGTGGCGCTCAGCGGCCCGCGGGATACAGCCCGCGCGGCCGCCACAGCAGCACGGCGACCATCACACCGATGTTGGACACCAGCGCGAACTCGGGCACCACGAAGCTGACGTAGTTCTGCGTCAGCGCCAGCAGCAGCGCGCCGACGAAGCAGCCGCGCACCGAGCCGAGCCCGCCGATCACCGCGATGATCAGCATCTGCACGAGCAGATCGGCGCCGATCGCGACGGTGAACTGCTCGCGGTAGAAGCCCCACATGGCGCCGCCCAGGCCGGCGAGGGCCGCGCCGGCCGCGAACACGCCGATGAAGACACGGTCGATGCGGTAGCCCAGGGCCTCGACCATGGCGCGGTTCTCCACACCGGCGCGAATCAGCAGCCCCAGCCGGGTGCGATTGAACAGCAGCCCGAGGCTCACGTACAGGACAAGACCCAGCACCACCGCCACCAGGCGGTAGCGCTCGACCGACACGCCGGCGACGCTGAAGCTCCCGCGAACGCTGCCGGGCAGCGCGAGCGTCATCTGCTGTGTGCCCCACAGCGCCAGCACGAGCTGCTCGATGATGATCATAGCGCCGATGGTGATGAGGATCTGCTTGAGGTGGTCGCCGTACACCGGGCGAATGAAGACGCGCTCGAAGACCAGGCCCAGCACCGCGGTGACGGCCATCGAGCCCAATCCCACGAGCGCCATGCCGCCCAGCGCCGCGACGCCGGAACCGGCATTCAGCAACCCGCCCAGCAGACCGGCGAGCGACGCGCCGACGTAGGCGCCCACCGCCACGAAGGCGGCATGGCCGAGGTTGAGCACGTCCATCAGGCCGAAGACCAGCGTGAGCCCGCTGGTCATGATGAACAGCATCATGCCCATCGCCAGGCCGGCCAGCGTGAGCGTCACCCAGGTCGGCAGGCTGCCCACCAGCGGCAGGGCGACCAGCGCGATGGCGGCCAGCAGCAGCGGCGGCATCAGGTCGCTGCGCCGCACATGCAGCGCGTCGAGCTGCGCGGGCGGCGCGCTGCCGGCCGCGGCCGGGCGGCTGCCGGCCTCGTCCGCGGCGGGCTGCAGGGCGTGAGAGGCGACGTTCATGCGCGCTGCGGGTGGCGTGGGTTCAGGCCGCCTGGGCCGCGTGCAAGCCGAGGAGGCGACCCTGCAGCGCTTCGTCGGCGGCCAGCTCGGCCATCGCGCCGGCATGCACGACACGGCCGTCGTCCATGACGGCCACGTGGTCGCCCAGCGAGCGCACGAAGTGAAAGTTCTGTTCCACGAGCAGGATGGTGGTGTCGTGGGCCTTCAACGCCCGCAGCGCTTCGGCAAGGTTCTGCACGATGGCCGGCGCGAGGCCCTTGGTCGGCTCGTCGATCAGCAGCAGGCGCCGCGGCTCGATGATGGCGCGTGCGATCGCGACCATCTGCTTCTGTCCGCCCGACAGCGTTCCGCTGGGCCGCAACCAGAAGCGCTCGAGCGCCGGGAACAGGCTGAACACCCATTGCAGGCGCGCATCGTCGATGCGCCCCGAGATGGCGGCCAGGCGAATGTTCTCCTGCACCGTGAGGTTGGCGAACAGGCCCATGTCCTCCGGCACATAGGCGATGCCGAGGCGCGAGACGGCGTGCGTCGGCAGGCGCGTGATGTCCTTGCCGTCGAAGTCGATGCGGCCGCCGCTGGCCTGCCACATGCCCATGACCGTGCGCAGCGTGGTCGTCTTGCCGGCGCCGTTGCGACCCAGCAGCACCGTCACGCCGGTCCGCGGCACGGCGAAGTCCACGCCTTGCAGGATGTGGTACTCGGCGACGTGGGTGTGCACGCCTTGCAGGCGCAGCAGCGCGGCGTCAGACATGGACGGCTCCGGCGGGCGACGCGTTGACGCCCATGTAGGCCTCCTGCACCACGGCCGAGCTCATCACGTCGGCGGGGCTGCCGTCGGCAACCAGCTCGCCGTTGTGCAGCACCACGATGCGGTCGGCGAGCGAGCGGATCACGTCGAGCTTGTGCTCGACCAGCAGGATCGTCCGGTCGCCGTGCGCCTTGAGCCGGCGGATCAGCTCGAGGATCACCGGGACCTCGTCGACGCTCATGCCGGCGGTGGGCTCGTCGAACATCAGCACCCTGGGTTCGAGCGCCATCAGGAGTGCCACTTCAAGCTTGCGCTTGTCGCCATGCGGCAGGCTGGCGGCCTGCGCGTCCGCGCGGCCCGCCAGGCCCACCTGCGAGAGGTAGTGCCGGGCCTGCTCGAGCAGGTCGGCGCGGCCGCGCCAGCGGGACAGCATGCTGAAGCCGGCGTGCTCGCGGCTCTGCACCGCGAGCCGCACGTTCTCGAGCGCGCTCAGCCTGGGAAACAGGTTGGTGAGCTGGAAGGCGCGTCCGATGCCGAGGTCCGTGCGCGCGGCCGCAGCCAGCGAGGTGATGTCGCGGCCGCCGAGCAGCACCTGTCCGGCACTGGCCTTCAACTGCCCCGACAGCAGGTTGAAGTAGGTGGTCTTGCCCGCGCCGTTGGGCCCGACGATCGCCGTCAGCGTGCCGGCCTCGAACCCGACGCTGACCGCGTTCACGGCCACGTGCCCGCCGAAGCGGACCGTCAGCCCCTTCGAGGCCAGCATCGCGGTCATGGCGCGACGCGCCTCAGGGCTTGGCCTTGACCGGCACCGGCATCTCGCTCGCCGGGATCTCGCGCACCAGGTTCACCACGTCCCACTCGCTGCTGCCGGCCGCCTTCTTGACGCGGAACTGGTACTGCGACTGCATCGCCTGGTGGTCTTCCTTGCGGAAGCTCATCCTGCCTTTCGGCGTGTCGAACTCCATGCCTTCCATCGCCGCGATCAGCTTCTCGCTGTCGGTGCTGCCGGCCTTCTTCAGGCCGCCGAGGATCGCCGCTGCGGTGACGAAGCCGCCCGCCGAAAACAGGTCGGGCGGCGTCTTGTGGCGCTTGATGCTCTCGGCCACGAAGGCGTCGTTCATCGGATTCTTCGGGAAGCTGTAGAAGTAGTAGATGCCGCCGGTGACCGGCAGACCGGCCCACGGCTTGATGTTCTCGTGGTTGGCGCCGCCGATGGACACGAAGTCGATGTCCTGCCCGGCCGGCAGCAGCTCGGAGAGCTTGCGCAGCGGATTCGGCGCGCCCCACACCACGACGATGTGCTTGCTGCCGCCCGCGCCCTTGAGCTTCTCGAGGATGCGCTGCATGGGCGCGGTGAAGTCGCTGGTCGACGACGGGATGAACTCCTCGTGCGCCACGTTGACCTTCTTCCTGGTCGCGGCGATCGCCTCGCGGAAGGCGGCCACCGAGTCCCTGCCGTACACGTAGTCGGGCGCGAGGAAGGCCACCGTGTCGCCGTCCTTCAGCGCCGCCGTGGACGCGAGCGAGTCCTGGAACGAATTCCGGCTGGCCCGGAAGAGGTAGCGGTTCCAGGCGGTGCCGGTCAGCGAGTCGGCGATGGCCGGTTCGATCATCAGCACCTTCTTGTACTCGGCCGCCACCGGCGCCATCGCCAGCGCGCCGCCCGACCACGAGGTCCCGATCGCGATGTCGGCCTTGTCGTCGCCGAAGGCCTCGGCGAGCAGCGCCTTCGACAGGTCGGGCTTGAACTGGTCGTCCTTGACGATGAGCTCGATCTTGCGGCCCAGCACGGTCATCGTGCCCTGGGTGAGCTGGTCGAGCCCGATGCGCAGACCGCGCTCGGTGTCGCGGGCGTACTGCTCGCTCGGCCCGGTCTTGCTCGCGATCAGCGCGATCCGGATCGGCTTGTCGGCCTGGGCGAAAGCCATGCCGGGCAGCACGGCCGCGGCGGCCACGGCGGCGGCAACGCAGGCAGCGAGCAGGGGACGCTTGTTCATCGATGTCTCCATCCGCGGCGCGGTGTTCGGGCCGTGCGCACATTCTCTGGAGCCGGGTCGCGGCGGGTCTTGTGCGTTGTGGCTGACCTGCGCCCGCGCGCTCCGGGGGAAACCCTGTCCCCCGGCGCAGCGCAGCCACTTGGCGCAAGACCCGTGCGAGGCGCCTGCATAGCCTGCAGAGGCTCCAGGAGACGCAATGCCATCGCCCACCCCGTTCCACACCCTGCTCATCGCGAACCGTGGCGAGATCGCATTGCGGGTGATGCGCAGTGCGCGCGAGGCCGGCTACCGCACCGTGGCCGTCTATTCCACCGCGGACGCGGGTGCCCGCCATGTGCGGGAGGCCGACCGGGCGGTGTGTCTCGGTGGGGCGCTGCCCGCCGAGTCCTACCTCAATGTTCCGGCCATCCTCCGCGCCGCCCGCATCACCGGCGCCGACGCGGTGCACCCGGGCTACGGCTTCCTCGCCGAGAACGAGCAGTTCGCACGAGCCTGCCGCGACGCCGGCCTCGTCTTCGTCGGCCCCTCCGCCCAGGCCATCCTCGCGATGGGCCACAAGGCCGGCGCCAAGCGCCTCATGGCCGAGGCCGGCGTGCCGTGCGTGCCTGGCTACCAGGGCGAGGAGCAGGGCGAAGTCCGGCTCGCCCGCGAGGCCGAGCGCATCGGCTACCCGGTGATGATCAAGGCGGTGGCCGGCGGCGGCGGCCGCGGCATGCGGCTCGTCGCTGCGGCCGAGCAGTTCGCCGAAGCGCTGCGCAGCGCGCAGTCCGAAGCCAGGAACGCCTTCGGCGACGCCACCGTGATCCTCGAGCGGGCCCTCGTCGAGCCGCGCCACATCGAGATCCAGGTCTTCGCCGACCGCTACGGCAACGCCCTGCACCTCGGCGAGCGCGACTGCTCGGTGCAGCGGCGCCACCAGAAGCTCATCGAGGAAGCCCCGTCGCCGGCGGTCTCCCCCGAGCTCCGCGCCCGCATGGGAGCCACGGCTGTCGCCGCCGTCCAGGCCATCGCCTACGAAGGCGCCGGCACGATCGAATTCCTGCTGGACCGCGACGGCAATTACTACTTCATGGAGATGAACACCCGCCTGCAGGTCGAGCACCCCGTCACCGAAGCCATCACCGGACTCGATCTGGTCGCGCTGCAGCTGAGGGTGGCCGCGGGCGAGGCGCTCGGGCTCGACCAGGACGACATCCGCTTCGACGGCCACGCCATCGAGGTGCGCCTGTGCGCCGAGGATGCCGATGACGGCTTCATGCCGCAAAGCGGCACCATGGTCCTCTGGCAGCCCACGCCGCTGTTGCGCGTCGAGCATGCGCTGCACTCGGGCAGCGAGATCGCGCCCTACTACGACTCGATGATCGCCAAGGTCGTGAGCCACGGCGCGAGCCGCGAGGAAGCCTGCCGCAAGCTGATCGCCGGGCTGCGCGACACGGTCGCCCTCGGCGTCACCACCAACCAGGTCTTCCTCAACCGCTGCCTGCAGCACCCGGTGTTCGCGCAGGGCGGCGCCACCACCGCCTTCATCGCACAGCAGCAGGACGACTTGCTGCGCAGGCACGAGCCCGACGAGCAGCGCGCCGCTGCGCTGGCCGCCGTGCTGCTTCTGGAGACCGCGACCGGCGCGCGGCAGGGCAGGGCCGGCCGGCGCCTCTCGCACACCCTGCCGCTCGGGCTGCGCTACGAGTTCGACGGCCGCCAGCAGGCCGCCACGCTCACCGATCTCGGCGGCCACCGGCATCGGGTCGCGATCGGCGAGCAGCGCCACGACATCGAGCTCGTGGAGATCGAAGCGCACACGGTGCGCTTCGTCTGCGAGGGCGTGATGGAGAAGGCGGCCTACCTGCGCGACGGCCCGCGGCTCCGCTTCAGCTGGGGCGGGCGGCCCCACGCGGTGCTCGACACCACGCGCGCGGCCACTGCGCGGCAGACGGGTCGCGCCGGCAGCGACGGCACGTTGCGCGCGTCGATGAACGGCCGGGTGGTGGCGGTACTGGTCGAGCTCGGCCAGCGGGTCGAGGCCGGCCAGCCCATCGTCACGCTCGAGGCGATGAAGATGGAGCACATCCACGCCGCCCCCGTGGCCGGCACGGTCAGGGCGCTGCATGTGACCACCGGCGAGCAGGTGCCGGCCGCGCGCATCGTGGCGGAGATCGAAGCGGAGCCCCCAGCCACCGTCGCCTGAGCTCGACGACGACCGCAAGGCAGGCTGCGGCGCGCCGACGCGAGCCCATGCCGGCTCGAGGCGCTGCCGTCACACTCCGAGGCTCGCTGCCGGGCGCCCGGCCGCCGTGGAACACGAGCGCCGACCAGCAGCGGAGCCGTGCACGAGGTGGTCGATGCGCCGACCGAGTCGCGACCGGTCGGGAGCTTCATGGTCGAGGCCGAAGCGTTCCCCGGTGCGCGACGTCGAGTCGGTCGGCGGGAAGAGCGGGCGCCACGGCACGCCCGGGCACCGGGAGCGCCGGCTCGAGCCACTGCCGGCCGGCGGGATCCGGTCCTGCTCTGCAGTGACCGAGCCCCGCTGCGGCTTCGGCGACGCGAGCCGCATCGAGTCGTCCCTCGCGCAGGACGGCGACGACGACCCGATCGCGGCCCCGGGATTTTCCGCCCCCGGACAAACCCCCGCGCAGCACGCTGCCACGAGACGTGGAGATTCCTCGGCCCTACGCTTTGCACCACGACACGCTCGACCGCCGAGTTCGAGCGTCACTGCGTCCGCAGGGACAGGAGACAAGAGCATGCAATCGAATTCCCGTGGCGGCACCGGCGACCGCCTGATGTGGATCACGCCTGAGCGGGTGTTCTACGTCGGCCTGCTCGGCGTGCCGTCCGAGAGGACGATGGGCGCGGTGATCGCCTACGTGGCGTCCGCGGGCGTCATCCGCATCAGCCTCGACGGCGGGGAATGGCAGGCGACCGAGCTGGCCGTCGTGCCGCCCTACGTGCCGCACCGTGTGACCTCCGAGGCGCGCCTGATCCACGTGATCAAGTTCGAGGCCGAAGCGGTGGATCTCGCCGCGCTGCCGACGCCGCTGAACGGCCGCGGTGCGGTCGACGCCCCCTGGTTCGTCGATCGGGTGCGGCGCAGCCAGCCGGAGCTGTCCGCGCGGGGCCGCAACGTGCACCTCGAAGCCCTCGACTTCGATCGGCTGTTCTTCGACCGGCCCCTGGCCCCGCGGCGGATCGACCGGCGCATCCTCGCGGTGATGGACGGCATCAAGCGCGACCCCGCCGCACAGATCAGCGCGGAAGAGTGCGCAGCGAGCGTGCACCTCTCGTTTTCGCGCTTCCTGCACCTGTTCAAGGACGAACTGGGCGCGCCGTTCCGCAGCTTCCGCACCTGGAAGCGCGCCCGCAGTCTGCTCCACTACGTCAACCGCCAGGCGAACCTGACCCACGTTGCGCTCGACACCGGCTACCCGGACTCCACGCATTTCAGCCACTCGATCCGCCACGCCTACGGCCTGAAGCCGAAAGACATCTTCGCCGGGTCTCGACGGCTCGCGATCTACGGGCAGCACGACGGCCGGGGCAAGTGACCGGTCTGGGAACCCGACGTCCGGCGAACGGGTCAGCCCAATGCAGACCGAGCGGCCGAGCTCGGACTCGTCTTCGGAAGCCGACACCGAACCGTCGGCCGCCGCCGCGGTCGCCCTGGGCCGGCCCGCGGGAACTGCAGCCAGGCGTCGCCGTCGACGCCGGCCACTGCGCGCGTTGGATGCCCATCTTGTGCTGCCGGACCCGGGCGCGGCGGTTCTGTGTCTTGCACCGGTCGCCCCAAAAAGGGAGTGCGCGCGCCGTCCGGAAAGCGCCGAGTCGAGAGCTGCAGGGAATCGAAGTCTTGCGCTTGCTTTGTGCCTTGGCAGCAACGGCGACCTCGTCACTCGCGTCTTCGGGACGCGCCCGCTCGTCGATCGGATCGACGGGCTGTTGAAGGCGCAGCAGCGACCTTGCTCTGCTGTCCTGCACCTTGTCGCACCGTGCGGACGGTTGACGACTGGCGGAGAGAGCGGGATTCGAACCCGCGGAGGGTTTGACCCCTCACACGCTTTCCAGGCGTGCGACTTAAACCGCTCATCCATCTCTCCGGAGCGCGAAGTTTAAACGCGCAGCGGGACGCCGCTGCCGCGGTGCTCGGGCGTCGAGCCGACGGCGCTTCGCCTTCGACGCGCATGGCATCATCGTTCGACCACCGGCGCTCCGGCGCCGTCCGGGCCTGCGTGCCCGCATCCTCAGGAACCGCCATGACCTTCGTCTTCGAACCCCCGGTCGCCGCCACGGTGCCGGTCCAGGGCGGCGCGGCGACCGCGCTGTTTCCGGTCCACCGCATCTACTGCGTCGGCCGCAACTACGTCGACCACGCGATCGAGATGGGCCACTCGGGCCGCGAAGCACCGTTCTTCTT
Source organism: uncultured Rhizobacter sp. (assembly GCA_964249855.1). Taxonomy (GTDB): domain Bacteria; phylum Pseudomonadota; class Gammaproteobacteria; order Burkholderiales; family Burkholderiaceae_C; genus LMDS01. The sequence goes on along the minus strand of CAXUDL010000001.1, from coordinate 109,891 downwards.
CATGAAGCCCGCCGACGCGGTGCTGCCGGTCGCCGAGGGCAGCGTCGGCCGCATGCGCTACCCGAGCTTGACGAAGAGCCTGCACCACGAGCTCGAGCTCGTGGTCGCGATCGGCAAGGGCGGCCGCGACATTGCCGCGGCCGACGCCGCGAGCCACGTCTGGGGCTACGCCGTCGGCCTCGACATGACCCGCCGCGACCTGCAGGGCGAGGCGAAGAAGCTGGGCCGGCCGTGGTCGATCGGCAAGGGCTTCGACGAATCGGCGCCGATCGGGCCGATCCGCCGCGCCGAGGACTGCGCCTTGACGCCGGAGACCGCCATCGCGCTCGACGTCGGCGGCAAGCGCCGCCAGGCGAGCACGCTCGGCAAGCTGATCTGGAGCGTGCCGGAGATCATCCAGCACCTCTCCGCCGCATGGGAACTGGCGCCGGGCGACCTGATCTTCACCGGCACGCCCGAGGGCGTCGCCGCGGTCGAGATCGGCGACACGATGAGCGCGCGCATCGACGGCATCGGCACGCTCGAGGTGCAGGTGGTCGCACCGTGAGTCGCGGCCGCAGCCCGGCCGCACGCACCTGATGCACCCCGACTGGCTGCGACCGGCCTGGCGTCATCCCGGCGTCGGCGCACTGATGTCGACGCGTGCCGGCGGTGTCGGCAGCGGTCGTTTCGCGAGCTGCAACCTGCGCGACGGCCTCGGCGACGACCCGGCCTGCGTCGCGACGAACCAGGCCCGCTTCGCCGCGGCCTGCGGCGCGCGGCCGGTCTGGCTGACCCAGGTCCACGGCATGCGAGTCGTCCGCCTCGGCGCCGCCGACCTGGTACCTGGCGCCGCACCGCCGATCGCCGACGCGAGCGTCACCGCGACGCCCGGCGTCGCCTGCGCGGTGCAGGTCGCCGATTGCCTGCCGGTGCTTTTCGCGGCACCCGGGCGCTCGGCCGTCGGCGCAGCGCATGCGGGCTGGCGCGGCCTGGCGGCCGGCGTGCTCGAGGCGACGCTCGCCGCGCTCTGCGATCTGGCGCGTTGCGCGCCGGGCGACGTCCAGGCCTGGCTCGGCGCCTCGATCGGACCGGGGCGTTTCGAGGTCGGCGCCGATGTGCTCGCCGCCTTCGGCGCGTCGAGCGCGGCCGGCGCCGCGCCGCGGCCGCCACACGCCGACGAGCGCGTGCGCTTCGTGCCGCACGCCCCCGGCAAATGGCTCGCCGATCTGCCGTCGCTCGCCCGCGACCGCCTGCAGGCCGCAGGCGTCCGCGACGTCAGCGGCGGCGAGTGGTGCACCGCCGTCGATGCGTCACGGTTCTTCTCGTTCCGGCGCGACGGCGTCACCGGCCGGATGGGCGCCGCGGTCTGGCTCGAGCGCGGGGTCGTCTGACGCCTCCGCCGCGAGCCGCCGGCGTCGACGCGCCGGGCTTGCGAGCACATAGAGCACGACGGACAGCGGCAGCACGCCGTACAGCACGAAGGTGACGATGGCACCGAGCGCCGTGCCCTGCGGGCTCGTCGCCTCGACGACCGCGATCATCAGCACGACATAGATCCACGCGAGAGCGACGAGGATCATGGCGCCGGCCACCCGCCGGTCCCGGTCGCCCCGTTCCGACCAACAAAATCGAGCGTCATAATGTGAGATGAGAATGGGCGGCCGTAGCGTCGACACGGGTTCGACTGCCGATATACAAAGTCCGATCGATCACGTAGAACACGTCGGACATGTCGCAGCGCGGCCCGGAAGAGGAGGAGACCCATGCACAGTCCATCGCTCGATTCTGCCGCCGGGCCGGCCGGCGCCGCGTGGCCCGTGCTCGCCGGCGGTGGCCAGGCGTTCGCCGAGACCTTCGGCGAGCTCGCCCGGTCGGTGTCCGGCCTGGCATTGCCGGCGCCGTTGATCGGCGAGCTGCAGGCGCGCTATCTCGAGGAAGCCGGGGCGCTCTGGAACCGGCTGCTTGCCGGCGGCGAGGCGCCGGCGGCGGTCGTCGACCGCCGCTTCGCGTCGCCCGAGTGGGCGAACCGGCGCGAGACGGCGTTCGCGGCGCAGCTCTATCTGCTGAACGCGCGGACCCTGATGACATTGGCCGAGGGCCTGGAGGGCGACGCGAAGACACGCGAGCGCATCCGCTTCGCCGTCCGGCAATGGATCGACGCCAGCGCACCGAGCAACTTCCTCGCGCTCAACCCCGACGCGCAGCGCAAGGCGCTCGACACCGGCGGCGAGAGCCTCGCGCAAGGCCTGCGGCAGTTGATGCACGACCTGCAGCAAGGCCACGTCTCGCAGACCGACGAATCGGTGTTCGAGGTCGGCCGCAACGTCGCGACGACCGAAGGCTCGGTGGTGTTCGAGAACGAGTTGTTCCAGTTGCTCGAATACAAGCCGCTGACGGAGCAGGTCTTCGCGCGGCCGATCCTCTTCGTGCCGCCCTGCATCAACAAGTACTACATCCTCGACCTGCAGCCCGAGAACTCGCTGATCCGCTACGCCGTCCTGCAAGGCCACCGGGTCTTCGTGATGAGCTGGCGCAACGCCGACGCGTCGATCGCGACGAAGACCTGGGACGACTACATCGACGACGGTGCGATCCGGGCGATCGGCGTGGTGCGCGACATCACCGGCAGCGAGCGCATCAACACGCTCGGCTTCTGCATCGGCGGCACGATCCTCGCGACCGCGCTCGCGGTGCTGGCGGCACGCGGCCAGCGCCCCGCCGAAAGCGTCACGCTGCTGACCTCGTTCCTCGATTTCGGCGACACCGGCGTGCTCGACCTCTTCGTCGACGAGACGATGGTCCGGATGCGCGAGTCGACGCTCGGGCCCGACAGTCCCGGCGGCGGCAGCCTGCTGAAGGGCCAGGAGCTCGCGACGACGTTCAGCTTCCTGCGCCCGAACGACCTGGTCTGGAACTACGTCGTCGGCAACTACCTGAAGGGCGAGACGCCGCCGCCCTTCGACCTGCTCTACTGGAACAGCGACAGCACCAACCTGCCCGGGCCGATGTACTGCTGGTACCTGCGCAACACCTACCTCGAGAACAATCTCGTCGAGCCCGGCAAGGTGACGGTCTGCGGCGAGCCGATCGACCTCTCGCTCATCGACGCCCCGTCGTACGTCTACGGCTCGAAAGAGGACCACATCGTGCCCTGGGGCGGCGCATACCGGAGCACCCGCGTTCTGCCCGGGCCGCGCCGCTTCGTGCTCGGCGCCTCCGGCCACATCGCCGGCGTGATCAACCCGCCGGCCAAGGACAAGCGCAGCCACTGGACCGGCGCCGACGACGCCTTCCCCGACAGCGCCGACGCCTGGTTCGGATCCGCCGAGGAGCACCGGGGAAGCTGGTGGCCGGACTGGTCCGCATGGCTCGCGGGCCACGCCGGCGCCCGGGTCGACGCGCCGAAGACGCCCGGCAGTTCCCGGTATCGACCGATCGAGCCCGCGCCCGGTCGCTACGTCAAGGCCAAGGCCTGACGCCGTTCGTTCGTTCGCATCCCGCACCATCCTTCAGGAGAGCTCCATGACCACCGACATCGTCATCGTCGCCGCCGCCCGCACCGCCATCGGCAAGTTCGGCGGCACGCTCGCGAAGACGCCCGCACCCGACCTCGGCGCGGCCGTCGTCGTCGACCTGTTGCGCCGCGCGCAGCTCGGCCCGGACCAGATCGGCGAGCTGATCTTCGGCCAGGTGCTGACCGCCGGCTCGGGCCAGAACCCGGCGCGCCAGACGGTCATCAGGAGCGGCCTGCCGCAGAGCGTGCCGGCGCTGACGATCAACGCCGTCTGCGGCTCGGGCCTGAAGGCGGTGATGCTCGGCGCGCAGGCGATCCGCGACGGCGACTCCGAGATCGTCGTCGCCGGCGGTCAGGAGAGCATGAGCCTCGCGCCGCACGTGCTGCCCGGCTCGCGCGACGGCATGCGCATGGGCGACTGGAAGCTGGTCGACTCGATGGTCGTCGACGGCCTCTTCGACGTCTACAACAAGTACCACATGGGCATCACCGCCGAGAACGTCGCGAAGCAATACGACGTGACGCGCGAGAAGCAGGACGCGCTCGCGCTCGCGTCGCAGCAGAAGGCCGCGGCAGCGCAGGAAGCCGGCCGCTTCAAGGACGAGATCGTGCCGTTCAGCATCGCGCAGAAGAAGGGCGAGCCGATCGTCTTCGACGCCGACGAGTTCATCAACAGGAAGACCAATGCCGATGCGCTCGCAGGCCTGCGGCCGGCGTTCGACAAGGCCGGGACGGTCACGGCGGGCAACGCCTCGGGCCTCAACGACGGCGCGGCCGGCGTCGTCCTGATGACGGCGGCGAAGGCGCAGCAGCTCGGTCTCACGCCGCTCGCCCGCATCGCGAGCTACGCGACCGTCGCGCTCGATCCGTCGATCATGGGCATGGGCCCGGTTCCGGCGAGCAAGCGCGCGCTCGAGCGTGCCGGCTGGAAGCCGCAGGACCTCGATCTGCTCGAGATCAACGAAGCTTTCGCCGCGCAGGCGTGCGCCGTCAACAACGAGATGGGCTGGGACACGACCAAGGTCAACGTCAACGGCGGCGCGATCGCGCTCGGGCACCCGATCGGGGCATCGGGTTGCCGAATCCTGGTGACGCTGCTGCACGAGATGCAACGCCGCGACAGCAAGCGCGGCATCGCCTCGCTGTGCATCGGCGGTGGCATGGGTGTTGCACTGACCGTCGAGCGCTGAAGGCGCCGCACGGGCGCCGGACTCTGGCCGACGCCCGGCCGGCGACCAGCGTCGCCGCGACGATGCGATCGACGGCGGCGCACCGGGGCGCGCAAGTCAGGACCTGAATGAACAAGAAAATCGCCTACGTCACGGGTGGCATGGGGGGCATCGGCACGGCGCTGTGCCAGCGCCTCTTCCGCGACGGCTTCACCGTCGTCGCCGGCTGCGGCCCGAGCCGCGACCACGCGAAGTGGATCGCCGAGCAGGCCGCGCTCGGCTGCCGCTTCCATGCGTCGGTCGGCAACGTCGGCGACTGGGATTCGACCGTCGCCGCGTTCCGCCGCGTGCGCGAGGACTTCGGCCCGGTCGACGTGCTCGTCAACAACGCCGGCATCACCCGCGACGGCATGTTCCGCAAGATGAGCCGTGCCGACTGGGACGCGGTCATCGAGACCAACCTGACCAGCCTCTTCAACGTCACCAAGCAGGTCATCGACGACATGGTCGACCGCGGCTGGGGCCGCATCGTCAACATCAGCTCGGTCAACGGCGAGAAGGGCCAGTTCGGCCAGACCAACTACTCGGCCGCGAAGGCGGGCATGCACGGCTTCACGATGGCGCTGGCGCAGGAGGTCGCGAACAAGGGCGTGACCGTCAACACCGTCAGCCCCGGCTACATCGCGACCGACATGGTCAAGGCGATCCGCCAGGACGTGCTCGACAAGATCATCGCCGGCATCCCGGTCAAGCGGCTCGGCACGCCGGACGACATCGCCTCGATGGTGTCGTGGGTCGCATCCGACGAGTCCGGCTTCGCGACCGGCGCCGACTTCTCGGTCAACGGCGGCCTGCACATGGGCTGATGCGGCACGACCGCTGCGCTCCTGCCGGTACCGGCCGCCGTTCCGACGGACGGGGCAGCGGCGACCGCGGCCGACGTCGGCCCGGCATCTGCGCACGCGAACGAACAGCCCGGGCCGGCGGTGCGCGGGGACCGCGCGGTGGCCGCGAGCGAAGCGCTCGCGACGGCCGCGGTGCTCGCCCGAAGACGTCGAGGTTGCCGTGAGGCGGCCGGCGCTCGCCGCGCTCCTGGCAGTGCTGCTGGCCGGCACCGTGTTCGTCGCCGCCATCGCCACGGCCGACGCGCCTCCGCGTTCGGTCGCCGCGCGGCTCGACGCGATCGATGCGCACCGGCATCCGTCGTGGACCGGCGTGGCGGCATGGTCGGCCGACGCGCTGCGTGCGCTCGACCGCGACGCCGTCGTCCGTGCGCTGCCGCTCGGCGCGTCGACGCTCGGCGCGCAGCCGACGCCGGCGGGCGCGCCGGGGGACGGCAGGCGCGCGGTCGCCGTCGCGTCGGTCGACGGCCTGCGCCGCGCCTTCGAGACCGCGGCCGCCGGCGACGCCATCGTGCTCGCACCCGGCGTCTACCGCATCGACGGCCGCGGCCTGTCCGCGTCGACGCCGGGAACGGCGCTCGCGCCGATCGTCGTGCGCGCCGCGATGCCGGGCACCGTCGCCATCGAGGTCGACGTCCGCGAGGGCGTCAACGTGTCGGCGCCCTACTGGACCTTCGAAAACCTGACGCTGCGCGGCGTCTGCGCCGACCACGACCGCTGCGAGCACGCCTTCCACGTCGTCGCGGGCGCGACGCACTTCGTCGCGCGCAACAACACGGTCGTCGACTTCAACGCGCACTTCAAGATCAACGGCCAGGACGGCCTGCAGCCCGACCACGGGTCGATCGACGCCAACACGCTGTCGGCGACCGGGCCGCGCGAGACCGACAACCCGGTGACCGACATCGACCTCGTCGCCGCCAGCGGCTGGACGATCCGCGGCAATCGCATCGCCGACTTCGTCAAGGCCCGCGGCAACCGCACGAGCTACGGCGCCTTCGTGAAAGGCGGCGGCTCGGGCAACCGCTTCGAGCGCAATGTCGTCGTCTGCGAGGACCGGCTGCGCGGCCACGCCGGCGCGCGCGTCGGCCTGTCGCTCGGCGGCGGCGGCACATCGACCGACAGCTGCCGCGACGGCCGCTGCATCACCGAGCAGGAGGGCGGCGTCATCGACTCGAACCTCGTCGCCGCTTGCTCGGACGACGGCATCTATCTGAACCGCGCGGCGACGAGCGTCGTCGTCCACAACACGCTCGTCGACACCGGCGGCATCGTCGTGCGCTTCCCGGACAGCAGCGCGGTCGTCGAGGGCAATCTGGTCGACGGCGTGGTGCGCAGCCGCGACGGCGGCGCGCTGCATGCGGCCGACGACCGCGACACCGGTCTCGCCGAGCTGTATCTCGGCCGGCATCCGGTGCGCGAGCTCTTCGTCGACGCGGCGGCGCTCGACCTGCGCTGGCGGGACGCGGTGCCGCGCCGTGCCGGCGCCGTCGCGACGCCGCCGTCGGCCCGCGACCTGTGCGGCGCGCCGCGACCTGCACGTCCTGCCTACGGTGCGTTCGAAGACTTCGCGCGCTGTCGCCCGGCAGTGCCGGCGCTGCGCTCGGCCGGCGGCTGAGCGGGTGGCGGCGATCCGGCCGCAGCGTACGGGCGGTGGCCCCGGCGGAACGTTGCCATCGACGCTGCCGCGGTGATGCGGCGGTGTGCGTTCATCGGAAGCATCGCGGCGACTGTCGAAGCGCCCGCGCGCCGCTCGTGCCGTCCGACAAGAATGCGGTACTTCTCGACGTGGCCGACGGCAGCGCTTCCGCGCGTCGGCCACGTCGTGCTTCCCGACACTCCGAGGTTCCACCGACGCCATGCAGATCGATCTCAACAGCGACCTCGGCGAAGGCCTTGGCCCCTGGACGATGGGCGACGACGCAGCGATGCTCGACATCGTCAGCAGCGCCAACGTGGCGTGCGGCTTCCACGCCGGCGACCCGGCGGGCATCCTGCGGACGCTGCGCCATGCCGCCGGGCGCGGGGTCGTGGTCGGCGCGCACGTCGCCTACCGCGACCTGCTCGGCTTCGGCCGGCGCGCGATGGATGTCGAGAGCGCCGACCTCGTCGCCGACGTGATCTACCAGATCGGCGCGCTGCAGGGCCTGGCGACCGCTGCCGGCACGCGCGTCGCCTATGTCAAGCCGCACGGCGCGCTCTACAACACGATCGCCCACGACGCGCGCCAGGCGGCCGACGTGCTCGCCGCGATGCGCGAGATCGACCCGTCGCTCTGCCTCGTCGCGCTCGCCGGCTCGCCGCTGCTGCGCCGCGCCGAGCAGGCCGGCGTGCGCGTCGTGGCCGAAGCGTTCGCCGACCGGGCGTACACACCGCAGGGCACGCTCGTCTCGCGGCGCCAGCCGGGCAGCGTGCTCCATGACGCCGCTGCCGTCGCCGAACGCATGCTGCGCTTCGCGAGCGACGGCACGGTCGTCGCGATCGACGGCAGCATCGTGCGCGTCGAAGCAGCGTCGATCTGCGTCCACGGGGACAGCCCGGGCGCGGTCGGCATGGCGCGCGAAGTCAAGGCGCGGCTCGTCGGTGCCGGCATCGAGATCCGGCCCTTCGCTGGCGCGGCATGACGATGCGCTTCCTGCCGGTCAACGTCGACGCGGTGCTCGTCGAGCTCGACGACCTGGCGCAGACGCTCGCGTTGTTCGCCTCGCTGCAGGCCGTGCCGATCGCTGGCATCGAAGAGCTGGTGCCGGCGGCGAGGACGGTGCTCGTCCGCTTCCGGCCGGCGGCGACCGACGCAGCGCGGCTGGCCGAGGCGATGCGCGGTCGCGACCTCGCGACCACCGCGCCGGCACCGCGGCGCCGCATCGAGATCCCGGTGCACTACGACGGCGAGGATCTGGCCGAGGTCGCCGAGCGGCTCGGCATGGCGCCCGACGAGGTCGTCCGCCGCCACACGGGCAGCGACTATGCAGTCGCCTTCACCGGTTTCGCGCCCGGCTTCGCGTATCTGACCGGCGGCGATCCGGCTCTCGATGTGCCGCGACGCAGCGTCCCGCGGACCCGCATCCGTGCCGGCGCGGTCGGCCTCGCCGGCGGCTTCAGCGGGGTCTACCCGCGCGAGAGCCCCGGCGGCTGGCAGATCATCGGGACGACCGACACGCCGATGTGGGACCTCGCGCGTCCGGTGCCGGCGTTGCTGCAGCCGGGTGACGCCGTGCGCTTCGTCGTCGCCGACACCGTCGACCCCGCAGGCACGACCAGCACCGTCAGCGCCGTCGGCTCTGCAGGCACCACCAGCACCGCGGGCACCGTCGACGCCGCCGGCATCGCCCGCCCTCCACCGACCGCCGCCGCATCGACCGCGCGTCCCGGTCCGGGCGCCGGCGTGCGTTTCGTCGTGCTCGCGACCGGCCTGCAGGCGTTGTTCCAGGACGCCGGTCGCGCTGGCCAGGCGGGGCAGGGCGTGTCGCCGTCGGGCGCGATGGACCGCCGTTCGCTGCAGGCGGCCAATCGGCTCGTCGGCAATCCATCGCCAAGCATCTGCATCGAGGCGACGCTCGGCGGCCTGCGGGTGCGCTGCGACGGCGACGCGGTGGTCGTGGTAACCGGCGCCGAGACGCCGCTGACGCTGACGCCGCGCGATGCGCCGCCGCGCGCGGTGCCGGGCTGGCAGGCGGTCGCGCTCGCCGCCGGCGACACGCTCGCGATCGGCGCGCCTCGTGCCGGCGTGCGCAGCTATCTCGCCGTGCGCGGCGGCTTCGACGTCGCGCCGGTGCTCGGCAGCGGCTCGACCGACACGCTCTCCGGCGTCGGGCCGCAGCCGCTCGCCGTCGGCGACGTGCTCGTCGCGCGGCCGGTCACGACCGGCAGCGTCGTCGGCGAGCCCGAGGCACCGGCCGGCGACCTGCCGTCGACAGCCGATGTCGTCGAGCTCGACGTCGTGCTCGGCCCGCGCGACGACTGGTTCACCGCCGACGCCGTCGCCCGCTTCCTCGATCAGCCGTGGCACGTCACGCCGCAGTCGAACCGCGTCGGACTGCGGCTGGCCGGCGCGCTCGCGCTCGAACGGTCGATGCCGGGCGAACTGCCGAGCGAAGGCACGCTGCGCGGCTCGATCCAGGTGCCGCCCAGCGGCCAGCCGGTGCTGTTCATGGCCGACCATCCGCTGACCGGCGGCTATCCGGTCATCGCCTCGGTCGCGACGCACCACCTCGACCGCGCCGGCCAGGCGCCCGCCGGTGCGCGCCTGCGCTTCCGTGCGGTCGACCCCGACCGCGGCGCACCGGCCCGCAGAGGCGCCGCGTCTTGAGGAAAGTCCTGATCGCCAACCGCGGCGAGATCGCCGTCCGCATCGCCCGCGCCTGCGTCGACCACGGCGTCGCGTCGGTCGCGGTGTATGCCGATGCCGACGCCGACGCGCTCCATGTCCGCCGCGCGGACGAGGCGTTCGCGCTGCACGGCGAGCGGCCGGCCGACACGTATCTCGACATCGCCAAGCTGCTCGGCGTGGCCGCGCGCGCCGGCGCCGACGCCGTCCATCCCGGCTACGGCTTCCTGTCCGAGAGTGCCGCGTTCGCGCAGGCGGTGCTCGACGCCGGTCTCTGCTGGATCGGCCCGCCGCCAGCAGCGATCGCCCGGCTCGGCGACAAGGTCGCGGCGCGCCGGCTCGCACGAGAGGTCGGCGCGCCGCTCGTCGTCGGCACGGCCGGGCCGGTCGCCGGCGTCGCCGAGGTGCTCGCCTTCGTCGAACTGCACGGCCTGCCGGTCGCGATCAAGGCAGCCTTCGGCGGCGGCGGCCGCGGCATCAAGGTCGTGCGCCGGCGTGACGAGGTCGAGGGCGCGTTCGAGTCGGCGGTGCGCGAGGCGGTCGCGGCCTTCGGTCGCGGCGAGTGCTTCGTCGAGCAGTTCCTCGACCGGCCGCGCCACGTCGAGGCGCAGGTGCTCGCCGACACCCACGGCCGCGTCGTCGTGCTCGGCACGCGCGAATGCTCGCTGCAGCGGCGCAACCAGAAGCTCGTCGAGGAGGCGCCGGCGCCGTTCCTCACCGACGCGCAGCGCGAGCGCATCCACGCGTCGGCGCGCGACCTCTGCGTCGCGGCCGGCTACGTCGGCGCCGGCACGGTCGAGTACTTGCTCGGCGCCGACGGCGCGATCTCGTTCCTCGAGGTCAACACGCGGCTGCAGGTCGAGCATCCGGTGACCGAGGAGACGAGCGGCATCGACATCGTCGTCGAGCAGCTGCGCATCGCCGACGGCCTGCCGATGTCGGTGCCCGAGACGATCGTGCCGCGCGGCCACGCGATCGAGTTCCGCGTCAACGCCGAGGACGTCGGCCGCGGCTTCCTGCCGGCGCCGGGCACGGTCACGGTCTTCGACGCACCGTCGGGCCCGGGCGTGCGCGTCGACAGCGGCATCGAGGCGGGCGTCGTCGTCTCTGGCCAATTCGACTCGCTGATGGCCAAGCTCGTCGTCACCGGCGCCACGCGTGCACAGGCGATCGCGCGGGCGCGTCGTGCGCTGGCCGAGTTCCGGATCGAGGGCGTCGCGTCGGTGCTGCCGTTCCACCGCGCTCTCGTGCGGCATCCGGACTTCATCGGCATCGACGGGTTCAAGGTGCACACGCGCTGGATCGAGACCGACTTCGCCAACGTCGAGCCGGCGGCGCCGCCGGCGCGGACGGACGCGGGCGGTGCGCTGCAGCGGGTCGCGATCGAGCTCGACGGCCGGCGGGTGGTGCTGGGCTTGCCGGCCGGGCTGCTGCAGGTTCTCGCTGCCGGGGCGGCGCGCGGTGCCGAGCTGCACGCCGGCGAGGCGGTGCACGAGCGCGACGGCTCGGTCGTCGCCGCGCCGATTGCCGGCACGCTCCGGCGCTGGATGGTCGCCGACGGTGCGGATGTCGCGGCCGGCAGCGTCGTCGCCGTCATGGAGGCGATGAAGATGGAAATGGACGTCGTGGCCGAGCGGGCGGGCCGGATCAGGTTGCACGCCGAAGTCGGTGCTCTGCTGGCGGCGGGGACCCCGATCGCGCGCGTGGACTAGCGGCGTGGGCGGTAAACGTCATGGCCCAACCCGTCGGGCCGGGGCGATTCGCCGCGGGCCATGACTTCCACTGTTCACGCTCCTGGGCCGGGTGCTCTGGCGGCAGGCGGCGGATGCCGGCCCGAGCGTCGTGGTACCGAGCGGCGCTCGGCCCCGGGATGTGCGCACATCGTCCCGCTGGCGAAGGTGCGTCGTCCGGCTCAGCGCACCGCCACGGTCATCGCTTTCGCCGCCGCCTCGGCGAGCGAGCCGGCGCTGCCGTCCCAGACCAGTTCGGCCCGCGGAGACGAGACGCCGCCGAAATTGCGCTTCATCGACGCCGCGTAGGCCGGGTCGTAGTGCGTGACCAGCAGGTCGCGGAAGACGTCGGCGGTGCGGCCGGCGCGGGCGGCGTCCTGCCAGGCGTTGACGACCTCGTGACCGCGGTGCGCGCGCAGCGCATCGAGCCGGGCGCAGAACGCGGCGGTGTCGGTGACGAAGTGGTCGTAGTCCTCGAGCAGCAGCCGGACGCGGCCGTCGAGGTCGAGGTCGAGCCGCAGGCACGGCGCCGCGCGCATCGCGTCCATCAGTACGAGCGGCACGCGCAGGTTGCCGATCTTCTTGCTTTCGCTCTCGACGAACACCGGTCGCGCCGGATCGAAGCGGCGCAGCGCGTCCCAGACGCGCGACTCGAACTGCTTCTGCCCCGGCTGCGTGGTCCCGGGCACCAGCCCCAGCACCGAGCCACGGTGGTTGGCGAGCGCCTCGAGGTCGAGCACCTGCGCGCCCTGCGCCGCGAGCGCGTGCAGCAGCCGGCTCTTGCCCACGCCGGTGCTGCCGCAGATCACGCGGTAGTCGAGCCGCGCGGGCAGCTCGTCGAGCGCGGCGATCACCGCGCGCCGGTAGCGCTGGTAGCCGCCGTCGACGACCTGCACCCGGAAGCCGATCTGCGCCAGCGCATTGGCGAACGCGCCGCTGCGCTTGCCGCCGCGCCAGCAATAGACGAGCGGCCGCCACTCGCGCGGCTTGTCGAGCACCTCGCGGTCGATGTGGCGCGCGATATTGCGGAACGCGAGCGCCGCACCGCGCTTGGTCGCGGCGAACGGCGAGACCTCGGCGTACTCGAGGCCGACCGAATGGCGCTCGGCGTCGTCGAGCACCGGCCAGTTGACGGCGCCGGGAAGATGGTCCTCGGCGTACTCGCTCTCCGAGCGGACGTCGATCACGGTGTCGAAGCCGGCGAGCCCGGCGAGCGCCTCGGCGGCGTCGACCTTCGTCAGCAACGAAAACGGCGGCTGCGACACGCTCACGCCGCCATCGCGTCGAGCAGCTCGGTCTCGATCTGCAGCTGCACGCGGTTCTGTTGCAGCGCCGCGCCGTCGACCAGGAAGGTGTCCTCGACGCGCTCGCCGAGCGTCGTGATCTTCGCGAGCTGCAGGTTGATGCCGTGGTGGGCGAGCACGCGGGCGATCGAGAATAGCAGCCCCGAGCGGTCGCTCGCCGAGACGCCGAGCAGCCAGCGCTGGCCGCGCTCGTCGGGCCGCAGCGTCACCCGCGGCGTGATCGGGAACGAGCGCACGCGCCGCGAGATCCGTCCGCGGCTCGGCTCGGGCAACGGTCCGGTCTCGCCGAGCGCGCGGGCAAGCTGGGTCTGCACGTAGGAGATCAGATCGCGGTACTTGACGTCGTGCCACTGCGGCTCGAGGTGCGGGCTCGTGACCTGGAACGTGTCGAGCGCGTAGCCGGCGCGCGTGGTGTGGACCTTGGCGTCGAGGATGTTGAAGCCGGCGCCGTCGAAGTAGCCGCAGATCCGCGCGAAGAGATCGTGCTGGTCGGGCGCGTAGACGAGCACCTGCAGGCCTTCGCCGAGCGGCGAGACGCGGGCGCGGACGATCGGCGCGGGCGTCGCGACGCCGTCGTGCAGCGAACGCGCATGCCAGGCGATGTCTGCCGCCTCGTGGCGCGCGAAGTAGCTGAGTTCGAGCGTCTCCCAGAGCGGCCGCTCGACGTCCGGCGGCAGCGACGCGAGGGCGAGCGCGGCGCGTGCCTCCTGGCGCCGCGCCTCGATTTCGGCGTCGAAGTTCGGCCGCGCGCCGCCGAGCGCGCGCAGCGTCAGCCGGTACAGGTCCTCGAGCAGCTTGCCTTTCCACGCGTTCCAGACCTTCGGGCTCGTGCCGCGGATGTCGGCCACGGTCAGCAGGTAGAGCGCGGTCAGCGTGCGCTCGTTGCCGACCTGGCGGGCGAACGCTTCGATGACGTCGGGGTCCGACAGGTCTTCCTTCTGCGCGATGCGCGACATCGTCAGGTGCGCCTCGACGAGGTATTCGATCAGCTGCGCGTCGGCCGGCGTCACGAGATGGTCGCGGCAGAAGCGCCGCGCTTCCTGGCCGCCGAGGATCGAATGGTCGCCGCCGCGGCCCTTGGCGACGTCGTGGAACAGCGCCGCGATGTAGAGCACCCACGGCCGGTCGAACGTCGCCGCGAGCTGGCTGCAGAACGGGTACTCGTGCGCGTGCTCGGGGATGAAGAAGCGGCGGACGTTCCTCAGCACCATCAGGATGTGCTGGTCGACCGTGTAGACGTGGAACAGGTCGTGCTGCATCTGCCCGACGATGCGGCGGAAGACCCAGAGGTAGCGGCCGAGCACGCTCGTCTGGTTCATCAGCCTGAAGGCATGCGTCTGGCCGCAGCTCTCCCTCAGGATCTGCATGAAGGTCGCGCGGTTGACCGGGTCGCGCCGGAAGTCGGCGTCCATCAGGTCGCGGGCGTTGTAGAGCGCGCGCAGCGTCCGCGCCGACAGGCCCTTCGGCCCGATCGTCTGCTGGTAGACGAGAAAGGTTTCGAGGATCGCGTGCGGGTCGCGCTCGTAGAGGTCGTCGCTCGCCACTTCGAGCATGCCGCCGCGCTCGAGGAACTTCGGTGTGATCGGCCGCATCGGCGCGTGTTCCGAGCCTTCGAGCCGCTCCTCGATGTTGAGCATCAGGATCTGGTTGAGCTGCGTCACCGCCTTGGCGGCCCAGTAGTAGCGGCGCATCAGTTTCTCGGAGGCGCGCTGCGTGCGGGTCGAGGTGTAGCCGAAGCTCTGCGCGACGGCGGTCTGCAGGTCGAAGACGAGCCGGTCCTCGCGGCGCCCGGCGATCAGGTGCAGCCGCGCGCGGATCAGCTTCAGCAGCCCCTCGTTGCGGTTGAGCTGGCGGACCTCGAACGGCGTGATCAGCCCGCGCGCGGCGAGCGCGTTCCAGTTCTTGCCGAGGCCCGCGGCGCGCGCGACCCAGGTCACGACCTGCAGGTCGCGCAGGCCGCCGGGGCTTTCCTTGCAGTTCGGCTCGAGCGAGTAGGGCGTGTCCTCGAACTTGCGATGCCGCTGCAGCATCTCGAGCATCTTGGCGCGGAAGAACGCCTTCGGGTCCATCGCCAGGGTGTTGGCGCGGCGGAAGCGGTTGAACATCGGCCGCGAGCCGCACAGGTAGCGGGATTCGAGCAGCGCGGTCTGGACGGTGACGTCGTGCTGCGCGAGCGCCAGGCACTCGGGCAAGGTGCGCACGCTCGAGCCGATCTCCAGGCCGATGTCCCAGCAGGCGCTGATGAAGGCCTCGACCGGGCCCGAGCACGCGGCGCCGACGCCGTCCTCGGGCAGCAGCAACAGCACGTCGACATCGGACTGCGGATAGAGCTCGCCGCGTCCGTAGCCGCCCACCGCGAGCAGCGCCGCGCCGTCCGGCAGGCCGGCGTGGCCCCAGAGCGTGGCGAGCGTCTGGTCGACGTGGCGGCTGAGCGACCGCAGGAGCCGGGCGGCTGCCGGCGCCGTCGGCCGCGAGCCGGCGAAGTGCGCGAGCAGTACCGCCTTGCCCTCGCGGAAGCGCAGCCGCATGTCGCCGAGGCAGGCAGGATGCGCGCCGCTGGCGGGCGCCTCGATGACCGCCGACATCGACGGCTCGGCCGTCAGGCGGCCACGGCCTGGGCGACGAACTCGGGCACCGGCGGGCTGCCAGCCGAGAGCGTCATCACCTCGTAGCCGCTGTCGGTGACGAGCACGGTGTGCTCCCATTGCGCCGACAGCGACCGGTCCTTCGTGACGATGGTCCAGCCGTCGCCGAGCTCACGGATCTCGCGCTTGCCGGCGTTGATCATCGGCTCGATCGTGAACATCATCCCCGGCTGGAGCTCGTCGAGCGTGCCAGGCCGGCCGTAGTGCAGGACCTGCGGCTCCTCGTGGAACTTGCGGCCGATGCCGTGGCCGCAGAACTCGCGGACGATCGAGAAGCCGTTCTTCTCGGCGAAGGTCTGGATCGTGTGGCCGATGTCGCCGAGCCGAACGCCGGGGCGCACCTTGGCGATCCCCTTCCACATCGCCTCGTAGGTGATCTGGCAGAGGCGCCGGGCGGCGATCGAGCCTTCGCCGACGATGAACATGCGGCTCGTGTCGCCGTGCCAGCCGTCCTTGATGACGGTGACGTCGATGTTCAGGATGTCGCCGTTCTTCAGCGCCCGTTCGTTCGGAATGCCGTGGCAGACGGTGTGATTGACCGACGTGCAGATCGACTTCGGATACGGCGCGTAGCCGGGCGGCGCGTAGTTGAGCGGCGCCGGCACCGCGCCCTGCACGCCGACGATGTGGTCGTGCGCGAGGCTGTCGAGCTCGTCGGTGCTGACACCCGGCTTGACGTGCAGGGCGAGCAGGTCGAGGACCTCCGAGGCGAGCCGGCCGGCGACCCGCATGCCCTCGACGTCCTCTGCGGTCTTGATGGTGATGGCCATGCCGAGATTATCTCACCGGCCCCGTAGACTCGGGGGTTTCCCCGGGCGCGCAGGCCGCCCCGGGCCCGTGTCGGGCCGCCACGGCCCAGCCACCGAAGCCGCAGCGTGATTCCGCAACCTCCGCACCTCAGCTCCTTCGACGGCGGCAACGCGCTGCCAGCGTTCCGCGCCGCCGCGCTGCTCGCGACGCTGCAGCGGGCGGTGCCGAGAGTCCAGGCCGTCGCGGCGCGACACGTCCACTGGGTCGCTTCGGACGCCCCGCTCGCCGCCGAGACCCGCGACCGGCTCGTGGCGCTGCTGCGCTACGGCGACGCCTTCACGGCGCAGGCGGGCGGCCAGTGGCTCGTCGTCGCGCCGCGGCTCGGCACGGTCTCGCCGTGGGCATCGAAGGCGACGGACATCGCGCGCAACTGCGGCCTCGCGGTGCGCCGGATCGAGCGCGTCACCGAGGTTCGGCTCGGCGTGAAGCCGGGGCTGCTCGGCGCCGGCAAGCCGCTCTCGGCGGACGAGCTCGAGCGCGTCGGCGCGCTGCTCCACGACCGCATGACCGAGTGCGTGCTCGCGTCGCGCGACGCCGCCGCCCGGCTCTTCGACGCCCAGCCCGGCCGGCCGATGGCGCGCATCGACATTCTCGGCCGCGGGCGTGCCGCGCTCGACGCGGCGAACGCCGACTTCGGCCTGGCGCTCTCGAGCGACGAGATCGACTACCTCGTCGACGCCTTCACCGGCCTGGCGCGCAACCCGACCGACGTCGAACTGACGATGTTCGCGCAGGCCAACAGCGAGCACTGCCGGCACAAGATCTTCAACGCCGACTTCACGATCGACGGCGAGCATCAGCCGCAGTCGATGTTCCAGATGATCCGGCACACGCACGCGACCGCACCGCAGCGCACGGTGATCGCGTACAGCGACAACGCGTCGGTGATGGAGGGTGGGCGCGTCGAGCGGTGGCTGCCCGGCGGCGACGGGCGCTACGCGGCGCGGCACGAGACGGTCCATGTGCTGATGAAGGTCGAGACGCACAACCACCCGACGGCGATCTCGCCGTTCCCGGGCGCGGCGACCGGCGCCGGCGGCGAGATCCGCGACGAGGGTGCCACCGGTCGCGGCTCGAAACCGAAGGCGGGGTTGACGGGCTTCAGCGTCTCGAACCTCCGGCTGCCGGACGCCGTGGAGCCGTGGGAAGCCGAGTCCTATGGCCGCCCGGCGCACATCGCGAGCCCGCTCGAGATCATGCTCGAGGCACCGCTCGGCGCCGCGGCGTTCAACAACGAGTTCGGCCGGCCGAACCTCGCCGGCTACTTCCGCGTCTGGGAGCAGACCGTCGGCGGTGTGCGGCGCGGCTACCACAAGCCGATCATGATCGCCGGCGGCTTGGGCCAGATCGCCGCCGACCAGACCGCGAAGATTGCGTTCCCGGCCGGCACGCTGCTCGTCCAGCTCGGCGGGCCGGGCATGCGCATCGGCATGGGCGGCGGCGCGGCGAGCTCGCTCGCTGCGGGCGCCAACGCCGCGACGCTCGACTTCGACTCGGTGCAGCGCGGCAATCCGGAGCTGCAACGCCGCGCGCAGGAGGTCATCGACCGCTGCACGGCGCTCGGCACCGGCGACGACGGCGCCTCGGCCGGGGGCAATCCGATCCTCGCGATCCACGACGTCGGCGCGGGCGGGCTCTCGAACGCGTTTCCCGAGCTCGTCGACGGCGCGGGCCGCGGCGCGCGCTTCGACCTGCGCGAGGTGCCGCTCGAGGACAGCAGCCTCGCGCCGAAGGAGATCTGGTGCAACGAGAGCCAGGAGCGCTACGTCCTCGCGATCGCACCCGCGTCGCTGCCGCGCTTCGCGGCCATCTGCGAGCGCGAACGCTGCCCGTTCGCGGTCGTCGGCACCGCGACCGCGGCACGCGCGCTGGTGCTCGAAGACGGCCCAGGCGGCGAGCGCGCGGTCGAGCTGCCGATGGAGGTGCTGCTCGGCAAGCCGCCGAAGCTGCACCGTGACGTCGCCCGCGTCGCGCGCGAGCTGCCCGAGCTCGATCTCGACGGCGTCGCGCTCGAGCAGGTCGCGTTCGACGTGCTTCGCCATCCGACGGTCGCGAGCAAGCGCTTCCTCGTCACGATCGGCGACCGCACCGTCGGCGGACTCTCGAGCCGCGATCCGATGGTCGGCCCGTGGCAGGTGCCGGTCGCCGACTGCGCGGTCACGCTCGCCGACTTCAGCGGCTTCGCCGGCGAGGCGATGGCGCTCGGCGAGCGCGCGCCGCTCGCCGCCGCCGATGCGCCGGCCTCGGGGCGGATGGCGGTCGCCGAGGCGATCACCAACCTGCTCGCCGCGCCGGTCGTGCTCGACCGCGTCAAGCTGAGCTGCAACTGGATGGCGGCCTGCGGCGAGCCGGGCGAGGACGCGGCGCTCTACGACACCGTGCGCGCGGTCGGCCTCGAGCTCTGCCCGGCGCTCGGCATCAGCGTGCCGGTCGGCAAGGACAGCCTCTCGATGCGCACGCGCTGGACCGAGGCCGGCGAGACGAAGCAGGTGACGGCGCCGGTCAGCCTCGTCGTCACCGCCTTCGCGTCGCTCGACGACGTCCGCGGAGCGCTGACGCCGCAGCTGCAGCCGGGCGACACGACGTTGATCCTCGTCGACCTCGGCAACGCGCAGAAGCGCATGGGCGGCTCGATGCTCGCGCAGGTGCTCGGCCAGTTCGGCCGCACCGTGCCCGACCTCGACGACCCGGCCCGGCTCGTCGCGCTCGCAGCTGCCGTCGACGCCTTGCGCGACGAGGGCCGCCTGCTCGCCTACCACGACCGCAGCGACGGCGGGCTCTGGGCCACGGTGTGCGAGATGGCCTTCGCCGGGCATCTCGGCGTCAGCCTCAACGTCGACCTGCTCGTCACCGAAGGCGACGGCATCGGCGACAGCCGGGCGGAGTACGGCGATTCGAAGAACTGGGCGACGCAGGTCGGCGCGCGGCGCAACGAACTGACGCTGCGGGCGCTCTTCAACGAGGAACTCGGCGTCGTGCTGCAGGTGCCGAGCGCCGTGCGCAACGAGGTCATGCAGACGCTCCGCCGCTTCGGCCTGAGCCGGCACAGCCACTTCGTCGGCAAGACGAACACCCGCGGCGTGATCGAGGTCTGGCGCGATGCCAAGGCGGTCTTCAGCGCGCCGCTCGTCGACCTGCATCAGGCCTGGGATGCGGTCAGCTGGCGCATCGCGGCGCTGCGCGACAACCCGGCGTGCGCCGATGCGGAACACGCTGCCGCCGGTCGCGCCGACGACCCGGGCCTGCATGTCGCGCCGAGCTTCGATCCGGCGCTCGACGTGGCCGCGCCGTTCGTCGCGACCGGCGTCCGGCCGAAGGTCGCGGTGCTGCGCGAGCAGGGCGTCAACAGCCACGTCGAGACGAGCTACGTGCTCGCCCAGGCCGGCTTCGACAGCATCGACGTCCACATGAGCGACCTGCAATCGGGCCGTGCGCGGCTCGCCGACGTTCGGGGCATCGTCGCCTGCGGCGGCTTCAGCTACGGCGACACGCTCGGTGCCGGCGAAGGCTGGGCGCGGTCGATCCTCTTCAACGCCGCGCTCGCCGACGCGTTCCGGGCGTTCTTCGGCCGCGGCGACACATTCGCGCTCGGCGTCTGCAACGGCTGCCAGATGATGGCCGCGCTCGCCGACATGATTCCGGGTGCCGACGCGTGGCCGAAGTTCACCCGCAACCGCAGCGAGCGGTTCGAGGCGCGCCTGAGCCTCGTCGAGGTGCTGGAGAGCCCGTCGATCTTCTTCGCCGGCATGGCCGGCAGCCGCCTGCCCGTGGCGGTCGCGCACGGCGAGGGCTTCGCCGACTTCTCGCAGCGCGGCGACGCCCGTGCCGTGCATCGCGCGATGCGCTTCGTCGACGCGCACGGCGCACCGACCGAGGCCTATCCCGCCAACCCCAACGGCAGCCCCGGGGGCCTGACGGCGGTCACGACGCCGGACGGCCGCTTCACCGCGCTGATGCCGCACGCCGAGCGCGTCTTCCGCAACGTGCAGATGAGCTGGACCTCCGGCGACCGCAGCGCGCCGAGCCCGTGGCGGCGGATGTTCGCCAACGCCCGCGTGTGGGTCGGTTGAGGGCGACGCAGCGCCGCGACGTCGGTCGAGCGGACGGGACGGCGCGGCGCTTCGACCGGCTCGACGCGGTGCGCGGTGCGGCCATCGTCTGGATGGTGGCGTTCCACTTCGGCTTCGACCTCGCCTGGTTCGGCTTCACCCGGCAGAACTTCTATGGCGACGCGTTCTGGACGACGCAGCGCGTCTGCATCGTCAGCCTGTTCCTCTTCTGCGCCGGCGTGGGCCAGGCGATCGCGCTTCAGCAGGCACAGCCGTGGGCTCGGTTCCGGCGTCGCTGGGCGCAGGTCGCGGGCTGCGCGGTGCTCGTCAGCATCGGCTCCTGGGTGATGTTCCCGAAGAGCTTCATCAGCTTCGGCGTGCTGCACTGCATCGCCGTCGCGCTCGTCGCCCTGCGGCTCGCGGCGCCGGCGGGGCGGTGGCTCTGGCTCATGGGACTGCTGGCGCTGCTCGCGCCGCACGGCATCGCATCGCCGTTCTTCGACACCCGCGCGACCGACTGGGTCGGCCTCGTCACGCACAAGCCGCGCACCGAGGACTACGTTCCGCTGCTGCCGTGGATCGGCGTGATGGCCTGGGGGCTCGCGGCCGGGCGCTGGGTGCTGACGCGGCGACCGGCGTGGCTCGCGGGCCCGGTGCCCCGCGCCGTTGCGCCGCTCGCGACGCTCGGCCGCTGGAGCCTGAGCGTCTACATGCTGCACCAGCCGGTGCTGATCGGCGCGCTCGAGGCGCTGACGTGGCTGCGGCGCGGTTAGGAGTGTGGGCGGTGGAGGCGGCCGACGGAGCCGTGATCGCGCACCGGCCCTACCATCGGCGGATGACGAAAGCGCTTCGATGACCGCGGGACAGCAGCTCCTTTTCGGCTTCCACGCGGTGACCGTGCGGCTGAAGACCGCGCCGGCGTCGGTCGTCGAGGTCTTCGTCGTTCCGGGCCGGCGCGACCAGCGCATGCGCCAGTTCGTCGAGCGCGCGGCCGCAGCCGGTGCGACGATCGTCGAGGTCGACGACACCAGGTTGCAGAAGCTCACGGGCACGCACCGCCACCAGGGCGTCGCGGCGCGCGTCGGGCCGGTCGCGCTCTCGACCTCGCTCGACGACACGCTCGACGCCGCGGCCACGCCGCCGCTCGTCCTCGTGCTCGACGGCATCACCGACCCGCACAACCTCGGCGCCTGCCTGCGCGTCGCCGACGGCGCGGGCGTGCACGCGGTCGTCGCGCCGAAGGACCATGCGGTCGGCATCAACGCGACCGTCGCCAAGGTCGCGAGCGGCGCCGCCGACACCGTGCCGTACTTCATCGTCACCAACCTCGCGCGCACGCTCGGCGAGCTGAAGGAGCGCGACATCCTCGTCGTCGGCACCTCCGACACGGCCGAGGCGTCGCTCTACGATCTCGACCTGTCGGGGCCGCTCGCGATCGTCCTCGGTGCCGAGGGCAGCGGCATGCGGCAGCTGACGGCGAAGACCTGCGACGCGCTCGTCCGCCTGCCGATGGCGGGCGCGGTCGAGAGCCTGAACGTCTCGGTCGCCGCCGGCGTCTGCCTCTTCGAGGCGGTCCGACAACGTTTGCGCAAATGAATCCGCGCCCGACGGCTTCGGGGTCCGGGAAGGAAACGCCATGCCGGTGATCGATGTCCACCATCCGCTCGTCAAGCACAAGGTCGGGCTGCTGCGCGCCGACGACATCTCGACCAAGAAGTTCCGCGAGCTGACCAACGAGCTCGCGCGCCTGCTCGCTTACGAGGCGACGGCCGACTTCCCGCTCGAGCGCGTCACGGTGCAATGCTGGAGCGGGCCGGCCGAGGTCGACCAGATCAGCGGCAAGAAGGTGACGGTCGTGCCGATCCTGCGCGCCGGACTCGGCATGCTCGACGGCGTGCTCGACATGATCCCGAGCGCCAAGGTGAGCGTCGTCGGCCTGTCGCGCAACCACGAGACGCTGCAGCCCGAGAACTACTTCGAGAAGTTCGTCGGCCAGCTCGACGCGCGCACCGCGCTCATCATCGACCCGATGCTCGCGACGGCCGGCTCGATGATCGCGACCGTCGACCTGCTGAAGAAGCGCGGCTGCCGCGACATCCGCGCGCTCGTGCTCGTCGCGGCGCCCGAAGGCGTCGCCGCGCTCGACGCGGCGCATCCCGACGTGCGCTGCTGGACCGCCGCGATCGACAGCCACCTGAACGAGGTCGGCTACATCATTCCCGGCCTCGGCGACGCCGGCGACAAGATCTTCGGCACGAAGTGACCGCGCTCGGCGGAGGCCGAGCGCCCCGCGGGCAAACCCCCGGGAGGAAGTCTTTACAGCGCCTTTACGCTCATCGTCTTGTCGGCGTCACCTCGCGTCACGAGACTGCCCGCATGAACAAGTTTCCGCTCGCCCGCCGCTTCAGCCCGCGTCCGTCGGTCGTCGGTCCGACGGAGCAGCGGTTGCCGTTCCGCCTGTGGATGACCGGCAGTCTCGCGGTCGTGATGGCGGCGCTGATCCCGTTGCGCGAGTCGTCGTCCGAGCCGCAATCGGCCGGCATCCGCATGCTCGCGCACAGCCGCTTCGGCGTCGAGGAAACGATCGCCCGCATCGAGCAGGCGGCGCGCGGCGAAGGCCTGTCGGTCCTCGCTCGACTCGGCGGCGATCGCTCCGTGCTGGTGCTCGCGTCGTCGGTCGGCGGCACGCTCGTCGTCATGGACGAGCCCGATTCCGCACCGGCCGTCCCGCTCGGCCTGTTCGTGCGCGGCGACGGCCGCGGCGGCGCAGACGTGCTGGGTCTCGCCAGCACCGGCGACCACGCACGCTGGAGCCAGCTTCCGGACGCGGTGCGTCGCGATGTCGCCGGCCTGCCGACGCTCGTCGAGCGGGCGCTCGGCTGAGCAGGCCGTGACTCCGCGGGCCTGACGCGGGCGATCGTCTCGCCCTCGGGCTTCTCGTTCGCCAGCGTCTTCCACGGTGCGCCCTTGTCCGAAAGGTACTTGTTCGGGTCGCCTGTCGGGTTGGGTCTCGGTGCGCAGTGCGCCCTGCCTGCGTGGTCGAGGTGTGCCATCACGTCGTCCATTGCTTCAACGAGGTTGCCGGGGCCTTCGCGTCATCACGAACAATCGGAACGTCGCCGCGAGGCCGACGGTACGCTGCGCGACTACGATTGCCGCGAGGTGAACGTCGCGCGGGCGATCGTCGGCCGGTCGCGCGAGAGCTGGGTCGCGAGCGACCACCGCAAGTTCAACCGGCCGGCGATGGTCGAACTCGCGCGCTTCGAGCAGGTCGACATGCTCTTCACCGACCGCGCGCCGCCGCTGCCGTTCCCCGTGCTGCTCGCCGACGCCGGCGTGCGCTGCGTCACTTTCTCGACAGAGGAGGAAGCACCATGAGGTCTGCCGTCCGATGAGCGGCCCGTACATCCTGGCGCTCGACCAGGGCACGTCGAGCTCGCGCAGCATCGTCTTCGACCGTGCCGGCGGCATCGTCGCGATGGCGCAGCGCGAGCTGCGGCAGATCTACCCGCAGCCGGGTTGGGTCGAGCACGATGCGCGCGAGATCTGGACCGGCCAGCTCGCGACCGCGCACGAGGCGCTCGCCGAAGCCCGGCTCGGTGCCGCCGACGTCGCGGCGATCGGCATCACCAACCAGCGCGAGACGACGCTGGTCTGGAACCGGGCGACCGGCGAGCCGATCCACCACGCGATCGTCTGGCAGGACCGGCGCGCCGAGCCGACCTGCGCGGCGCTCCGCGCGCAGGGCCACGAGCCGACGTTCAAGGCGCGGACCGGCCTGATCCTCGATGCCTACTTCTCCGGGACCAAGCTCAAGTGGCTGCTCGACCACGTGCCCGGCGCCCGCGCCGCCGCGGCGCGCGGCGAGCTCGCCTTCGGCACGGTCGACAGCTGGCTGCTCTGGCAGCTCACCGGCGGGCGCCTGCACGCGACCGATGTGAGCAACGCCTCGCGCACGCTTCTCTTCGACGTCCGCACGAACACCTGGAGCGACGAGCTCCTCGCCCTGCTCGACGTGCCGCGCTCGCTGCTGCCCGAGGTGCTGCCGTCGAGCCACCGCTTCGCCGAGACCGATGCAGCGCTGTTCGGCCGGCCGATCCCGATCGGCGGCGTCGCCGGCGACCAGCAGAGCGCGCTCTTCGGACAGGCGTGCTTCACGCCGGGGCTCGCCAAGAACACCTACGGGACCGGCTGCTTCCTGCTGATGCACACCGGCCGGGTTTTCCAGCCGTCGCGGAACGGCCTCGTCGCGACGAGTGCCGCGCAGACCGGGCCGACGCCCGAGTTCGCGCTCGAAGGCAGCGTCTTCATCGGCGGCGCCGTCGTGCAGTGGCTGCGCGACGGCCTGCGCGCGATCAGCGGCAGCGGCGAGGTCCAGCGCCTTGCCGAAAGCGTGCCCGACAGCGGCGGCGTGATGTTCGTGCCGGCCTTCACCGGGCTCGGCGCGCCGTACTGGGACGCCGACGCCCGCGGCGCGATCGTCGGCCTGACCCGCGGCAGCGGCGTCGCGCACATCGCCCGCGCCGCGCTCGAAAGCATCGCCTTCCAGAGCGCCGCGCTGCTGCAGGCGATGAGCCGCGATGCCGCGTCAGCGGCGGCTGGCGGCGGCGCCGGCACCGACGGCGTCAGCGAGCTGCGTGTCGACGGCGGTGCCTGCGTCAACGATCTCCTGATGCAGTTCCAGGCCGACCTGCTCGGCGTGCCGGTCGTTCGCCCGAAGGTCATCGAGACGACGGCGCTCGGCGCCGCGTACCTCGCCGGGCTCGCCGTGGGGCTCTACGCCGGCCTCGACGAACTGACCGCCCAGTGGCGCGCCGAGCGCACCTTCCATCCGACCATGTCGCGCGAGCGCGCCGCGGGCTTGATGGAGGACTGGGAGCGGGCGGTGCGCCAGGCGGTGGCGCGCTGAGGCCGGAGCCATCGGGCGGCATAGGCATGGTGCAGGTCGGGCGGTGAACTGTTGGGACCAGACCGTCCACGCACTACGTCGGCGGCCCGGTGACACGGGCGCGAAGGCGGATCACGGCACGTGCACGGTGTGGACGACGCGGTCCGCAGCATGTGCGCGAAGCGGTCCGAAACACAGGTGCGACGCGCTCCGAGCAAGCGCATCAGCGCGAAGCGGTCCGAGGCATTTGTGCGAAGCGCTCGGAGGCAATGGCGCAACGCGGTCGGCAGCAGCGGTGCAAAGGGCGAGGGACGTAGGCGCGAAGCGGTCCGCGGTCTTGCGCCTGATCGGGAGCTACACCCAGCCGGCCACGCCGGCCATCGCACCGGCCGCCACGAGCCACATCGGGCTGAGGCGCGTCCGCAGCATCGCCACGACGGTCAGCACGATCAGCCCGAGCGCGCCGAGGCGGTGCGACGGCTCGCGCAGATAGGGCTCCGCCAACACCCAGCCGGTCGCGAACAGCAGACCGAGCGTCAGCGGCGTCATGCCGGTCGTGAACGCGCGCACGCCGCGCGTCTCGCGGCGCCGCATGCCCCAGCGGGTGGCAGCGAGCGAGAGCACGGTCGACGGCAACAGGATGCCGAGCATCGTCGCGAACATGCCGGCGACGCCGGCGACGTTCCAGCCGAGCACGGCGACGAACAGCACGTTCGGGCCGGGGGCGGCCTGGGCGATGGCGATCGATGCGCTGAACTGGGCGTCGGTCAGCCAGCCGTGGTCGCCGACGATGTAGCGGTGCATGTCGGGCACCGTCGTGATCGCGCCGCCGATCGAGAGGAAGCTCAGCAGCAGGAAGTGGCCGAACAGGCCCGCGTGGTCGGCGAAGGTCATGGCACCGGCGAGCGCGCCGCGGCGGCCAGGCGGGTCCACGCGATCGCGCACGAGAGCGCGCCGAGGCCGAGCAGCAAGCCGAAGAGCGGCCAATGCAGCCAGCCGGTCGCGAGCGCCATCGCCGCGGCGAGGCCGAGGCCGGTCATGAGTCCGAGCGCGCTCTGGCGCAGCGCGGCGACGAGCTTCAGCCCGGTCGCGAGCACGAGACCGGCCGCCACCGCGCCCATCCCGCGCAGCGCGCCGGCGACCGCAGGGACGCTCGCCAGCTCGGCGTAGAGCGCGGTGAGCACGAGCACGACGACCATCGGCACGAGCAGCATGCCCGCGAGCGCGGCGAATGCGCCGCGGAGGCCGAAATGACGGTCGCCGAACATCAGCGTCAGGTTGACGATGTTCGGTCCGGGCAGCACCTGACTGACCGCCAGCATCTCGACGAATTGCTCACGGGTGAGCCAGCGCAGCCGCTCGACGAGCTCGCGCTGGGCGACCGGCAGCACGCCGCCGAAGCCCTGCAACGAGAGCCGGGTGAAGGCGAGGAAGAGCGCGGTCGGTGACGCCGGTGCGGCGAGCGCGGCGGGCGATGTGCCAGCGGGAGCGCCGGCCGACGGCGGCGGCATCGCGACGACGACGTCCTCGAGCGAGTCGGGCAGATCGGCCGCCTCGGGCGAGCCAGCCGCAGCCGGCCCGGGCTTCGGCGCTGCCGCGGCGGGCGGCGCACCGCCACGCGAGCCGGATCGCGGTCGCGAGGACGACGATGCGTCGTCGACGGAACCGGCAGGCGGCGTCGCGGCGGGCGTCGTGGCTGTGCGCGAGTCGACGTCGTGGCCCGCCGGCGGGTCGTTGTCGGCGAGCGGTCCGGGCACCGGTTGCGCTGCGCTCGCGCTCGCCCCGGCCGGCTGTCGCCGCGCCGCTGCGGCCTGCGACGCCGCGTCGGGCCGTGACGGCGGCGCCGGCGCGGTCATCGCAGCACCCGCAGCGCGTCCGGGTTGACGACGTGCGTGGGCGTGCCGGCGATGAAGTTGACGACATTGTCGAACGCGGCGCGGAAATAGAACTCGTAGCTGTCCTGTTCGACGTAACCGATGTGCGGCGTGCAGACGGCGTTCTCGAGCCGCAGCAGCGGGTGGCCCTGCAGGATCGGTTCGCTCTCGAACACGTCGACCGCGGCCATGCCGGGACGGCCGCGATTGAGCGCCGAGACGAGCGCGTTCTCCTCGATCAGTTCGGCGCGCGAGGTGTTGACGAGCAGCGCCGTGGGCTTCATGCGCGACAGGGCGTCGAGCTTGACGATGCCGCGCGTGCTGTCGTGCAGGCGCAGGTGCAGTGTCAGGACGTCGCACGACTCGAAGAAGCTCTCGCAGTCCGCGGCGGCGGTCAAGCCGTCCTGGCGGGCGCGTTCGCGCGCGGCCTCGCTGCCCCAGACGAGAACCTGCATGTCGAAGGCCTTGGCATAGCCGGCGACGAGCTGGCCGATGCGGCCGTAGCCCCAGATGCCGAGCGTCTTGCCTTTGAGCACCATGCCGACGCTGAAATTCGGCGGCATCGATGCGGCCTTCAATCCCGACTGCTGCCAGGCGCCGTGCTTCAGGTTGCCGATGTACTGCGGCAGCCGTCGCATCGCGGCCATGATCAGCGCCCAGGTCAGCTCGGCCGGTGCGGTCGGCGAGCCGACACCTTCCGCGACCGCGATGCCCATGCGCGTGCAGGTGTCGACGTCGACGTGCGGGCCGACCTTGCCGGTCTGCGAGATCAGCTTGAGCTTGGGCAGCTTCTCGAGCAGCGCTTTCGGGAAGTGGGTGCGCTCGCGGATCAGCACGAGCACCTCGGCATCGCGCAGGCGCACCGAGAGTTGCCCGATGCCCTTGACCGTGTTGGTGAAGACCTTGGCGTTGAGCCGCTCCATGACTCCCGCGCACGGCAGCTTGCGCACGGCATCCTGGTAGTCGTCGAGAATGATGATGTTCACAAGCTTGTCGGGCGCTCGTCGCTGCCGGGTCGGGTCATCCAACATTGTGCACGCCGGCCCCGGCGCCCCACGATCGGACCGCCGTGCCGGCGGTCCGGCATCGTCGAGACACCTCCAGGAGCCGTCGTCCATGTCCATCACCCTCTACACGGCGAGCGTGCCGGTGTTCGTCCGCATGCTCGGCAATCTGTCCAACTGGCTGGAGAAGGCCGAAGCGCACGCCGAGGCCAGGACGTTCGATCCGCAGGTCTTGATGACGGCGCGGCTCGCGCCGGACATGCTGCCGCTGAGCAAGCAGGTGCAGATCGCCTGCGACACCGCCAAGTTCTGCGCCGCCCGGCTCGCGGGCGTCGAGTCGCCGGTCTTCGAGGACAGCGAGGCGACGCTCGCCGAACTCCGCGCGCGCACTGCGAAGACGATCGACTGGGTTCGCTCGGTGCCGGCCGAGTCCATCGCCGGCAGCGAGGATCGCGACGTGACGGTACCGCGCCGCGGCGGCGCGATCACGATGAAAGGTCGGGCGTACCTGGAAGGCTTCGCGCTGCCGAACTTCTACTTCCATGCGACGACGACGTATGCCCTGTTGCGCCACAACGGCGTGCCGCTGGGAAAGATGGACTTTCTCGGAGCGTTGCAGGGTTGATGCGTGGGCGCGGGGACAGGCGCGTGGTGAAGCCCGCTTCACCGCGAGCGGAGCTGTGCGTCGCCTGTCAGGCGGCAGCCTCGGTCCCCATCAAAGCGTCCCGAACAAGGCTTTCCTCCGCGGCGTGTAGTGCCACCAGGGTGCCGCGGGTGCGCCGTCCATGAAGTCGGTGGCGGCCATGAAGGTGTCGAGCACACAAGGGTCGTGGCGGCGGCCCGTGCGGGTGCACAGCGTCCGGTACAGCGCGAAGGCATCCTGACCGCGCAAGTCGCTGGGGCAGGCGATGCCGATCGAACGCAAGTCGGCGGCGAGCGACGGGCCGATGTTGGGCAGCTGTTCGAGCACCTCGCACGCGTCTGCAGACGCCGCCTTCGGCGACTTGATGCGTGCAGCGCCGAGGCGGCGGCTCGGATCGGGTGCTCCGTCGGTGGCCGTCACGCCGACGCGGTCCAGGTTGCCCTGCGACATCAGAACGCCATCTGGTTGCGGATCAGGCCGACTGCCAGGCCTTCGAGCGCGAACGACGTCTCGGCGGTGTCGCCATGGGTCGGGATCAGCAAGGTCTCGAAGTCCGGATTTTCGGGAATCAGCTCGATGTGCGTGCGGGTGCGGCGGAAGCGCTTGACGGTCACGTCGTCACCGAGCCGGGCGACGACGATCTGGCCGTTCTTGGCGTCGGTCGCCTTCTGTACCGCGAGCAGGTCGCCGTCCATGATGCCGACGTCGCGCATGCTCATCCCACGGACCTTGAGCAGATAGTCGGGCCGACGCGCGAACAGGCTCGCCTCGAACTGGTAGGTCTGCGTGACGTGCTCCTGCGCCAAGATCGGACTGCCTGCCGCCACGCGGCCGACGAGCGGCAGCGTGAGTTGCGCGAGGCCCGGCAACGGCAGGCTGGCCTGCCGGCCCCGCGCCACGTTCAGCGCCTGCAGCGCATCGCTCTTCAACCGGATGCCGCGCGACGTGCCGCCGACCAGTTCGATCACGCCCTTGCGCGCCAATGCCTGCAGGTGCTCTTCCGCCGCATTCGGCGAACGGAAGCCGAGCTCGGCGGCGATCTCCGCGCGCGTGGGCGGCGCACCGGTGCGCTCGATCGCGTTGCGGACGAGGTCCAGAATCTCCTGCTGCCGATCGGTAAGCTTTGGCGGGCTCTGCACGTGTGCTGTCCTTTCTGTGCCGCGCTGCGGCGCGCTGACCATCCATCCAGCCTGTATTTTCATCCAGCTTCAGATGCCAACGCAAGAGGATTCGAAGGTCGTCGTGGTGCTCGGCACGGGCGGCACGATCGCGGGCGCGTCGGCGGTGGCAGGCGACAACCTCGGCTATGTCCCCGGCCAGATCGCCGTCCGGGCGCTCGTCGCCGCGGTCCCGGTGCTCGCCAAGGTGCCGATCGAGGTCGAGCAAGTCGCGCAGCTCGACAGCAAGGACATGGATGGCGCGCTCTGGCGACGCCTCGCCGAGCGCGTGTCGGCGCAGCTGGCGCGGCCGGACGTGGCCGGCGTCGTCGTGACCCATGGCACCGACACGCTCGAGGAGACCGCGTACCTGCTGCAACGCGTTCTCGCGCCGTCGCGGCCGGTCGTGCTGACCGCGGCGATGCGGCCGGCGACCGCACTGTCGGCGGACGGCCCGCGCAACCTCGTTGACGCCGTGCAGGTCGCCCGGACACCATCGGCGAGCGGCGTGCTCGTCGTCGTCTCGGGACGCGTCCACGGCGCGTTCGACGTGCGCAAGGTCCACCCGTATCGACTCGACGCGTTCGGCTCGGGCGACGCCGGCGCCCTCGGGGACATCGAGGAAGGGGTGCTGCGCCGTCACCGCCCGTGGCCGGGCGGCACGACGGCCGCCTTCGGCCTCGAGCGCCTCCCGGCGTCGGCGGACGACTGGCCGTGGGTCGAGATCGTGACGAGTCACGCCGGCGCGCGTGCTGCGGGCGTCGACGCGCTGGTCGCGGCAGGCGTCGACGGCCTGGTGGTGGCGGGCACCGGCAACGGCAGCATGCACCGGGCACTCGAGGCCGCGCTCGTCGCCGCGCAGGCCCGCGGGGTCGCGGTCCTGCGCAGCAGCCGTTGCCTCGACGGTACGGTGATCGACCCGCCAAGCGGTAGCGTGCTGCGCTCCGCCGGGCCGCTGACGCCCGTCCAGGCGCGGATCGAACTGCTGCTCTCGATCCTCGGACGACGCGGGGCGGCGCCGACGGCCTGACGGCGCGACGCGGTCGGCGCCTGCGGCAGCGGCCGCCGAGCCGCCCGCCGCGCGACGTTCAGACGACCGACAGAACGACGTCGATGTTGCCGCGGGTCGCGTTCGAGTACGGGCAGACCTGATGCGCCGTTTCAACGAGCTTTTCCGCGGCCGCGTGGTCCATGTCGGGGATGTGCACCTTGAGCGCGACCTTGATGCCGAAGCCGTTCGGAATCTGGCCGATGCCGACCTCGGCGTCGATCTTGGTGTCGGCGGGCAGCGAGATCTTCTGGCCCATCGCGACGTGCTTCATCGCGCCGAGGAAGCAGGCCGAGTAGCCCGCCGCGAAGAGCTGTTCCGGGTTCGTTCCGGTGGCGCCGTTGCCGCCGAGCTCCTTGGGCGTCGTGAGCTTGACGTCGAGCACGCCGTCGGACGATTTCGAGCTGCCTTCGCGGCCGCCGGTCGAGGTGGCGTGCGCGGTGTAGAGAACTGTTTCTGGCGACATGGTGCGTTCCTTTGCAGGGGTGGGGGAAGTGGATTCAGGCGTCGAGATGCGCTGCAATGTTGTCGCGCAGCGCATGCAGGCGGGTCGTCAGCGCTTCGAGCGCCGGCACGTCGAAGCCGCTCGCGCAGGCGACCTGCTCCGGCAACTCTCGGGCCTTGCGGCGCAGCGCACGGCCGGCGGATGTCAGGCGGACGACCACGCGGCGCTCGTCGCGCGGGTCGCGGCTGCGCGTCAGCAGGCCGGAGCGCTCCATGCGCTTCAACAGCGGCGTCAACGTGCCGGAGTCGAGGAACAGCTCGCCGCCGAGCTCGCCGACGGCGATGCCGTCGCGTTCCCAGAGCACGAGCAGCACGAGGTACTGCGGATAGGTCAGGCCGAGCGGCTCGAGCACGGGCTTGTAGAGCTTCGTCATCGTGAGCGAACCCGAGTAGAGCGCGAAGCACAGCATGCGATCGAGCCGCAGCAGGCTGTCGGCGTGGTCGCCCGGAACGTCGCTCGTGGTCGTCGGTTTGCGTATCGCCATCGACATCCACTCTAACCGATCGCACACGATTCGATCGCGTACGATGCAAATTTCGGCCCGGCAGGGCCGCTCGGTGCGCATCACGCGCTCATCGCGTCGAGCCGGGTGCTGAGCTCGAGCCAGCGCGTCTCGAGCGTCTCGAGTTCGTCGTTGATCTGCTTCAGGCGCCGGCCGTGGTCGGCGAGCAGGGCCGGCGAGGTCGCCGTCGACGCCATCGCCGTCTCGAGCGTGTCGCGTTCGCTCATCAGCACGCCGAGCCGGTTGTCGACGCGGTTGAACTCTTGGCGGACGGGCTTGAGTTCGTCGCTGCGCTGCTGCCGCGCCGCGGCCGTCGTCTTGCGGTCGCCGCCTGCTGCAGGTGCCGGCGCAGACGCGACGGGCAGGACGGCGACGGGCGCTGCCGGCTTGCCCTTGCCCCCGCCTTTGGCCGCCGCCCTCTGCCCGCGGCTCTGCTCGCGCGACGCCTCGCGCGACTGCTCGAGCAGCCACTTCTGGTAGTCGTCGAGGTCGCCGTCGAACGGCTGGACGGCGCCGCCGGTGACGAGCCAGAACTCGTCGCAGACCTCGCGCAGCAGCGCCCGGTCGTGGCTGACGAGCAGGACCGTTCCCTCGAATTCGTTGAGCGCCATCGAGAGCGCCTCGCGCGTCGTGAGGTCGAGGTGGTTGGTCGGTTCGTCCATCAGCAGCAGGTTGGGGCGCTGCCAGACGAGCATCGCGAGCACCAGCCGCGCCTTCTCGCCGCCCGACAGCGTGCCGACCGGCTGCGTCACCATCTCGCCGACGAAGCGGAACGAGCCGAGGAAGTCGCGCAGCTCCTGCTCGCGGCCCGGCGGTCCGACGTCGCGCGCCAGGCGGACCATGTGCATCAACGCGCCGTCGTCGAGCGACAGCACGTCGAGTTCCTGCTGCGCGAAGTAGCCGATCGACAGTCCCTTGCCTTCGGTGATGTCGCCCGAGAGCCGCGGCAGGTCGCCGACGATCGTCTTGACGAGCGTCGACTTGCCCTGGCCGTTCGCGCCGAGGATGCCGATGCGCTGGCCGGCGAGCACCGAACGGTTGATGTTCTCGATGACCCGTGTCTCGCGGCCGTCGTCGGACCTGTATCCACACGCCATGACCGAGAACGCGAGCATCGGATTCGGCAGGTTCATCGGCTCGCGGAACTCGAACTGGAAGTCGGCGCTCGTGAGCACCGGCCCGAGCTTCTCCATGCGCGCCAGCGCCTTGACGCGGCTCTGCGCCTGCTTCGCCTTGCTCGCCTTGGCCTTGAAGCGGTCGATGAACTTCTGCAGGTGCGCCATGCGCTCGCGCTGCTTCTCGTAGCTCGCCTGCGCCTGCAGCATCCGCTCGGCGCGCATCTCCTCGAACGCCGTGTAGTTGCCGGTGTAGCGCGTGAGCTTGGTGTCGTCGAGGTGCAAGGTGACGCCGGTGACCGCGTCGAGGAACTCGCGGTCGTGGCTGATGACGAGCATCGTGCCGTCGTAGCGCTGGAGCCAGGCCTCGAGCCAGACGAGCGCGTCGAGGTCCAGGTGGTTGGTCGGCTCGTCGAGCAGCATCAGGTCGGCCGGGCACATCAGCGCGCGAGCGAGCTGCAGGCGCATGCGCCAGCCGCCGGAGAAGCTGTCGACCGCCGCGTCGAGCTCGGCCGACTTGAAGCCTAGGCCGAGCAGCATCGCCTGGGCGCGCGGCCGGGCTTCGAAGCCGCCGGCTTCGCTGATCGCGGCATGCGCCTCGGCCATCGCGTGGCCGTCGTCGTCGTGCTCGGCCTGCACGAGCTGCGCCTGCGCTTCCATCAGCCGCGTGTCGCCTTCGAGCACGAAGTCGGTCGCGCCCTGGTCGGTCTCGGGCATCTCCTGCGCCACCTCGCCGATGCGCCAGCGCGGGGGCATCGAGACGTCGCCCGCGTCGCTCTGCAGGCGGTGCGTGAGCAGCGAGAAGAGCGACGACTTGCCGGCGCCGTTGCGGCCGACGAGGCCGACCTTCTCGCCCGGCTGCAGCGTGACGCTCGCCTGGTTGAGCACGAGCTTGACGCCGCGGCGCAGGGAGACTTGGTTCAGGACCAGCATGGGAGTCGCGGTGTCGAAGAAGGGGATGTCAGGGACGGCGCCTGGCCAGCGCGTCGCGCGTGACGAGCAGGACCTGGTCGCCGCCTGCGCTGGTCTCGAGCCAGGCGACCTCGAGGCGGCGGAACGCGTGCTCGAAATGCGGCCGTTCGTGACCGATCTCGAGCACCAGCACGCCGCTCGGCGTCAGGTGTGCGGGCGCGTCGGCGAGGATGCGGCGGACGAGCGCCATGCCGTCGTCGCCGCCGGCGAGCGCGAGCTCGGGCTCGGCGCGGTACTCGGGCGGCAGTTCGGCGAGGCTCGCCGTGGTGACGTAGGGCGGGTTGCAGACGATCAGGTCGTAGCGGTCGGGCAGTTCCGCGAACAGGTCGGAGCGGACGAGCCGGATGCGATCGGCGAGCTTGTGGCGCTCGACGTTGATGCGCGCGACCTCGAGCGCTGCGCCGGACACATCGGCCGCGTCGACGACGACCTCGGGATACGCCATCGCCGCGATCACCGCCAGGCTGCCGTTGCCGGTGCAGAGATCGAGCACGCGGTGCGTCTCGTCGCTGAGCCAGGCGTCGAGCACGCCCGTGGCATCGAAGTCGACGAGCAGTTCGGCGATGAACGACCGCGGCACGATCGTGCGCTCGTCGACGTAGAACGGCACGTTCTGCAGCCATGCCTCGCGGGTCAGGTAGGCGGCGGGGCGGCGCGTCTCGATGCGTGTCGTGACGAGCGCCTCGGCGCCGTCGCGCTCGGCATCGGTCAGCTCGCGCCGGGCGTGCGCCTCGAGCGCCTCGAGGGGCAGGCCGAGCGACCAGAGCACGAGCCAGGCCGCTTCGTCGAAGGCGTTCGTCGTGCCGTGCCCAAACGAAACGCCCGCCGACTTGAGGCGGGCGCTTTGCGCGGTGATGAGGTCGATCAGCGTCATGTCAGCAGCGCGGCGAGCGTGTCGCGGTAGATGTTCTTCAGCGGCTCGAGCGACGCGACGTCCACCGATTCGTCGATCTTGTGGATGGTCGCGTTGACCGGGCCGAACTCGACGACCTGCTCGCACAGCTTCGCGATGAAGCGGCCGTCGGAGGTGCCGCCGGTGGTCGAGAGCGTCGGGTGCTGGCCGGTGTGGCGCGCGATGGCGTCGCCGAGCGCGTCGCTCAGCGGCCCGGCGGGCGTCAGGAACGGCTCGCCGCCGAGCGTCCATGCGAGCGTGTAGCGCACGCCGTGGCGGTCGAGGATGGCGTGGACGCGGTCGCGCAGGCCGTCGGGCGTCGACGCGGTCGAGAAGCGGAAGTTGAAGTCGACGACGGCGTCGCCCGGAATGACGTTGCCCGTGCCGGTGCCGGCGTGGACGTTCGAGACCTGCCACGAGGTCGGTGGGAACCAGTCGTTGCCGTCGTCCCAGCGCGTCGCGACGAGTTCGGCGAGCGCCGGCGCGAGCGCGTGGACGGGGTTGTCGGCGAGATGCGGGTAGGCGATGTGGCCCTGCACGCCATGGACGGTCAGCCTGCCCGACAGGCTGCCGCGCCGGCCGTTCTTGATCATGTCGCCGAGCGATTCGACCGACGTCGGTTCACCCACGATGCACCAGTCGAGCCGCTGGCCCTGCACGACGAGCCAGTCGCAGACCTTGACCGTGCCGTCGACGGCCGGACCTTCCTCGTCGCTCGTCAGCAGGAACGCGAGCGAGCCGCGGTGCATGGGCGCCGCGGCGACGAATTCCTCGGCGGCGACGACCATCGCGGCGAGCGACGTCTTCATGTCCGCAGCGCCGCGCCCGTGCAGGCGGCCGTCGCGGTGCGTCGGCACGAACGGGTCGCTCGACCACTGCGCCAGCGGGCCGGTCGGGACGACGTCGGTGTGGCCGGCGAAGGCGAGCGTGCCGGCGCCGGGATCGCTGCCGCGGCGCAGCGCCCAGAGGTTCGTGACTTCGGCGCCGGGCGGCCCGAAGACGAGGCTGCGGCAGTCGAAGCCGAGCGCGGCCAGCCGATCGGCGATCAGCGCCTGGCAGCCGCCGTCGGCCGGCGTGAGCGAGCGTCGCGCGATCAGCGCCTCGGCGAGATGCAGCGTGCGGTTCATGCTCAGCGCCGCAAGCCGCCCGACATCGTCGTCGCGAGCTCGCCCGGCCGCACGTCGAGCGTGATGTCGGTGAAGACCGCGCCATCGGGGGTGTCGTCCT
The DNA here is from genome assembly GCA_964249855.1 of uncultured Rhizobacter sp. Lineage (GTDB taxonomy): Bacteria > Pseudomonadota > Gammaproteobacteria > Burkholderiales > Burkholderiaceae_C > LMDS01. Next base: position 73,632 of record CAXUDL010000001.1, on the reverse strand, counting down.
TCTTCGCGGCGGCCGACGCGGCGGAGCGCGCCGCCGGCGTCGTGTCGTTCTGCAGGCGCCACATCAGGTTGGTCGGCGAGTCGGCGAAGGCGAGGCCCTCCTCGCGCGAGATGAGGCCGGTGGTGATCAACCGCGCGAGGTCCTGCTCGAAGGTTTGCGAACCCTCGGCGAGCGACTTCTCCATCGCCTCCTTGACTCCGGAGAAGTCGCCGCGCTCGATCAACTCGGAGACGAGCTTCGAGTTGAGCAGCACCTCGACCGCCGGCACCCGGCCGCCCGCGGTGGCGCGGACCAGCCGCTGCGAGACGATCGAGCGCAGGCCCGCGCCGAGGTCGGCGAGCAGCGCGCCGCGGGCCTCGGGCTGATAGAACGACAGGATCCGGCCGAGCGCGTGATAGCTGTTGTTCGCGTGCAGCGTCGACAGCACGAGATGGCCCGAGAGCGCGTACGAGATCGCCGCGGTCATCGTCTCGCGATCGCGGATCTCGCCGATCAGGATGCAGTCGGGCGCCTGCCGCAGCGCGTTCTTGAGGCCCACCTGCAGCGACTGCGTGTCGCGGCCGACCTCGCGCTGGTTGACGACCGACTTCTTGTTCTTGAACAGGAATTCGATCGGGTCCTCGATCGTCAGGATGTGGCCGGCGAGCTGCTGGTTGCGCTGCTCGAGCATCGCCGCGAGCGTCGTGCTCTTGCCGGCGCCGGTCGCGCCGACCATCAGGATCAGGCCGCGCTTCTCGAGGACCAGCGTGTTGAGGATCGGCGGGACGTTGAGGCTCTCGAGCGACGGGATGATGAACGGGATGCAGCGCAGCACCGCGGCGATCGAACCGCGCTGCCTGAACGCGCTCAAGCGGAAGCTGCCGACGCCGGCGATGCCGATGCCGACGTTGAGCTCGCCGATGTCGTCGAGCTCCTCGAGCTGCGTCGGCGTCAGGAGTTCGGCGAGCAGCTGGCGCGGCTGGGTTTGCGTCAGCGGCTGGTCGCTCAGCTGCAGCAGTTGGCCGTTGATCTTGATCAGGATCGGCGAGCTGACCGACAGATAGACGTCCGACGCCGCCTTCTCGGACATCAGCCGGAGCACGCGCTCCATGTTGCCGCCGTTCACCTGATCCTTCATGACTGCCCCTTCAAGCGAACCGATCGATCCGTCGCGGCGCTGACGCCGTTCAGCTGCGCAGCAATTCGTTGATGCTCGTCTTGGCGCGCGTCTCGGCGGTCACGCGCTTGACGATGACCGCGCAATAGAGGCTGTGGCTGCCGTCGGCCGCCGGCAGCGAGCCGCTGACGACGACCGAGCCTGCCGGGACCCGGCCGTAGCTCACCTCGCCGGTCATGCGGTTGTAGATCTTGGTGCTCTGGCCGATGTAGACGCCCATCGAGATCACCGAGTTCTCCTCGACGATCACGCCCTCGACCACTTCCGAGCGCGCGCCGATGAAGCAGTTGTCCTCGATGATCGTCGGATTCGCCTGCAGCGGCTCGAGCACGCCGCCGATGCCGACGCCGCCCGACAGGTGCACGCCCTTGCCGATCTGCGCGCACGAGCCGACCGTCGCCCAGGTGTCGACCATCGTGCCTTCGTCGACGAAGGCGCCGATGTTGACGTAGCTCGGCATCAGCACGACGTTTTTCGCGATGAAGGCGCCGCGCCGGGCGACCGCGGGCGGCACCACGCGCACGCCGGCGGCACGCAACTCGTCCTCGCTCAGGTCGGTGAACTTCGGGCTCACCTTGTCGAAGTAGGCGAGGTCGCCCGAGCGCATCATCTTGTTGTCGTTGAGGCGGAAGCTCAGCAGCACCGCCTTCTTGATCCACTGGTTGACCGTCCACTCGCCGACGCCGCGGCGCTCGGCAACGCGCAACTCGCCCTGGTCGAGCGCCGTGATGACGCGCTCGACGGCCTTGAAGATGTCCGGGCTGTTGGCGGCGTTGAGCGCCGCGCGGCCTTCCCAGGCGAGGTCGATCAGGCTCTGCAGTTCGTCGAGGGTCGCGGCGGTCATGTCGGCTTTCCGGCGGTGGGATGGGATCGGCAGAACGCCGCGATGCGCCGCGCCGCCTCGAGACAGTCGTCGACCTCGGCGACGAGCGCGAGGCGGATGCGGCCCGTGCCCGGGTTCGCACCGTCGACGTCGCGGGCGAGCAGGCTGCCGGGCAGGACCGCGACATTGTATTGAGCGAGGAGGTCGCGGGCGAAGGCGACGTCGTCGCCGCCGGCGCGGGGTCCGATGGCGGCCCAGAGGTAGAAGCCGGCGTCGGGCAGGGCGACGTCGAGCACCTGCGCCAGCACCGGCGTCACCTGCGCGAACTTGGCGCGGTACTTCTCGCGATTGGCGACGACGTGCGCCTCGTCGCTCCACGCCGCGATGCTCGCGCGCTGCACGACCGGCGACATCGCGCTGCCGTGGTAGGTGCGGTAGAGCAGGAACTGCTTCAGCAGCCGCGCGTCGCCGGCGACGAAGCCGGAGCGCATGCCGGGCACGTTCGAGCGCTTCGACAGGCTCGTGAAGGCGATCAGGTTCGTGAAACCGGGTCGGCCGAGCCGTGTCGCGGCTTCGAGCGCGCCGAGCGGCGGCTCGTCGCGAAAGTAGATCTCGGAGTAGCACTCGTCGGACGCGATGACGAAGCCGTGGCGGTCGCTCAACGCGAAGAGCCGTTCCCATTCGGCGATCGGCATGACCGCGCCGGTGGGGTTGCCCGGCGAGCAGACGTAGAGCAGTTGCGTGTCGGCCCAGACCGCGTCGGGCACGGTCTCCCAGGCGGGGGCGAAGTTGCGCGACGGCTCGCTCGCGACGAACACGGTGGCCGCACCGGCGAGCAGCGCCGCACCTTCGTAGATTTGATAAAACGGATTCGGGCAGACGACGGTCGCGTTCGCGCGCGTCGGGTCGACGACCGTCTGCGCCAGCGCGAAGAGCGCCTCGCGCGAGCCGTTGACGGGCAGGATCTGCGTTGCCGGATCGACCGTCACGCCGTACCGTCGACCGATCCAGCCGGCGATCGTCTCGCGCAGCCGCGGCTCGCCGGCGGTCGCGGGGTAGCTCGAGAGCCCGTCGAGGTGCTCGCGAAACGCCTCGCGGACCAGCGCCGGCGTGGCATGACGCGGCTCGCCGATGCCGAGGCCGATCGGCGCGAACGCCGGGTTCGGCACGATGTCCTGCGTCAGCGCCCGCAGCCGTTCGAAGGGGTACGGGTGCAGCTTCGCCAGCAGCGGATTCATGGCGCTGCCGCCCTAGAGCATGCCCGTCGCAGCGTCGTGGCGCGGCAGCGTGACGGCCGGTTGCGGCGTCCAGCCCGGCTTGCGGTGCTCGGCGACGATGTTGGTGTAGATGCCGCCGCGCACGTACCACTTGGCGGTGATGCGCGCGAAGCGCGGTTGCGACGCCACGACGATCGCGTCGAGGATGTCGTTCGTCACCTTCTCGTGGAAGGCGCCTTCGTCGCGGAAGCTCCAGAAGTAGAGCTTCAGGCTCTTCAGCTCGATGCAGACCTCGTCGGCGACCATGTCGATCGCGAAGTGCGCGAAGTCGGGCTGGCCGGTCAGCGGGCAGAGGCAGGTGAACTCGGGCACCTGGAACTGGATGACGTAGTCGCGGCCCGGACTCGGGTTCGGAAAGACGTGCAGCTCGCGGCTCGGCGCGGTCGGCGGCTCCGCTGGAACGGGCCGAGCCGACGCTGCGGCGTCGCGGACGATGTGGGGTGTCGTGGGTGCCATGTCGGTCAACGGCCTCAGAAAGCAATCGCCCGTGACGGCCGGCGAGGCCGGGGTCGGCGTAGCCCGCGATGCTATCATGCAGACTGCTCGCAACCCCGATGCGGACCGGTTTTTCGTAAGCGAATCAAGAACTTAGCCGATCGAGCCTGCCCTAGCGATGCGCCTGAACTCGATCAAGCTTTCCGGCTTCAAGTCGTTCGCCGAGCCGACCACCTTCGCGCTCCCTGGGCGGCTCGTCGGCGTGGTCGGGCCCAACGGCTGCGGCAAGTCCAACATCATGGACGCGGTCCGCTGGGTGCTCGGCGAGAGCAAGGCGAGCGAGTTGCGCGGCGAGTCGATGCAGGACGTGATCTTCAACGGCTCGGGCCAGCGCAAGCCGGCGAGCCGCGCCAGCGTCGAACTCGTCTTCGCCAACGAGGACGGCCGCGCCGGCGGCCCGTGGAACCGCTTCACCGAGATCGCGGTCAAGCGCGTGCTCACGCGCGACGGCACGAGCAGCTACTACATCAACGGCCAGCCGGTGCGCCGCCGCGACGTGCAGGACGTCTTCCTCGGCACCGGCCTCGGGCCGCGGGCCTACGCGATCATCGGCCAGGGCACGATCAGCCGCATCATCGAGAGCCGGCCCGAGGAGCTGCGCCTGTTCCTCGAGGAGGCTGCCGGCGTCTCGAAGTACAAGGAACGGCGGCGCGAGACCGAGAACCGGCTGAAGGACACGCGCGAGAACCTGACCCGCGTCGACGACATCCTGCGCGAGCTGAACGCCTCGCTCGAGAAGCTCGAGAAGCAGGCCGAGGTCGCCGGGCGCTATCGCGATCTGCAGCGAACCGGCGAGTCGAAGCTCCACCAGCTCTGGTTCCTCAAGCACCGCGATGCCGCGACCGAGGCGGCACGCGTCGGCCAGGCGTTTCGCGACGCGTCGCTCGCGCTCGAGGCGCGGACCGCCGAACTGCGCGAGGCCGAGGCAGTGCTCGAACGGATCCGCGCGGCGCACTACGCTGCCGGCGACGCGCTGCATGCGGGGCAGGGTGCGCTCGCCGAAGCCGCGCTCGAGGTGAGCCGGCTCGAGGAACGCATCCGCTACGTCGTCGAAGGCCGCCAGCGCGCCGTCGCGCGGCTCGAGGAGCTCGACGCGCAGACCGCGCAGTGGACGGCGCGGCGCGACGCTGCCGCCGCCGAGCGCGCGGTGATCGCAGAGCGCATCGACGCCGCAGCCGCCGAGCGCGAAGCCGTCGCGGCACAGGCCGGGGAGCAGGCCGCTCGCCTGCCCGCGCTCGCCGACGCGCTGCGCGCCGCGCAGGCCGCGGCCAACACCCAGCGCTCGGCGGTCGTCGAGGTCCAGCAGCAGATCCAGCTGCTCGCCGCCGAGATGCGCAACACGGCCGAGCAGACGCGCCAGCTCGATCTACGCCGCGACCGGCTCGCCGCCGAACGCGACCAGCTCGCCGCGCCCGACGCCGATCGCCTCGCCGCGCTGCGCCGCGAGCAGCACGACGCCGTCGCCGCCCGCGACGCCGCCGACGCCCGCGTCGCCGAATTGAGCGACGCCGTTCCCGCGCTCGACGCCGCGCGCCGCGACGACCAGCAGGCGGTCAACACCGAAAGTGCCCGCCAGACCGCGCTCGGCGCGCGGCTCGATGCCTTGCGCGCCCTGCAGGAGAAGGTCCAGACCGACGGCAAGCTCAAGCCATGGCTCGCCCGGCAGGGCCTCGACGGCCTGCAGGGCCTGTGGGCGCGTCTGCACATCGAGCCCGGCTGGGAGACGGCGCTCGAAGCGGCGCTGCGCGAGCGCATGGGTGCGCTCGAGGTCGGTCGGCTCGAGACGGTGCAGGCCTTCGCCGGCGACCCGCCGCCGGCCAAGCTCGCGTTCTACACGCCGCCCGCGGCCGGCATCGCCGCGACGCACGCGGCGCTGCCGCGCCTCGTCGACCTGCTGCGGCTCGGCGACAGCGGGCTGAAGGCGCTTCTGGCCGACTGGCTCGGCGGCATCTACACCGCGGCGTCGCTCGACGAGGCGCTCGCCGCGCGCGGCCGCCTGGCCCACGGCGAAGCGATCCTGACCCGCGACGGCCATGCGGTGACGCAGTACGCCGTCGGCTTCCACGCGCCCGACTCGGAGCAGGCGGGCCTGCTCGCCCGTGCCCAGGAGATCGAGAACCTCGACCGGCAGCGCCGCGCCCAGACGCTGATCGCCGACGAGGCGCGCAGCCGGCTTGCCCGCGCCGAGTCGCGCCATGCCGAGGTCGCTTCGCAGCTCGCCGGCGCGCGGCGCGACGCGGTCGAGCGCCAGACCCGCGCGCACCGGCTGCAGGTCGAGCTGCTGCGGCAGGAGCAGCTCGCCGAGCAGGCGGCGTCGCGGCGGACGCGGCTCGACGACGAGCTCGCCGAGCTCATGTCGCAGCGCGGCACGCTGGCCGAGCGCACTGCGGTCGGCGAGGCGCGATTCGAGTCGCTCGACGCCGGCCTCGGCCAAGCGCAGGAGCTCCACGCGACGCTCGAGGACGCGGTGATCGGTGCCGAGCGCCGGCTCGCCGAAGCGCGCGAGGCCTTGCGCGTCGTCGAGCGCCGATCGCAGGAGGCCGAATTCGCCACCCGCTCGCTCGACGCGCGGCGCGCCGAGCTCGACCGCGGCGTCGCCACGGCCGAGCAGCAGATCGCCGGCAACGAGGCCTCGCGCCTGCAGCTCCACGACGAGCTTGCGCGGCTGACCGACGTCGCCGCGCAGACGGGACTGCAGGACGCACTCGCCGTCCGCCTCGACCGCGAAGCCGCGCTCGCGGCGCTCCGCAGCGAATACGACGACCTCGGCCTGCGCCTGCGCGGCGCCGACGAGCAGCGCATGGGCCACGAGCAGGGCCTGGCGCCGATGCGCGAGCGCCTGACGCGGCTGCAGCTCGAGGAGCAGGCCGCGCAGCTGGGTGGCGCGCAGTATCTCGAGCAGCTCGTCGCGGCGAAGGTCGACACCGACGCCGTCGCCGCGAGCCTCGACGGCCAGGCGATGCGGCCCGCGGCGCTGCAGTCCGAGATCGACCGCATCCAGCGCGAGGTCGCCGCGCTCGGCGCCGTCAACCTCGCCGCGCTCGACGAGCTGACCGCGTCGCGCGAGCGCAAGGGCTTCCTCGACGCGCAGAACGCCGATCTGGTCGACGCCATGACGACGCTCGAGGACGCGATCCGCACGATCGACCTCGAGACGCGCGACCTGCTCTCGAGCACGTTCGACCAGGTCAACGCGCATTTCGGCCGCATGTTCCCGAGCCTCTTCGGCGGCGGCAATGCGAAGCTCGTCATGACAGGCGACGAGATCCTCGATGCCGGCGTGCAGGTGATGGCCCAGCCGCCGGGCAAGAAGAACAGCACCATCCACCTGCTCTCGGGCGGCGAGAAGGCGCTGACCGCGATCGCGCTCGTGTTCGCGATCTTCCAGTTGAACCCGGCGCCGTTCTGCCTGCTCGACGAGGTCGACGCGCCGCTCGACGACGCCAACACCGAGCGCTACGCCAGGCTCGTTCGCGAGATGGCCGAGGCGACGCAGTTCCTGTTCATCAGCCACAACCGGATCGCGATGGAAATGGCCGAGCAGCTCATCGGCGTCACGATGCAGGAGCAGGGCGTCTCGCGCATCGTCACCGTCGACGTCGAGGCCGCGGTCGGTCTGGCCGAGGCCGCATGACCGGCCGTCCGCGGAACGCTCGATGAGCAGCCTGACGATCGCGCTCGGCTCGCTCGGCGCCGTGATCGTGGCGGCGCTCGTCGCGCACGGCGCCTGGGCGGCGCGGCGTGCCGGTCCGAAGCGTGCGCTGCCGGGCCGCTCGGGTGCCGAGCCGCGCGAACCGGTGATGGGCGACCTGCCGCCGCTCGAGCCTGCCGAGCTCGCGTCCGAGCACGACGCCGGCGCCGAGGTCGAGGCCCCGGCCGGCGCCGCCGCGCGCCGGCGCCCGCGGCGGTCCGCCGGCCGGATCGACGCCCTGATCGACGCGATCGCGACGCTGCGCATCGATGCGCCGATCGCCGGCGCGTCGGTGTTGCCGAATCTGCCGGCGACGCGTCGCGCGGGCGGCAAGCCGTTCGCCGTCGAGGGTCTCGACCACGACACCGGCGACTGGGAGACGCCGACCGCCGCCGCAACCTATACCGAGTTCCAGGCCGGCCTGCAGCTCGCCAACCGGACCGGCGCGCTCAACGAGATCGAGTATTCGGAGTTCGTCCAGAAGGTGCAGGCGTTCGCCGACGCGATCGGCGCGCTCGCCGACTTCCCCGACATGCTCGAGGCCGTCGCGACAGCGCGCGAGCTCGACCACTTCGCCGGCGACCACGACGCGCAGCTCGCCGTCCATCTGCAGGCGCGCAACGTCGCCTGGAGCGTCGGCTACGTGTTGCAGCAGGCGCGTCGGCACGGCTTCGTGCCGGGTGTCGTGCCGGGCCGGCTGGTGCTGCCGGCCGCCGACGAAGGCGGGCCGCCGGTGCTGACGCTCGCCTTCGACCCGAAGGCCGCGCTCGCCGACGACCACGACCTGTCGTCGGTGCGCGACCTGACGCTCGCCTTCGACGTGCCGCAGACCGACGCTGCCGCCGAGCCCTTCGCCGCATGGCAGGCCGCGGCGCAGGGGCTTGCCGCGTCGATGGACGCGGCGCTCGTCGACGACGACGGCCGGCCGCTCGGACCGGAGGGCTTCGCGGCGATCGACCGTCAGCTGCGCGAGCTGTACGGCCAGCTCGCCGCCCGCGACCTCGCGGCGGGATCGACGGCGGCGAGGCGGCTGTTCAGCTGACGCTGGTCACGAAGCCGCCGAGGCGCGGCGCCTTCGAGCAGGAGTCTGGGCGCGCGTTTCCCGGCCGGCGCGTGTCGATTGGCGGCATTTCGCTCCGTGACGAGCGCTTGGTGGCTGCGAAATGTCCGAAATCCGCTACACCCACAGGCCTACGACGTCGACTCAATTGGCCGAACATGGTTACCGATCCCCGCCCCGTTTTCAAGCGCCGAGCATTCGCCAACGATGACGGCAAGGGCCACAGCACGGCCGAGTGGACCTTGACACCCTCGAGCCTGACCGACCCGGTACAGATCATCGCCGAGCCGGTCGACAGCCTGCCCATCGTCTTCGTGCCGGGGATCATGGGATCGAACCTGATGGCGAGGGTCGACGTCGACGGGCGCAAGAAGGGCCAACCTCTCTGGCTGATGGACGACAAGGTTGGTGCCCTCAGCCTCTGGTATCGAACCACGCCCGCGCAGCGTCAACAATGGCTCAATCCAGCCACCACCGCCGTGTACGCCCTTGGTGCGGTTCCTTCTCACGTGCCGAGCATCGGCAACGCGGAGGCCATCCGCACGCGGCGCTTCTGGGGTGAAGTTGGCGCCATGAGCTACGGCGAATTCCTTGAGTGGCTGCAAGGAACGATGAACCACGCCGGTCGTGTCTCCAAATGGCGCGCCGGGCTCGGCCGTCCCGACTTCGCCGCTCGACTCACCAAAGGCATGAACTTTGAGCCGCTCACCGAAGACAATATCGCGCACGCCGCCTACTTCCGCTTTCCTGTCTATGCCTGCGGCTATAACTGGCTGCAGTCCAACCTCGAAGCGGCCGGGATGCTGGCGCAGCGCATCGACCATGTAATTGCTGCCAACAACGTGGCGAGCTACCGCTGCCACAAGGTCATCCTCGTCACCCATTCGATGGGCGGGCTGGTGGCGCGCGCCTGCTCCGAGCTCGCCGGCATGCGCGAGAAGATCGCCGGTATCGTGCACGGAGTCATGCCAGCCACCGGCGCGGCGGTGGCGTACAAGCGTGTCCGGGCCGGCACCGAAGGCGCTGCGGGCTTCGTCATTGGCAACAACGCCGAGAAAGTGACCGCCGTCTTCGCCAATGCGCCCGGCGCCCTGCAGCTGTTGCCGACCCGCGACTACGGCGGTGGCTGGCTCCGACTGGGCCAATCGTGGCGGGGCGGCTCTCGCGACTTTGTGAGGTTGCCGCAAGCCGACCCCTACGAGGAGATCTACAAGCAGCGCGGGCCCTGGTGGGCGCTGGTCCGCGAGGAGCTTATCAATCCTGGCGCCGTGGACGGCCACAGGGGCTGGAGCGACTACATCAAGAACATCGACATGGCCGCCCATTTCCATGCGCAGCTTGCGGGTAGATATCACCCCAACACCTACAGCTTCCATGGCGACGGCAAGGCCCAGGGCAGCGGTTTGACGTGGGGCAACGTCAGCTGGTTTTCGGGCGCCGATTTCGACCGGTGCGGCACCGACGCTGCCGACCTGCTCGCGGCTCAGCCGGTGTCGGATGACGGCGAGGGGCGCGCGGCCGCGGCAGTTGGCCGCTACCGTCATGAATTTGTCCTGGCCTCGACGGACACGACGGGCGATGGCACGGTGCCGGCGCGATCGGGCCGTGCACCGGCCGCCGCGGGCGCCAAGGCGACCTACGAGCTCGACCTGTCCGGCGAGGGTCACGAGGGCGCCTACCGCGACGACACGGCGCGAAGCATCACGCTCCAGTCGATCCTGCAGATCGCGCAGACCGTGCACCTCTCACTGTGAAGCTCACGCGCCGCCAGTGGCTCTCGATCACCGGGACGGGCGCGGTCGCTGTCGGCTCGTGGCTCTGGCTGCGCGATGCCGAGCCGCGTCGAAAGGACCTCCAAGCCATGCAGACGTTCACCGAGCACATGAAGACGCACTGCGTCGGGCGGTTCTTGATCGACGCTCCTGCCTCCGTCGTCGACGTCTCAGGCAATTACGAGAGTCAGATCGCGAGTGCCGAGGCCCGGCCCGGCCCGTACAAGTCCGCACAGGCGGCTTTGCAGGCGGTCGACCGCGAACTCGAGCAGCGCGAAGCGGACCTTCGCCGGCAGCCGGCGCCCGAGGGCGGCAGCCGCTTTCTCGGTCTCTCGCAGGGGGGCGCCGCCGTGCGCGTTCTCTACCGTCTCGACGCTTCCGTGCAGCCCATCGGTCTTGCCGACGGCTATGTCGCCCGAGACGGCGGCGTGTTCTTCTTCCAGACGAACGCCAATGACCCGGGCGACGCCAAGGAACTGCTCGACGATCTGGTGGACATGGAATCCGCGCTCACAATCCTCGCTCCAGACGAGCTCCCGTCGACGCCCGGCTTTTGCATCGGCCGCGGCCTCATCGCGACGAATCCGGCGCGTGGAGAAAACGTCAACGGATGGTCCTGGACGCTCCCCGGCCACCCGGACGTGACGTTCGGAATGGCCACGAGGACCAACGGCATGAAGATCGAGCCTGGCATCGTCGATCGCGAGGCCTCGATCCTCGAGGAAGCCGGTGCGAGACTCATGTCGAGCGTCTCGACGCTCCGCAAGCGCCGCTTCGAGATCGCGGGATTGCCCGCACAGGAGTGGTCGGTCGAAGTCACGGACCACCGGCCCGAACTCCAGTTCGCCACCGAGATCATTGGCGCCGTGAACGACAACGCCCACCCGAGGATCTCGCTGTCGATGCAGGTCGGCGGCTCGAAAGCCTCGGGCTACATGACTCCCTCGCTTACCACCGGCGAGGCGCTCGCGCTCTGGGATGCAGTGACCCGGACGCTGCGGCCGAGGCCGCACGCGTTCTAGAGATCCGGCGTTCGCCGACGCCGTTGCCCGCGCTCCCGATCGGGCGGCTCGGGCTTACCGCACCGTCGCGCCGTTGATGCGGACCGAGGTCGCCTCCGACACCGACGCGCCGTTGGTGCTCTTCAGCAGCACGCCGCTGCCGAGCAGCAGCCAGGACGTCGTCGTGATGTTGTTCGACGTCGTCACCGTGTACTTGCACGCCTGGTAGGTGCCCGCCGGAACGGTCAGCGTCTCGACGCCGCCGAAGACGACCGTGCTGCTCTCGTCGGTCGACGGCTGCGCCTGGCCGTTGCGCGTCACCGTCTGGTGCGTCTGGACGGTCGTCGACGCGCCGACGTTCAGCGTGAAGCGCGCGTCGGTTGACGGCGGGGCGAACTGCACGTCGACCGTCGTCGGCTGGTTGCTCAGGTCGGTCAGCACCTGGTTCGAGCCGTACTGGGTCAGCACCGACGTGCCCGCGTTGAAGTCGAGGTAGGTCTTGGTGTCCGACGAGATCACGAGGCCGGACGTCGACGACGTGATCGCCGTGTTCTCCTCGACTTCGGTCGCGGTCTGGCCGTGGAAGGTGGCCGTGCCGTTGACGACGCCGTTCGTCGTCGTCGTGAACGTGCCCGACGCGCTCGGGCTCTGGTAGACGACGTCGTAGCGGAAGCCGGCCGCGTACGAGCTCGCGCCGGTGCACGCCGAGGCGCTGCCGGCGGCGCCGGCGACGACCGTGAGCACGGCCGCGGCGCTCGGCACCGACGTCGTGCCGTTGCTCACGACGACGCGGTACTGTTGGCCGCTGTTTGCCGTCGTCGTCGCCGCGGTGTTGTAGGTCGTGCCGGTCGCGCCCGCGATGTTCGTGAAGTTCGTGCCGTCGCTGCTCGACTGCCACTGGTAGGTCGGTGTCGGCGTGGCGGTCGCCGCGACGGTGAACGTCGCCGTGGCCGGTGCGGTGACGGTGAGGCTGCCCGGCTGGCTGGTGATGACCGGCGCGACGGTGGCCGCGGTGACGGTGAGCACCGCCGCGCGCGAGGTCGTGACACCGACCGAATTGGTGACGACGGCGCGGTACTGCGACGCGCTGTCGGCGACGGTCGTCGCGGAGAGCGCGAGCGTCGCCGAGGTGGCGCCCTGGATGTCGGCGAATGTCGAGCCGGTGCCGGCGCTCTTCTGCCACTGGATCGTCGGCGTCGGCGAGCCGCTCGCGGCGATGGTGAACGAGGCTGCGGCGGGCGCGACGACGCCTAGGTCGGACGGCTGGGTCGTGATCGACGGCGCGACGGTCGACGGCGCGGGCCCCGGACCAGGTGCCGGCGCAGTCGTCCCCGACGACGAATCGCCGCCGCCGCCGCCGCAAGCCGCGAGGGTCAGCGCGAGCAGCGCCACCGGCCAGCGGCGCTGTGCGAGGGAGGGCGCGATCGGCGATGCGGGCGTGGCGGTGGCGGTCGGCTTGGGCGGCTGGGTCATGGGCAAGGTCCTGCGGTCGGGGCGGATGGAAGAAGGGGACGAAAGGCAGCGAGCCGTCGGAGGCGACGGACGCCCGGTTTCTACGCCCGGCACGTCGGCGGCGGCCCCGGGAAAGCCCTCGGCGGGGCGGAGGAATGCCGTGCACCAGGGGGCGCGTGGGCGCAAAGCAATCACGACGCCATCGCCGCAGCGCCCCGCGCAGCGGCGCCGGCGCGGCGTCCGCATGCCTCGGCGCGGGCGAGAATTCGCACATGGCTGCCCCGACGACCGCCGCTGCCGAGCGCCGCGCCCGCGAACTCCGCGAGACGCTGCAGCACCACGCGCACCGCTACCACGTGCTCGACGAGCCCGAGATTCCCGATGCCGAGTACGACCGGCTGTTCCAGGAGCTGCAGGCGATGGAGTCGGCGCATCCCGAGCTCCTGACGCCCGATTCGCCGACGCAGCGCGTGTCGGGCAAGGTTCTCGACGGCTTCGAGGTCGTCCGCCATGCGGTGCCGATGCTGTCGATCCGCACCGAGACCGACACCTCGGCCGACGGCGCCGTCGCCTTCGACGCCCGCGTGCGCCGCGAGCTCGAGCTCGGCTCCGACGCGCCCGCGGTCGAGTACGCCGCCGAGCTCAAGTTCGACGGCCTCGCGATCAGCCTGCGCTACGAGCACGGCGTGCTCGTGCGCGCCGCGACGCGCGGCGACGGCGAGAAGGGCGAGGACGTGACGCAGAACATCCGCACGATCCGGCCGATTCCGCTGCGGCTGCGCGGCGTCGCGGCGGCGGTGCTCGAGGTGCGCGGCGAGGTCTACATGCGGCGCGACCGCTTCGAGGCGCTCAACGAACGCCAGCGGGAGTTGATCGCCGCCGGCGCGAAACACGAGAAGACCTACGTCAACCCGCGCAACGCCGCCGCCGGCGCGGTCCGCCAGCACGACCCGGCGCTCACCGGCCGGCGGCCGCTCGACTTCTTCGCCTACGGCATCGGCGAGGTCCAGGGCTGGGACGTACCGGCGACGCACTCGGCGCTGCTCGACGCGCTCGCCGCAGCGGGCGTGCCCGTCAGCCCCGATCGTGCCGTCGTCGCCGGCGCCGAGGGGCTCGTCGACTTCCACCGCACGGTCGCCGCGAAGCGCGACGGCTTGCCCTTCGACATCGACGGCGTCGTCTACAAGGTCAACGCCCGCACCTTGCAGCTGCGCCTCGGCTACGTCTCGCGCGAGCCGCGCTGGGCGGTCGCGCACAAGTACCCGGCGCAGGAACAGACGACGGTGCTGCGCGACATCGACGTGCAGGTCGGCCGCACCGGCAAGCTGACGCCGGTCGCGAAGCTCGAGCCGGTCTTCGTCGGCGGCACGACGGTCAGCAACGCGACGTTGCACAACGAGGACGAGGCGCGGCGCAAGGACGTGCGCGTCGGCGACACGGTCGTCGTGCGCCGCGCGGGCGACGTCATCCCCGAAGTCGTCTCGGTCGTGCTCGAGCGCCGGCCGAAGGACGTCGGCGAGCCGTTCGACCTGTTCGCGCGGCTCGGCGGCAAGTGCCCGGCGTGCGGCAGCGCCATCGTGCGCGAGGAGGGCGAGGCGGCGTGGCGCTGCACCGGCGGGCTCTTCTGCCCGGCGCAGCGCAAGCAGGCGATCCTCCATTTCGCGCAGCGGCGGGCGCTCGACGTCGAAGGCCTCGGCGACAGGCTCGTCGACCAGCTCGTCGACGGCGGTCACGTGACGACGCTGCCCGACCTGTTCCGGCTCGGCGTCGACGACTTCAGGGGCCTCGAGCGCATGGGCGAGAAGAGCGCCGCGCGCCTCGTGGCCGGGCTCGAGGCCAGCCGATCGACGACGCTCGCCCGCTTCCTCTACGGCCTGGGCATCCGCAACGTCGGCGAGCGCACGGCCAAGGACCTGGCGCGGCACTTCGGCTCGCTCGACGCGCTGATGACGGCGAGCCTCGATGCGCTGCAGGCGGTCGGCGACGTCGGGCCGATCGTCGCCGAGAGCGTGCGGACCTTCTTCGACCAGCCGCATAACGTCGAGGTGGTGCAGCAGCTCCGTGCCGCCGGCGTCCGTTGGCCGGAGGAATTAGGCGCCGCCGAGGGCGGCGCGAAGCCGCTCGTCGGCAAGACCTTCGTCCTGACCGGCAGCCTGCCGACCTGGAGCCGCGACGAGGCCAAGGACCTGATCGAGGCTGCCGGCGGCAAGGTCAGCGGCTCGGTGTCGAAGAAGACGAGCTTCGTCGTCGCCGGCGACGAGGCGGGCAGCAAGCTCGACAAGGCGCGCGAACTCGGCGTCGACGTGCTCGACGAGGCGGGGTTGCGGGCGCTGCTCGGGGCGGGATGAGGCCGGGGATGCGGTCCGGCACGGCGGTTCTCGCGTGAACGGCGGACAGACCGGGCACGCGGGTCATGCGGGACGCGCCGCACACGCCCGGCGCGGGACAGGTCAGCGCCCCGGCGCGCCGAACCGTCCGCAGAACCAGCCCGGCTCGGCGTCCGCCGTGGGCGCGCCGCAGAGCTGACCGGCGAGGCCGACGTTCCAGAGGCCGATCGCGCCGATCGAGGCGAGGAGAACCGCTGCGAGCAACGCGGCGGCGACGCCGATGCGCCGCCAGTGCGCCTTCTCGCGCATCAGGTCGCCGGCGACGAGCGACAGGAAGTGCACCGTGATCGTCACCAGGAGCGCGGTGACCGCGAGCGTCCGCGCACCGCTGCCGCCGAAGACCATCGCGACGACCAACGCGACGATCTCGAAGGCGTAGAGCAGGTTGACGGCGTACGCGAACCAGCGCTGGTTGAACGTGCCGGGCAGCGACACCGCGACGATCCCCTGCAGCAGCAGCCCCGCGCGCGCCACCCAGCGCGGCAGCGCGCCGGGGATGTCGCGGCCGCGGCTGATGCCGTCGAGCAGCCGGCCGGTGACCGTGACGGCGCGCGAGGCGTTGCGCAGCAGCGCCTTCGGCTCGGGGTCGGGATCGTTCTCGCGGGTCGTCCGCACGAAGTCCATCAGCCCCGCGTCGCCGAGCAGCGAGACGAGCACGCCTTCGAGCTTGTCGCGCTCGGTGCGCGTGCCGAGGCTCAGTTCTTTGAGCAGCGCGCGCAGCCGCGTCTCGACGCTCGCGCCGTCGACCTCGGCGAGCGCGCGGCAGAGCAGGTCGGTCAGCTCGAGCCGGCCCTGCCGGGTCAGCGCCTCGCCGAGGATGCGGCGCTGCGCGAGCTCGATCAGCTCGACGCGGCAGGCGAGCGTGTCGGTGTCCGACGCCGGCAGCAGCGCGGTGATCAGCCGCTCGGCGCCGTCGAGCCGGCCCCACATCGCGTCGTTGCGGCGCCAGCGCGCATCGAGGAAGGCGCCGAAGTTGGCGAGCGCGGTGCCGGCGAGCTTGCGGCGGTGGCGCGGGTCGGTCGCCTCGTCGATCAGGTGCGTCGCGTCGACCGGGCTGATGCGGACGACCTCGCAGGTCGCCGGCTCGCCGGTGCCGGTGTCGTAGTAGAGCGGGAAGCTCATCTGGTCGAACGAGTCGAAGCGCAGCGCGTATTCGGCGACGAGCGTGCGCAGGCGCCGGCCGACGTCGGCGTCGAGCAGCTCGCGGGCGCCGGCGTCGCCGCCGAGCGCGATGGTCGTCGGCCCGACCTCGACGACGATGCGCGAACCCGTCGCGCCATCGACGACGACGTCGCGGCGGACGAGCGCAGGCGTGCCGAGCAGCTCCCACATCAGGCTGCCGGCGGCCAGCGTGACCGGCAGCGCCTGACCGGCGGCCGGCTTGAAGCGCATCGCGTCGATGCCGGCGATCAGCGTCGTCGCGAGCACCGTCGGCCCGGCGCCGTCGGCCGCCTCGAGCAGCGCCCGGGCGCGCCAGACGACGCTCTCCTGCAGCGTCTGCGATGCCGACGACGCGCGCAGCCACTGCGTGCCGAGCACGACCGGCGCCTTGCCGCCGCCGACCAGGTCGAGCTCGACGGTCGTCCGCCGGCGCTCGGGTGCGGCGCGGGCGCTGCCGGCCGTCGCGGGCGCCGGATCCTGCGGCGCCGCAGGCGGCGATTCGTCGATCAGGAGCGCGAGCACGTCGCGCAGTTGCTGGCCGACGAGCGGATCGGGCGGCGGCGCGCGCAGCGCGTCGGCCTGGGCGCGCTGCACGGCTTCGACGGCGCGGCGCGCTTCGAGCAGGCCGACCTTGAGCGCCCGCAGCGCGCCGATGGCGAGGTCGTGCGCCCTCGCGTCCTGCGTCGGGTCGGCACCGTCAAAATGGCGCACGAGCATCGTCAGCAGCCAGTCGCTCGTCTCCGAGAGCGGCTTCGCCGCGCCGGTGGCCTCCTGCGGCTGGCGTCTGCGTTCGCGGAAGAGCCGCGTGACCTGGTCGACCTTGCGCAGCAGGAAGCCGAGCCGGCGCATGCGGTAGTCGATGTCGAATTGGTCGAGGAAGGCGTTGACGCTCTGCTTCGCGGCGCTGCCGTCGTCGTCGAACTCGCGCTCGCGCCAGACCCGCACCAGCGCCCGGAGCGCGTACTGGTGGTCGGAGCGCGGGTCGATGCCCCAGCGCGCACCAAGCCGGTCGGCCAGCCGGTCGGTGACGGCGTAGAGCCGCAGGCGCCGGTACGGCAGGAAGGCGAGGCCGTAGTAGCGCGCCATGTCCTTGAGCGACAGCGAGGTCCACGCCGGGATGCTGCCGTCGTGCTCGAGAACGTTCCTGAACGGGTCGGCGTCGGCCTCCAGATCGATCTCGCCGAGGCGGACGATGCGCTCGACGCGCTCGATCCGCCGGTTGCGCGCGAGCATGTCCTGCAGGTCCTCGCGAATGCCTTCGTAGCGCGGAATCGACGTCAGCGCGGCCATGGCGTTGCCGATCGCGTCGGGCGCGCCGCCTTCGGTCGGCAGATCGTGCGGATCGATGCGTTCGGGCGACGGCTCGACGTAGACGACCTTGCGCTCGACCGGCACGCTCGAGAAGCGCTGCGACAGCGCGCCGACGACGTAGCTGAACGGCTTGTTGTCGAGGTAGCCGCCGTCGCCGAAGGCGCGCCAGACATGCGCGCCGGCGCGCACCTCGGCCTGCGGCAGCGAAGCGAAGTACGGGTCCCAGGCGCGCAGCCCGGCGGCGTCGATGCCGGTGTGCAGACGCGCGACCGCGGCGAGCGTCATCGGCTCGAAGGCGAAGGGGAACGACGAGGTGCAGCGCGCCGCGAAGGCGAGAAAGGGCGCGTGCTCCGGGCGGAAATCGTTGCCGCCCGGCACCGGGTCGGTCGCGACCGTCGTGCCGTTCGGGTACTGGAAGTGGAAGCTCTGCTTGTAGCGACGCTCGTAGACGACCTTGTCGAAGAGCCGCAGCGCGACCGGTGCGCCGGCGATGTCGGTCGTCGTGACGAAGAGGTCCATCTGCTCGACGAGCGGCGATTCGCCGCCGCGCGCGACGCCGGGCATCGGCCGCATCTGCTGCAGCGCGTCGAGCAGCTTCAGGTACATCCGGTCGCTGTTGAGCAGCGACCGCGGCCGGGCGCTGCGGTCGGGCGCGCGGTCGCCGAGGTCGGCGTACGACTCGGCGTCGTTGAGCAGCCGGCCGATGTCGCCCTCGTCGAGCCACAGGTCCTCGAGTGACCGGAACTCCTCGCCGTTGGCGAGCGCCTTGGCGAGGAAGACGCCGTTGATGCCGCCCGCCGACGTGCCCGAGACGACGTCGACGACGAGCCGGCTGCGCTCGGCACCGGCGAGCGATACCGCGCCCCACGGGTCCGCGGCCGGGTCGGTGCGGTGCGCGAGCCGCGCGGCGTAGTCGGCGCGCAGGCCGGGGTTGGCGTTCAGCCACGAGAGCCGGTCGTAGATCTCGCGCGAGCTCTTCGGCGCCGGCGCCGGCAGCGGCCGCCGCGGGGTCGCGCACGCCATCTCGTAGAGCTCGCGGGTGACGCCGTTGATGTAGACGGCGAGCGAGACGCCGCCGTACATCACGACGCCGAAGCGGACTTCGGCGGTGTAGCGGACGTCGTCGTCGATGGCGTTGGGCGAAGAGGACGGAGCGGTCGGCATGGCGGCGCGTCACCTGGCGGGCGGCTCGTTCCGCCGCGGCGGCACCTTACCGAATTCGCGCCGCCCGGCCATCGGGACTCGCTGGGGGCGGCCGCGATACCCGAGCGGCCGCTCCTGCCTTGGTGTCGGGCGCAGCGTCAGCCGCTACGATCGCCGGCCGCGGACACGGAGAACATCGCCATGCGGATGGACGGAGTCGACTACGAGATCAGGGGCGCCGAAATGCAGTTCGTCGAGGTCGAGCTCGACCCCGGCGAGGCGGCGGTCGGCGAAGCCGGCAGCATGATGTTCATGGATGCCGGCATCCGCCTCGACACCGTCTTCGGCGACGGCTCGCAGGCGAGCGGCGCGGCGGGCCTCTTCGGCAAGCTGCTCGGCGCGGGCAAGCGGCTCGTGACCGGCGAATCGCTCTTCACCACGGTCTTCACCAACCAGGCCAGCGGCAAGGCGCGCGTCGCATTCGCGGCGCCGACGCCGGGCAAGATCCTGCCGATGGATCTCGCCACGCTCGGCGGTACGTTGATCTGCCAGAAGGACGCCTTCCTCTGCGCCGCGCGCGGCGTCTCGCTCGACATCTTCTTCCAGCGGCGGCTCTCGGTCGGCTTCTTCGGCGGCGAAGGCTTCATCATGCAGCGGCTCTCGGGCGACGGCATGGCCTTCGTCCACGCCGGCGGCAGCATCGCCAAGCGCGACCTGCTGCCCGGCCAGACGCTCTTCGTCGACACCGGCTGCCTCGTCGCGATGACCGCCGGCGTCGACTTCGACGTGCAGTACGTCGGCGGCATCCGCACCGCGCTCTTCGGCGGCGAGGGCCTCTTCTTCGCCCGCGTGACCGGCCCCGGCACGGTGTGGTTGCAGAGCCTGCCGTTCTCGCGGCTCGCCTCGCGCGTCTTCGCGGCGGCGCCGCAGAACGGCGGCTCGCGCGAGCAGGGCTCGGGGCTCGCGGGCCTGGGGGTGGGCGGACTGCTCGGCGGTGTCGTCGGCGGCGCCTTCGGCGAGGACGACAGTTGACGCGACGTCTGCTCGCAGCCTGCGCGCTCGCGGCCGGCACGTCGGCCGCCGCCGCCGCCGCGACGGTGTCGATCGAAGAGCTGACCACGACCGAGTTGCGCGACCGCATCGCCGCGGGCACGACGACCGTGCTCGTGCCGATCGGCGGGACCGAGCAGAGCGGCCCGTGGATCGCGCTCGGCAAGCACAACGTCCGCGCGCGGCTGCTCGCCGGCAGGATCGCCGAGCGACTCGGCCATGCCGTCGTCGCACCGGTGATCGCCTACGTGCCCGAAGGCGCGATCGACCCGCCGACGGGCCACATGCGCTTTCCCGGCACGATCTCGGTCCCGACGCCGGCGTTCGAGGCGGTGCTCGAAGGCACGGCGCGCAGCCTCTGCCGCGCCGGCCTGCGCACGGTCGTCTTCCTCGGCGACCACGGCGACTACCAGCAAAGCGAGGCGAAGGTGGCCGCGAAGCTCGACCGCGAAGGGTCGTCGCGCGGCGGCTGCAGGGTCGTCGCGCTGCTCGATTACTATCGCGTGACGCAGACCGGTTTCGTCGCAGGTCTCGTCGCCAAAGGGTTTTCGACCGCCGAGATCGGCACCCATGCCGGCCTCGCGGACACGGCGCTCACCCTGGCGCTCGACCCGTCGTCGGTGCGCGTCGACGCGATGGCCAAGGGCCCCGCGGCCGGGCCGCAGGACGGCGTCCACGGCGACCCGCGGCGCGCGACGGCGGCGCTCGGCGCGGACGGCGTCGAGCGGATCGTCGCGGTGTCGGTCGCGAAGATCCGCGCGCTCGCCGACGCGGCCGGCGCGCACCCGAACCCCTGAACCAGCAAGGCTTCCGATGATGTCGGCAATGAAGAAGATCGGCATGGGCGCGGGCCTCGCCGCGGTCGTCGGCGTGGTCGCCGTCAGCCGGCACTCGGGCGTGGCCGCGCCCGCTGCCGCCGCCGAGGCGGTCGCGCCGGCCAGGGCGCCGCTCGCGGCGCTCGCCGGCATGCCGCCGATCGTCGACCCGCAGAACCTCTACAGCGAGATCGGCCCCGACCGCGTCCTGCCCGCGCTGAAGGACGACCCCGAGCGCATCTACGTCCCGAATCTGCGCTCGAACGACGTCTGGGTCATCGATCCGAACGCGATGAAGGTCGTCCAGCGCTTCAAGGTCGGCATCAGCCCGCAGCACATCGTCCCGGCCTGGGACCTGCGCACGCTCTGGGTCACGAACAACGCCGAGGGCCGGCCCGACGGCAGCCTCACGCCGATCGACCCGCGCACCGGCAAGCCGGGCGCGCCGGTCGCCGTCGACGATCCGTACAACATGTACTACTCGCCCGACGGCAAGTCGGCGATCGTCGTCGCCGAGGCCCGCAAGCGCCTCGACTTCCGCGATCCGAGGACGATGGCGTTGCAGTTCTCGGTCGACGTGCCCGGCTGCCCGGGCATCAACCATGCCGACTTCTCGGTCGACGGCCGCACCGCTTACTTCACCTGCGAATTCGCCGGCTCGATCGCGAAGGTCGACCTCGTCGGTCGCAAGGTCGACGGCTACTTGCACCTGCAGATGCCGTCTACGCGCTTCAAGGAGACGAAGGGCGGCGTGCGGACCGCCGCAGGCCAGCCGTGGGAGCCGGGCGCGACCGAGGTCTGTACAGTGACCTCCGGCATGCCGCAGGACATCCGCAGCTCGCCCGACGGCCGGCACCTCTTCGTGGCCGACATGCACGCCGACGGCGTGCACGTGGTCGACACGGCGAGCTTCACCAAGGTCGGCTTCATCCGGACCGGCATCGGCGCGCACGGCCTCTATCCGAGCCGCGACGGCAAGCGGCTCTATGTCGCGAACCGCGGCTCGCACAGGATCCATGGTCCGAAGCTCGGCGACGGCGGCGTGTCGGTGATCGACTTCGCGACCGAGGCGGTGGTGGCGCGCTGGCCGGTGCCCGGCGGCGGCAGCCCCGACATGGGCAACGTCAGCGCGGACGGCAAGTGGCTCTGGCTCGCGGCGCGCTACGACAACGTCGTCTACCGCTTCGACACCGCGAGCGGCGAAGTCCGGCAGCTCAAGGTCGGCGCCGAGCCGCACGGCCTGACCGTCTGGCCGCAACCCGGCCGCTACTCGCTCGGCCACACCGGCAACCTGCGCTGAAGCGCCGATGCGCCTGCTGCTCGACTCCTTCTGGCGCGCTGCGGCGTACTGCCTGCATCCGAAAGTGATCGCGCTCTCGCTGTTGCCGCTCGTCATCATGGCGGTGCTCGCGCTCGGCCTCGGCTACTTCTTCTGGGAGCCGTCGGTCGAAGCCGTGCGCGCGGGCCTCGCGCAGTGGGACACCCTCGCGACGCTCACCGGCTGGCTCGAGAACGTCGGCTTCGTCAACCTGCGCGCGGTGCTCGCGCCGATGGTCGTCGTGTTCCTGACGACGCCGGTCATCGTCGTGCTGTCGTTGTTGCTCGTCGCCGCGCTGATGACGCCGGCGATCCTCGCGCTCGTCGCGCGACGCCGCTTCCCGCTGCTCGAGAAGAAGCGCGGCGGCTCGTTCGTCGGCAGCACGCTCGGCGCGCTCTGGGCGACGCTCGCGGCGCTGGCGGCGCTCTTCGCGTCGATCCCGCTGTGGTTCGTGCCGCCGCTCGTGCTGGTGTTGCCGCCGCTGATCTGGGGCTGGCTGACGTACCGCGTGATGAGTTACGACGTGCTCGCCGACCATGCCTCCGCCGACGAGCGCGATCGACTGTTGCGCGCGCACCGCCTGAAGCTGCTCGGCATCGGCGTGCTGACCGGCTATCTCGGCGCGGCGCCGTCGGTCGTCTGGGCATCGGGCGCGCTGGCGGTCGTGTTGGCGCCGGTGCTGGTGCCCGTGGCGGTCTGGATCTACACGCTCGTCTTCGCGTTCTCGGCGCTCTGGTTCGCGCATTACGCGCTCGCCGCACTGCAGGCGATGCGGAGCAGCGCGCCGGGTGCCGGGATCCTGCCGCCGGCCACAGGCGCCGGGCGCTCACTCGACGCACGCGACGTCCGGCCGCTTCGCGGCGCCGGGCCGTCTTCTTCTCAACTTCCCCCGAGCGCTCCATGACCTTCGGCCTCCTCATCATCGGCGACGAGATCCTGTCGGGCAAACGTGCCGACAAGCATTTGCCCAAAGTCATCGAGCTGCTCGCGGCGCGCGGGCTCGCGCTCGGCTGGGCGCGCTACGTCGGCGACGACCGCACGCGGATCACGGCCGACCTCGTGGACGCCTTCGCGAGCGGCGACATCGTCTTCTCGTGCGGTGGCATCGGCGCGACGCCCGACGATCACACCCGCCAGTGCGCCGCGGCCGCGCTCGGCAGGCCGCTCGCGCTGCATCCGCGCGCCAGGGAACTGATCCTCGAGCGCATCCGCGACACCTCGGCCGAGCAGGGTGTTCCGTTCGAACCGGATCGCGACGACAACGTCCACCGCCTGAACATGGGCGTGTTTCCGGAGGGCGCCGACATCGTCCCGAACCCCTACAACAAGATTCCTGGCTTCTCGGTCGACAACGTGTTCTTCGTGCCCGGCTTTCCGGTCATGGCCTGGCCGATGATCGAGTGGGTGCTCGACCACCGCTTCGCCGACCTGCACGGCGGCGGCGCGCAGGTCGAGCGGTCCGTGATCGTTTTTGGTGCAATGGAAGCGACGCTGACGCCGCTGATGGAGTCGATCGAGGTGCGTTTCGAGGGCGTCAAGGTCTTTAGCCTGCCGAGCGTCGACCATCCCGAATGGGGCAAGCACATCGAGCTGGGCGTCAAGGGCGCCGGGGCGAACGTCGAGGCGGCGTACGCCGAATTGAAGGCCGGACTCGTTCCGTTCGGCGCGAGGTTGGGCCCCGAGCTGGTGCGCTGAGACCAACAGGGTCCCCGCAACGCCCGCACCACGAACGCGCATCGCCGGTCGTCTCGACGATCGCAGCCCACCCTTTGGGCATAGTTTCTGCTAAGTCGTGCATGGACGCCGATCGCGAAACGTCGTCTCGCACCGGCCCATTTTCGATACCCAACAAAGCATCCCTTTAGGAGTTCCCTCGATGGCCAGCAAGACCGTTGCCGACGTGATGAGCATGGTGAAAGAGAGCGAAGTCAAGTTCATCGACTTCCGCTTCACCGACACCCGCGGCAAGGAACAGCACGTGACCGTGCCGATCTCGGCGTTCGACGAAGACAAGTTCACTTCGGGCCACGCCTTCGACGGCTCGTCGATCGCCGGCTGGAAGGGCATCGAGGCGTCGGACATGCAGCTCATGCCCGACCCGAACACCGCCAACATCGACCCGTTCTTCGAAGAGCCGACGCTCATCCTCACCTGCGACGTCGTCGAGCCGGGCGACGGCAAGCCCTACGAGCGCGACCCGCGCTCGCTCGCCAAGCGCGCCGAGGCCTACATGAAGGCGTCGGGCCTCGGCGATACGGCGTACTTCGGTCCCGAACCCGAGTTCTTCGTCTTCGACAGCGTGCGCTGGTCGAACGACATGTCGGGCTGCTTCTCGAAGATCGAGTCCGAGGAAGCCGCCTGGAACACCGGCAAGGACTACGAGCACGGCAACTCGGGCTACAGACCGTCGGTCAAGGGCGGCTACTTCCCGACGCCGCCGGTCGACTCGTTCCAGGACATGCGCTCGGAGATGTGCCTGGTGCTCGAGTCGCTCGGCATCCCGGTCGAAGTCCACCACCACGAGGTCGCGAACGCCGGCCAGATGGAGCTCGGCACCAAGTTCAGCACGCTGCTGCAGCGCGCCGACTGGGTCCAGTTGCAGAAGTACGTCGTCCAGAACGTCGCGCACAGCTACGGCAAGACCGCGACCTTCATGCCCAAGCCGATCGTCGGCGACAACGGCTCGGGCATGCACGTGCACCAGTCGGTCTGGAAGGACGGCAAGAACCTGTTCTCCGGCGACGGCTACGCCGGCCTGTCGGAGTTCGCGCTCTTCTACATCGGCGGCATCATCAAGCACGCCCGGGCGCTGAACGCGATCACCAATCCGGGCACCAATTCCTACAAGCGGCTGGTGCCGGGCTTCGAGGCGCCGGTCAAGCTCGCGTATTCGGCGAAGAACCGTTCGGCGTCGATCCGCATCCCGCACGTCGCCAACCCCAAGGGCCGCCGCGTCGAGGCGCGCTTCCCGGACCCGCTGATGAACCCCTATCTCGGCTTCTCGGCGATGCTGATGGCCGGGCTCGACGGCGTCGAGAACAAGATCCACCCGGGCGAGCCGGCGAGCAAGGACCTGTACCACCTCCCGCCGGAGGAGGACAAGCTCATTCCGACCGTCTGCCACAGCCTCGACCAGGCACTCGACTACCTCGACCAGGACCGCTCGTTCCTGACCAAGGGCGGCGTCTTCACCGATGCCTACATCGACGCCTACATCGAACTGAAGATGCAGGAGGTGACGCGCTTCCGGATGGCGACGCACCCGGTCGAGTTCGACATGTACTACACGCTCTGACGACCGGCAGCGCGGGGCGCGCAGGCAGCCGTGCAGCGCCGCCCCGCGGCATGCCGGCGCCGCTGTCGGCCGGCGGTCCGGCATCGAGGGACGACGTTCGCGCCGTCCCTTTTTTCTTGGCGGCCCGAGGTGCCGCGCTCGGGCCGGCGGCCCCTGCGCCAAAATGCCGGCAGGCCTGTCGCCGCTTGCGGTCGGCGACACGTTGGAGCAGGTCAGGAGAGATGTCGATGCGCCGCCCACCCCCGTCGTCTGCCCGTTCTCTGGCGCTCGCCGCGTTGCTGGCGCTTCCCGCCTACGCTGCGGACAGCAGTGGCCCGGGCGTGATGTACCGCTGCCCGGGGAACGACTACAACAACACCCTGTCGGCCAAGGAAGCCAAGGACCGCGGCTGCCGCACGCTCGAGGGTGCGCCGATCACCGTCATCCAGACGGCGAAACCGCGGCCGGTGCCGCCGGCCTCCGCATCGCCGAACGGCTCGCGCATCGACCCGGCCGAGCAGCGCGCCCGCGACAACGATGCGCGCCGCATCCTCGAAACCGAGTTGCAGCGCGAGCAGGAGCGGCTTTCGCAGATGGTCGCCGAGTACAACGGCGGCCAGCCGGAGCGGCAGGGCAACGAGAAGAACTACCAGAAGTACCTCGATCGCGTGGCCGACATGAAGTCCGCCATCGCGCGGAAGGAAAGCGACATCGCGGCGATCAAGCGCGAGCTGCAGAAGTTTCAGCCGTCATGAGCCCGCCCGGCCGCCCGAAGGGCGAATACCGGAGTGCGCAGCACGAAGGAA
>CAXUDL010000001.1:0-47540 GCA_964249855.1 uncultured Rhizobacter sp. | reverse complement strand
CCGCCCGAAGGGCGAATACCGGAGTGCGCAGCACGAAGGAAGTCCAATGAGCCCGCCCGGCCGCCCGAAGGGCGAATACCGGAGTGCGCAGCACGAAGGAAGTCCAATGAGCCCGTTGGCGCGCCGCAAGGGCGAATCGCGCAGCGCGGTCGCGGACGGTGCCACCGGCCGCGGCAGCGCCAGCGCGCCCGAGGTCGCGTCGTGGGCGGCCTTCGATCACCTCGCGACGATGGTCACGGTCATCGACCCGGCGGGGCAGTGCATCTTCGCCAATGCGTCGTTCGAACACGTCATGGGCCTGTCGCGCCGCGCCATGCTGCGGCTGCCGGTGTTCGACTGGTTCGTCGACGGAGAACGCGTGCGGCACACCGTCGACGCCGTCTGCCGCGACGACTTCTCGACCAGCCGGCTCGAGACGCAACTGCGCCGCCCCGGCGCCAAGCAGGCCGATCCGCTGCTCGTCCACGTGATCGTCAACCGCATGGAGGCGTCGCCGAACGTCGTCGTCGAACTCGTCGAGATCGAGCAGCAGACCCGTCAGGACCGCGAGGAGCGCGCGCTCGACCAGGCACAGGTCACGAAGGAGCTGATCCGCAACCTCGCGCACGAGATCAAGAATCCGCTCGGCGGCATCCGTGGCGCGGCGCAGCTGCTCGAGATGGAGGTCGAGTCGCGGGCGCTCCACGAGTACACGCAGGTCATCATCGGCGAGGCCGACCGGCTGCAGGCGCTCGTCGACCGGCTGCTCGCGCCGCACAGGAAGCCGCACGTCGTGAGCGACGTCAACATCCACGAGGTCTGCGAGCGGGTTAGGGCGCTGATCCTCGCCGAGTTCCCGCGGGGGCTGCACGTCGAGCGGGATTACGACATCTCGATCCCGGATTTCCGCGGCGACCGCGAGCAGCTCATCCAGGCGATGCTCAACATCGCCCACAACGCCGCGCAGGCGCTCGTCGACCGCATCGCCGCCGGCGACGCCGTGATCGCGTTTCGCACCCGTGTCGCGCGGCAGACCACGCTGGGCAAGCAGCGCTACCGATTGGCACTGGACTTGCATATCCAGGACAACGGTCCGGGGGTTCCCGAGTCCATCCGCGATCGCATCTTCTACCCGCTGGTGTCGGGCAGGGACGGGGGGTCGGGCTTGGGACTCACGCTCGCGCAGACCTTCGTGCAGCAGCATCACGGCACGATCGACTGCGAAAGCGAACCGGGCAGGACGATTTTCAAGATCGTGCTTCCGCTGGCCTGAGGCCTTCCGGCCGCCGCGCCGGCGTGCAGCGTGCAGCCGCGCCGGGACCATGCGGCCGCCGCCGACCCGCGGAGCGCGACA
Organism: uncultured Rhizobacter sp.; assembly: GCA_964249855.1. Lineage (GTDB taxonomy): Bacteria > Pseudomonadota > Gammaproteobacteria > Burkholderiales > Burkholderiaceae_C > LMDS01. The sequence goes on along the minus strand of CAXUDL010000001.1, from coordinate 46,207 downwards.
GATCGAACGCGCAGGGCCCGAATGAAACCAATCTGGATCGTCGACGACGATCAATCCATCCGCTTCGTGCTCGAGAAGGCGCTCGCCCGCGAAGAGCTGGCGGTGCGCAGCTTCACCAACATCCGCGACGTACTGGCCGCGCTCGCCGACGACGCGCCGCAAGTCCTCGTCTCGGACATCCGCATGCCCGGCGGCTCGGGCATCGAACTGCTCGCCAAGGTGCGCGAGCGCCATCCGGGCCTGCCGGTCATCATCATGACCGCGTACTCCGACCTCGACTCGGCCGTCAGCGCGTTCCAGGGCGGCGCGTTCGAATACCTGCCCAAACCCTTCGACGTGCCCAAGGCGGTCGAGCTCATCCGCCGTGCGGTCGACGAGAGCCTGCGCGAGGAGGTGGGCGACGAGAAGGCGTCGCAGGTGCCCGAGATGCTCGGTCAGGCACCTGCGATGCAGGACGTCTTCCGCGCGATCGGGCGTCTCAGCCAGAGCATCGTGACCGTGCTGATCACCGGCGAGTCGGGCTCGGGCAAGGAGCTCGTGGCCAACGCGCTGCACAAGCACAGCCAGCGCGCGGCCGGCCCGTTCGTCGCGATCAACACCGCGGCGATCCCGAAGGACCTGCTCGAGTCCGAGCTCTTCGGCCACGAGCGCGGCGCCTTCACCGGTGCGCAGACCACGCGCCGCGGCCGGTTCGAACAGGCCGACGGCGGCACGCTCTTCCTCGACGAGATCGGCGACATGCCGTTTGACTTGCAGACGCGGCTGCTGCGGGTGCTCTCCGACGGCCAGTTCTACCGTGTCGGCGGCCACAACCCGATGAAGAGCAACGTCCGCGTGATCGCGGCGACGCACCAGAACCTCGAGGACCGCGTTCGTCAGGGCGTGTTCCGCGAAGACCTGTTCCACCGGCTGAACGTCATCCGCCTGCGCCTGCCGGCGCTGCGCGAGCGCAGCCAGGACGTGCCGGCGCTCACCCGCTTCTTCCTGCAGAAGAGCGCCAAGGAACTCGGCGTCGAGGCGAAGCGGATCACCGACGCCGCGGTGGCGCGGCTGATGCACTTCGATTTCCCCGGCAATGTCCGGCAGCTCGAGAACATCTGCCATTGGCTGACCGTCATGGCGCCGGCGCAGATGATCGAGGCCGACGACCTGCCGCCCGAGATTTCGGCGCCGCATGCCCGCGCCGCGCCCGCGCCTCGGCCCGCGCCGCTCCAGGCGCCTGCCGACGACGCGACGCTCGGTGCCGCGCCGCAGCTCCCCGCGTTCTTGCCGAGCGGGGCGCCGCCGCTGTCGGCGGCCACATCACCGCCGATGTCGGTCGACGTACCTCGCGCCGAATCGGCACCGACCGCGTCGCCGAGCTGGCTCGTCGGCCTCGAGAGCGACGCCCGTGCGTTGCTCCAGGCCGGCGAACCCGAGGTCTGGGAGACGCTGACACGGAAGTTCGAGGCCCAGCTCATCCACACCGCCCTCGAGATCACCCGCGGCCGGCGCATCGAGGCGGCGCAAAAGCTCGGCATCGGCCGCAACACCATCACCCGGAAGATCCAGGAGCTTGGCCTCGACGATTGAGCCGCACCGGCGCGAGACTGCATCGCGCGAGGTCGCCGGGCAGCGTTGCGACGTCAATTCAGCGGCTGTCCGCACGACGGCGCGCGCGAGCGCCGAACTCTGCAGCCATTGAGCCGCGCCGGCGCGAGACTGCATCGCGCGGGGTCGCCGGGCAGTGTTGCGACGTCGGTTCAGCGGCCGTCCGCACGACGACTCCCGCGAGCGCCGAACGCTGCAGCCGATCGATCGGCACTCCGCGGACATCGGGACCTCGGTGGTGCCCCGGCGCCGCTCAGACGTGGAGCCAGGCCAGCGCCCCGATCGAGACGCCCACCGCGCTGACGCCGAAGACCGCGTACTCGAGCCAGCGCCGGCGCGTCAGCAGCGCGATCGCGGCCATGGCGATCGCGATCTGCAGCGCCGTCGTCGCCTGCGCCCACCGGTGATGCTGGTGCATCTTCTCGGCGCTCCGGTCGTCGAAGGCCTTCGACTCGGCTTCGAGCTTCTGCGCGGCCAGCATGATTTCCGCCTTCTCGGCCTTGTAGCGCCGGATCTCGTCGGCGTAGTGGCCCTTGCGCGTATCCGGGGCGAGCTCCTGCGCGAACTCGGACAAGGTTTGCTTGCTGCTCTTGGCCTGGTAGTAGTTCCACTGATTCGACGCTTCGGTCTTCCGGATGGCCGCGTCGTTCTTGAGCAGGCCGGCGTCGGCCTGCGTCGCGCCGCCCATGTAGGCGAAGAGCGCGCCGACGGTCGCGAGCACGGCCGTCACGACCGCGAGCTGCCCCGCCATGCCCTTCGGATCGTGCTCGGCGGCGTGCTCGAGTTCGTGGTCGTGCGGGCCGTGGACATGAAAGCCGCCTTGTGACATCGGTCGATCTCCTCAGGGTCGGATGCGGTAGGTGGTGAAGCTGTAGCGCGTCCCGTCGGCGGCGATGCGCGGCTCGCGCGCGACCGCTTCGAAGCGCGCGGCGTCCCAGGCCGGGAAGCGGACGTCGCCTTCCAGGTCCGCATCGACCTCGGTGAGCACGAGCGTGTCGGCGAACGGCAGCGCCGCCGCGTAGACCGCGGCGCCGCCGATGACGAACGCGCGCGGCTCACCGGCCAGCAGCGCGAGCGCGGCGTCGATCGACGCGACCGCCTCGGCACCGTCGGCCTGCCAGCCCTGCTGGCGCGTGAGGACGAGATTGCGGCGCCCCGGCAGCGGCCGGAAGCGGTGCGGCAGCGACTCCCACGTCCGCCGGCCCATGAGCACCGGATGGCCCAGCGTCGTTCGGCGGAAGTGCCGCTGGTCCTCGGGTTCGTGCCAGACCAGCGTGTTGTCGCGACCGATCACGCCGTTGCGCGCGACGGCGGCGATCAGGCTGAGCGCGGGTGGACGGGCGCGATCGATCATCGCGGCGATTGTGGCGTGCGCTTGCGCGAGAATGCCTCGTTCGGCACCACCGTGCCGATCGACTGCCAAACCGCTGCCTGCCCATGCCGGCCGCGGCCTGCCGAGGTTGACGATGCCCGACGCGACACTGCCCGATTCCACCTCGATCGCCGACTGGGAACGGCTCGCCGCCAGGTCCGCGCCCGGCGGCGACGTCGCTGCGCTGACCTGGCGCACGCCCGACGGCATCGACGTCAAGCCGCTCTACACGGCCGCAGACCTCGCCGGCCTGCCCTTCACCGACACGCTGCCCGGCTTGCCGCCGTTCGTGCGCGGACCGCAGGCGACGATGTACGCGGTGCGGCCGTGGACCATCCGCCAGTACGCCGGCTTCTCCACCGCCGAGGCGTCGAACGACTTCTACCGCAAGGCGCTCGCCGCCGGCGCGCAGGGCGTGTCGGTCGCCTTCGACCTCGCGACGCACCGCGGCTATGACAGCGACCATCCGCGCGTCACCGGCGACGTCGGCAAGGCGGGCGTCGCGATCGACTCGGTCGAGGACATGAAGATCCTCTTCGACGGCATCCCGCTCGACACGGTGAGCGTGAGCATGACGATGAACGGCGCGGTGCTGCCGGTGCTCGCCGGCTACGTCGTCGCGGCGGAAGAGCAGGGCGTGCCGCAGGACAAGCTGTCGGGGACCATCCAGAACGACATCCTGAAGGAGTTCATGGTCCGCAACACCTACATCTTCCCGCCCGAACCGAGCATGCGGATCGTCGGCGACATCATCGACTACACGTCGCGGAAGATGCCGAAGTTCAATTCGATCTCGATCTCCGGCTACCACATGCAGGAGGCCGGCGCGAACCAGGCGCTCGAACTCGCGTTCACGCTCGCCGACGGCAAGGCGTACGTCAAGACGGCGCTCGCCAAGGGCCTCGACGTCGACGCCTTCGCGGGGCGCCTGAGCTTCTTCTGGGCGATCGGGATGAACTTCTATCTCGAGGTCGCGAAGCTGCGCGCGGCGCGGCTGCTGTGGTGGCGGATCATGAAGGCGTTCGAGCCGAAGAGCGCCAAGAGCCTGATGCTGCGCATGCACTGCCAGACCTCGGGCTGGTCGCTCACCGAACAGGACCCCTACAACAACGTCGTGCGCACGACGATCGAGGCGATGGCCGCGGTCTTCGGTGGCACCCAGTCGCTGCACACCAACGCGCTCGACGAGGCGATCGCGCTGCCGACCGAGTTCAGCGCCCGCATCGCCCGCAACACCCAGCTGATCATCCAGGAAGAGACGCACATCGGCGCGGTCGTCGATCCCTGGGCCGGCAGCTACATGATGGAGAAGCTGACGCAGGACATGGCCGACGCCGCCTGGGCGATCATCGAGGAGGTCGACGCGATGGGCGGCATGATCAGGGCCGTCGACAGCGGCTGGGCCAAGCTCAAGATCGAGGCCGCGGCCGCCGAGAAGCAGGCGCGCATCGACTCGGGCAAGGACGTGATCGTCGGCGTCAACAAATACAAGCTCCAGCGCGAGGATGCGATCGCGACGCTCGACATCGACAACGTCATGGTCCGCGAGCGACAGGTCGAGCGGCTGCAGCAGGTGCGCGCCGCGCGCGACGCGGCGAAGGTGCAGGCCGCGCTCGACGCGCTCACCCGTTGCGCCGAGACCGGCGACGGCAACCTGCTCGACCTGTCGATCCAGGCGGTGCGCCTGCGCGCCACCGTGGGCGAGGTGTCGGACGCGCTCGAGAAGGTCTTCGGCCGCCACCGCGCCGACACGCAGAAGGTGACCGGCGTCTATGCCGCGGCCTACGACAGCGCCGAAGGCTGGGACAAGCTCAAGACCGAGATCGACGCCTTCGCCGAGGACCAGGGCCGCCGGCCGCGCGTCATGATCGCCAAGCTCGGCCAGGACGGCCACGACCGCGGCGCGAAGGTCGTCGCGACCGCCTTCGCCGACCTCGGCTTCGACGTCGACATCGGCCCGCTCTTCCAGACGGCCGACGAATGCGCGCGCCAGGCGATCGAGAACGACGTGCACGCGGTCGGCGTCTCCACGCTCGCTGCCGGCCACAAGACGCTCGTGCCCGAGATCATCGAATCGCTCAGGCGCCAGGGTGCCGACGACATCATCGTCTTCGTCGGCGGCGTGATCCCGCGGCAGGACTACGAGATGCTGTACGACGCCGGCGTCAAGGGCATCTACGGCCCGGGCACGCCCATCCCGGCGAGCGCGAAGGACGTGCTCGAGCAAATCAGGAAGGCGGTCGCCTGAAGACCGCGTGAACCCGCTTTCGATCGATCCCGACGACGACGCGCTGCGCGTGGCGCTCGGCGGCGACGATCCGGCCAAGAAGCGGCGGGCGCTGGCGAAGGCGATCACGCTGATCGAATCGACGCGGCGCGAGCACCGCCTGCGCGCCGACGCGCTCATCAACGCCCTGCTGCCGTCGACGGGCCGGGCACTGCGGCTCGGCATCTCGGGCGTGCCGGGCGTCGGCAAGTCGACCTTCATCGAGTCGCTCGGACTGATGCTGATCGAGCGCGGCCACCGCGTCGCGGTGCTCGCGATCGACCCGTCGTCGAGCGTCTCGGGCGGCTCGATCCTCGGCGACAAGACGCGGATGGAGCGGCTCTCGGTCGCGCCCGCGGCGTACATCCGGCCGAGCCCGGCGTCGGGCACGCTCGGCGGCGTCGCCGAGAAGACGCGCGAGGCGATGCTCGTCTGCGAGGCGGCGGGCTACGACGTCGTGGTCGTCGAGACGGTCGGCGTCGGCCAGAGCGAGATCGCGGTCGCGAGCATGACCGACCTCTTCGTGCTGATGCAGCTGCCGAACGCGGGCGACGACCTGCAGGCGATCAAGAAGGGCGTGATGGAGCTCGCCGATCTGGTCGTCGTCAACAAGGCGGACCTCGATCCGGACGCCGCGACCCGCGCCGAGGCCACGATCACGAGCGCGATGCGGCTGCTCAAGCCGGCCGGTGCCGGCGCCCGCGTGCTGAGTCTGAGCGCGCTGCGCGGGCAGGGCGTCGACGTGTTCTGGACGAACGTCGACGCGCTCGCCCTGCAGCGACGGGCGAGCGGCGAATTCGACGCTCGCCGCCGCATGCAGGCGCTCGCCTGGATGTGGGACCTGATCCAGGCGCGGCTGCAGGCCGATTTCAGGCAGCATCCGGACGTGCGCCGGGCGCTGCCGGACACGCTCGCCGACGTCGCATCGTCGAAAGTCGCCCCGTCGGCCGCGGCGCGCGCCCTGCTCGCGACGTACCGGTCGGGCTGAATCGAGACACCCAAGGGAACAGGACCCATGCACGACATCATCCAGCAGCTCGAGGCGAAGCGCGCCAAGGCCCGCCTCGGTGGCGGACAGACGCGCATCGCCGCGCAGCATGCCAAGGGCAAGCTGACGGCGCGCGAGCGCATCGAGCTCCTGCTCGACGCCGACACGTTCGAGGAATGGGACATGTTCGTCGAGCACCGCAGCCACGACTTCGGCATGGCCGACAACCGGCCGCCGGGCGACGGCGTGGTCACCGGCTACGGCATGATCAACGGCCGGCTCGTGTTCGTCTTCAGCCAGGACTTCACCGTCTTCGGCGGCGCGCTCAGCGAGGCCCATGCCGAGAAGATCTGCAAGGTCATGGACCAGGCGATGAAGGTCGGCGCGCCGGTCATCGGCCTGAACGACTCGGGCGGCGCGCGCATCCAGGAAGGCGTGGCATCGCTCGGCGGCTACGCCGAAGTCTTCCAGCGGAACGTCAAGGCCTCGGGCGTCGTGCCGCAGATCAGCCTGATCATGGGCCCGTGCGCGGGCGGCGCGGTCTACTCGCCGGCGATGACCGACTTCATCTTCATGGTCCGCGACAGCTCCTACATGTTCGTGACCGGCCCGGACGTCGTGAAGACCGTGACGCACGAGGAGGTCAGCGCCGAGGATCTCGGCGGCGCGAGCGCCCACACGACCAGGAGCGGCGTCGCCGACCTCGCCTTCGACAACGACGTCGACGCGCTCGCGATGCTGCGCCGCTTCTTCAACTACATGCCGCTCAACAACCGCGAAAAGGCGCCCGTGCGGCCGTCGAGCGACCCCGCCGACCGCATCGACCTGTCGCTCGACACGCTCGTCCCGGAGAACGCGAACAAGCCCTACGACATCAAGGAGCTGATCGTGAAGACCGTCGACGACTACGACTTCTTCGAGCTCCAGCCCGACTATGCGCAGAACATCGTCATCGGCTTCGGCCGCATGGACGGCCAGGCCGTCGGCATCGTCGCCAACCAGCCGCTCGTGCTCGCCGGCTGCCTCGACATCAAGTCGAGCATCAAGGCCGCGCGCTTCGTGCGCTTCTGCGACGCCTTCAACATCCCGGTGCTGACCTTCGTCGACGTGCCCGGCTTCATGCCCGGCACCGCGCAGGAGTACGGCGGCATCATCAAGCACGGCGCCAAATTGCTCTACGCGTACGCCGAGTGCACGGTGCCGAAGATCACCGTCATCACCCGCAAGGCCTACGGCGGCGCCTACGACGTGATGAGCTCGAAGCATCTCAGAGGCGACGTCAACTTCGCCTGGCCCAACGCCGAGATCGCGGTGATGGGCGCGAAGGGCGCGGTCGAGATCATTTTCCGCGAGGAGAAGAACGATCCGGTGAAGCTCGCCGCCCGCGAGGCCGAGTACAAGGCGAAGTTCGCCAACCCGTTCATCGCGAGCGCCCGCGGCTACATCGACGACGTGATCCAGCCGCACGAGACCCGCAAGCGCATCTGCCGCTCGCTCGTGATGCTGCGCGACAAGAAGGTCGAGGATCCGTGGCGCAAGCACGGGAACATCCCGCTGTGATCGGGCATCGCATGTTCAAGAAGATCCTCATCGCCAACCGCGGCGAGATCGCCTGCCGCGTCATCAAGACGGCGCGGAAGATGGGCATCCGGACCGTCGCCGTCTACTCCGACGCCGACCGCGACGCGCTGCACGTCGCGCTCGCCGACGAAGCCGTGCGGATCGGCCCGGCGCCGAGCCGCGAGTCGTACCTGTCGATGGACACGATCATCGCTGCCGCCCGGCAGACCGGCGCCGAGGCGATCCACCCGGGCTACGGTTTCCTGTCCGAGAACGAGGCATTCGCGCGCCAGGTCGAGGAAGCGGGCCTCGTGTTCATCGGCCCGAAGCACGCGTCGATCGCGGCGATGGGCGACAAGATCGCGTCGAAGAAGCTCGCCAGCGACGCGAAGGTCAACACCATCCCTGGCTACAACGCCGCGATCGACACCGCCGAGCACGCGGTCGAGATCGCCCGCGGCATCGGCTACCCGGTGATGATCAAGGCGTCGGCGGGCGGCGGCGGCAAGGGCTTGCGCGTGGCCTACGACGACGCCCAGGCGCTCGAGGGCTTCACCTCGTGCCGCAACGAGGCGCGCAACAGCTTCGGCGACGACCGCGTCTTCATCGAGAAGTTCGTCGAGGAGCCGCGCCACATCGAGATCCAGGTCCTCGGCGACGCGCACGGCCACTGCGTCTACCTCTGGGAACGCGAGTGCTCGATCCAGCGCCGGCACCAGAAGGTGATCGAGGAGGCGCCGAGCGCGTTCCTCGACGACGCGACCCGGCGCGCGATGGGCGAGCAGGCGGTCGCGCTGGCGTTGGCCGTGAATTACCAGTCGGCCGGCACGGTCGAGTTCGTCGTCGGCAAGGACAAGAGCTTCTTCTTCCTCGAGATGAACACCCGGCTGCAGGTCGAGCATCCGGTGACCGAGTGCATCACCGGGCTCGATCTTGTCGAGCAGATGATCCGCGTCGCCGCCGGCGAGCCGCTCGGCTTCGGTCAGGACGAGATCCCGCGCCGCGGCTGGGCGATCGAATGCCGCATCAACGCCGAGGACCCGCTGCGCGGCTTCCTGCCGTCGACCGGCCGGCTGGTCGCGTTCGAGCCGCCGCAGGCGACGATGATCGCTGCGGAACCGGTGCCCGCAGCCGGCGGCGTCCGGGTCGATACCGGCGTGCAGGAAGGCGGCGAGATTCCGATCTTCTACGACTCGATGATCTGCAAGCTGATCGTCCACGCGCAGGACCGCGCCGCGGCGATCGCGACGATGCGCGACGCGCTCGACGCCTTCGTCATCCGCGGCATCTCGAGCAACATTCCGTTCCAGGCTGCGCTGCTCGGCCATCCGCGCTTCGCGTCGGGCAACTTCACCACCGGCTTCATCGCCGAGGAGTATCCGAAGGGCTTCACCAGCGCCTCGGTCGTGCACCACGACCCGGCCTTTCTGCTCGCGCTCGCCGTCGCGACCAACCGCCGCGTGCTCGCCCGCTCGGCCGGCATCAGCGGGCAGCTGCCGGGCCACGAACTGCAGATCGGCGAGGACTTCGTCGTCGTCGAGACGGACGCCACCGGACGTCGCCTCGAGACGCCGGCGAAGGTCGTGATGGCGGGCGACGTCTACCGCGTCGAGATCGCGGGCAAGGCCTATCCGATCCGTTTCCTGCGGCCGCTGCGCGACATCGCGGTGCACGGCGAGGTCGACGGCAAGCCGTTCTGCGCCCAGGTCGAGCGGCTGATGCTCGCCTACCGCGTCATGCACCACGGCGCGCAGGCGCAGGTGCGCGTGCTGTCGCCGCGCGCCGCCGAGCTCAACGCGCTGATGGCGTTCAAGGCGCCGCCCGACCTGTCGCGCTTCCTGCTCTCGCCGATGCCCGGACTGCTCGTCGACATCGCGGTGCAGCCCGGGCAGAGCGTGCGTGCCGGCGAGAAGCTCGCGGTGATCGAGGCGATGAAGATGGAGAACATCCTCGTCGCCACACAGGACGGCGTGGTCGCCGAGATCAAAGCGGCCAAAGGCGAGAGCCTTGCGGTCGACCAGGTGATCCTCGAGTTCGAACAGGGGCAATGACCATGGCGACGCGTCCGTTCAAGGTGCTCGGCATCCAGCAGATCGCGATCGGCGGTGCGGCCAAGTCGCGGCTGAAAAGCCTCTGGGTCGACCAGCTCGGGCTCGAGATCACCGGCAGCTACCGCTCCGACCGCGAGAACGTCGACGAGGACATCTGCACGATCGGGCAGGGCGCGTTTCGCGTCGAGGTCGACCTGATGGAGCCGATCGACCCGAACGGCTCGCCGGCCGTGCAGAGGACGCCGCTCAACCACGTCGGCCTCTGGATCGACGACCTCCCGAAGGCGGTCGCGTGGTTGTCCGCGAACGGCGTGCGCTTCGCGCCGGGCGGCATCCGCAAGGGCGCGGCGGGCCACGACATCTGCTTCATCCACCCGAAGGGCGACGCCGCGTTTCCGCTGGGCGGCGAGGGCGTGCTGATCGAGTTGGTGCAGGCGCCGGCGGACGTCATCGCGGCTCTCACCGTCTGAACGCCTGGGAACGCGATCGACACGCTCGCTGCGGCTCGAGACGGCGTGACGTGTCGTTCCAGGAGCCCGGCGGCGAAGGGGCGTCGTCTCGGCGTCGTGCCTTGATGGGCGCCGTCGACGGCCGAGCTCGCGCGGACAATCGTTCTGACGGTCTCGCGACGGCGGGCGCCGGCCGCGAGGTGCCCGTCCGTCCCGCGGTGGCGGCGCAGCGCTGCCGCCGGCGGGTGCGCGTGCTCGGCGATCTCAGCGGGCGGCAGCGTCCCCGTGCAGCAGCTTCATCCGGATGTCCTCGTCGTCGTCGACAGCGAACTGCGTCCGCTGCGCCGCGCTTCCCGGCTCGAAGCCGAGATGCCGCAAGAGGCCGAGCGACCGGTGGTTGGCGCGCTTGAAGACCGCCACCGCCATCGGGACAGCGTGACGCGAGGCCAGCTCGTCGAGCATGGCACGCACCGCCGCACTGCCGATTCCGCGACGCCACCAGCGACTGCCGAGCTCGTAGGCGACGAGGGCCGACCCCGACGCGACGATGGTCGCCTGCACGTAGCCGCAGAGTTCGCCGCTCTCGAGCCGAACGACCCAGTTGAGCCACTGCTGCGCGCCGTCCGCGGACTGCCGCGCCTCCAGCCGCGCGTAGCGCTCCGCGAGCCAGCGCTCGGACGCCGGCGGCGCGTTCTCGAAGTCGTACAGCATGGGGTCCGACAGGACGCGGAACATCTCGGCGGCGTGTGCGGCGACCTGTGGCTCGAGTGTCAGCGTCCCGCTGCGGAGAATGTTCATGGGCGAGCTTTCGGCGCCGGCGACCGGGCGCCGCCGGGCCGCAGTATCGGCGCCCCGCCTGCCGGCGGCCTCGACGAGCCGCCGTTACAGTGATCGGTCCACGGTCACACCGAGTCCTGCCATGACGATCCGCGAGATCCTGAAGATGGGCGACCCGCGCCTCCTGCGCACCGCGCCGCCCGTGCGCGAGTTCGACACGCCCGAGTTGCACGGGCTCGTCGCCGACATGTTCGAGACGATGCACGCGGTCGATGGCGCCGGGCTCGCCGCACCGCAGATCGGCGTCGACCTGCAGCTCGTGATCTTCGGCTTTCCGAAGGGCAACCAGCGCTACCCGGACGCTCCGCCCGTGCCCGAGACCGTGCTGCTGAACCCCACGATCACGCCGCTCGACGGCTCGGAGGAAGACGGCTGGGAAGGCTGCCTCTCGGTTCCGGGCCTGCGCGGCGTCGTACCGCGTTTCTCGCGCATCCGATACACCGGCGTCGATCTGCTGGGCCGGCCCATCGACCGCGAGGCCGAGGGGTTTCACGCCCGCGTGGTGCAGCACGAGTGCGATCACCTGATCGGCAGGCTGTACCCGACCCGGATCCGCGACCTGAGCCGCTTTGGCTTCACGAGTGTCTTGTTTCCGGATCTCGATCCGGCGGACGACGACTGACGGCTGGGCGCCGATCGGCGCTTCCGAAACCTGATCTGTCGCGATCTGTCGCGATTTGCGCGCTTGTCGTTCGTACACCCCTCCGCCAACAGTGGCGTCGCGGCGTCGCGACGCCTGTACATGTCCGACCATCTCCGATACCGTCCCAACCGGCAGGGCAATGCCGTCGGCGAGATGATGACGCGGTGCGTTGTAGAGGGCAGCGCCGCCGCGCCATCCGGAGATCCGACTTGACTGCTGCTCTGCGCCGATCCGCTTCGCTTCGCCCATGGACTTCCTCGAGGGCCGGTCCGCGCCCCATCGTCGCTCGAGCGTTGGGTCTGCTGCTCGCGCTGGTCGTGACCGCGCTGGTCCGCCCCGTCGCAGCGCAGCCGGCCGACATCGATCCGCCCGGCCGCGTGGCGCGGCTCGCCGAGCTCGCCGGGCCGGCGTCGTTCTTTCACCCCGACAACGGCGACTGGGCCGAGGCGGTGCGCAATCTGCCGTTGACGACCGGCGACCGCCTCGCGACCCAGCCCGGTTCGCGCGCCGAACTGCAGATCGGCACGACGATGCTGCGCCTCGACGGCGGCAGCGATCTCGAAGTCGTCACGCTCGACGACACGCACATCGCCGTGCAGCTCCATGCCGGCGCGGTGGCGGTCCGCGTCCGCAATGCCGCGGAGGCCGGCCAGGTGGACGTCCTGACCGACGACGGCCGCTTCCTCGCGCTGCGCGCCGGAAGCTTTCGCGTCGACCGCGGCAGCCGCTCGAGCTTCGTCAGCGTCGACTCGGGTGAAGTCCGCTATGCGTTCTTGACCAGCGCGCTCAACGTCGGTGCGGGCCAGCGCGGCGAATTTTGGGTCGACGCGAACGGCGCGGCGCAGTACGCCCTGCTGCCGCCGGTCGCCGACGCCTTCACCGCCTGGACGGCCGAACGCGAGCGCGATGCAGGCACCAGCGTCGCCGCGCGCTACGCCTCGCCGGAGATGACGGGTGTCGAGGAGCTCGACCGCTACGGCACCTGGGAGCAGACGCCAGACATCGGCGCGGTCTGGACTCCGACGGCGGTCGCGACAGACTGGGCGCCGTACAGCACCGGCCGCTGGGCGTGGGTGCGGCCCTGGGGCTGGACCTGGGTCGACGACGCGCCCTGGGGCTTCGCACCCTTCCACTACGGCCGCTGGGTCAACTACCGCAACCGCTGGTGCTGGACGCCGGGCACCCGGCAGCCACGGCCGGTCTGGGCACCCGCGCTCGTCGCCTGGGTCGGCGGCGGCCCACCGGCCCGCGGGCCACGTGGCCCGTCCGGTCCGGCGGTCGGCTGGTTCCCGCTTGCGCCGCGCGAGGTCTACGTGCCGAGCTATGCGTCGACGCCGCGCTACGTGCGCAGCATCAACCGCACGCACGTCGGCAATCCGTCGCTGATCACGGCGACGATCGACAACCCGCGCTCGGCCCGCGACTTCGAGAACCGGCGCTTCCCGCAAGCGGTCACTTTCGCTCCGAACGCCGCCTGGACCGAGCGTCGGCCGCTCGGCCCGCCGGTCGCGCAATTCCGCAACGGGCCGTGGGGACGCGACCTGGGCGCCCGCGGCGGTGCGGTCGTGTCGACGACGCCGCCGGTCGGTCCGCCGAGCGTGCCGCTTCTCGGTGGCGACGCGCGCCGGCCGCCGCGACCGCCGCCGGGCTTTGCCGAAGACCGCGGCGGTCGACGCGAACGCTTCGCCGAGCGCGACGCGTCGTCGCAGCCGGGCGTGCAGCCGCCGTCGTCGTTCGGGGACGTTCGCGGTCGGCCGGGCGACGGCCGCGACCGCGACGGCCGCGACCGCGACGGCGGGCAGGGTCGCGACCGCGATGGCGACGGCATCCCGGATCGCGCCGGCACCTTGCCGGCTCGCACGCCGGGCGCCGGTTTCGGCGGCACCGGACAGCCGGGCCGCATCGGCGCTGCGGGACCGCCGCCGGTCGCGCCGGCGGTCCGGTCGACCGACGGTCCGGAGCCGGGCGGCTTTCGCGGCATCCCGCAGCGTTCGCTGCCATCGGCCGCACCGGCCGCGCCGCAATCGCCGTCGACCGCTGGCCCCGAGCAGCCCGGAGGATTCCGCGGCCTGTCGCCACCGGGAGCACCGGCGCGCGGTGTGCAGCCGCCTGTCCAGACGGCGCCGCCACCGCGCGAGCCGACGATGCCGCAACTGCAGCAGCAACCTCGACCGCAGCTGCAGTCGCAGCCCGACGCGGCGCAGTCGCCACGGATGCGCGTGCTGCCCGTGCGGCGCGGCGACGATCCGCGGATCCGCGAGGACGCCGGTGGCGTCGCTCCCATGCAGCGGCCCGAGCTTCGCCCGCAGCCGCCGGCCGCACCGGCGCCGCCGATCGCCGCGGCACCGCCGATCGCCCCGATGCGGCCGATCGAGTCGTCGCGCGCGCCCGAGCGGATCGCGCCGATCCAGCCGGTGCAGCCGCAGCTCGTCGCCCCGCGGCAGATCGAGGCGACGTCGCCTCGGCTCGCGCCGCAGCGGCCCGCAGAGCCGCCGCGGCAATCCGAGTCGCCCCGGATCAGCGGGCCGGAACGGCGCAACGACCCGGGCGCGAGCCGCTGACGGCGGGTGCGAGCCGTGTCGGCTGCACCGGTTGCAGGCCGTGCTTCTGTCCCGAGCGGCGCGAGCGGTCCTTGCCTGCGACCGGACTCGGCGCCGATCGAGCCGCGGCGTGCAGACGTCGGTGTTCTGCTCGGCCCCGCTGAGCGGCACCGCGGCCCCGGATCGGCGGCGATCGATTTACGATGTGCAGACGTCGTCGCTCTACTTGACTCCCTTGAGCGGCACGGGCGGTCGCGGACCGCGGCCTGTCGCGGCGCCGTTCGAGCCGCGACGTGCAGATGGCGCCTGTTCGGCACGCACCCGACACGACGAGTGGCGTCGTTCCGGCTCCGGAGCTGGCGTGCCCGGCCGTTGGCCGGCTGTCAACGCCGCGCGAGCAGCGGCTCGAGGCTCGGCCAGATGTTGTCGAGGATGCGCGGGTGCTGCGCCTCGTTGGGATGGATGCCGTCGGGCTGGAAGCGGGCCGGATAGTCGGCGACGTCGGCGATGCCGGTCAGCATGAAGGGCACGAGCGCCGCGTGCTCGGACTGCGCGACGCTCGCGAAGAGTCCGGCGAACTGCTCGCTGTACTGGCGCCCGTAGTTGGGCGGCACCTGCATGCCGACGACGACCACCTTCGCACCGGCCGCCTGCGCAGCCTTCGCCATCGCGACGAGATTCGTCCGCGTCTGCTCGAGCGGCAGGCCGCGCAGCGCGTCGTTGCCGCCGAGCTCGAGCACGACGATCGCGGGCTTGTGCTGGGCCAGCAGCGGCGCCACGCGCGAGCGGCCGCCCGATGTGGTGTCGCCGCTGATGCTTGCGTTGACGACCCGCGCGGCGATCTTCCGCTGGTCGAGCCGCTCTTGCAGCAAGGCGGCCCAGCCGCGGCCGCGTGTCAGGCCGTACTCCGCCGAAAGGCTGTCGCCGACGACGAGGATCGTCGCCCGCGTCTCACCGCCCGACCCTTGTGCCGCCCCCGACGACCACGGTGCGCCGCAGAGCAGCAGCGCCGCCACGCTAGAGTAGGCCAACCAGCGCCGACGGTCCCGGGACGGGTTCCGTGCGTTCAACGACGAGCAGCGAGCTTTCACATCACCATCCATGTCCGAATCCATCATCTCGGTCGAGCGCGTCACCAAGCAGGTCCAGGACTCGACCGGCACCTTGACCATCCTGCACGAGATCGACTTCGCGTTGGCAAAGCGGCAGTCGGCGGCGATCGTCGGCGCATCGGGGTCGGGCAAGAGCACGCTGCTCGCGATCATCGCCGGACTCGACGTGCCGAGCTCGGGAACGGTCAAGCTCGACGGCACCGACCTGTTCGCACTCGACGAGGACGCCCGCGCGGCGGCGCGCGCGGCCAAGCTCGGGTTCGTGTTCCAGAGCTTCCAGCTGCTCGGCAACCTCAACGCGCTCGAGAACGTGATGCTGCCGCTCGAGCTGCAGGGCCGCGCCGACGCGCGCACTCTTGCGACCGAGATGCTGCGCCGGGTCGGGCTCGGCGAGCGGCTGCGGCATTACCCGAAGGTGCTGTCCGGCGGCGAGCAGCAGCGCGTGGCGCTCGCCCGCGCCTTCGTCGTCCGGCCGGCGGTGCTGCTCGCCGACGAGCCCACCGGCAGCCTCGACTTCGCGACCGGCGAGACGGTGATGGCGCTGATGTTCGAGCTCAACCGAGAAAGCGGGACGACGCTCGTGCTCGTGACCCACGACCGCGCGATCGCTGCCCGCTGCGACCGGCAGCTGCGGATCGAGGCCGGCCGGCTCGAAGCCTGAACGGCGCCGGCGGCGCCGTGGTCAGGAGCCGAACTTGTAGTCGGTCTTCGTCTTCGTCCGGAGCTCGTCGCGGAAGGCGGCGAGCCGTTCCTGCTCGATCTGCTGGCGAAGCTGCGGCTTCACTTCCTCGAGCGGCGGGAACTTCGCTTCGCGCGTGTCCTCGAGCTTGATGACGTGGTAGCCGAACTGCGACTTGACCGGCTCCTGCGTCATCTCGCCCTTCTTGAGCTTGACCATCGCCGCCGAGAATTCAGGTACGTAGGAACCCGGCGCCGCGAAGTCGAGGTCGCCGCCGTTGGCACCCGAGCCCGGATCCTTCGAATTCTTCTTCGCCAGGTCCTCGAAACTGCCGCCGCCGTTGATCTGCGCGATCAGCGCCTTCGCCTGGTCCTCGTTGTCGACGAGGATGTGGCGGGCGCGGTATTCCATGCCGCTCGCCTGCGACTTGAACTGGTCGTACTTGGCCTGGATCTGGGCGTCGGTCACCGGCTGCTTCGTCTGCTGGTCGACGAAGAGCGCCTGGATCAGCGCGGCTTGGCGCGCGAGCTCCATCTTCTGCTTGTAGTCGGCCGAGGCGGCGAGGCCGCGGCGTTCGGCCTCCTGGGTGAAGATCTCGTCGAGCACCAGCTTGTCCTTGATGCGCCGCTCGAGTTCGTCCTTCGGCGGCAGCTGCTGGTTCTGCGCCGCTGCCTGCGCCTGGATCTGGTTCATGAACGCGTCGGCACGCGACTTCGGGACCGGCTTGCCGTTGACGATCGCGATGTTCTGCGCCTGTGCCACGAGCGGCAACGCGAACGTCGCGCAGAGCGCGAGTGCCGACGCGCCGGTGACGAAAGAATGCTTCTTCATGGCTGGTGCCTTTCAAAACAGAAGAGGGGTGGGCCGGGCGGGACGATCGGCCGGCGCGGAGCGCTGCGGCGCAATGGGCGAACGGCGGGGAGCGTGTCGGCCGCCTCAACGGTCGCCGGGGGCCCGGGCATCGATCGCGAGGGCATGGATGCCGCGAGCGATCAAGGCTTGCAACGCATCATAAACGAGGCGATGGCGACCCACTCTCGACAGGCCGGCGAAGCGCTCGCTCACCACGCGGACGCTGAAATGCCGCCCCTCGCGGGCGCCCGCATGCCCGGCGTGGAGGTGACTGTCGTCCGCGACGGCGATCGCCTCGGGCTGCAGCGCCTCGCGCAGTCGCGCTTCGATGTCGGCGGCAGTGACGCCGGCCGGTTCGGTCGTCATGGCCGCTCCTTCGGCACGGGCACGGTCTCGGGCTCGAGATGGCGGCTCAGGTAGAGGCCCTGCGCGAGCATGAAGACGATCATCAGCCCGGTGACGCCGAACGCCTTGAAGGTGAACCAGGTCGATGTGGGGAAGGTGTAGGCGACGTAGAGATTGAGCAGCCCGAGCAGCGCGAAGAACACCACCCAGACCACGTTCAAGCGCTTCCAGACCGCTCCCGGCAAGGCCAGCTGCTTGCCGATCAGCGTCTGCAGCAGGTTCTTGCGGAACACGGCCTGTGCGATCCAGAGCGCGAGGCCCATCGTCCAGTAGAGGACGCTCGGCTTCCATTTGATGAAGTTGGCGTTGTGGAACCAGATCGTCGCACCGCCGAGGACGACGACGAGCACGAACGTCACCCACAGCATCAGGTCGACCTTGCGCCGGCGCAGCAGCAGCCAGGCGATCTGCAGCGCCGTCGCCACGATGACGACGAGCGTCGCCAGCAGCGCCGACGCCTCGTCCGGGCCGACACGGCCGCCAGACACCAGAAAGCCGAAGTGATCGGTCGCGAAGCGGGCCGCCCAGTCGGGATGGGCATCCGCGTATTTGCCGACGACGAAGAACAGCAGCAGCGGCAGAAAATCGAAAAACAGCTTCATGGACGAGCCGCACGCCGCGGCGAACACGACGAAGCCGGTGGCTTCACTTGGGCGCGAAGTCTATCGCGGCCGAATTGATGCAGAAGCGTTCGCCGGTGGGCTCCGGGCCGTCGGGAAAGACGTGACCGAGATGCGAGCCGCATTTGTTGCAGCGCACTTCCACCCGGACCATGCCGTGCGACTCGTCGACGACGCGCTCGACCACTTCGCTGTCGACCGGCTCGTAGTAGCTCGGCCAGCCGCAGCCGGCGTCGAACTTCGTCTCGGAGCGAAACAGCGGGGTGCCGCAGCCGATGCAGTTGTACTGGCCTGCGGACCATTCGTTCCAGTACTTGCCCGAGAACGGCCGTTCGGTCGCGGCATGGCGCGCGACTTCGTACTGCATCGGGTCGAGTTGCTCGCGCCATTCGGCGTCGCTCTTCCGGATGTCGTAGGGCTTGGTGTCGTGGTTGTCGCTCATATCGGACCGAACCTTTGAAACGGCGCGAGCGCCGGTCGAAAAACGCGAGGAGCGCGAGTCTATCGATCGCAGCGAAGCCGCGTGCCCTCCAGGGCGAACCCGGGTCGGACGACTCGAAGCAGGCTCTCGCGACCGGCCGGCGCCAGGCCCGCGCCGCTCGGTCCGAGGGCGCCCGAGCATCGCCGGACGGGCGACTGACAGCGGTTCGACACGACGGCTGTGCCGGCAGCGCCGGAGCTTGGGGGAAGTCCCTGTAACGTCTCGCCATGGCGTTCCGCTACCGTCGGCGAAGACCAATCACCGCAGGAAACCTCGATGCGATTCGACAACCATCCGGCGTTCGGCCGCCGTCAGTTCACTGCCGCGCTCGGCGCAGCGCTGGCGACATCGGCGGCGCCCGTGCTGGCGCAGACCAAACCCGGCGCCGCCGCCAAGCCGCTCGCCGGACAGACGGTCAAGTTGATGTTCATCGATGCACTGTCCGGCTTGATGGGGCCGGTCGGCAACAACCAGCTGAAGAATTTCCAGTTCTTCGCCGACAAGTACAACGCCACCAATCCGGCCGGCGTGAAGTTCGAGATCATCTCGATCGACAACAAGCTGTCGCCGACCGAGAGCCTCAACGCGCTCAAGTCGGCGATCGACCAGGGCGTGCGCTACGTGATGCAGGGCAACGGCTCGTCGGTGGCACTCGCGCTCGTCGACGCGATCAACAAGCACAACGAGCGCAATCCCGGCAAGGAAGTCGTCTATCTCAACTTCTCGGCGGTCGACCCCGACCTGACGAACAGCAAGTGCAGCTTCTGGCACTTCCGCTTCGACGCCGACACGACGATGAAGATGGAGGCGATGACGACCTTCATGAAGGACAAGCCCGACATCAAGAAGGTCTATCTCCTCAATCAGAACTACTCGCACGGCATGCAGGTCGTGAAGTACGCGAAGGAGGGCCTGAAGCGCAAGCGCCCCGACGTGCAGATCGTCGGCGAGGACCTGCACCCGCTGGCGCAGGTGCGCGACTTCTCGCCGTATGTGGCGAAGATCAAGGCGTCCGGCGCCGACACGGTCATCACCGGCAACTGGGGCTCGGATCTCGCGCTGCTCGTCAAGGCCGCGACCGAAGGCGGCTACGACGGCAAGTTCTACACCTACTACACCGGCGTCACGGGCACGCCGACCGCGCTCGGCAGCAACGGCGCCGGCAAGGTGTTCCAGATCGCCTACGCGCACTACAACCTGCCGGGCCAGGTGTCGCAGTGGATGACCGAGTTCAAGTCCAAGTACGGCGACGACTTCTACACCCTGTCGGTGCTGCGCATCTACGAGATGCTCGGCCAGGCGATGTACAACGCGAAGAGCACCGAACCGATCAAGGTCGCGTCCGCGATGGAAGGCCTGAAGCTGAAAAGCGTGTTCGGCGGCGACATCGAGATGCGCAAGTCCGACCACCAGCTGCAGCAGACGCTCTACATGTCGGTCTGGCAGAAAGCCGACGCCAAGAATGCGTACAAGCCCGAGAACACCGAGATGACGCTCGCGCCGGTGGCCGAATTCGCACCCTACGTCTCGAGCACGCCGACGAGCTGCCAGATGGTGCGCCCGACCGCGTCCTGAGGCTCCGACGGCCGGGGGCCAGGTTGGCCACGGGGCCGGGCGCCTCCTTTGCCCTGTATGGCCGGCGCCGCGTTCGGCATCGGCGCACGAAGGTCCATCATGCCGCGCCCGGAAGTGCCATGCGCCGGGCGCTTCGTCAGCAGGTGATGCCGTCGTCGCCGTGCTGCCGTGCTGTGACTCGCACCGGATGTCGGCCGCCGAGGGCGTCGTCGACCCACGGCGAGTGGCAGCCCCGCCTCGACGCAGCGCTGTGCACCGCCTGCCCCCTCACGCCCATCGACCGCGACGCCCATGGAGTTCCTGACGATCTCGACGCTGAACGGCTTGAGCTACGGGCTCCTGCTGTTCATGCTGAGCTCCGGCCTGACGCTGATCTTCAGCATGATGGGCGTTCTCAATTTCGCGCATGCGAGCTTCTACATGGTGGGCGCATATGTCGCGTACTCGGTCGCGCGCGTCGTCGGCTTCTGGCCCGGCCTCGTCATCGCGCCGCTCGTCGTCGCGCTGCTCGGTGCCGGCTTCGAGAAGTACTGCCTCCGGCGCGTCCACAAGTTCGGCCACGTGCCGGAGCTGCTGATCACCTTCGGCCTCTCGTATGTCATCGTCGAACTCGTGCAGCTGATCTGGGGCCGCACCGCGGTCGAGTTCGGACCGCCGGAGTCGCTGCGCGGACCGGCGTTCACGCTCGTCAATTCGTCGGTGGACGGCATGAGCTTCGTCGCCGGCGCCGCGCCGGCCGCAATGTGCCGCGCGGCCGACGCGGCGGTCCGCGTCGTCTGCTCGCCGTTTCCGGCCACCCGCGGCTTCATGATGCTGATCGCGCTCATCATGCTCGTCGCCCTGTGGCTGATGCTGACGCGCACGCGCATCGGCCTCGTCATCCAAAGCGCGCTCACGCACCCCGAGATGGTCGAATCGCTTGGCCACAACGTCCCGCGCGTCTTCATGCTGGTGTTCGGCGCCGGCGCCGGCCTTGCCGGTCTTGCCGGCGTGATCGGCGGGGCGACCTTCGTGACCGAGCCGTCGATGGCGGCGACGGTCGGCTCGGTGATCTTCGTCGTCGTCGTCGTCGGGGGCATGGGTTCGCTCGCCGGGGCGTTCATCGCGTCGCTGCTGATCGGCGTCATCCAGACCTTCGCCGTCGCGCTCGACTATTCGGTCGGCGGCGTGCTCGCGTCCATCGGCCTGCGCCTCGGCGATGCGGCGGCCGACTACTCGTTGATGAAATTGACGATCTCCCAGGTCGCGCCGATCCTTCCGTACCTGTTCCTGGTGCTGATCCTGATCTTTCGGCCGAAAGGCCTCATGGGGACGCGCGAGGGGTGAGGACTGTGAACGAACGCGACTTGCCTGCTCCGCGGCCTGAAACGACGTCACCCATCGTCGCGAACGCTCGCCGCGAACAACACGCTGGCCGCGCTTCGCGCCTCGATCGGCACTTACCGGTCGGCGCTCGTGCGCGCCGGGCTCATCCACGGGGTCTGACTTGACCACCACCGCACCCCGCGTTTTCACCGCTGCGCGGCCCGGCGCCGGGCCGGCGGCCCGCAGCTACGGCGCGCTCGGCGCGCACGACCTCGTCGTCTGGGCCGTCTACGTCCTGATCCTCGCGGTCGCGCCGCTGCTCTTCAAGAGCAGCCTCTCGATCACGATGCTGTCGCAGATGGGCATCGCGATCGTCGCCTGCCTGTCCTTCAACATGCTGCTCGGCCAGGGCGGCATGCTGAGCTTCGGCCACGCCGTCTACTCGGGGCTCGGCTCCTTCGTCGCGATCCATGCGCTGAGGTCGATCGACGGCGGCACGCTCGCGTTGCCGGTCAGCCTCCTCCCGCTCGTCGGCGGCGTCGCCGGGCTGGGCTTCTCGTTGCTGCTCGGCTTCGTCACGACGAAGAAGGCGGGCACCACGTTCTCGATGATCACGCTCGGCATCGGCGAACTGGTGTTCGCGATGTCGCTGATGATTCCCGAGTTCTTCGGCGGCGAGTCGGGCGTCTCGGCGAACCGCGTCGCCGGCAAGCCGGTCATGGGCATCACCTTCGGGCCGCAGCTCCAGGTCTACTACCTGCTCGCGGTCTACACCGTCGTCTGCACGGTGCTGATGTACGCCTTCACGCGCACGCCGCTCGGCCGCATGCTCAACGCGGTGCGCGACAACCCCGAGCGCGTCGAATTCATCGGCTACAACACGCAGCGGGTGCGCTACATCTCGTTCGTCATCGCCGGCTTCTTCGCGGGCATCGCGGGCGGCATGTACGCGCTCAATTTCGAGATCGCGACGGCCGAGGTGGTCGGCGCCTACCGTTCCGGCGCCTATCTGCTCTTCACCTTCCTCGGTGGCGCGACCTTCTTCTTCGGCCCGATCATCGGCGCGGTGCTGATGGTCGTCGCGAGCGTGCTGCTGTCCGAGTTCACCAAGGCCTGGCTGCTCTACCTCGGGCTCGTCTTCATGTTCATGGTCATGTATGCGCCGGGCGGCATCGCGAGCCTCATCGTGATGAACCTGCGTGTCGCGGTGCAGAAGAAATGGGGCCGGCTCGCCGGCAGCTACGGCCTGCTCCTCGTGACGGGCGCGGTGCTGCTGACCGGCGTCGCGGCCTTGATCGAGATGCTGTATCACATCCAGTTGAACAGCGCCCTCGGGCCGGTGATGCGCTTCGCCGGCGTCTCGCTCGATACCGGCGCTGTCACGACCTGGCTCGGCGCGATCGCGGTCGCGGTCGTCGGCGGCGTGCTCTTCGAGCTCGCGCGGCGGCGCTTCGCGCACCGCTGGGGCGAGATCCAGGGCGAGATCGAAGCGTCGATCCGCGCGCGGGAGGCGGCGTGAGGCAGGCCGGGCCGTCCGAAGGGGCAGCTTCCTGCCGGCCGCGCTTCGCTGCAGGTTGCGGGGCGCAGCGATGAGCGCGACCGCCGGCGCCTTCTCGCCGAGCTCCGCCGCGGCGGTCGACCGCACGGCCGACGCGGCACGGCCATTCGCGATCGAGCTCAAGGACCTGCGCAAGTCGTTCGGCAAGACCGAGATCATCCGCGGCGCCGATCTCGCCGTCGCCCCGGGCGAGCGCGTCGCGATCATCGGCCCGAACGGCGCCGGCAAATCGACGCTCTTCAATCTGATCAGCGGCCGCTTCGGCCCGACCAGCGGCCAGATCCTGCTCGACGGCCGCCGCATCGACGGCAAGAAGCCGTTCGAGATCAGCCGCATGGGCCTCGCGCGCAGCTTTCAGATCACCAACATCTTCGGCCGGCTCTCCGTGTTCGAGAACCTGCGCTGCGGCGTGCTCTGGTCGATGGGCTACCGCTACGCGTTCTGGAAATTTCTCGCCGGCCTCGACGACGCCAACCAGCGTGCCGACCAGCTCCTTCACGACATCCGGCTCGACCGCAAGCGCGACACGCTCGCGATGAACCTGACCTATGCCGAGCAGCGCGCGCTCGAGATCGGCATCACGATCGCGGGCGGTGCCGGCGTCGTGCTGCTCGACGAGCCGACGGCCGGCATGAGCAAGAGCGAGACCGCGCGCTTCATCGACCTGATCCGCGAGGTCACCGTCGGCAAGACGCTGCTGACCGTCGAGCACGACATGGGCGTCGTCTTCGGGCTCGCGGACAAGATCGCCGTGCTGGTCTACGGCGAGGTGATCGCCTTCGACACGCCCGAGCGGGTTCGCGCCAACGCGCGGGTGCAGGAGGCCTACCTCGGCTCGGTGCTGGCGGACGCGCAGGCCGCCGGTGCGGGCCACTGACGCGCTGTCCCGTACCGTCCACCGCCACCTCGATCCCGCAATCGCCCCGACATGCTGACACTGCAAGGCCTGCACGCCTACTACGGCAAGAGCCACATCCTGCACGGCGTCGACATGCGGGTGGGCGAAGGCGAGATCGTGAGCCTGCTCGGCCGCAACGGCTCGGGCCGCTCGACGACCGTCAAGACCATCATGGGCCTGGTGCGCGGCGAAGGCTCGATCCGCTTCCGCGACGCCGAGATCCTCGGCCACCACGCGTTCGACATCGCGCACCGCGGCGTCGGCTACGTGCCCGAGAACCGCGACGTGTTCCCCAAGCTCACCGTGCGGCAGAACCTGCAGCTCGGCGAGAAGGGCCGCAAGGGCGCCGCGAAGAAGGCGCCGCGCTGGTCCTACGACGACATGTTCCGCATGTTTCCGCGCCTGAAGGAGCGTGAGCACACCGAGGCCGGCGTGCTCTCCGGCGGCGAGCAGCAGATGCTCACGCTCTGCCGTACGCTGATGGGCGACCCCGACCTCATCATGATCGACGAGCCGACCGAGGGCCTGGCGCCGAAGATCGTCGAGCTCGTCGCCGAGTACCTGAAGACGCTGAAAGATCGCGGCGTCTCGGTGCTGCTGGTCGAGCAGAAGCTGACGATCGCGCTCGAGATCTCCGAGCGCTGCTACGTCATGGGCCACGGCAGCATCGTGTTCGAGGGAACGCCCGCCGCGCTGCGCGCCGACGCGACGACGCGAAAGGAATGGCTGGAGGTTTGAGAAGCTTGAAGCAATCTCACCCACCCGCTCTTGCGCCGCGAACGACGCCACTCTTCGTTGCGAATGCTCGCCGTCGCCGAAGCCAGCGTTGCGCTTTGCGCGTCGATCGGCGCCGTTTCCAATGCCCGCTCGAGCGCACGGGATCGCTTCACAGCTTCTGACGCCCCGGTCGCCCGCCGCGATTGTCACGGCAGCGACAGCAGGGCCATGTCGCTTGCCTAGAATCGAACGACCGTTCGATTCGTCGACCACCGGAGACCCGCCATGACCGCCAGCTACGACATCCGCGGCAGCGTCGCCGTCATCACGATGACCAACCCGCCCGTCAACGGGCTGGGCCACTCGACCCGACTCGGCATCGCCAACGGTCTCGAGCGCGCGCTCGCCGACGATGACGTCACAGCCGTCGTCGTGACCGGTGCCGGCAAGGCGTTCTCGGGCGGTGCCGACATCAACGAGTTCGGCACGCCGCGCGCGCTCGCCGAGCCGAACCTGCTGAGCGTCATCCTCGCGCTCGAGGCGAGCACCAAGCCGGTCGTCGCGGCGATCCATTCGGTCTGCATGGGCGGCGGCCTCGAGCTCGCGCTCGGTTGCCACTACCGCATTGCAACGCCGGGGGTGCAGGTCGCGCTGCCCGAAGTCAAGATCGGCCTGCTGCCCGGCGCCGGCGGCACCCAGCGCCTGCCGCGCGTGCTGGGCGTCGAGACCGCGATGAACATGATCGTGAGCGGGGAGACGGTCAGGAGCGAGGTCCTCGCGCAGGCGCCGGGCCAGAAGCTTTTCGACAGGATCGTCGACGGCGACGTGGTCGACGCCGCGGTCTCGTTCGCGGGCGAGATCGCCGCCGCGCGGCCGCTGCCGCTCGTGCGCAACCTCAGGGTCGGCCATCCGAATCCGGACGGCTACGTGCAGTTCGTCCGCAACATGGTCGGCGGCATGTCGAAGAACTTCCCGGCGCCGCTGAAGTGCGTCGATGCGGTCGCGGCTTCGCTATCCGGCAAGTTCGACGACGGCATGAAGGCCGAGCGCGCGCTCTTCATCGGCCTCGTCGCGACGCCCGAGAGCCGGGCGCTGCGCCACGCCTTCTTCGCCGAGCGCGCGACATCGAAGATCCCCGACGTGCCCGCCGACACGCCGGTACGCAAGATCGAGAAGGTCGGCGTCATCGGCGCCGGCACCATGGGCGGCGGCATCGCGATGAACTTCCTCAACGCCGGCATCCCGGTCACGGTGCTCGAGACGACGCAGGAGGCGCTCGACAAGGGCCTCGGCGTCGTGCGCAAGAACTACGAGGCGCAGGTCAAGAAGGGCAAGCTCAAGCAGGACAAGCTCGACCAGCGTCTCGCGATGCTGTCGCGCACGCTCAGCTACGCCGACCTGCGCGACGCCGATCTGGTCATCGAGGCGGTGTTCGAGGACATCGGCGTCAAGGAGGCCGTCTTCAAGACGCTCGACGAGGTGATGAAGCCCGGCGCCGTCCTCGCCAGCAACACCTCGACGCTCGACCTGGACAGGATCGCCGCGTTCACGAAGCGTCCGCAGGACGTGATCGGGATGCACTTCTTCAGCCCCGCGAACGTGATGAAGCTGCTCGAGGTCGTGCGCGGCGCCGAGACGGCGAAGGACGTGCTCGCGACAGTCATGCGGTTGGGCAAGACGATCAAAAAGACCTGCGTCGTCTCCGGCGTCTGCGACGGCTTCATCGGCAACCGGATGATCGAGCAGTACTCGCGTCAGGCCGGCTTCCTGCTCGACGAAGGCGCGACGCCGGCACAGGTCGACAAGGCGGTCGAGAAGTTCGGCATGGCGATGGGGCCGTTCCGCATGGGCGATCTGGCCGGCAACGACATCGGCTGGTTCATCCGGAAGCGCCGCGCGGTCGAGCATCCCGAC
The DNA here is from genome assembly GCA_964249855.1 of uncultured Rhizobacter sp. Lineage (GTDB taxonomy): Bacteria > Pseudomonadota > Gammaproteobacteria > Burkholderiales > Burkholderiaceae_C > LMDS01. The sequence continues at coordinate 19,795 of CAXUDL010000001.1, read as the reverse complement.
CTGCGCTACTCGAAGACCGCCGACCTGCTGTGCGAGCTGGGCCGCTTCGGCCAGAAGACCGGCGCCGGCTGGTACGACTACCAGCCCGGCAAGCGCGACGCGATCCCGAGCGCACTCGTCGTCGAGATGATCGAGGCGCACCGCGAGAGCCTCGGCATCACGCCGCGGAAGATCGGCGACGACGAGATCGTCCAGCGCCTGATCTACGCGCTCGTCAACGAGGGCGCGAAGATCGTCGAGGACGGCATCGCGCTGCGGGCGTCCGACATCGACGTCGTCTACCTCAGCGGCTACGGCTTCCCGCTGCACCGCGGCGGCCCGATGCAGTATGCCGACGAGGTCGGGCTCTACAACGTCGTCGCGGCGATGCGGCGCTTCGCCGCCAATCCGCACGACGACTCTTCGTTCTGGCAGCCGGCGCCGCTGCTGGCGAAGCTGGCGGCCGAAGGCGGCTCGTTCAACGGCTGATCGCCGTTCCGCGACCGACACTTGAGGAGACGACATGAGCGACAGAGCGAGCTTCACGAGCATGCAGACGAGCACCGCCGAGGACTGGCGCCGCATCGGCGGCGAATTCATGCCGTTCGCGCGGCAGTTGCCCGACCGCCTGATGGCGCATCTCAAGGTGCTCGAGGGCGATCACGGCGGCTTCCCGGTCGACCGCTACACGCATTCGCTGCAGACGGCGACGCGTGCGCTCAACGACGGCCGCGACGAGGAGTACGTCGTGTGCGCGCTGTTCCACGACATCGGCGACACGCTCGGCACCTTCAATCATTTCGACATCGCCGCGGCCATCCTGAAGCCGTTCGTCAGCGACGCGAACCTCTGGATGGTGCAGAACCACGGCATCTTCCAGGGCTACTACTTTTTCCATCACATCGGCCTCGACCGGAATCTGCGCGACCAGTTCGCCGGCCATTCGCACTACGAGCGCACGGCCGAGTTCTGCGAGCTCTACGACAATCCTGCGTTCGATCCGAAGGCCGAGAGCCTGCCGATGAGCGAATTCGATCCGATGGTGCGTCGCGTGTTCGCGCAGCCCAGGACGAGCATCTACAAGGCGTCGACCGCGGTCGCGACGACCGCCTGACCCCGACTGCAGCCCGACCGAACCGAGGACATCCCATGACCAGCGCCGTGATCGTTTCCACCGCCCGCACGCCCCTCGCCAAGAGCTGGAAGGGCGCCTTCAACATGACCCACGGCGCGACGTTGGGCGGCTTCGCGGTCAAGGCCGCGGTCGAGCGCGCCGGCATCGACGGCTCGGAAGTCGACGACGTGATCATGGGCTGCGCAACGCCCGAGGGTGCGACCGGCAGCAACATCGCCCGCCAGGTCGCCTTGCGCGCGGGCCTGCCCATCACGACGAGCGGCATGACCGTCAACCGCTTCTGTTCGAGCGGCCTGCAGACGATCGCGATGGCGGCGCAGCGCATCATCGCCGGCGAGTCGGACGTGCAGGTCGCGGGCGGCGTCGAGAGCATCTCCTGCGTGCAGAACGAGGCCAACCGCCACATGGGCGCCGACCCGTGGCTCGTCGACCACAAGCCCGAGATCTACTGGAACATGCTGCAGACGGCCGAGCAGGTCGCGAAGCGCTACAAGATCGACCGCGAGCGCATGGACCGCTACGGCGCGCAGAGCCAGCAGCGCGCCGCGGCCGCGCTCGAGGCCGGCAAGTTCGACGACGAGCTCGTCGCCTGCACCGTCACCGCCGGCGTCGCCGATGCCCAGCTCGGCCTGCGCACGAAGGAAGTGACGATCAAGGCCGACGAGGGCATCCGGCCCGGCACGACCTACGAGGGCATCATGGGCATCCGCCCGGCGATCCCAGGCGGCGTGATCTCGGCCGGCAACGCGAGCCAGTTCAGCGACGGCGGCGGCGCCTGCGTGCTGATGAGCGAGGAGCTCGCGTCCAAGCGCAATCTGAAGCCGCTCGGCCGCTTCCTCGGCTTCGCCGTCGCCGGCTGCGAACCCGACGAGATGGGCATCGGCCCGGTGTTCGCGGTGCCGAAGGTGTTGAAGAAGCTGGGCCTCACCGTCGACGACATCGACCTGTGGGAGCTGAACGAGGCGTTCGCGGTGCAGGTGCTCTACTGCGCCGACACGCTCGGCATCCCGATGGACCGGCTCAACGTCAACGGCGGTGCGATCGCCGTCGGCCATCCGTACGGAGTCAGCGGCCAGCGGCTCACCGGCCACGCATTGATCGAGGGCAAGCGCCGCGGCGCCAAGCGCGTCGTCGTGACGATGTGCGTCGGCGGCGGCATGGGCGCCGCGGGCGTGTTCGAAGTGCTTTGAGCCATGGCGTATCGCCAGACGATCGACTTCCTGCTCCACGACTGGCTCGGCATCGAGTCGCTCGCGCAGCGACCCCGCTTCGCCGACCATTCGCGCGAGACGTTCGCGTCGGTGATGGACACCTGCGAGAAGATCGCCCGCGAGAAGTACGCGCCGTTCGCGCGGCTCACCGACACCGAGGAGCCGTGGTTCGACGGCGAGAAGGTCGTGCAGCCGCAGGCGAGCCACGACGCCGCGCGCGCCTACGCCGAGTCCGGGATGCTCGCCGCGGCGCAGGACTACGAGCTCGGCGGCATGCAACTGCCCTGCGTCGTCGAGATGGCGGCCAACAGCTTCTTCTCGAAGGCCGGCATCGGCGTCGGCGGCGGCAACATGCTGACGAGCGGCAACGCCAACCTGCTGATGGCGCACGGCACCGAGCTCCAGCAGGAGGTGTTCGCCAAGAACGAGTTCGCCGGCCGCTTTGCCGGCACCATGTGCCTGAGCGAACCGCAGGCCGGCTCGAGCCTCTCCGACATCGTCACCCGTGCCGTGCCCGACGGCGAGGGCTCCGAGCACGATCCGCTCGGGCCGCGCTATCGCCTGCGCGGCAACAAGATGTGGATCTCGAACGGCGACCACGAGCTGACCGAGAACATCGTCCACCTCGTCCTCGCGAAGATTCCCGGCCCCGACGGCAAGCTGATCCCGGGCACCAAGGGCATCTCGCTCTTCATCGTGCCGAAGAAGCTGGTCGACGCGCACGGCGCGCTGACCGGCGAACGCAACGACATCGCGCTGGCCGGCCTCAACCACAAGCTCGGCTACCGCGGCATTCCGAACACACTGCTCAACTTCGGTGAAGGCAAGTTCCGGGTACGCGCGGACGCGGCCGGCGGCGGCCTCGACGGCGCCGGCGCCGGCGCCGTGGGCTACTTGGTCGGCCGGCCGCACGAAGGCCTGCGCTGCATGTTCCACATGATGAACGAGGCGCGGATCGCGGTCGGCCTGGGCGCGGCGACGATCGGCTATGCCGGCTATGAAGCGTCGCTCGACTACGCACGCAGCCGTCCGCAGGGCCGGCCGACGGGTGTCGGCGGCAAGGACCCGACGCAGCCGCAGATTCCGATCATTCGCCACGCCGACGTCAAGCGCATGCTGCTCGCACAGAAGAGCTATTGCGAAGGCGCGCTGGCGCTCGAGCTCTACTGCGCGCGCCTCGTCGACGAGCTCCATACCGGCACGCCGGACGCTTCGCGCGAGGCTTCGTTGCTGCTCGAGATGCTGACGCCGATCGCCAAGAGCTGGCCGAGCGAATGGTGTCTCGAGGCCAACAGCCTCGCCATCCAGGTCCTCGGCGGCTACGGCTACACGCGCGACTTCCCGGTCGAGCAGTATTGGCGCGACAACCGCCTCAACATGATCCACGAGGGCACGCACGGCATCCAGGGCCTCGACCTGCTGGGCCGCAAGGTCGTGATGCAGGAAGGCGCGGGTCTGGCGCTCGTCGGCGCGAAGGTGGCGACGACGATCGACCGCACCGGCGGCGTGCCGGCACTCGCCGGCCATGCCAAGGCGCTCGCGACCGCGTGGCGCGAGCTCGAGGACGCGACGCGCGCGGCCTGGTCGACCGGCGAGCCCGACGCGGCGCTCGCCAACGCGACGCCGTATCTGCAGGCCTTCGGCCATACCGTGCTGGCCTGGCTCTGGCTCGACGTCGCCGTTCGAGCAGAGTCACGCCTCGCCGGCGGTGCGGCGGACGCCGCTCAGCTGCAAGGCGCGCTCGCCGCCTGCACCTACTTCTTCCATTACGAGCTGCCCAAGGTGCCGGCGTGGCTGCAGGTCGTCGCAAGCCGGGATCCGACCTGCCGGACGATGGACGAGGCGTGGTTCTGATGCGCTCCGCCTGCCGATGACTGCCGCCAGGGTCGGCAGCGTCGCGTGGGTGGCGATCTACGTCGGCATGGCGCTGGTCGCGCTCGGCATCGCGCTGCAGCGCAGCGATGCGGCGCTCGGCTGGAGCATCGCGGTCGTCGGCGGTCTGGGCGTCGCCGTCGGCATCGTGCTGATCTGGTTGCGCTCGCGCATGGATCCCGGGACCTGACGCCTCGACGCTGTTGTCCGCACCCTCTCGAACACACACTGCACACCATGGGCACTCCGCTTCGACAGCTCTTCGACCTCACCGGCAAGACGGCGCTCGTCACCGGCGGCTCGCGCGGGCTCGGTCTGCAGATCGCCGAGGCGCTCGGCGAAGCCGGCGCGCGCATCCTGCTGACGTCGCGCAAGGCGCAGGACCTCGAGGAAGCCGCCGCGACCTTGCAGGACCGCGGCATCGACACCCGCTGGATCGCCGCCGACGCGAGCCAGCCGGCCGAGATCGAGCGCGTCGCGAGCGAGGCGATGCAGCGGCTCGGCCAGATCGACATCCTCGTCAACAACGCTGGCGCCACCTGGGGCGCGCCGGCCGAGGACCATCCGCTCGAGGCCTGGGACAAGGTGATGAACCTCAACGTCCGCAGCATCTTCCTGATGAGCCAGGCGGTCGGCCGCGCGAGCATGATCCCGCGCAGGTCGGGCCGCATCGTCAACGTCGCGTCGATCGCGGGCCTCGCCGGCAACAGCGCCGACATGACCATGCTCGCCTACAACACGAGCAAGGGCGCCGTCGTCAACCTGACGCGAACGCTCGCCGGCGAATGGGGCAAGTACAACATCAACGTCAACGCGTTGGCGCCGGGCATGTTCCCGAGCAAGATGACCAGGGGCACGCTCGAGCGCATCGGCATCGACGAGCTCGCCCGGCACGCGCCCTTGCTCCGCATCGGCGACGACGACGACTTGAAGGGCGCGGTCGTGCTGTTCGCGTCGCAGGCGGGCAAGCACATCACCGGCCAGGTGCTGCCGATCGACGGCGGCGTCTCGGCGATCATCGCCGCCTGACGGCACCGCCGGCGCTGTCCATGTCGAGCTTCACCGTCCACATTCCCTTCGTCGAGATGCTCGGCTTCGAGCTGGTGCGCTTCGACGCCGGGCAGTCGGAAATCGCGCTGACGCTGCGCGAGGAGCTCACCAATTCGCTCGAGATGGCGCACGGCGGCGTGACGATGACCCTGCTCGACGTCGCGATGGCGCACGCGGCCCGCAGCCCGAACCAGCCCGGCATCGTTGAGAGCGCCGGCGTCGTCACGGTCGAGATGAAGACGACCTTCATGCGGCCGGGCGTCGGGCGCATGCGCGGGCTCGGCGAGCTGCTCCACCGCAGCGCGACGATGGCGTTCTGCGAAGGCAGGGTGCTCGACGCGGCCGGCGCCATCGTGGCGCACGCGACCGGCACCTTCAAGTACATCCGCCATCCGATGCCGCGGCGGCGGCCGGCCCAGCCGTTCGACGCCTCGCGCTGAAACCGGCACAACGTCTCCCGGGACCACACCATGCCGAAGAACGCCCAGATCCATCTTGCCTCGCGTCCGGCCGGCGAAGCGAGTGGCGACAATTTCCGCCTCGTCGAGACCGAGACGCCGCCGCTGCAGGCCGGCCAGGTGCTGGTGCGCCATCACTACCTGAGTCTCGACCCGTACATGCGCGGCCGCATGAACGATGCCAAGAGCTACGCCCAGCCGCAACCGCTGGACGCCGTGATGCAGGGCGGCACCGTGGGCGAGGTGGTCGAGTCGAGGAACGATGCCTACGCGGTCGGCCAGACGGTCGTCGGCTTCGGCGGCTGGCAGCACTACAGCGTCGTCGACGCGTCGCAGCCGGGCGTGCTGCGCAGGGTCGACGCGAGCCGGGTGCCGCTCTCGGCCTATCTCGGCGCGGTCGGCATGCCGGGCATCACGGCCTGGTACGGCCTGACGCAGATCTGCAAGCCGAACGCGGGCGCGACCATCGTCGTCAGCGCGGCGAGCGGCGCGGTCGGCGGCGTCGTCGGCCAGCTCGCCAAGCAGCGTGGCTGCCGCGCGGTCGGCATCGCCGGCGGACCGGAGAAGTGCCGCTACGTCGTCGACGAGCTCGGCTTCGACGCCTGCATCGACCACAAGGCGCACGGCGATGCCAAGTCGCTGCACCAGGCGCTGAAGGACGCGACGCCGGACGGTGTCGACGGCTGTTTCGAGAACGTCGGTGGCACGGTCTTCGACGTCGTGCTCTCACGCATGAACGCCTTCGGCCGCGTCGCGCTCTGCGGTCTGATCAGCGGCTACGACGGCCAGCCGATCCCGCTCGCCAACCCGCAGCTGATCCTCGTCAACCGGCTGACGGTCGAGGGCTTCATCGTCAGCGAGCACATGGCGCTGTGGCCGCAGGCGTTGAAGGAGCTCGGCGCGCTCGTCGCCTCGGGGTCGGTGAAGTACCGCGAATCGATCGCCGACGGGCTTGCCGCCGCGCCTGAAGCGTTCCTCGGCCTGCTGAAGGGCCGCAACTTCGGCAAGCAGCTCGTCAAGCTCGTCTGACGACGGCGCCGTCGCGATGCTCCCGACCATGCTGCGCCCCGCGACGCACGAGGTCGCGAACCAGAGCGAGCCGCTCGTCGGCCACGATCTCTATGCGAGCGACGCGGCGCTCGTCGACGCGCTCGCGCACCATCTGCCGGGCGCCGACGACGCGCCTCGGCGGCGCCTCGGCACGCTGCTCGGCAGCGCCGCGATGCAGACGCACGCGCGGCTCGCCAACATCCATTCGCCGGTGCTGTCGACGCACGACCGCGTCGGCCGCCGCGTCGACGACGTCGAGTTCCATCCGAGCTACCACGCGCTGCTCGGCGCAGCCGTCGGCGCGGGCCTGCACGCGACGCCGTGGGCGGGCGGCCCGGGCGCGCATGTCGAGCGGGCCGCGGCGTTCATCCTCTTCACGCAGCTCGAGCCGTCGATCCTCTGCCCGGTCTCGATGACGTATGCGGTCGCGCCGGCGCTGCGCGGCAATCGCGCCCTGACGGCCGACTGGTTCGACAAGCTCGCGAGCACCGCCTACGACCCGCGCCTGCGCCCCATCGCCGACAAGGCGGGCGCGACGATGGGCATGGGCATGACCGAGAAGCAGGGCGGCTCGGACGTGCGCGCCAACACGACGCGTGCCGAGTACCTCGAGGACACGCCCTGGGGCCGCTGCTACCGGCTCGTCGGCCACAAGTGGTTCTTCTCGGCGCCGATGAGCGACGCCTTTCTCGTCCTCGCGCAGACAGCCGCCGGCCTCGGCTGCTTCTTCCTGCCACGCGTGCTGCCCGACGGTCGCCGCAACGGCCTGGCGATCCAGCGCCTCAAGGACAAGCTCGGCAACCGCGCGAACGCGAGCGCCGAGGTCGAGTTCGACGGCACGCTCGCCTGGCTCGTCGGCGAGGAAGGCCGCGGCATCGCCCAGATCCTCGAAATGGGCACCTTGACGCGACTCGATTGCGCGCTCGGCACCGCCGGCCTGATGCGCGGCGCGGTGGCGCTCGCGGTGCACCACGCGTCGCAGCGCAGCGCCTTCGGCAAGCGCCTCGTCGAGCAGCCGCTGATGCAGAGCGTGCTCGCCGACATCGCGCTCGAGTCGGAAGCGGCGACCGCGCTTGCGCTGCGCCTCGCGAAGGCGGTCGACCGCCAGTCCGAGCCCGCCGAAGCCGCAGTGCGCCGCTGGTTGACACCGGTCGCGAAGTTCTGGATCTGCAAGCGCGGCGCCGCGCTCGCGCAGGAGGCGATGGAGTGCCTCGGCGGCAACGGCTATGTGGAGGACCACGGCCACGGCGCGATGGCGCGCATCTATCGCGAGATGCCGCTCAACTCGATCTGGGAGGGCGCCGGCAACATCATGGCGCTCGACCTGTTGCGGGCGCTGCGCAAACGCACCGGCGCCGACAGCGACGGCCTCGGCGCACTGGCTGCCGACTGGGCGCCGGCGCGCGCCGTGCACCGCGACTTCGACCGCTTCGCCGTTGCGCTGCTCGCACGGCTCGCCGACGCCGCAGACGGCGCCGCCGACGAGCTCGAGGCGCGGCGGCTGGCGCAGGACGTGGCGCTCGGCGTGCAGGCCGCGCTGCTCCATGCGCATTCGCCGGATTTCGTCGCCGAAGCGTTCTGCCGCTCGCGGCTCGCCGACGGTCAGGGCGGCCGTGTCTTCGGCACCCTGCCGCGCGGCCTCGCGCTCGACGCGATCGTCGCCCGCGCCCGCCCCGCCGTCTGAGGGCGCCGTGAACGGAGCCCGAGCACATATGCCGCAGACGCTCGAGCCACCAGGCCGCGTTCCGATGGCTGCGGCGGCCACCGCGGCGATGGCTGCGCGTCGCACGTCGAGCGCCGCCGTTGCCGACCCCCTTCGAACGCACCGAAGCCGCCCGAGGAGCTGACGCCATGACCGAGCCGATCCTGCACCACTACGCCGCTTCGCCGTTCTCGGAAAAGGTCCGCCTCGTGCTGGGTTTGAAGCGCATGGCCTGGCGCTCGGTGATCGTGCCGGCGGTCCTGCCCAAGCCCGACGTCATGGCGCTGACCGGCGGTTACCGGCGCACGCCGGTCCTGCAGATCGGGGCCGACGTCTATTGCGACTCGGCACTGATCTGCCGTGTGCTCGATGCGCTGCAGCCTGCGCCGCCGCTCTATCCGCCCGCCGTCGCCGGCCTGGCCGACATCGTCGCGCAGTGGGCCGACAGCAGCCTCTTCTGGACGGCGGTACCGTTCACCATGCAACCCGCCGGCGCGGTCCATGTGCTGGCCGGTGCGACGGCGGAGGCGCTGCAGGCCTTCCGTGCCGATCGCGCGGCGATGAGTCCGAACCTGCGCCGTCCGACCGTCGCCGACGGCGCCGCCGCGCTGCAGACCTACCTGGAACGGCTCGAGAACCTGCTCGCCGACGGCCGGCCGTTCCTGCTCGGCGCATCGGCGTCGATCGCCGACGTGGCGGCGGGCCAGTCGATCTGGTTCATGCGCCTCGCGCCGCCGATCGCCGAGCGGCTCGTCGCGTTCCCGAACGTCGTCGCGTGGTACGACCGCGTCGCGGCGTTCGGCCACGGCGCGATGACGAAGACGACGAGTGCCGACGCGATCGCCGAGGCCGCACGTGGCGAGCGTGTCGCGCCCGACTTCACCGCCGAGCCGGGGCTCGCGCGCGACACCGCCGTCACGGTCACGCCGACCGACTACGCCCACGACCCGGTCGCCGGCGCGCTCGTCGGCTTGAGCCGCTCTGAAGTGGTCGTCGCCCGAGACGACGACCGCGCCGGCCGCGTCCACGTCCACTTCCCGCGCATCGGCTTCCAGATCAAGCCGGACTGACCGCGCGCCTCACGACAGGAGTCCACCGCATGAAGACCTTCTCCGGCCGTACGGCCGTCATCACCGGCGCCGCGTCGGGCTTCGGCCTCGAGGCCTCGCGCATCGGCGCCCGGCTCGGCATGCACATCGTCATGGCCGACGTGCAACAGGATGCGCTCGACCGCGCCGTCGCCGAGATCGCCGGCATCGGCGCGCAGGTCCTGCCGTTCCGGCTCGACGTCTCGAAGGCGGCCGAGGTCGAGGCGCTCGGCGCCGCCACGCACGCGCGCTTCGGTGCGCCGCACTTCGTCTTCAACAACGCGGGCGTCGGGGCCGGCGGCCTGATCTGGGAAACGTCGCTCAAGGACTGGGAGTGGGTCGTCGGCGTCAACCTGATGGGCGTGGCGCACGGCATCCGCGTCTTCACGCCGGTGATGCTGGCCGCCGCGGCGGCCGATCCGGGCTACGAAGGCCACATCGTCAACACCGCGTCGATGGCCGGCCTGCTCAATGCACCGAACATGGGCGTCTACAACGCGACGAAGAGCGCCGTCGTCGCGATGAGCGAAACGCTCTATCAGGACCTGCGCCTCGTCACCGAGCAGATCGATGCCTCGGTGCTATGCCCATTCTTCGTTCCGACCGGCATCAGCAGCAGCCACCGCAACCGACCCGCCGAGTTCGTCGACCCCACCGCCAGGCCGACCAAGAGTCAGCTGATCGGCCAGGCGATGAGCGACAAGGCGGTCGGCAGCGGCAGGATCACCGCCGCCGAGGTGGCGCAGAAGGTGTTCGACGCCGTCGCGGCGCGCCAGTTCTACATCTACAGCCATCCGAAATCGCTGGGCAGCGTGCAGGTACGGCTCGAGGACATCATGACGCCGCGCAATCCGACCGACCCGTTCGCGCACAAGCCCGAGCTCGGCGAGGCACTGAAGGCGCAGTTGCGCGCGGCCGACTGATCGACGGCGCGCGGTCACTGCGCGTCGAGCTGCTCCGTCAGCGAGCGAGCCATCGACTGCAGGATCAGGCAGCACGAGGTGGCGCCGGCATCGAGCACGCCGATCGACCGGGCCCCCAACCGGGCCGAGCGCCCGATGCGCGCCTGCATCTCCTTCGTCGAGTCCTTGCCCTGCTCGGCGGCTGCGCCCATGGCGGCCAGGGCTTGCCGGAAGCTGCCGCCCGCGTCGACGCTCTTGCTGAACGCATCGCGCGCCGGGACGAGCGTGTCGACCAGCGTCTTGTCGCCGACCTGCGCATTGCCGACACCCTGGACGTTCGCGACCGCCAGCGTCAGCGCTTCGGCGAACAGGTCGGCGTCGAGGAACTCGCGGTGCGCCAGGGTGTCGACGAAGCCGAGGAAGAACTGGCCGTAGAGCGGTCCCATCGAACCGCCGATGTCGTCCATCAGCGCCTGGCGCAACTGCTCCAGGCTCATGTGCAGCGACTCGGCCGAGGAGCCCATGGCGTCGAGTCGTGCGCCGCAGCCGGTGAAGCCCTTGGCCATGTTGATGCCGTGATCGCCGTCGCCGATCAGGCCGTCGATGTCCGACAGCGCCTGGCGGTTCGCGACGATCGTCGCGATCAGGTCGCGCACGACGCGACCCGCGCCGACGATGGCGACGGCTTCGCCCCGGACGGCGCGGGCATCGGCCCGGGCGATGCCCGTCGCCGTCGCAGGTGAGGGGCGGGCGGCTTCGAGCGTCCTGCCATAGGAAAGTGCCGGCGCTGCGGTACCGGCGACCGTCAGGCCGACGCTGCGGCAGGGGCGCGCCAAGAGCCGTTCCAGCTCATCGTCGAGCTTCATCAGCGTCAAGGTCACGCCCATCATTTCGAGCGACGTGAAGAAGTTGCCGACCTGCTTGAAGGCGACCTCGATGCCGTGCGACGCCAACCTCTTCGCGATCTCGCCATAGAGGATGTACTGCTCCATGACGGGCGTGGCGCCGAGCCCGGACACCAGCACCGCGACGCGATCGCCGCGGGCGAACGGCAGGTCGGGCAGGATGGCAGCCAGCATCAGGTCGGCCATCTGCGCGGCAGTGGCGGTCGGCTGGACGTCGGTGCCCGGCTCGCCGTGGTGCCCGATGCCGACTTCCATCGTGCCGGCTTCGATCGAGAAGTTCGCGTGCCCGACCGCGGGTATGACGCAGGCCGACAAGCCGATGCCGATCGACCGGGTGCTGTCGATCGCCTTCTGCGCTGCGAGGATCACCTCGTCGAGGCTCCCGCCCTCGGCCGCCTTCGCGCCGCCGACTTTCCACATGAAGATCTCACCGGCGACGCCGCGGCGCTTGCCTTCGTCGCCGCGTTTCGCCGATGCAACGTCGTCGTTCGCGACCACGGTGCGCACGACGATGCCCTCGCGGGCGGCCATCTCGATGGCCATCTTCACGTTCATGTTGTCGCCGGCGTAGTTGCCGTACAGGCAGGCGACGCCCGCGCCGCCGCTCGCGGCGCGGATCGTGTCGAGAAAACTTCGCGCCGTGGGTGACGAAAAGATTTCGCCGACGGCCACCGCGTCGACCAACCCATCGCCCACGTAGCCGAGGAAGGCAGGCTCGTGGCCCGAGCCCCCGCCCGTCACGACCCCTACCTTGCCGGCTTCCGGCGACGCGACGCGGTGCACCACGCGCGGGTTGTCGACGGCGATCGCCACGTCGGTGCCGTGCGCGGCCAGCCAGCCGACGAGCATGTCTTCGACCACCTGGTCGGGGTTGTTGATCACTCGGTCCATTCGCGCATGTCTTTCCGGTTGAACGCTGTGTTGCAGCCGCCGCCCGATGCTTGAGCATTCGCTCTTTCGTAGAGCGGTTCGGGAGGTTTGGCAAGGGAAGATAAGCGAGGAGGATGACGACGCCAGCAGGGAAAACGTGAACTTCGTCCAAATTCGACGTTAAATCAATGACTTGCAGCGCAACTTGCCTGATCTGATTCGATGAGCAAGCGCTCTCTGCGTTGACATTCGCTCGCCGGCTCCTCGATACTGCGTCCATGCAGAGCCCACCGACCGACGTCTCGCGAGCGCAAGAAGCGCGCGGTGCCGGGCAGCCCGGCGGCCTGCTGCGTGCCGAGGGCGTATCCAAGTCGTTCGGCGGCGTGCAGGCGCTGCGCGATGGTCGGTTGCACCTCGAACCCGGGAGCGTGCATGCGCTGTGCGGCGGCAACGGCGCGGGCAAGTCGACGTTCCTCAACATCCTGATGGGCATCCTGCAGCGCGACGCCGGGTCGATCCAGGTTCACGGCCACGAGGTGCTGTTCAAGCAGCCTGCCGATGCGTTGAAGGCCGGCATCTCGATCATCACGCAGGAGCTTTCGCCGATCCCCGGCATGACGGTGGCCGAGAACATCTTCCTCGGGCGAGAGCCGCGCCGCGCGGGCTTCGTGGTCGACTACAAAGCGCTGCGGAGCCGTACCGAACGCCTGCTCGCCGACCTGCGGTTCGACATCGACGCTGTCTGCCCGATGCACCGTCTGAGCCTCGCGCAGACGCAGCTGGTCGAGATCGCCAAGGCGTTCAGTCACGACAGCCAGGTGCTCATCATGGACGAGCCGACGTCCGCCATCGGCGAGCACGAGACCGACATCCTGTTCCGCGCCATCCGCACGGCCACGGCCCACGGTCGCGGCATCATCTACGTCTCGCACCGCCTGTCCGAAATCTTCGAGATCGCCGATCGCTACACGGTGTTCCGCGATGGCGGCTTCGTCGAGTCCGGCCTCGTCGCCGACATCGACCGGCGCCACCTGGTTCGCCAGATCGTCGGCCGCGAGCTCAAGCACAAGGCCCGCGAGCGCAACAGCGGCTCGGGCCGCCCGATCCTCGAGGTGCAGGCTCTCGGCCGCGATCAGGAATTCGAGGACGTGTCGCTCAGCGTCGCGGCGGGCGAGATCGTCGGCATCTACGGGCTGATGGGTTCCGGGCGGAGCGAATTCCTCAATTGCATCTACGGCCTGACCAAGCCCGATACCGGACGCGTCGCGCTCAATGGTGAACACCTGGCCCCGGGCCAGCCGCGGCAATCGATCGAGCGGGGCATCTCGCTCGTCACCGAAGACCGCAAGGCGACCGGCCTCGTGTCGACCGGCTCGGTCGCCGGCAACGCGAGCCTGTCGGCGCTGCCGACGCTCTCGAGCGGTGGCGTGGTGCAGCGCGCGGCAGAGCGTCGCCTGGTGGACCGGCTGCTGGCGAAGATGCAGATCAAGACCGCATCGCCCGACCTGCGCGTGTCCTCGCTCAGCGGCGGCAACCAGCAGAAGGTCGTCCTCGCGCGTTGCCTGGCGACCGATCCGGTGTGCCTGCTCTGCGACGAACCGACGCGTGGCATCGACGAAGGGACGAAACGCGAGGTCTACGCGCTGCTCAACGAATTCGCCCTGGCCGGTGGCGCCGTCGTCGTGGTCTCGTCCGAAGCGCCTGAAGTGCTCGACGTGAGCGACCGCATCGCGATCTTCAAGAAGGGTCGTCTGACGCACATGGTTCCCGGGCATTCGGCCACGCAGGAAGAACTTCTCCACCTCGCTTCGTGAGCGCGTTGCGCTACCGACTCCGCTCGACGCCCCACCCGATCCACCCGACATGACTCCGAGCCTGACCCAATCCGCGACTTCGGCCGGGCGTCCCGCACTCAAGCTGCTGCTGTCGGATTACGGCATCGTCCTCGCGTTCGTCGTGCTGTGCGTCGTCCTCGGCTTCGCCAACGAGAACTTCATGACCTGGGGCAACTGGGTCAACGTGCTGCGGCAGACGTCCATCAACGGGCTGTTGGCGATCGGCATGACGTTCGTGATCCTGACCGGCGGCATCGACTTGTCGGTCGGTTCGTTGCTCGCGGTGTCGTCGATGGTGGCCGGCAGCCTCGTGACGGGCGAGCAGCCGGCGACGCTCTGGCTCGCCGTGCCCGCGGCGCTCCTGGTCGGCGTTTCGCTCGGCGCGGTCAACGGCGTCGCCGTCTCGCGCTTGTCGGTCCCGCCGTTCGTGATGACGCTCGGCATGCTGAGCATCGCTCGCGGCGCGACCTTCATCTACAGCGACGGCATGCCCATCGCCAACCTGTCGCCCGCCTTCCGCTTTCTCGGCCAGGGCATGCTCGCCGGCATTCCCGTTCCGGTCTGGGTGCTCGCTGCCACCTTCGCGATCTTCTGGTTCGTTCTCGAATACACGACCTTCGGCCGCTACGTCTATGCGGTGGGCGGAAACATCAAGAGCGCGAAGACCAGCGGCGTCCGCACGCGCCTGATCGTGTTCTCGACCTACGTCATTGCCGGCGGCCTCGCGGCGCTCGCCGGGCTCATCCTCACGGCGCGGACGACGTCCGCGCTGCCGCAAGCCGGCGTGGCCTATGAACTCGACGCCATCGCCGCCGTCGTCATCGGCGGCACCAGCCTCAACGGCGGCGTCGGCAAGCTGACGGGAACATTGGTCGGCGCCCTGATCATCGGCGTCATCAACAACGGCTTGGACCTGACCGGTGTGTCTTCGTACTACCAGCAGGTGATCAAGGGCGCGATCATCGTCGCAGCGGTGCTGATCGACGTGTCGCGGAAGAAGCAGGGATGACCGTCGCGGGCGGCACCCGAACACCATCGTCAACGTAGGAGACACCATGCGAATCATGAAGACCACGGCCGCCTTGCTGATCGCGGCGGCCAGCTGCACGAGCCCGGCATTCGCCCAGCAGAAGACCTACAACATCGGCGCCGCGGTGTACGGTCTCAAAGGCGAGTTCATGCAGCTCTGGGCCAATGCGCTCAAGGAGCATCCGCTCGTCAAGAACGGAACGGTGAAGATCACCGTCTACGACGGCAAGTACGACGCGTTGACGCAGAACAACCAGTTCGACACGATGATCACGCAGAAGGTCGACGGCATTCTCTTCGTGCCGATCGACATCCAGGCGGGCGCCGAGCCGGTGCAGAAGGCCGCGGCGGCGAAGATTCCCGTGGTCGGCTCGAACACGCGCGTCAACAGCGACAAGCTGGTGTCGTACGTCGGCTCCAACGACGTGATCGCCGGCGAGATGGAAGCGGAATCCGTCGTCAAGGCGATGGGCGGCAAAGGCAACGTCGTGATCCTCGAAGGCCCGATCGGCCAGTCGGCACAGATCGAGCGCCGCAAGGGCAACCAGAACGTGCTTGCGAAGTACAAGGACGTGAAGGTGCTCGAGATGAAGACGGCCAACTGGTCGCGGGCCGAAGCCCTGTCGCTGACCGAGAACTGGCTGACGGCCCACTCCGGCAAGATCAACGGCATCATCGGCCAGAACGACGAGATGGCGCTCGGCGCCATCGAGGCGGTCAGGGCCAAGGGGCTCGATCCGAAGTCGATTCCGACGGCCGGCATCGACGGCGTGAAGGACGCCGTCCGCGCGGTCAAAGACGGCAACATGGTCAGCGTGCTGCAGGATGCACGCGCCCAGGCGCAGGGTTCGCTCGACGTGCTGCTCCGCTCCATCATCGGCCCGACCTACAAGCCGCAGTCGCCGATCTGGAATACCTACCAGGCCATGGGTCTCAGCTGGGGCGACGGCACCGCCAAGGCCTACAGCATTCCGTGGACGCCCATCACCACGAAGAACGCCGACGCGTTGCTGGCAGGAAACTGAGCCGATCCGGCGTCGAGGCTTGCCACGGGGAGACGGCGTCTCTCCGGGCTCCCATCCGATACAGCGAGAACCCAATGGACAGCAACGACACGAACGGGCAGCGCCTGGACGGCAAAGTGGCGCTCGTGACCGGGGCAGCCGCAGGCATCGGCCTGGCGATCGCGAAGCTGTTCGCATCGCATGGTGCGCGCCTCGCGCTTCTCGATCGCGACGAAGCAGTCGTCGGCGTCGCGGGTGCGTTGGGCGAAGACCATCTGGGGCTCGTGTGCGACGTCGGCGACCTTGCGCAAGTCCGCAATGCGGCGACGGAGGTGGGATCGAAGCTCGGCCGCATCGACGTGCTCGTCAACAACGCCGGGATCGTGCGGCTCGACGACGCGGAACGGATCTCCGAGTCCGACTGGGACGCGACCATGGCGATCAACCTCAAGGCGCCGTTCTTCCTCGCCCAGGCGGTCCTGCCCTGGATGGAGCGACAGGGCGGCGGGCGGATCATCAATCTCGCGTCGCAGGCGGCGGTCGTGGCCTTGCCTCGTCACGTCGCGTACTGCGCGAGCAAGGCCGCGGTCGTGTCGCTCACGCAGGTGCTCGCGATCGAATGGGCGGGCAAGGGCATCACGGTGAACGCGATCTCGCCGACGGTCGTCGAGACCGAACTCGGCAAGAAAGCCTGGGCCGGCGAGGTCGGCGAGGCGATGAAGCGGAGGATCCCGGTGGGCCGGTTCGCCGAGCCGGTGGAGATCGCCGGAGCCGCGCTCTATCTCGCCAGCGGCCTTGCAGGCATGATCAACGGCGCGAACCTCGTCATCGACGGCGGCTACACGGTGCAATGAACCGGCGGGCTGCCGCGGCGAGCAGCGCGTGTCCGGAGCTCGACCCAAGGGAGTGTCATGAAGATTGCGATCGGCTGCGACGAGGCGGCGTTCGAGATGAAGCAGGTCGTCTTGAGTCACTTGCGCACGCAAGGGCACGAAGTGATCGACTTCGGTACCCACGACGCCGCCCCGGTTCTGTATCCGGACATCGGCGTCGCGGTGGCCGAGGCGATCCTCCGGGGCGAGGCCCAGCGAGGACTCCTGTTCTGCGGAACCGGCATCGGCATGGCGATTTCCGCGAACAAGGTGCCCGGCATTCGTGCCGCGCAGGCGCACGACACCTATTCGGCCGAGCGGGCGAGCAAAAGCAACGATGCCCAGATCCTCGCCATCGGCGCGCGGGTGGTGGGCAACGAACTGGCGAAGGCGATCATCCAGTCGTTCCTGTCGAGCGACTTCGAACCGCGCTCGAAGCCGAAGCTCGACGCGCTCGCCGGACACGAACGGCGCCTGCGCGACGCTCCGTAGCAGTGTCGGCCGGCCGGCATGGACGACCATGAGCGACGACGTCGTGCGCCCGCGGGCCCGCGTCGGCACCTCGACGAATCCATCGATGCCGCTCGAGGAGCTCACCCGCCTCGCGACGCTCTACTACGTCGACGGGCAGACGCAGGATGCGTTGTCGGAACGCTTCGGGATCAGCAGGGCGACGGTCGGGCGCATGCTCAAGCGGGCGCAAGATCTCGGCATCGTCGAGATCAGGGTCCAGCATTACCCGACGTTGACCGTCAATCTCGAGCAGGACCTGGTCCGACGCTTCGGCATCACCCGTGCCCTGCTCAGCGTCGATCACCCCGACCTCGACAAGCAGCGGGCGATCCTCGCCGGTCTCGTCGCGACCTGGCTGGACCGCAATCTGCGCGGCGGTGCCATCGTCGCAGTCGGCATGGGCCGCAACGTGAGCGCCGTCAGCGAACATGCGATGAACGCGACGCGGCGGCAGGCGACCTTCGTCTGCGCCATCGGGGGCAGTTACCGCGGCGGCGAGACGATGAACGCCGACCACACCTGCAGGCGCCTGGCCGCGCGCTTCGGCGGCGAGAGTGAGACGCTCTATGCGCCGGCCATGGTGACCGATCGCGCGTTGCGCGCCGAACTGCTGGAGAACGACACCGTCCGGCAGACGCTCGACAAGGCGCGGCGTGCCGACATCGCCCTCGTCGGCGTCGGCGACATGAGCGAGGACAGCAACGTCGTCCGCATGGGCTGGTTCAGCGCCCCCGAGATCACCGAAGCCAAGCGCAGCGGCGCGGTCGGCGACATGATGGGCTACGACTTCATCGACATCCAGGGCAAGCCGGCGATGACGCCGATCCAGGGGCGCGTCGTCGGCTTGAATGCACAAGACCTGTTGCGCATCCCCAATGTCATCGCCATCGCCGCCGAGTCGAGCAAGGTGACGGCGATGCTCGGCGCGCTTCGAACCGGAACCATCAACACCCTGGCGACGACCGCCAGCAACGCGATGGCCGTCCTGCACCTCGACAACGCGACCAGCCGGCCGGGCCTCGGCGACGCGGAGTCGCTGCGTCCGGCGCACGGAAGCCCTCCGCCCGCGTGACCGCCGTCGTCGGAGCGACCGCCGCGGCCCGCGTCGCGGTCGTCGGCGGCGGCCCAGCCGGCTTGATGGCCGCCGAGGTGCTGAGCGCCGCAGGCGCGGCGGTCGACCTGTTCGACGCCATGCCGTCGGTGGGCCGCAAGTTCCTCCTGGCTGGCAAGGGCGGCCTGAACCTCACCCATGGCGAAGCGGTCTCGGCTTTCCCGGCGCGGTACGGCGCCCGAGAGTCCGATGCCGCCCGCTGGCTCGCCGCGTTCGATCCCGATGACCTTCGCGCGTGGGCCGGGGGCCTCGGCGTGCCGACCTTCGTCGGCAGCTCCGGCCGCGTCTTTCCGGTCGACCTGAAGGCGGCACCGCTGTTGCGCGCCTGGCTGCAACGGCTGCGTGCGCAGGGCGTGCGCTTGCACATGCGGCACCGCTGGGCGGGCTGGGCCGACGCCACCGGCCACCGCCTGCGCTTCGAGCTCGCCGATGGCAGCGACGTCGTCGCCGCGCCGGACGCCGTCGTGCTCGCGCTCGGCGGCGGCAGCTGGCCGCGACTCGGCTCGGATGGCGCCTGGGTGCCCTGGCTCGCGGCGCGCGGCGTCGCCGTCGCGCCGCTCGTGCCGTCGAACTGCGGCTTCGACGTCGGCCGGCGTACGGCCGACGGCACGTGCATTCCCGGCTGGACAGCGCTCTTCCGCGAGCGGTTCGCCGGGTGGCCGCTGAAGAACATCGCGATCGGCCTGGCCGGCTTGCCTGCCATGCATGCCGGCGAGTGCGTCGTCACCGACCGCGGCATCGAGGGCGGCGCCGTCTATGCCGTGTCGGCACAGGCGCGGGACGCGATCGCGCTGCACGGCCATGCCGTGCTCGAGATCGACCTGCTCGCAGGCCGGACGGTCGCCGAGGTCCGCGCCGAGGTCGAGCGGCCGCGCGGCAGCCGGTCGCTCTCGACGCACCTGAAGAGCCGTCTCGGTCTCGACGGCGTCAAGGCCGGCCTGCTGCGCGAAGCGCTGCCCGCCGCGGTGTTCGCCAATGCGGCGCAACTCACCGCCGCGATCAAGGCGTTGCCGTTGACTGTCGTCGCGCCGCGTCCGATCGCAGAGGCGATCAGCAGCGGTGGTGGCGTGCGGCTCGAGGCGCTCGACGATGCACTGATGTGCCGCGCGCTGCCCGGCGTTGCCTGTGCCGGCGAAATGCTCGACTGGGAAGCACCGACCGGCGGCTACCTGCTGACGGCGTGCTTCGCGACCGGCGTCGTCGCCGCAC